>JAFXRG010000005.1 GCA_017526525.1 Clostridia bacterium | reverse complement strand
ATCTTCTGAGGTACTGGCGCTGCCTTCTCGAGCATGCCCCGCTTTTGGAGCCGTTCGATCCAGGTGTAATATGTATCCGATTTAATGCCTTCTCTCCGGCACCATTCCGCGATGGTCAGTCCACTGGCCCGGCATAGCCGGACCATCTCCAGTTGTTCTTCAGGGGTACGTCGGTTCGTTCGCATATCAGGTGCCTCCTTTGAGCAGTATTTTGCTTGCACCTGACATTGTACTCAAATAGGGACTCCCCTGTATCTTTCGATTTCATGATCACATTTCCGCATATAATACATCGCCAGTTCCGCAAGTTCATCATCAACCAGATCGATTTCAGCAAAATCCTCCGTGGGCGGGGATTCAGGAGCTTCGCTGTGCCTTTCCAGTGCCAGCCCTATAAGCGCCTGTACCCACCTGCGGAGGACATTACCCTGACAGCCAGCGGTATGACGATCCACAATCCGGGTACGGTCCCGGCATGGCCGAAGTTCACCCTGTACGGGAGCGGAACGATTACCCTGATCACCTACAGCGGCGCGGTTGTGCTGAGCGGCATCGGCAACGGGATCGTACTGGACTGGGAGGCGCAGGAATGCACCAGCCTGGACGGCGGCCAGCTGCTCAACGACAAGGTTGATGGCGATCCGCAGTATCTGCCGCCCGGGGGCAGCGTGATCAGCTGGACGGGGACGGTGGCAAGGCTGGTGGTGACACCGAATTGGCGGTATCTATAACATTTTTCATCGTCATATGGTAAACTGTCTCTGAAACATATGCAGAAAAAATGCTGCGATACGATATTTTCTCTGTCTCAGCAGTCTATATAGGTGTAGGAGGTGAACGACGACGTGGGCAACGTTAAGGGCCCTAACGGCGCTCCACATCGGAAAGCGGAATTTGAAAGGCTCATTGAGCAGTACCAGGTTGCGGTTTTGAGAACGTGTTATCTGTATCTGTGCGACAAGACGTTAGCGGAGGACGCATCTCAGGAGACATTTATCAAAGTGTGCAGAACCATGGATACCTTCAGAGGCGAATGCAGCGAGAAGACCTGGATCATGAAGATTGCTATGCATACCTGCTATGATATCAACCATTCAGGGTGGTATCGCTTTATGAATCGGCATGTAACGCCTGAGATGCTGCCAGAGGCGATTGTTCCGTTTGATGATGTTGATGATGAGATTACGAACGCTGTCATTCGACTGCCGCTCAAATTGCGTGAAGTGATCCTTCTGTATTACTATCAGGAACTGAAAGTCAATGAGGTAGCTGAAGCACTGGGGATCTCTCAATCATCGGTTTCGGGACGACTGAAACGCGGACGTGACAGACTCAAGGCGTATCTGGAAAGGGGTGAGCGGGATGAGTAGGAAAAAGAAGAATCGTGAAGAATTTGCACAATCTCTTGATCGTCGACTTTCCGGCCTTCAGGGCGACCCCTGGCTCGCTCAGCGCATCATTGCATCTGAGGAAGGGGAAGAACCAATGGTTAAGAAAACATCGGCGACTGCGATTATTCTGATTGCTTTGATCGCAGTATTGTCCACAAGCGCACTTGCCGCGGCGCTAAAGGCATGGGGACTGATTGATTTTGCGGGATCTCATGTAGGGGCATATGTTCCAGCCAACTATGAGGACAGCATCACAATTGAGAATAAAATCGTGGAGATGGATAGCGTTACGTGTACTTTTCAGGAATCATATTATGATGGAAGGATCCTTCGGCTGACGGCAAAAATCGATCCAAAGAAGGATGTATTTTTGCTGACTTACGATTCTGCCATTGATGATCCAATCGGTAGACTGTTTCCGTATCTGCCGGATACAAACGACAATGGCACACAGGCGGAGACAATTGGAGAATATGCCTTGAGAGTGTGCGACGGGCGGTTGGTGTATATTTCGCTGGGAATTGATAATGAGTTCCTGCTTGGTTCATGCAATAGCATCATGAACGATGATGGTTCGGTTATATGTTACATGGAGTACCAGTTCGAGAATGAATCGGATCAGATGAATACAACAGTAATGCTTCGTTGTATTCCAGGGACGGTTACAGAGGAAACGCTCATGTCCGACGAAGCGCTCTTTGATTTCGAGTCAGAGGAATCTGCGCGGGTCGATATGACATTTAACCGCGTAAGTGTCAAAACGCTGATTTGCGATACACCCATGAGTTTTCCAGAAGTCGGTGTTCGTGTGACTCACGTTGAAATGATGGTTACGCCGCTTGAAATACGCTATACCCTGGATTTTGAAGTAACTGACCTGACTGCATTTAACGCACAGGATGATGGTTTGTTCTTCGAGTTCATCGAGCCCAACAGCACCGAAGCGGAAAACGCAAACCAAAGACTGAACGGTGGGCTTACCGGAGGTGGCACTGTATCGCGTTTAGATGGCCGCAATGAAGAAGCCCCTGAAATTGGTACCGTGTACAGACAATCGGACTCCCTCGGTTTGAATGAATTAAGTGAGCAATACACCATCAGAGCATACAACTGCTGGGATAAAACACGATATGAATCTAAGACGTTTAATGTAACAAGAGATTAAAAAGGCATGTCAGGCAAAAAAGGAAAGGAACAATCCACATGAAAAACATAATGAAGCTCAGCATGACATACGTTTGTCTTATAGCGTTGTCATTGGCATCTATCGCTTTTGCGGCCGAATCGAAATTGGAAGTATTTAACGAATTGACGGGCGGACTACTGGAAACTTATATACCGTCGGACAGGATAACTGAGGCCGATATAGAAGAGATGATCCAGTACAGCGATATTAGAATGAACCTTGATGGAATCACTGTTGATGTTGAGGGAACTATGTATGACGGAATAAATTCATACATACTTTTCAGACTGACACCTGATGCGAATCAGACGATCATGATGGATTACGCATGCGAACCGGAAGATCCCGTGCCGTTTGACGATAACGACGCAATTGAAGCTGCAACAGGAAGACTGATGAGCTTTCGGGATTTTCAGGTCGAACGAGGCGGTAGCCTCTTACGCGTATACCTGACAGTCCAGATGGATGTCAGCAAAGACATGTCGTTTAATTATAGTGAAACCAATTATCATGACGGCAGTGTGATCGTACGTGTTGCGACTGAGCAGACTCATCCTGACAGCGCCGGACGTATATTTACCGTCAGGCTTCAGATATCAGACTGTGACGACGCACAGGAGCGCGTGAACGAGATGACCGCAGAACTGGCTGTACCGGTAACAACCGCTCTGACAACGCTGAAAAGTTCGCCTCTTGAGGTCGAAGACATAGGATATGAAGCGGTGTGCTATTCCTCTTTATTAAACGGTAGCGGTTACATAACATTTGACCTAAGCAACCTTGACTCCGATGACAAACAGCGAATGGCGGACAGCTTTTTCACCGATGATGTGATTAGGCTGGCCTCTGAAAAGACAAGTGTGGATGGCTTGTGGTTTTTGGATGGCAACGGTGAGTACGTCGATGATGCAAGACAGGCGGATTCTATGGTGTTCTCATTCCGCTATATCAGCGGTGACGAAGAGTTAAATGTTATCGAATACTCAAATGGCTATATGCCAAATGTCATCATTCCTCTCATGAGAATAGAATCTACTGATTAAGAACAGTGCATTCGAGGCATCGCATGGATTTATTTATGTAAGCCTGTTAAGTGCATCAAGAATTGTTATTGTATTACGAGTAGATGGCGTCGTTCACCGCGAACGGCGCTTTCTTCATGTCCTGCGGGAGGAGGTGACCGCCTGTGATCTGCATATACGAAGCCAACACAACATCCTGGCACGGCAACGGCCTGTGCGTCCTGCAGCCCTCCTCCTGCACCGTAACCGAGATCGCGGGCGGCGACTTCAGCCTGACGCTGGTACATCCCATCACGGAGGACCTGCGCTGGAAAGAGTTGCAGGAGGAGCGGATCATCAAAGCGCCGGTCCCTGCCTATAAGCCGCTGGAGGATGACGGAACGGTTATCGTCCCGGCGGAGCAGGCAACTGAGCAGTGCTTTCGCATCCATTCTGTCAGTGTGGATACCGCCAACCATGAAGTGACCGTGGAGACGCGGCATATCAGCTATGACTTCATGGGCAATATGTGCGGCAGGCTGTCCATCCAGGTTGGCACGTATGTGGTCAACGCGCTCACCAAAATGCGGGAGGCGCTCATGTCTCCGGATGGCCGCATCCTGGCTACCAATATTGCCCGCAGGGTCAGCCTGGGCGACCGCAGCTTTGTCAATCCCATCAAGTACCTGCTCGATCCGGATATCGGGCTGGTGCAGCGCTCCCGGGCCAGGCTGGTGCGGAACAACGCCGATTTCTATCTGCTGGATAACGACGATCCGCCAGACCGGGGATATGAGATCGTCTATGGCAAGAATATGACGGGCATCTCCTGGAGCAAGAGCACGGACGGTGTGGTCACCCGAATCGTTCCTATCGGCGAGGACGCGGACGGGCGCAGGATGCTCCTGCCGGAACAGTGGATTGACAGCCCGCATATCGGTGAATACCCCGTGATCCATACCGGCACGCTGACAGTTACGGACGCAAAGGAAGTCATCGTGGAAGAATCCGATGACGAAGAAGAACCAGTCTCCGATATCGAACCCTTCACCAAAGAGCAGTGCTATGAGCTGATGCGCCAGGCAGCAGCGGATGAGTTTGCCAAGGGCTGCGATATGCCCGATCTGACAGTGGATATCGACTTCATCCACATCGGAGATACGGAGGAATACCGGCAGTACCGCAATCTGGAACGGGTTTTCCTGTATGACCTGGTACGCATCCGGCATGCGCCGACAGGCTTTGTGGCGAAAGCGCAGGTGTCAGGCTATGAATGGGACGCTCTGACGAAGCGATACAATCACTTTATTTGTCTACATTTACCCATGCGCTTTCTTGAATGGGTTGAATGATTCTCGATTTCGGCGAGGTGACTTGCTACAGTTTATTTTTTTACTCAGACGTGTATGTTTTCATCGTATAGACCAACAGTCATATACTATTCTTAATACAAGAGAGTGATGAGACCGCATAGATACTACATGGTTTGCGAGCAGATGCGAGCGAGCTCACACATGCTCGCAAGGCTGTGAACTGGCAAGATGGTCAATGGCATGACCTGCGTATGTTCTCATTGTAGATATAATCTCGTCTTTGGCATTGTCGAGTCTGTTTCTGTAATCGTTGTTTTCACAGCTCAATTTCCGGTTTTCTTCTTCTAAAATTTCAAGACGGCTGGTCGCCTGATCCAGGAGAATCTTCTGATCTTTTATAAGTTGTGATTCGCTCTGTGCAATTTCAGCTGAACGTCTTGCCATAGCCAGTTCATTTACCAGATCACTGTTTTTCTTTTTAAGTGTTTCTGTTTCGGTTCTTGCTGCACTGAGCTGCTGGCGAAGCTCGTCATTGGACGTGCTGAGTACATCGACTGCTTTACGCTGCTCTGCAGACCCCAGCGTCCTGGCTGTCTCAAGGGAATGAATAGCATTGACGTATTTTTCGAATATTGTCTCGGTGCATTCTTTTACCAGCTCGATATCTCCAGCATATGTTGGGTATTTATCCGCTGTGCTTGAAAAAAATGCATCGATGGCCTGAGTGACGACGTCCTGCCGGCTGATGTTATGCGCCTGGCAGAACTCATCGAGAGCCTTTTTCTGTGTTTCAGGGACTCGAGTATTTAAAGATTTCAGTTGATCGCCCATGTTTTTTCCCTCCACATAAAAAATGATTATTTGGAAAACTTCTTTCCTGTATTAATAGTACGGTGCTTTTGACGACTATCTGGTATACGATAGGGTTTTTTGTTTTCCAATATAAGGAATTCCCTTTGGACATTGAATATTCTCGCATATAGACGCTGGCTCTCGGAGATTATTCCTGCATTCTTCGACTGTATACGATCAGGTAGCAAATGCTGTTCAACCACCCAAATACACATAAGCCTAAGTATTTGCGCGCTTTTCAGGTTTTATTACCTTGTGCTACGATCAGTATTATTGACGCTTTATGTTCTTCAAAATTTTTTTCAGAAAAGATGTCTGACCACATGAAGCAGTCCGGTGTCCGGAAAAACTGCTTTGTGCAGGATTTGCATACTATAATTCTCGAGAGAAAACAAAGAAAGAGCCTTGAGATCGTTTAATCTCAAGGCTTTGAGTGGAGCATAGGGGAGTCGAACCCCTGACCTCGACAATGCGAATGTCGCGCGCTACCATCTGTGCTAATGCCCCATTTGGTAAAATATCCGACCAGATATTGCATGGTCACTATGGTCGGCCTTCGTGACCTCTCGACTGATGGGGCTACAGTCTCGGACCCGTGTCCTACCAACTGTGCTAATGCCCCTAGTTCAGTTCCATGGGGCTACAGTAGAGGACCTTCGTCCTACCAACTGTGCTAATGCCCCAGGCGCTCCGACCGGAAAGGAAGGAAATATAGCACAGGAAGGATAAAAAGGCAAGCGCTTTTTGAACTGATTTGTCACGTTTCAGTTCCGGCTGCCCTGAGAAGCCCGGAGGAACTCTGAGCCCCGGAAAAATGGATACGGAACAGCAAATACCGGCAGCCCGGAGAAGCTCTGAGCCCCGGAAAAATGGATACGGATCGACGATTCAACTTTTTTGCAATTTGTGAAGGGGTTTGGTATAATCATAAAATGGTGAAGATTGATTTGTCCCTCGGGGAAGTGGGTTCCGGGGCTTTCGTCGCCCTGAAGTGCTTTGGCCGCCAGCGGCCTGGAGAATATCCCTGAAAGGAATGAAAAGCATTGAAGGAAACGGTGATTCGCCCCTGGAAGCCGGAAGATCTTCCCGCGCTTCGGGAGATCTGGAAGGCGGGATTTCACGATCCGGAGGAAGACATTGACGCCTTTTACAGGCTCTTTCTACGGGAGGACGGCTGCCTGGTCGCGGAGACGGAAGGGAAGCCCGTATCGGCGGAATACATCGTTTCCGGTGTATATCACCTGCCGGATGGGAAGACGCCGGTTTCAACCAGTTATCTGTACGCGCTTTCCACCCTGCCGGAATACCGCGGATGCCGGATTGGCCTGAAGCTTCAAAGCGCGGCGCTGGATCAGGCGCTGTCGGTTTCGGACAGCGCGACGCTGGTGCCGTCAGAGCCGTCCCTGATACCGGTTTATTTGCGGGAACGCCGTTTCAGGCCGCTGAGCAGGCTGCGGGAGGCCAGGGTTACAAAGGAAAGCCTTCCGGATTCTTCACCGCTGGAGGCGGCGCGTCTGACCGCGGCGGCCTACGCGAAGCTGCGGGAGACGGCGCTTACAGGGCTTCCTCATTCTGTTTATCCGCAGACATGGTATGAACTGTCAGAAACGTACGGCACATCCTACTGGCGGGCCGGCCGGGCGCTGATGGCGGCTTACGCTCAGGACGGGCGCTGTGTTGTCAGCGAGCTGCTTGCCTGCGGTGAAGACTGGAAAGAGGCGCTGATCCCGATGACGGAAAGAATTCCCGCATCGGTTTACCTGGTTCGCACGCCGCTGTTTCAGGACGGTCCGGGAGAGGAAAGAGTGTTTTCCCTCGGGAGCTTCCGGGCGGCGGATCAGATTATCCCCCAGGATTTCTGGTTTCCTTTTTCGCTGGAATAAACCGACGGAAATGAAAAAATGATTTAGAGAGTGAGAAGCAGAATATGCTGTTTCGTCCTTTGGAGCTGTCGGACCGGGCCTGGATTGAAAAATGCAGAAATGCCGATGTTCAACCTTTTTCCGCACTGACCTTTCCGTCTCTGCTGACCTGGGCGGAGACCTACGGGATGACGATTGGCGGGGATGAAGACTTTTATGTCATCCGAAGCCAGCATGATAAGGCATATTATATGCCATGCGGCCGGGAGGACAAATGCGCGGCGTTTATGGAAGAAACGGCCCGGACGGAGCATCCTGCCCGTTTTGTGTACGCGACGGAGACGCAGGCGGAGGCGCTGGAGAAGAGAGGATGGAAACATCTGTACCGGGCGGATCTGAGCGAGTATATCCTTTCCACCCCCGCGCTGGCTCTGAGTCCGGGGTTCCCCGTGACCCACAGCTTCCGATACAAGTGCAGGCATTTCAGCAAAATCAGCCCATACACGGTCAGGGAAATCTCCTTCGAGGATGAGCCCCGCCTTCGGAAAATCGCGGCGGACGCCGCGCTGCCGTCCGCACCTGTCGGGCCGGGAGACGAGCTGGTGCTTTCCTTTGAACTGAGCCATCTGCGCGAACTGGGCTTCCGGGGCGTGCTGGTAGAGACCGAGGAAGGACCTGCAGCGTTTTTTCTTGGCTATGAACGCGATCCGAAAATCTTTACCCTGACCATGTTCCGGCGGGAGGAGCTGATCTCCCCGGATGTGATCGCCGTCTGTATTCATGAATTTGCCAAAGTCCTGCTGCCTCAGTATCCGCTGATCGATATCGAGGAGGATCTGGGGCTGGACGGTCTGCGGAGGGAAAAGACGCTGCTTTCTCCTGTTGATCTGCTGAAAGTATATGAGGTGCTGAAATGACCTGGAAAAAAACCAGCGAGAAATGGGTCATCCCCCGCAATATGCTGTTGCAGGTGCTGATCCCCACCCTGATTTCCTCGGCGGCGCTGTCGCTGTCCAATATCGCGGACGCAGTGACGGTGGGGCAGCGGCTGGGAGAAAAGGCGCTCGCGGCCATCGGAATCGTGACGCCCATATACCTGTTTTATAACGTGATCGCCCTGAGCTTCGGCATTGGGGGCTCCATCGTGCACGCACGGCTGTGCGCCAGGCGGAAGGAGCTGCTGACGCCGGCGCTTTTCCGGAAGATTGCTTTCTGGACGGGGGGGATTTCTCTTTTCCTGATCCTGGCAGGAAATCTTTTTCCTGACTTCCTGCTCAGGCTTCTGGCGGCCAGCGAGGAGGATCCGGAGCTTTGGACGATGTGCAGGCAGTACGCGCGTCCGCTGCTGACAGCCAGCCCGATTCTGCTTTTCAGCTATATGCTGTATTACTTTGTTCAGAACGACGACGACCCCCGGCGCGCGGCTCAGGCGATGACGGCCGGAGGCATTCTGGACGTCGTGCTGAATATCCTGTTTGTTCTGGTCGCGGGATGGGGCGTACGGGGGGCGGCCCTGGCGACCATCACGGCCCAGGCGGTCAGCCTGGGTATTCTGACCGTTCATTTCTTCAGCGCAAAAGGCACCCTCCATTTCCGCGTCATTTTCGGCGTGAAAGACGACCGCCCGCAGGAGACAAGAAGGTATTTCCGGATTTCCTTCCGGACGGGGTTTGCCTCATCCATCGGCTATGTGTTCCAGTTCTGCTCCCAGCTGCTGATGAACCATCTGCTGATGTGGGCGGGAGCCAGGGAGCTGATTCCCGGAACGCTGTATGTGGCTGTATATGATCTGATTCTGAATATCAGCTATCTTGCCATGCCCGTCTATTCCGCCATCGGGGACGCCATGCAGCCCGCGGTCGCCACGTTTTCGGCGGAGAGGGACCAGGAAAGCCTGCACATGGTCGAAAAGATGAGCCTGCAGCTCGGAATTGCGCTTGGAACGCTGGTGGCTGCCGTGCTGGCGATTCTGGCGAGACCCGCGGCGCTGTTTTTCGGCTTCCGGGAGGAGACCCAGCTGGCCGTGGCGGTTCCGGCGATACGCATCTTTCTGATATCCGCTCCGCTGACAGGCATCCTGTCGATTCTTCTGCGGTATTGTCAGGCCCGGGGGGAAACATGGTATACCTTCATCGCCACCGCGCTCCGGGAGGCGGTCTGCCTGATCCCCTTCACACTTTTCTTCGGACTCCTGGATCCGGCCAGGATCTGGTGGGTGTTCCCGCTGACCGCCGCGCTGTCGCTTCTGATTTTCCAGCTGTTTCTGTGGACGCGGAAAATGAAGGACGCCTTCAAAAACGTACGGGCCTGCCGGATCGTGATGACGAACAACAACCGCGAACTCGCGACCGCGCTGGCGCAGGTGGAGGAATTCTGCGATGAGAACCGCATTCCGCCGGGCAAGGCCGCGCAGATTCAGCTGGGCGTGGAGGAACTGTGCGCGGTCACGATGCAGAAGGCTTTTACCGGCAGGAAGGACGAGTATATTCAGATTGTGCTGGTGATTGAACCCGGCCCGCAGTATGTGCTGCATATCCGGGACAGCGCGCCTTTCTTCAATCCGCTGGACCTGCGGATGGAGAAGGCCCGGAAGGACATGGAGGCATCGATCATGGATTCCATCGGCGTCATGATGGTGCGCCGCCAGAGCAAATTCATCGATTACCGGCACTATCAGGGTTTCAACACCATGACCGTGGTTTACGAATAGGACTGAGAGGAGCAGAAAACCATGAAACAAAAAAGAAGACAGTCTGTCTCCCATCGGGTGAATGGCCTTCTCCTGTTTCTGGTGCTGGCAATCGCCGGGGGTCTGATTGCCATTGCGTACTGGGCGAACACGTCTCAGGTGGATGAGTTTTATCGGGTGGAAACCGTAGAAACAGCCGCCACGGTGTCTTCCCTGCTGAACGGAGACCGGATCGGAGCCCTGAGAGACTTCCTCAGCACGCCGGAATATCAGGAAATCCGAAACCGGGCCGAAGAGGCGGAAGACGAACAGATGATTGAGGACTGTCTGGCGGAAAACGGCTGGCTCGAAGAAGTGCAGTCCCTTCGGAAAACCATGTCCGGGCTGCGTGACCTGCAGGATGCGAAATACATATACATGCTGCATATGCCGGCGGACAGGCATGAGAGCATGTACGTTCTTGATCCGGATGAGCCGCTGTGGATCATGGGCCTCGTCGAGGCGGACGCGGAGGGCTTTGAGAGGAAAACCGATAACGAGCGGATTGAACCGACGGTCAGCCTGACCGATTTCGGCTGGCTCTCTTCCGGGTATGAGCCTGTGCTGAACAGCGCCGGGGAAGCGGTCGCCTGCGTGGGCGTGGACATTGATATGACAAAGGTCATGAGCGACCGCAACGCCTTCCTGATCCGGCTTCTGACCTATGCCATCATCCTGGGACTCACAGCCAGCGTGCTGGTCATGTATCTGATGTCCCGGACCGTAACCAAACCGATCTCGATGCTTTCGAAAGCGGTGGGAGAGTTCGGCAGCCATGGGGGAAAGATCACCAGCGGGGATGTGATTAATCTTCCCATTCACACGAGGGACGAAATCGGCCTGCTCTATCAGGAAACCCGGGAAATGGAGATCCGCCTGATTGATTATATGGACAATCTGGCCACCGTAACCGCGGAGAAGGAACGGATCGGGGCGGAGCTCAATGTGGCCACGCAGATTCAGGCGGACATGCTGCCCCGGATTTTCCCGCCCTTCCCGGGACGGAAGGAAGTGGATCTGTACGCTTCCATGAATCCCGCGAGGGAAGTTGGCGGAGACTTCTACGATTTCTTCCTGATTGACGACGATCACATCGCCCTGGTGATTGCGGACGTGAGCGGAAAGGGAGTGCCTGCCGCGCTGTTCATGGTCATCGCCAAGACCCTGATCAAAAACCGCACGCAGATGGGAGGCAGGCCTGCCGAAATTTTGCGGGATGTGAATGATCAGCTCTGCGAAGGAAACGAAGCCGAACTGTTTGTCACTGTCTGGCTGGCCATTATCGAGCTCTCCACCGGGAAGGGGGTTGCCGCAAACGCCGGTCATGAGCATCCGGCCATCCGGCGGGCCGGCGGCAGCTATGAGCTGATAGTCTACCGGCACAGCCCCGCGGTCGCCACCATGGAGGGTATACGTTTCCGGGAGCATGAATTCGAGCTTCACCCCGGCGACAGCCTGTTTGTATATACCGACGGTATTCCGGAAGCCACCAACGCACGAAATGAACTGTTCGGAACGGACCGCATGCTGGAAGCGCTGAACAGGGAACCGGACGCGGCGCCGGAGCAGGTTCTGAAGAATGTCCGCATGGGCGTGAATGCGTTCGTACAGGATGCGGAACAGTTTGACGATCTGACCATGCTCTGCTTTTGCTATCACGGAAAGGAAACAGGCACGGAGCTGACACTGGAAGCCAGGGTGGAAAACCTGAATCAGGTTCTCGGGTTTGTGGATTCCCTGCTGGAGCAGGGAAAATGCCCGATGAAAACACAGATGCAGATCGATGTGGCGCTGGAGGAGATGTTCGTTAATGTCGCGCATTACGCTTACGCGCCGGAAAGCGGTTCCGTGACGATCCGGGCGGAGCTGGAGCAGCCGGACACCATCTCCATTACGCTCATCGACCGCGGTATTCCCTATAATCCGCTGGAGAAACCGGATCCGGACGTGACCCTTTCCGCGGAGGAAAGGCAGATTGGCGGGCTGGGTATCTATATGGTGAAAAAGAGCATGGATGAAATGCTGTACCGCCATGAGGACGGACAGAATATTCTGACCATGAAAAAAAGCTGGGCGGGCTGACCCTACTGATTCTGCCGGAAGGAAAAAAGGAACTTCAGAGGCCTAAAGTTATCGAAAGCCAAGAATATAATCAGTTTATTGTGGACAGCTTCCGGACCACCGACAAGAAAAGCATGCTTTCTGAATTGTAAGTTTTCGACAATCCTGTTTCCATCATCATGCTACGGGATTGATCAAGTCGATAAAGAAATATCCCAAGGGTCATCATGCAGGATCTGCATGTTCTGCAAAGACGAAAAACGAGCACAAAAAAAACCTTGCAGGCTTTGATCTGCAAGGTTTTCTGGTGGAGCCGTTTACGAAAGTGTCGAACACGGTAAACCTGTCTGAATCCAGGAAGCCATTCTCCCGCCTCGCTTTCAGGAATCAGTAACCAGCTGCAATAACAGCATACCGGAGAAGCCTCGGTCGAAGACAACAAATGCTTGATATATTTGCAAACCGCATCCTTGTCTTTATGGGCAAAAATTCTGATTCTTCAGGCAGCATGGTTGACATATTCCACTTGTGGAATTATAATATGCCACATGTTGAATATGAAAGGGGCTGTTTCATGCTCAGGCACGGAATCCTGGGGCTCATCAACTACAATGACAAGACCGGCTATGAGCTCATGAAAGCATTCAGGCATTCGCTCAGCCATTTCTGGACGGCACAGACCAGCCAGATCTACCGGGAGCTTCAGACCATGGAAAAGCTCGGATGGATTTATCAGACCCATGTGGAGCAAACCGGGAAGCCGGACAAGAATATCTTCTCCATCACGGAAGCCGGCCGCGAAGAACTGCTGCGCTGGCTGAAAGACGATAACCTTCCCTCCGGCGAACGCAGTCCCCTGCTGATGAAGACCTTTTTCCTCGGCGAATGCACGCCGGAAGAGAATCTGGCATTTTTCAGGGGACTGCGTCAGGAAAACGCGTTTCCGGACGGCGGGAAGGATGCCCTGCAGCACAGTGAAGCATACGGGCGGGGCCTTGCGCATCCGGAACAGGCTGTTTACTGGCGGATGACGATCCGCTTTGCACAGCTGTATGAGCAGATGCTGCATGACTGGTGCGATGAATGCATCAACGAACTGGAAATGATGAGGAGGACGGATAACAATGAAGCTCCTGAAGAAACTGTATGACACCAGGGAAAACCTGTTCGCGATCCTGTGGATTGTCGTTTACTGCCTGATCACCATTCCGATCCGCGGCGAGCTTGGGGATGAGAGCGTCTGGATGCTCGCCGTCCTGGCGGTGATTGCCCTGGCCGCGGCGCTGTTCATCCGGAAATATCATCTGGAAGAGAAGTATGGTCTGGACCAATATCCGGCCGGTGTTCGCCGCTACTGGTACTTCATCCCCATGCTGATCCTGATGACAGGCAATCTGTGGGGCGGCTTCCGTGTCGCGTATTCCGGCATCAGTCAGCTGTATGCTGTGCTCTCCATGCTGCTGATCGGCTTCATCGAGGAAGTTATCTTCCGTGGATTCCTCTTTAAGATGATGCTGAAGGCGAACGGCGTCAGGCCCGCGATCATTGTATCTTCCGTCACCTTCGGAATCGGTCATCTGGTCAACCTGCTGGCCGGGCAGACGTCTCTGGAATCTGTGCTGCAGGTTTTCTTTGCCATTGCATGGGGCTTTATTTTCACGATGGTGTTCTATAAATGCGGATCCCTTTGGCCCAACATCATCGTGCACGGACTGGTGGACGCATTTTCCAAATTCGCGGCGGACAACCCGACGATGGAGTGGGTTTATGTCATTTCCACCATCATCATCGCCATCGTATATTGCATCCCGCTCAGCAAGCTGGATCCTGCCCCGAACCACCGGATTCAATGTTGAAATTCTGTCTGAATCCAGCCCTTCCCATTACAGATTCCCTCCTCAAAGATCTCACCGAAAAAGTGATTCGCCATATTAAGAGCCCATAGGAGATTTTCTCATGGCCATTGTGCGGGAATTGCATATTGTCTCCTCCAGTGCCTTCCTGACGGCATATACAGGGAAAACCCGGATCCTGTCATAAGCGGAAAAATCCTCCATTGAAACGCGTATGCCATATGGTACATCCGGAAAGGAATCCAAATATGACCTCATGCTCTGCATGCTTCCTTTTCCGGAAGCTTTGACCTCAATGGGAATGATGTGTTGCCCCTTCTGAAATACATAATCAACTTCAGCGTTTGCTCCGGATCGATACCAGTAAAACAAAGAGCCTTCTTTGACAGGGTTTCCGCTTTTAATCATTTCAAGTCCTGTCTGCATTTCAGCGACATTCCCATTGTTCATTTCGTCAAAAATCTCCGCGCTGAGCAATCCGGCTGTATTCAGTCCGCATTCAGTCAAATATACTCCGGTATCAAAAAACACAAGTTTTTTATTGGCTTCTTTTTTACTTGAGCCAAGCGGCAATGTGTCGCAGGATGAAGCGCGAACCGGATAAACAAGACCGGCTCTGCGCAGGAGCCTGATGCATTCATCGAAATAGTATGCGCTTACTCCCGGTATAGCGGAAGATGCCTTTACCTGACAACAAACGTGATGAATTGAGAATTGAAACACCTGACGAATGATATCTGCCGGAACGTCAGCAGAGTATTTGCCGAAATCATCCATGTAGTTCAGCAGGATATCCCTGTGGACATCCTGGCAAGCAAGGAGACTTCCGGTTTCGTTGTATTTTTTGACTGCTTCAGGCATTCCCCCGACGACCAGGAATATTTTGTACCACTCCAGCAGTTTGTCATGCATCATGTTTTCTTCTGTCTCATGATTCAACTGATCCAGATATTCGCACAAACGTCCTTGTCCGCAACCCTTTATAAATTCTCTGAAGGAAAAGGGGTACATGAACAGACTTCTGATGCGTCCCACGGGGAAATCAATCTTATCCTTTTGCTTTTTTCCATTCAAAACAAACTCCAGTAAGGATCCGGCTGCAATTACATGCAGTTCCGGCATTTCTTCGTAGAAATACCGTAATGCTGTGATCGCACGGGGGCAGGCCTGGATCTCATCCATAAACAGAAGCGTTTTTCCGGGAATGATGGGCGTATTTGTCTCTATCTCCAGTTTTGCGATAATGCCGGAAATGTTCAGATCTCCTTCAAACATACGGGAAAGGCTGCGCTGCTTTTCAAAATTGATTTCAGCATAGTGTTCAAAGTTTACTGCAAGATACCGTACACTGGATGTTTTTCCGCATTGCCTGACGCCGCGAAGCAGCAGAGGTTTACGATCTGCCTGTGTTTTCCATTCTGTCAGTGCTCTGTCTATTTCACGGATAATGTACATGAAAACCAGTTCCCCCTCATCAGCCTCATCGAGTATATTATACAACACCATTTTGAAATTGCCAATCTAAAAATATAATGTATTTGCAAATTGCCAATCTAATCATTGCTTTTTGGAAATTTCCAACCATAAGCAATCGTTTCTGTTCGATTTTGCCAATCAAAAGCAAACTCGCAGTCAAATAGGTCAGATGAAGGTCAAATGAAAACCGATTAAAAAGGACAGCCTTACCAGCTGTCCTTTAAGCTTACCCGAAGTGCAAACCGGCTGCCAATGCTTCCGAGTTCGACACTTCGTAATCTTGTGGAGCATAGGGGAGTCGAACCCCTGACCTCGACAATGCGAATGTCGCGCGCTACCAACTGTGCTAATGCCCCATGTATGGATCCCGGATAAACCGGGGAAGCCTCCTCGACTTTATCGTCCTGAGGTTTGGGACTCCACGGCCCTTCAGCCGCGAAGGGTAGTATAGCACAGCAGGAAGGAAAAGGCAAGCATTTTTTCTGCAACTTCGGAGGGTTTCTCCGGGGTTAGGTTTCCATTTCCCGGCACTTCTCCAGCAGGGAAATGATGGGAAGATGCTGGGGGCAGACCCCTTCGCACTGACCGCACTGGATGCAGTCCGCCGCCTTCCCTTTTCCGGTGGTTACGATGGTGTATTCCCGGACCGTACGGAAATGCGGACTTCCCTCTTTCCGGTTATACACCGTGAAAATTTCGGGAATCGGAATCTGCATGGGGCAGCCTTTCGTGCAGTAATGGCAGGCTGTGCACGGAATATCCCGAAGTTCATCCATTGCCCGGCGAACTTCCTGAATCGTTTCCTGTTCCTGTTGATTCAGCGGCCGGAAGGGCGTCATCTGTTTCAGATTGTCCTCCATCTGGGCCACATCGCTCATTCCGCTGAGCACCGCCAGGATATTGTCCAGTCCGGCAGCAAAGCGCAGCGCCCAGCTGGCGAAGGATGCTTCCGGATCCGCCTTTTTCAGGATCTCTCCGACTTTCGGATGCGGATTTGCCAGAATGCCGCCCTTCACCGGTTCCATGATTACCACAGGTTTTCCGTAAGCCTTGCAGATTTCCCAGTTCCGCCGGGAAGCCACGCCCGGATTTTCCCAGTCCGCATAATTGATCTGCAGCTGAACAAAATCGATTTCCGGATGTTCCTTCAGCAGCTGCTCCAGCAGTTCCGGATCCGCGTGAAAGGAGAATCCGTAATGGCGGATCAGGCCTTCCTGCTTCAGGCCGGCTACGTAATCCCACAGATGGTAATCATTGTATTTCTGAATATTGTTCCGCTGCAGTGCGTGAAGAAGATAGAAGTCAAAATATCCCGCGCCGGTGCGTTCCAGGCTGGTCCGGAACTGCTGCTTCGCGCTGGCTTCATCCGTACACTGCATCGCCGCGTTCAGCTTGGTGCATACCGTGTAGGCTTCCCGGGGGTAACGATCCGCCACCGCCGCCTTGAACGCTGCTTCACTCTGCCCGTTGTCATAAACATAGGCTGTGTCAAAGTAGGTGCCTCCCGCCGCAAGAAAGCGGTCCGTCATCTCACAGACCTGGGGAATATCAATGCTTCCGTCCGGGTTTTTCGGAAGGCGCATCAGGCCGAATCCCAGCCTGAACGGGTTCAGAACACGTACATCCTGCATAAGTTATCCTCCGTTTTTCTGTGTTCAGTCGGAAATGTCCACATCCGGAACAATCTGCACGGTATAGTCCGGATACATTGCCTCCATCTCCTCCGAAAGGATCTTCAGGGCTTCCGATGTTTCGATATCAAAGCTCAGCACCACATCAAACCGGATGGTTTTCATCTCCAGATTGACATGGAAACCGTGCAGCTGCAGTGCCCAGTCATGTTTCATCACGGCTGCCTGCACGCTGTTGCGGATCTTTGCGGCTTCGTCGCTGCCGGTATTGTAGGAGTACACGCCGACACCGGTCAGGATAACTCCGGTTTCCCTGTACACCCGTTCCTCCATCCGTCTCGTCAGGATATCCACCTGTTCCACGGTCATGGTATCCGGCAGTTCCACATGAACGGAAGCATAGTTCCGGTCCGGGCCGTAATTGTGCAGGATCAGATCATACGCACCGCGGATTTCCGGTTCGCTGTTCAGGATGTCCCGGACCTTCCGGGTCACCTCCGGATCCGCCCGCTGTCCCAGGATCTCGCTGAGGGTATCCCGCATAATCTCAAAGCCCGCCTTGAGAATGAACAGCGAGATGATCACACCCACCCAGGCCTCAACGGAAAACCCAGTCGTCAGGAACAGTACCGCGGATGCCAGAACGGAAGCAGACAGGATCGCATCAAAAAAAGCGTCCGACCCGGAAGCAACCAGCGCGGCGGAATTCACCTTCCTGCCCTGGCTTTTCACAAATCTTCCCAGCACCAGTTTTGTTGCAACCGCCACAGAGAGAATAATCAGGGTCAGGGTTGAATAATCCGGCACCTCCGGATCCAGGATCTTCTTCACCGATTCGATCATGGAAGTAATACCGGCGTAGAGAACGATGGCAGCGACAATCATGGCGCTCAGGTATTCAATTCTCCCATGACCCAGGGGATGCTTCCGGTCCGGCGCTCTTCCTGCCAGCTTTGTGCCGATAATGGTAATCACGGAAGAAAGGGCATCTGAAAGATTGTTTACCGCGTCCAGCACGACCGCAATGGAATGGGCGATCAGGCCGGCCGTCAGCTTGAAGCCTGCCAGGAGCACGTTTGCCAGGATCCCCGTGATACTGGTTCTGACAATTACCCGCTCCCGTTCTGTCGCAGACAGATCCATGGAATATCCCTCCTGATCAGATGATCTGAAACTTATTCCCTTTTTCTTCCGATTTTTCTTCTTCCGGTTCTCCCGGAGGCATTACTGTCCGTTTTTTTCTGTGCCGGACTTTTTTCCCCGTTCGGATCCGCCGGTTCCGTTTTTTCCGGCTTCGGGGACGGCGGATCCGCCTCCGTTTCCGGTTTGGCCCAACGCCGTTTGAACCATTCCACCACCAGAATCATGTCGTCATTCACTTTTTTGAATACATCGCCGCGAACCGCGCCCACGAGGACGGACATGGCCACAGGGCCGCCGATCAGGCCCAGGATTCCGCCGAAACGCATGCCGACAAACATGCCGATCAGGCTCAGAAGCGGTGAAATTCCGATGGAATTGGACATCAGTTTCGGTTCCAGGATTCTCCGCAGCAGCTGCAGCACCCCGGTCAGGACCAGCACCTGGATCCCCGCGGTGGTGGATCCGGACAGGAAAAGCACCACGCTCATCAGGATATACATCAGGCCGCTTCCCACCATGGGGATCATTTCCATGACACCGGCAATGATCGCCAGGGCGCTGGCATATTTGAACCGGAAACAGTTCAGCGCAATCAGGCTGACCACCAGCACCATCACCGCAAAGGTGCCCTGGACCCGCAGATAGCCCATCAGGCTGCGCAGGGCAGAGTTCGTCAGCTGGGTGGTGTTGCTGTCCTGCCGGCGGCGTTTTCCGCCCGGCAGATAGCTCCGGATTTCATTGTAGTGAATCGTGATGAAATACAGCGCCATTGCCAGGAAACTGACATAGATCACACCGTAGGGCAGGCCGAGAATCATGTTGACCGTGAAATTCACCACGGATTCCACCATGTCAGACGCCCAGTCGCTGGCTCTCACCAGCGCCTCGTTGGCCATTCTGCGAAGATATTCCTGTACCTGCGGATTGAAATTGTCTGTCGCGTTGTTCATCAGGTTTTCGAAGGCCTGCTGAATGGTATTCGTGGCCTCATTCAGCATGTTTCCGGACTGGCCCACTACCTGGGGCGCCTGTTCCAGGACAATGGAAACTCCCCAGGTCATTATTCCGATGAGCAGTCCGAGGATCAGCAGGACGCAAACCAGCACGGTGATACCGCGTTTGATCTTCAGCCTTTCCTGCGCAAAGCGGATCACAGGCTGAAGCATGGCCGCCAGAGGAATCGCAATAATGAAAGGAGACAGCTTGTCCCACACCTGCGGAACAACCAAAAAGGCCAGCCCGATCAGGATGATCGCGCCCAGTGCCTTGACCGCAAGCCGCTCAGCAGCTTTCCTTTCCTCGCTCATACGTTCCCTCTGATCTTCTTTATGGATTTCCGTGTCTTGCTATTTTACACTCTTTTCAAATGTATTTCAACTGCTGTTGCAACGTTTCAGGCTTTCTGTTATACTGAATTGGTTATCTTTTTTGTTTTTTTTTCTTACCCAACCGAATCATGGCGGATGCCAAAATAGATTGTTAGAGGTGTTATCCGGATGGCGCTTCCCTTTCTGGATGATCTGATTTCCCGGCTTCCCGGAAACCAGGTGATTTCTTCGCTGACATATACACCGTATGATGAGCTGATCGTTCTGGACCTGAAATCCGGCCAGTACGAGTCCCGTTACCATACAGACGGCAAATTTTTCACGCCGGTCAACGGGGGCGTTTTCCAGTCTTTGCTGGATTATGTCTTTTCCAACCTGATTCATCCGGATGACGCGGAAGCTTACCGCATCTTCATGAACGTATCCGATATGCGTTCCCGTCTTTCCGTGAGCAATCCCGTCGGTATCCTGACCGGCCGTTTCCGTTTTCTGACCCTCAGCAACGAGTGGCGCTTGATGGAAAGCCTGCTGATCTCCGGTCCGGAATTCGGCCTTTCCGACAATATTGTCTATAATTATCTTTTTGATGTTGAGGAATTCCGGCTCCGGGAACAGGGCATGTATATGGATCTGGCCCTTCCGGCCCAGCATCTGCTCAGCCAGATGCCGGAGCAGATCACGGAATCTTCCTTCTTCACGATGGTTCAGGATCGGCTTTCCCGTTCCCTGGTGGGCCGCTGGTGCCTGATTGCGATAGACATCAAGCATTACAAGCTCTTCAAGGAGCTGAACGGCCAGGAAAAAGGGGAAAAGCTCCTGATTCGTTTCGCCGAAATCCTTCATCAGGCAGCCCAGGAAACCGACGGCCTTTCGTGCTATCGCGGGCAGGACGATTACGCCTTGCTTTTCCCCTTTGACAAATTCCGGATTGACCGCCTTTTTTCAGACCTGTGCCGGGCGATTGACGCCCTGACCGGCGCCAGCGGGTTCTTCCCCACCTTCGGCATTGCCGCCATTGACGAGGATTCCGGAGCCACTGTCCTGGATCTTTTCAATCGGGCGGCCCTGACCGCGGAGGAAATCAAGGATGACCTCCAGTTTCACATGCGCGTTTATGATCCGAAAACCCACGAGCGCCATGTGGAGGAGTTCAGGCTCATCAGCGAATTCCAGAACGCCATGCAGACCGGTGAAATCAGCTTTTATCTGCAGCCTCAGTGCCGCGTTTCCGGCGGAAAAATCATCGGGGCGGAATCCCTTGCCCGCTGGCGCAGGCAGGACGGGACCTTCATTTCCCCGGCGTTCTTCATTCCCGTTCTGGAAAAGTACGGCATTGTAACCGATCTGGATCAGTTCATCTGGGAAAGCGTTTGTTCCTGGCTGCGCGGAATCATCGGCCGGGGGCTGAAACCGGTTCCCATTTCCGTCAATGTTTCACGGATCGATATGTTTTCCATGAATGTTGCGGATCATCTTTCCTCTCTGCTGGAAAAATACGGACTGCCGGTTTCCCTTCTGAAAGTGGAAATCACCGAATCCGCCTACGTGGATGATTCGGAGCAGGTCAAAAAAACCATTTCCGATCTGCGAACCAAAGGTTTTCAGGTGCTGATGGATGATTTCGGCAGCGGCTACTCCTCCCTGAACATGCTGCGCAGCACGAAAATGGACGTGATCAAGCTGGATGCCCAGTTCCTCCATTTCAATGCGGGAGAAGAGCAGAAAGGCATCAACATCCTTGAATCCGTGATCAACATGACCAAATCCCTTTCCACGCCCATCATCGTGGAAGGTGTGGATACGCCGGAGCTTGTCCGGTATCTGTCCGATCTGGGCTGCCGCTATATGCAGGGATTCTATTTCTACCGGCCCATGCCCGGGGAGCAGTTCGCCAGGCTGCTGGAAAACCCGGACAGGATTGATTACACGGGAATCCGCCAGCCCATTCACGAGCAGGTGCATCTCCAGGAATTCCTGGAAGGCAGCATCCACAGCGATGCCATGCTGAACAACATTCTGGGGCCGGTGGTGTTCTACCGCCAGACCGGCAGGGACGTGGATATTATCCGCTTTAACCAGCAGTTTTTCCGCCTGCTGGAGCTGGAGCCGGAGCAGCTGGAAGCCCGCCGCCGGCATATTCAGGAATTCTTTTATCCCGATGACCTGGACGGCTTTTTCCGGATGCTGGAAAACGCGAAACAGAACAGGATCACCGGGGACTCCGGCTCCTTCCGGATTTACAAGCCCGCCGGCGGACTGTTCTGGATCCAGCTGAGCGTGTACTACCTCCGGGATGAGAACGGGTCTTCCGTTTTCTATGGCTCTGCCCGGGATATCACGGAAATGCTGTATGTGAACAGGGACCTTCCCGGCGGCTACTGCCGCTGTTCCACGGACGGCCAGCTGACCCTGCTGTATATCAGCCAGGGGTTCCTGCATATGTTCGGCTATACGGAAGACGAAATCCGGATCCTGTACAACAACAAGCTGCTGCCGATGATTCATCCCGGCGACCGGGAAAATGTGCTTCGCGAATCGGACGAGCTGGCCCGTGGGCTTCGCTTCCAGCTTTCTCCCTACCGGATCCGGCATAAGGACGGAAGCGACCGGTATGTGGCAGATCAGTCTTCCTTTACAGACAATTTCGGCGAGCCCTGTTTCCAGTCGGTTCTTGTGGATATCACCCAGGTGATGAAGCTCCGGAACAAAATGAGCATCCTGGAAAAATACTCGACGGAATGCATCATTTTCCTGCGGGACACCGAAGATCCGGCCACAGCGGAATGTGTCGTCTACGGCCTGCAGAACCTGCTGAAAACCGACCGGGATACCTTCATGAAATACTTTACCGAAAAAAAGATTCCCATCGTAAATGCCTCCGGCGAAAAACTGTCAGAACTCATTTCGCTTCATCCGGAGGAACCCGAACTCATCAACGGCCTGTACACCCTTTGCCTTCCGGGCGGTGCGGAACACCGGATGCATGTGCGTTTCAGTCCCGTCTCAGGCAGTGACCAGGAACTTTCCTGCATTTTTACCCTGACGCCTGCCACGATGTAATCCCGCAGATCCGCTCCGGCTCCCGCCGGAGCTTTTTCATGCCCCTGTATTGCAAAATCCCTGGCTTGCCCGTATAATCTCTCCCGGACAAAATGACGGAGAGGTCCCGCGTTCTTTCCTCTCCGAAGGAGGATCGCCATGCCTGAAATCCTGGTTGTGGGCGGCGGAGCCGCCGGCATGATGGCTGCCCTGCATGCAGCCCGCGGCGGTGCTTCGGTCACTTTGCTGGAAAAAAATGAAAAGCTTGGAAAAAAACTCTATATTACGGGAAAAGGCCGCTGCAACCTGACGAACGACTGCGACCGGGATACCTTTCTTTCCAATGTTTCCCGCAATCCGCGCTTCCTTTACGGAGCCCTGAGCTGCTTTTCCCCCGCGGATATGATGGCCCTGCTGGAAAGCGCCCGCTGTCCCGTAACGGTGCAGCGGGGCCGGCGGGTCTTTCCCGCCTCGGAAAAGGCCAGTGACGTGACAAAAGCCCTCACGTCCCTTCTGCGTTCCGCAGGAGTCCGTATTTGCCTGAACACCGCCGTTCTTTCCCTGGAAACGGAGAACGGGCGCATTTCCGCCGTACGCACTGCCGGCGGCGGACGAATTCCCTGCGATGCCGTAATCCTCTGTACCGGCGGAATGAGCTATCCGTCCACCGGTTCCACCGGGGACGGCTACCGGTTTGCGGCGGAAGCCGGGCATACGCTCACCTCCCCCGCCCCGGTGCTGGTAGGCCTTGAAACAGCGGAGGACTGGCCTCGCGGGCTTCAGGGCCTCAGCCTGAAAAATGTCACCCTGACGCTGATGAACGGACGGAAAGAGCTCTGGTCCGAGCTGGGAGAAATGCTTTTCACCCATTTCGGCGTTTCCGGCCCGCTGGTTCTCGAAGCCAGCTGCCACCTGCCGGATCCCCCGTCCCGTGCTTCGCTCCTGCTGGATCTGAAGCCCGGCCTGACGCCGGAGCAGCTGGACGCCCGTCTGCAGCGGGATTTCTCCGCCTCGGGAAGGAAAATGCTGCAGTCGGTTCTTTCCTCCCTGCTTCCCTCCCGGCTGGCGGATTTGTTTCCGCAGCTCTGCGGGCTGCCGGGCACCGTGCAGTGCAGCCAGATTACCGGCGCGCAGCGGCGCCGCCTGGGAGAAACCCTGAAGGCGCTTCCCCTGTCCGTCCGTTCGCCCCGCCCCCTGGCGGAAGCGATTGTCACCCGGGGCGGTGTAAATACCCGGGAAGTGGATCCCGCCTCCATGCGGAGCCGGCTGATCCCGAATCTTTATTTTGCCGGGGAGCTCCTGGACGTGGACGTCCACACCGGCGGCTACAACCTGCAGATTGCCTGGTCCACAGGCGCCCTGGCAGGACAATCTTGTTTACGTAACCCGGAGGAATTATGACCTATATTGTACTGGACCTGGAATGGAACCAGCCGCTCAGCTACCAGAGCCGGACATACCGCGAGGTCGGGGATAAGCTGATTTTCGAAATGATTCAGATCGGTGCCGTCCGGCTCGGTCCGGATCTGACCCCCGCCGAAGCGATCTCCATTCCCATTGCTCCCACCCATTACCTGCGCATTCATCCGAGAATCCGGCGCATGACCGGACTGGATTCCGAAAAACTTGCCGGGGCGCCGGCTTTCCGGGAAGCCCTGCAGCAGTTTGTCGCCTGGTGCGGGGAGGATTACACCCTCCTGACCTGGGGCTGCGATGACATCAGCGTGCTGTATCAGAATATCAACTTTTTCCACTGCGAGGATATTCCCATTGCGGATCTGTGCGATATTCAGAAGCTTTTCAGCGATGTGCATCACCTGAAGGACCGTTCCGGGCTGAAAACCGCCATGGAAATGATGGGCATTGTTCCGGATGAATCCATGGCTTTCCATAACGCGCTGTATGACGCCTGGTACACGGCGCTGGTTTTCAAGACCCTTCCGGATCCCTCCGCGGTGCTGAACTATCCCCAGAAACCCCGCCAGCTGATTCACGCCAAACGGAACGCCCGGGAAAAAACCCCGGGTGGCGTTTTTGACTCCGTGCGGGAAGCCCTGCAGAGCGAGGCAGCAATTCATCCGGTTTGTCCGCGCTGCGGAAGGGTTCTTGTGCTCGACGGCGAATATATTAAGCAGAGCGCTGACAAATATATTGCTGTGGCGAAATGTAAAAATCACGGGCGGATTCTGATCCGCTTGCGTTTCCGGATCGATGAGGACGGAAAAAGGATCATGTCCCGTTCCACAGCTCCCGCCACCGGGGCCAATGTGGCCTATGTGCATACGAAACAGCTTCAGATGCAGGAACGGCAGGACCGTTACCTGCGGGAGCACGGCGCTCTTCCCGATCCGGATGAAGAGCTGCTGAATGCCGATCTTTCCAGCATGCCCTTCGATTAAACCGAAGGAGGCACTGCCATGATTATCCGTTCCATGAACAATCAAAAAGAATTTCCGGAAGGTACCACCGTCCGCAACTGCCTGATCGCGCTGGATGCGTTTCCCCGGGGAACGCTGGCAGCCCTTTCCGGCGGTGTTGTGTGCGAACTGAACGATCCCGTCCGGCGGGACTGCTCCCTGACGCCCCTGACCCTTGAGCACGAAGAAGGACGAAGAATCTATGAGCGTTCCCTTCGTTTTGTGATGCTGCTGGCGCTGCGCCATCTTTATCCCTATCAGCAGGTGCGCATTGAATACTCCGTCGGCTACGGCGTGTTTGTCCGGCTGCCCGGAATTGAACTGCACCGCCAGGATATCGTCCGGATTGAAAACGAAATGCGCCGGATTGTGGACCTGGATCTTGAGTTTACCCGGAAGCAGTGGACCCGGGAGGACGCCATCAACTACTTTAAGGAACTGAATCAGCCGGACAAGGTGGAACTGCTCAGCCGCCGTCCCGTGCCGACGTTCACCATGTACTCCATCGACGGCATGTGGGAATACTTCTACGGCGCCATGACCGTATCCACAGGTTACGTACCGGTCTTCACCCTCTTTGAGCTTCGGGGCGGCTTTGTGCTCCAGCTTCCTGCCGGCTCTGATTTTGACCACGCCGCTCCCTATATTTACAGGCCCAAGCACCTGGAGGTGTTCAGCCAGAGCGCTCACTGGTGTGAAATCCTTGGCGTCACCAACGTCAGCGACGTCAGCGCCATGATTGAAAATAAAAGCCTCCGCAATTTCATCCGGGTCAATGAATCCCTCCATGAGTCAGCCATCAATGACATCGCCCGGAAAATTCACGAGCAGAATAAACACATCGTGCTGGTTGCCGGCCCCTCCGCCAGCGGAAAAACCACCTTCTCCGCCCGCCTTGCAGTACACCTGCAGATGTTCGGTCATCCTTCCCGGCGGATTTCCATGGACGATTTCTTCATCAACCGGGAAGACCTGCCCGTCCAGCTGGACGGCACCCGGGACTTTGAAACCATTGAAGCGCTGGATGTGGATCTCCTGGCCAACTCGATTATCGGCCTCCTGAACGGCGAAGAAGTCTTCATGCCCGGATATGATTTTGAATCCGGCCGGAAGGATTACCTGACGCCGCCCACTTCCCTGTTGCCCGGTGAGATCATTATCCTGGAAGGCATCCACGGGCTGAATCCCCAGGTCAGTGAACGGCTGCCCGCGGATGAAATCTACCGGGTCTTCGCCAGTGCGCTTACCTGCCTGAACCTGGACGATCACAACCGGATCCGCACCACGGACGTCCGCCTGCTGCGCCGCATTGTACGGGACCAGCAGTTCCGCGGATACGCGCCGGAGGCAACCCTGTCCATCTGGCCCAGCGTTCGCCGGGGCGAGGAAAAATACATTTTCGCCTATCAGGAAAACGCGGACAGCATGTTCAACACCGCCCTGCACTATGAACTGCCGATTCTCAAGCTCTATGCCTACCGGCTGCTGAAGGATGTCCCGTCGGATTCCCCCAATTACCTGCTGGCCCGCCGGCTGATCAAAGCCCTGAATTACCTGCCGGATGTGGATCCCGCCATCCAGAATGAAATTCCTCCCCTCTCCCTGCTGCGGGAATTCATCGGCGGCTGCACCTTCGATGAAGAAGGCTGAGGCACGCGCGGCGGAAAAAAGCTTCATTGACAGAACGGGGTCCGGGTTTTACAATAAACCCGGACCTTTTTTGTCCGTACTTTTTATGTATCGGGAGGATTTGTCATGTTCCGTATTCTCTCTGTTTTTCTGGCGGCGATGCTCTGCCTTCTTCCGGTTTTCTCCGCGGCGGAAGCCCCCATGCTTTCCGGACGGACAAATGAAGATTACGAGCCCCTCTGGCCCGCTGCCGAACCTTACGGTTTCAGGCTGGGCGGCTGTTTCGGTTTCTGGGATATGAACAACGCTCCCTATATGCAGTTTGTTACGAAGCATTTCAATTCCATCACCTGCACCAATGAAACCAAGGCCTACTCCCTGCTGGACCGGAATGCCTGCCGGAAGAGCGAGGACGGCATGCCCCGGATGAATTACGCCAATGCCGATAAGATGATCGAGCGGGCCCAAAGCCTCGGCATCGCCGTGCGCGGCCATGTGCTGGTCTGGGACGCGGTCATGCAGTATCCCTGGTTCTTCCACGAGGAATACGACGAGAAAAAGCCTTTTGCCTCTCCGGAAGTCAACCGGGCCCGGCTGGCCTCCTATATCGACCAGGTTATTTCCCATTTTGAAGAGAAATATCCGGGCGTCATCTACTGCTGGGACGTGGTCAACGAAGCCATCGGGGACAGCGCTTCCGACTGGGACGCGAAGGATCCCCGTCATATCCGCGTGGTGCGGGACGGCGGCGACAACCTTTTCCATGCCCATGTGGGCAGCGATTATGTGGAATACGCCTTCTTCTGTGCCCGGAACACGGTGGAGCGGCTGGGCGCCGATATCCGGCTGTTCTATAACGATTACAACATGTTCATGAAGGAAAAGCGGGATGCCGCGCTGGCGCTTGTGGACAGTATCCGCGCCTTTGATCCGGACGGCCGTCCCCTGATCGACGGCATCGGCATGCAGGGCTACCTGGGCGGCTACGGCAAGCAGGAAGGCTGCCTGGAGGAAAGCCTGATCACCAACGTGAAGGATTCCATCCGGATCTTCGGAACCAAGGGGCTGGAAGTGCAGATTACCGAAATGGCCGTCCGCAATTTTGACCCGGACAGGGCTGACGAACATGCGGCTTTCTACGGCCGTCTTTTCAGCGAGGTCTTCATGAAAGCCAACACCGAGGACTTCCATCCGCTGACCGCCGTGTGCATCTGGGGCCTGGTGGACGCCGACCCCAAGGACACGGGCAATTATGTTTATAAAATGAACAGCCCCTATGGCTGCTTCCTGAATACAAAGTATCAGATCAAAACCTGCTTCGACACCGTTTATCATACGCTCCGCGGGGAATAACGAGCCATGCGGACAGCCAGAAAAGAGCCTCAGCTGATCAGGGATCTGACCCAGGGCAGCGTTCCGGGAACGCTGCTCCGCTTTTCCATGCCCCTGTTCCTTTCCGGGCTCCTGCAGATGGTTTACAACATGGTGGATATGATCGTTGTCGGCCAGATGGTCGGCACCCGGGGTCTTTCCGCCGTTTCCATCGGCGGGGAAATGCTGATGCTCGTCACCTTCATTGCCATGGGCTTCTCCAACGCCGGCCAGATCCTGCTGTCCCGCTATGTGGGAGAAAAGCGTCAGGACCTGATCGGTGAAATGGTGGCCACGCTCTTTACGCTGCTCCTTTCCCTGGCCGTTATCATCACCGGCGTGTTCCTGCTGACCTACCAGCAGATCATGACCTGGCTGAATACCCCGGAATCCATCTGGGAATACACCAAGCAGTACAGCATCACCTGTATCTGGGGCGCCGTGTTCATCTATGGCTACAACCTGGTCTCCGCCATCCTGCGGGGAATGGGGGATTCCAAGCATCCCTTCATCTTCATTGCCATCGCCTCGGTCCTGAACCTGGTCCTGGACCTGCTGTTCGTCGGTCCCCTGGGAATGGGTCCCCGGGGAGCCGCCCTGGCCACCGTCATCGGTCAGGCCGTCAGCTTCCTCTTCGCCCTCTCCCTGCTTTACCGCCACCGGGACCAGATCCACTTTGATTTCAAGCCTTCCCATTTCAGGATTTCCCGGAACGTGATCCGGCCGCTGCTGTCCCTGGGCATCCCCATGGTCATCCAGTCCGCCGCCATCACCTTTTCCATGCTGTTTGTCAATTCCTATATCAACCGCTACGGCGAGGTTTCCATTGCCGTTACCGGCATTGCCCGGAAACTGGAAAACATGATCAGCATCGTGGCTCAGGCCATTTCCGCCGCCGGCGGCGCCATGGTTTCCCAGGCCCTCGGTGCGAAAAAAACAGAGCGCGTTCCGAAAATCGTCGGTCACGCGCTCTGGATTGTTTCGATTCCTTCGGCGGTTTTTGCACTCATTACCCTGTTCCGTCCGGAATGGCTTTTCGGGATTTTCTCCCAGGATCCGGAAGTCCTGCAGATGGTTCTGGAGCTGTATATCCCCGTTGCCATGATTCAGTATCTCGGCTGCGCCTTGCGGCCGCCAGCCTTCGCACTCATCAACGGTTCCGGCAACTCCAGGCTGAATCTGGCCGTGGCCCTGCTGGACGGTGTTGCCTGCCGCATCGGCCTGTCCATTCTCCTGGGCGTCGTTTTCTCCTGGGGCATCACCGGTTTCTGGTACGGAAACGCCATTTCCGGCTGTGTTCCCTTCGTCATCGGCTTGGCCTACCTGCTTTCCGGCCGCTGGAAGCGCCTGAAAAGCGAACCGTCCCGGACCGTAAAATAACGCCGGCCGTTCACTCTTCCACCAGGCGGATTTTGCGGATTTCCTCTTCTTCCGCCGTAATGTAAACAGTTTTCTGATGCGTATAGATCACCTTCCCCGGCGCTGCCCCGGAAGGTTTTTTTACATACTTCCGCAATGTATAGTCCACCGGCACCGTGGAGCTGTTCCGGCCTTTGCTGTACCAGGCTGCCAGCATGGCCGCCTGCCGCAGGGTGGAAAGCGGAATCTCCCCTTCCCTGCGGATGATCACATGGCTGCCCGGAATGTCCTTTGCGTGCAGCCACGTCTCGTTTGCCCCGGCGCTTTGCGTCAGCCGGTCGTTCTGCAGGGAATTTTTCCCGATCCGGATTTCAATCCCGTCCGCGGAAAGATACCGGTAGGGCTTGCTTTCCGGCAGCTGCCGCTGCTGGCGCCGGTTGGTCACCCGTTTCATATAGCCGGTGCGCACCAGCTCCCGCCGGATTTCCTCCAGCTCGCTCTCCCCGGTGCAGTTCTCCGCATCCATCAGCATATTTTCCAGGTAATCCATTTCCTCCAGCGTCTTGTCCCGCTGGACCGCCGCGGTTTCCCGGGCGGAACGTGCCTTCTGGTATTTTTTGAAATATTTCTGTGCGTTCTGAATGGGCGTCAGCCGGATATCCAGCGGCACCGTCAGGGTTCCCCCTTCCGGGTCGTTCCAGTCCGGCAACACCGCTTCCGCCATTCCCTTTTTCAGCTGATACAGATTGGCATGGATGGCCTCTCCCATCCGGCGGTATTCTTCCATCCGTTCTGCGGAGGCCAGTTCCTCCTCCTGCATTGCCAGCTTCCGCGCGCAGCGTTCCGCCTGTCCCTTCAGGGTCCGGATCATGGAGGCGCTCTTCTGGCTCAGCCGGTCTTTGGCGTCCCGGGAGCTGTAATAAATGTCCAGCGCTGCGCTGAGCGTCCGGCTGCTTTCCTGCCGGGAAAGATCCAGGCTCAGATACGGAAACGGAAAAACATCCTCCGCTTCTCCGTCCTCGCCCCGCAGCACACAGGGGGCCGCCATCTCCGGCAGCCTCCGCAGCAGGCTTTCCAGCCGCCGGCAGGCGTCCGCCAGGTCTTCCGGCCAGTCTTCCCCGCGGCTCGTCACCCGTTCCGCCAATTCTTCCGCGCTGATCCGGCTCAGGCCGGCAATTTCATCCGACAGCGCTTTCGCAAAGCTTCCGCCCTCCCGTTTCCGGAGCCGCTCCTCAAGCGCCTCCGCCTGCAGGCTCTCCGGGTTCAGCTTGTTCTGGGAGGGCGGGGCCTGGTAAATCATGCCGGGCTGGATCTGGCGCACCCGGCTCATTTCTGCGTTCACATGCCGGGCTGCCTCCAGGATCCGTCCGTTTTCGTCCAGCAGCATCAGGTTGGAATGCCGGCCCATGATTTCCAGCACCAGCCGCCGCAGCACATGGTCGCCAAGCTCATTCACCGCGTCCATGTCCACCCGCAGGATCCGGTCCCCGTTTTCCTGGCGGATCTCCGTAATCCGGGCGCCGGTCAGCTGTTTACGCATCAGCATGCAGAGGGACGGCGGCTCCAGGGGATTGGTAAAGGATCCGCCGGTCAGGTGGCACCGGGCGTTGTTGGGGGAAGCGCACAGCAGCAGCTTGTGGTTTTCGCTGCCGGCGCGGATCACCATCACCACCGCGTCCCGTTCCGGCTGGGTAATCCGGTCCACCCTTCCGCCCTTCAGCATCCGGTCCAGTTCCCGGGCCGCAAAGCCTACCGTCAGTCCGTCCATCGGCATGTTGCAATCATCCTTTGTCTTACCTTCTGAGTCCGTGCAGAATGGGGCTCAGGGGCTTGTAAATCAGGAAAGTAATCAAGGTCAGTGCCGCGCCTTTGATCAGGTTGAAGGGCACGGTAAAGGGCACAATGTATTTGCCTCCGTCCGGAATCCCGAAGGCCGGAAACAGGATATAAAGGTTAGCCAGCACAGCCGCTCCGGTCATCACCAAAGTGCCGATGACCATCCCGATCAGCGCAGTCATCCGCGTCTTTTTCCGGGCGTAAACCAGCGTTGCCGGGGCAAGGAACGCAAACAGGGCGATAAAGTCCGCCAGCTGGCCGACCCAGCCTCCGCCCGGATGCACCAGCAGGCCCACCAGGTCCTTGATCAGCAGCGTAATCACGCCCGCCGGGAAACCCATGGAGAAGCCGGCCAGCATCACCGCCAGGCCGCTGGGATCCAGCCTGTAGAACGGCGCGCCCGGAAGGATCACGATCTCAATCATGGACAGGGCGACGCCTGCCGCGGCGAGAATCCCGATCCGGGTCATGGTTCCTGTGGATAAAAGGGTGTTGTTTTTTGCACGTGCAGTCATTGGAAATTCCTCCCGTAAAAATATTCAGCCTCCCAAAGCAGCTTCGCTTAGGGAGGCGGGAGCAATATCATGCTTGCGCATGCAATCTGCTGATCCGTTTCTTCTCTCATCCAGACTGTACTGTCGGCTCCGGAATCAACACCGGATCGGCTGAGCTTTCAGCTCAGTTCGCGGGCTTTCACCGCCGGTAGGGAATTTCACCCATCCCCGAAGAAGCTTCAGTGGCTGGCGCTATTATACGCCTCCGGAAGCGTTCCGTCAATGGGTTTCCCTTTGCCTGAAATTTCCCTCAACACCTTGAAAAGATTGACATTTCGCACTTTCTGCTGTATTCTGAACGATGTGAGTTTTCCCGTCCGGCACATCCCCGCGCCGGACGAATGATGAATACAGGAGGATGTCTTTTATGAAAAAACCCGTGGTACTGGTTGTAATGGACGGTGTCGGCGAATCTTCCGAAGAGCTCGGCAACATGGTCATGAAGGCCACCACCCCGACGCTGGATGCGCTGAAGGCCGGGGATCCTTTCCGGATCATCAAGGCGCACGGCACCGCCGTGGGTCTTCCCTCGGATGATGATATGGGCAACAGCGAGGTCGGCCACAACGCCCTCGGCTGCGGCCAGATCTATTCCCAGGGCGCCAAGCTGGTCAACGAGTCCATCGAATCCGGCTCCATCTACCGGAGTGAGACCTGGAAGGAACTGACCGAAGGCGTCAAGGCTTCCGGCGGCGCGCTGCACTTCATCGGCCTGCTGTCCGACGGAAACGTCCACAGCAATATTTCCCACCTGCTGGCCATGCTGAAGGAAGCGAAGGCCGAAGGCGTGAAGAAGGCCCGGGTGCACATCCTGCTGGACGGACGTGACGTGCCCGCCACCTCCGCGCTGGATTATGTGGATAAACTGGAAGAAACCCTCGCCTCCCTGAACGACGGCTCCTTTGACGGGCGCATCGCCTCCGGCGGCGGCCGTATGCAGATCACCATGGACCGCTACCAGGCCAACTGGGGCATGGTGAAGGCCGGCTGGGACGTGCATGTCCACGGCAAGAGCCTGTACAAAGTGGTGAACGGGGAAGGCGCCTACTTCAACAGCGCAAGGGAAGCCATCGAAACCTTCCGCAGTGAGCAGCCCGGCGTGATCGACCAGGACCTGCCCTCCTTCGTCATCGGGGAGAACGGAAAGCCCGTCGGCGCCATGCGGGACGGGGACAGCGTCATCCTCTTCAACTTCCGCGGCGACCGCGCGCTGGAGCTGTCCATGGCCTTTGACGGCGACGCCTCCTTCGACAAGTTTGACCGCGGCACGGTTCCGCAGGTGAAATATGCCGGCATGCTGGAATATGACGGTGACCTGCACATTCCGCATAAATACCTGGTCAGCCCGCCCCAGATCCGCCACACGCTGACCGAGCTGCTGGTGGAAAACGGCATCAATGAATACGCCTGTTCCGAAACCCAGAAGTACGGCCATGTGACCTATTTCTGGAACGGCAACCGCAGCGAGAAATTCTCCGAGGAACTGGAAACCTGGCAGGAAGTTCCCTCCGATGTCCGTTCCTTTGACGAATGCCCCTGGATGAAGGGCACGGAGATCACGGACCTGGTGATCGCCGCCATCGAGAGCGGAAAGTACGGCTTCATCCGCTGCAACTTCCCCAACGGGGACATGGTGGGCCACACCGGCAACCTGTACGCTACCGAAATTGCTGTGGAAACCGTGGACCTGTGCCTGACCCGCATCCTGAAGGCCTGCGACGAACACGGCTGCATCCTGGTGGTCACCGCCGACCACGGCAATTCCGACCAGATGCTGGAAAAGAATAAGAAAGGCGTCATTTCCGTGCGCACTGCCCACAGCCTGCGCCCCGTTCCTTTCATTATTCACGACAAGGATGCCCGTCATGAAATGGACACGGAAAGTCCCTTCGGCCTGGCCAACGTTGCCCCCACTGTGGTGGAACTGCTGGGGCTGAAGCCTTACGACTGCTGGGAAAAATCCATGCTGAAGAAATAAGACCGGCCCGGGCCGGATCCGGAAAAGGATCCGGCCTTTTTATCATCCGGCCGCTGATTTACGGAGGTGCAGATCATGCAGAACGTTCCCGTTACCCCCGCCGACCCCTGTCTCCGCCTGCTGGGGCGGATGGATCTTTCCCGTACGCCCGTTGCCCTGGATTGGACCGGAAGCGGGCTGGAATGCGCTTTCCGCGGTTCGGATCTGTGGGCTGAACTGGAAGCGCCCGCCTTCTCCCCCATCATGTGGATGATCGTGCTGGCGGACGGCGCCCCGGTGACCCGTTTCCCCGTGGAGCCGGGAATCCGCTTCTATCCCCTGCTGCTGGGCATGTCCCCGGATCATGTCCGGACGGTAACCCTCCTGAAGGAAACCCAGTGCATGCCGGACTCTCCCGAGGCCACGGTATTCCTTCATTCCCTTCGCCTGGAGGGCGCGCTGGAGGCGCTTCCGGAGTACCGGTATAAAATTGAATTCATCGGAGACAGCCTGACCTCCGGCGAAGGCTCCCTGGCTCCCCGCGGCAACGATGAGTGGATCACCCCCTGGTTCTCCGCCCGGGGCAATTATTCCTGGGTTGCCTGCCGGGAGCTGAACGCCGAGCGCCGGATTCTCTCCCAGAGCGGCTGGGGAGTATGCTGGGACTGGGAACACAATCCGGAGCATACGCTGACCGCCCACTACGAGGAAATCGCCGGCGTTCTCCGCGGTGCGGCCGCAGAAAAGCGCGGCTGCACCAAACCCTATGATTTTTCTTCCTGGAAGCCGGATCTCGTCTGCATCCGCCTCCTGACCAACGACAACAACGGTATGGTCATGCAGAAGAGCTTTGAAGCGGACCGGGAAACGGTGATCCGGGGCGCCGTGAATCTTCTGCACCTGGTGCGGAAAAACAATCCCCAGGCAAAAATCTGCTGGATCCTTCCCGCCTCCGACTGCCGTCCGGAGCTGGCGCAGGTAGCCGTCCGCCGGGCCCGGGAGGAAGGCATGTCCGGCCTGTACTCCTTCGCGCTGCCCGATTACCACGAGGAGGACATGGGCGCCCGCTTCCATCCCAACGCCGCCTGGAACCGGAAAGCCGGGCTGCTTCTGGCGGACTGGCTGAAAAAGGAAGTCCTCTGCTGAGGCGCGCTGTTCTTTTCCTGCCTTTCCGGTGCCGCCGTTATTGACGCAAAAACGCGGAAAACCTATAATGCTTTTAATATCAACCAAAAGGAGGCGGAATGCCATGGCCAGACTGACCATCGACCGGGAGACCTGCAAGGGCTGCGGTCTGTGTGCCGAGGTTTGTCCCAAACACCTTCTGGCGCTCAGCCGGGAGATCAACGCCAAAGGTTATCATCCCATCGGGATTGAACAGCAGGATCAGTGCATCGGGTGTGCCTTCTGTGCGCGGATGTGCCCGGATGCTGTCATTAAAGTCGAAAAATAAGGAGGAAGCGTATCCATGGGTCAGAAAATGCTCATGAAGGGAAATGAGGCCATCGCCGAAGCCGCCATCCAGGCCGGATGCCGCTTCTTCTTTGGTTACCCCATTACCCCCCAGAACCAGATTCCCGAATACATGTCCAAACGGCTGCCGAAAATCGAGGGCGGCTGTTTCCTGCAGGCGGAAAGCGAAGTTGCCGCCATCAATATGGTCTACGGTGCTGCCGGTGCCGGCGCCCGGGTCATGACCTCTTCTTCCAGCCCGGGAATTTCCCTGAAGCAGGAAGGCATCAGCTATATTGTCGGTGCGGAGCTTCCCTGCGTCATCGTCAACATGGTACGCGGCGGCCCCGGACTCGGTTCCATCCAGCCCGCCCAGAGCGACTATTACCAGTCCACCCGCGGCGGCGGCCACGGCGACTACCGGATGCTGGTGCTGGCCCCTTCTTCCGTGCAGGAAGCCGTGGAGCTGACCCAGGAAGCCTTTGACCTGGCGGACAAATACCGGAATCCCGTGCTCATCATGGGGGACGGCCTCATCGGCCAGATGATGGAGCCCGTGGAAATGCCCGAGCGGAAAGAGCGGACCGATCTGCCGCCCAAAACCTGGGCTGCCACCGGCTGGAAGCCCGGCTGCGGCAGGGACCGGGCGGTCATCAATTCCCTGTACATCGATCCCGCCGTACTGGAAAAGCATGTCAACCACCTGTATGAAAAATACGCCGTCATGGAGCAGACCGAATGCCGCTGGCAGGAGGAAATGACGGAAGACGCCGATTATGTCATCGTAGCCTACGGAACCACCGCCCGCATTGCCCGCAGCGCCATGCGCAAGCTCCGGGAAGAAGGCATCCGGGCCGGCCTGATCCGCCCGATCACCCTGTGGCCCTTCCCCGCGGCGCCGATTGCCAAAGCCGCCGAACACGCCAATGCTTTCCTGACGGTGGAAATGAGCATGGGCCAGATGGTGGATGATGTGAAACTGGCGGTGGAAGGCAAAAAGCCCGTTCACTTCTTCGGCCGCACCGGCGGCATTGTGCCCACCGTGCGGGAAATCATCACCCAGGTCGAAACGCTGGCAAAGGAGGGGAAATAAGCATGGCTGTTGTGTATGAAAAAACAAAGCTGCTGACCGACAAGCCCCTGCATTACTGTCCCGGCTGCACCCACGGCATTATCCACCGCCTGGTGGCTGAAGCCATTGATGAGCTCGGCATTCAGGAAAAAACCATCGGCATCGCGCCGGTCGGCTGCGCTGTCTTCGCGTATGACTATTTCAACTGTGACATGATGGAAGCCGCCCATGGCCGCGCTCCCGCCGTAGCCACCGGCTGCAAGCGGGTCAATCCGAACAACATCGTCTTCACCTACCAGGGCGACGGCGACCTGGCCTCCATCGGCGCCGCGGAAATCACCCACGCCGCCACCCGGGGCGAAAACATCACCGTGATTTTCGTCAACAATGCCATTTACGGCATGACCGGCGGCCAGATGGCTCCCACCACCCTGCCGGGCCAGGTGACCACGACTTCCCCCTACGGCCGGGATCCCAGCCTCTGCGGCTATCCCATCCGCGTCAGTGAAATGCTGTCCACGCTGGACGGCCCCGCCTATATTGCCCGGGTCTCCGTTCACGATGTCAAGCATATCATGGAAGCGAAAAAGGCCATCCGGAAAGCCTTCGAAATGCAGATCAACCGGAAGGGTTTCTCCCTGGTGGAAGTCCTTTCCGCCTGCCCCACCAACTGGGGCATGACCCCGCAGGAAGCCCTGAAATGGCTGGAAGCAAATATGATTCCCCAGTATCCTCTGGGCGTGAAAAAGGAGGTTGAGTAATCCATGGAAGCTCAATTCCTGATTGCCGGTTTCGGCGGGCAGGGCGTACTGCTGATCGGACAGCTGCTGGCCAAGGCAGCCATGCACGAGGGCATGAACGTTTCCTGGATGCCTTCCTACGGTCCCGAAATGCGCGGCGGCGAAGCCAACTGCGCCGTGGTCATTTCCGATGAGCCCATCGGTTCTCCGCTGGTGACGGAAATCCCGATCGCCGTGATCATGAACAAGCCCAGCATGATCAAGTTCACCCCCGCAATGGAAAAGGGCGGCATCATGCTGTACAACTCCTCCCTGATCGATATTAAACCCGACCGGGATGACATTACCGCCATCCCGGTGGACTGCAACGGAATCGCCGAGGCGCTGGGCAATGCCCGCACCGCCAACATGGTAATGCTGGGCGCCATCCTGCAGAAAACCGGCGTAGTCTCCATCGATTCCGCCATGGAAGCCCTGAAATCCACCTTCGGCCCGAAGAAGGAGCATCTCCTTCCCATCAACCGCCAGGCCATGGAAAAGGGACAGGCGGCAGTGGCCGGGCTGTAAGAGTCCGAAAACCCGTCCGGAAGCTGTTCAAAACGTCCGCAGCCGGTCTCCGCAAGGGAGACCGGCTGCTTTTCTGTTTCCGTCTTTCCTGATGGCAGGAGATCACAGCAGGTTGCGCTGGATCTTGCCGGAAATGGTTTTGGGAAGCTCGTCCCGGAAAACAATCTTCCGGGGATACTTGTAGGGAGCGGTATGCTGCTTGACATACTGCTGGATTTCCTTTTTCAGCTCCTCCGTGCCCACCGTTCCCTTGGTCAGCACAATGGAAGCCTTCACAATCTGTCCGCGGATCTCGTCCGGTTCGGCGGATACGCCGCACTCCAGCACATAGGGCAGCTCCATGATGACGCTTTCGATTTCGAACGGCCCGATCCGGTATCCGGAAGACTTGATAACGTCGTCAATCCGGCTCACATACCAGAAATAGCCGTCCTCATCCCGCCAGGCCGTATCTCCGGTATGATAGAGGCCGTCGTGCCATGCATCCGCGGTTTTTTCCCCATCCAGGTAGTATTCGCGGAACAGGCCGCAGGGCGTTTCCTCGTCCGTATGAATCACGATTTCGCCAACCTCGCCGTTGGCCACCGGATTTCCGTCCGGATCCACGATGTCCACCTTGTACTGGGGATTGGCCTTTCCCATGGAACCGATCTTCGGAACGCCTCCGTACAGGTTGCCGATGGTAAGGGTGGTTTCCGTCTGGCCGAAGCCTTCCATGATTTTCAGTCCCGTGGCTTTTTCAAACTGCCGGAACACCTCCGGGTTCAGCGCCTCGCCGGCGGTGGTCATGTGGTGAATGGAGGACAGGTCATAGTTGGCCAGGTTTTCCTTGATCAGCATCCTCAGCATGGTCGGCGGCGCGCAGAAGGTTGTAATGTTATACTTTGCGAACATCGGCAGGATGTCCGCGGCGTCAAACTTGTCAAAGTCATAAACAAACACCGCGCCTTCGCACATCCATTGTCCGTAAAGCTTGCCCCACAGGGACTTGCCCCATCCCGTATCGGAGATGGTCAGGTGCAGTCCTTCCCGCTCGCAGCAGTGCCAGTACTTGGCCGTCACATAGTGGCCCAGCGCGTAGGTATGCTTGTGGGCCGCCATCTTCGGGTTGCCGGTGGTGCCGGAAGTAAAGAACATCAGGGCAATGTCATTGCCGCAGGAACTGTCCTCCTGGCGATGGAAGCGGCGGGTAAACAGCGGATATTCATCATTGAAGCTGTGCCAGCCTTCCCGGTTTCCGTTCACCATGATCAGCGTCTGCACCGTCGGGCAGCCGGCGGCGGCCCGCTCCGCAATCTCCGCCGTATCCCCGTCCGCCGTGCAGATCAGGGCCTTCACGCCGGCGGATTTGAAGCGGTATTCAAAGTCGTGTTCCTTCAGCTGGTTGGTGGCCGGAATGGCAATGGCTCCCAGCTTGTGCAGCGCCACCATGGAGAACCAGAACTGATAGTGGCGTTTCAGCACCAGCATCACCCGGTCTCCCCGGCGGATGCCCAGGGAAGTAAAGTAGTTGGCGCACTGGTTGGAGGCGTCCTTGATATCCTTGAAGGTAAACCGGCGTTCCTGATGGTGTTTATCCACATAGAGCATGGCCAGCTTGTCCGGATATTTCCGGGCAATTTCATCCACGATATCAAAGCCGAAATTGAAGGTATCCTCATGCAGGAACCGGATGGCGGTCAGGCGTCCCTGTTCGTCCTCCGTGGCGTCCACAAACTTTTCGGCAATCAGGTGCTGTTCCGTCCGGGCCGGGACCGGCTGGGCCGTTGCAGCTTCTTCGACCTGCGTTCCTTCCCCGGGCAGCACCACCGCGCAGAAAACGCAGTCCTTTCCTTCCACGGCGATCATGCCGTGGGGCAGGGAGGAATTGTAATAAATGCTGTCGCCTTCGTGCAGGATTTCCGTGTGATCCCCCACCTGCACCTTCAGGCTTCCCTGCAGCACCAGGTCGAACTCCTGTCCCCGGTGGGTGGTCAGGTGAATCGGTTCCTGCTGCTGTTTTTCGGAATATTCATACCGGACCCAGTAGGGCTCCGCAATCTTGTCCCGGAATTTGGGCGCCAGGTTGGAAATGGCGATGCCTTCCTCCCGGGCGGTGGATTCACCCTTGCCGCGGCGGGTAACCGTATAGGAAGACAGGAACGCGTTGTGTCCTTCCAGCAGCTCCGTCAGTTCCATGTTGAAGGCCTGGGCGGATTTGTAAATGAAGGTGAAGGGCATATCGGTCCTGCCGGCTTCATACAGCCGGTAATCCTCCGCGGAAACCTCCGTTTTGGCCGCCATTTCCTCCACGGTCCAGCCCATAATTTCCCGCATTTCCCTCAGTCGGGATGCGATGGCGCTGAGCTGGCTGAGATCGGTCTGAGTATTCATAGGGGTTCTCCTTTCAAAAAAATGACCCGTCTCTTCTTTGAGACGGGTCATATGACTCGCGGTACCACTCAAATTGTGTGTTTTCCACACCTCTTCAGGCACTGACATGCCCTATGCATTCACGCAGCATTCACGGGAGACGCCTACTGAGCAGAACCGTTCGGATCTCCGGCTCGGAAGTGATGGGATGAAGCTTCAGTCCGCCGGTTCACACCGTTCCCGGCTCTCTGTGGGACCTCCTGCTGTTCCGTCTTCGTCATCGCCTTGTATGAAATTACGCGTATTCTAACACTCCTCAAAACCGGTTGTCAAGCCTTTTCCCGTTTCGGAATGCATTTTTGCTGTACCCGCTTCTCCGTCTTTACAGGACGCTCACAGCGGTCACCGTAAACCGTTTGCCTTGCCCGACCACACGGATTTCCACCGTGTGTTCCGCGGCTTCCGCATCGTCCAGCACCAGCACAACCTCGCTCTGGCCCCATTTCCCGTTTCCGCCGCGCAGCGTCGCCTTCCGGGTGCCGTCCACATATACCTCGGCGGTGCCGTACGTATCCTCGGCGGCAGCCTTCCAGGCGATCAGGCATTTCGCAAACACCCCGGTCACGGTCATGGGATCCGTTCCCGACGAAACGCCGTGGCAGAAATTCTTGCCGCAGACCAGGCCCACCGGCGTGTTGCTGTACGCGGTCTTGTCGATCTTGTCAAAGCTTCCGCGCACCACGGTAACGCCTTCCGTTTTGCCTTCCCCGTAAATGGTTTTCAGCCCCATGAAATCCGTTCCGTATACCGGCTTCACATCCGGATTGATGTCCGCCGCGGCGGTCTCTGCGGCGCTGGCATCCGCGATCGCCTGCATCATGGCGTCCGCCATCATGCCGTGGCCGATGGAACTGGGATGGTATTCATCCGCATAGAAGTTCTTTTTCGGATAATCCTTGTCCAGGTGGGGATAGATGCCGTCCCGCACGGACACCATCAGCAGGTCGTAGCGGCTGCCGATTTTCTGCAGCTCATTCTGCACGTTCCATCCGTCGTTTCTCGCTGAGAACAGGAGGATCACCGCCGGTTCGTTGGGCTGGCCCAGGATTTCCTTCACCATGGACTCATAGCAGCGGCAGCCGGTGGGCTCCGCCCAGTCGTTCACGGCATATTCGATCACCACAATATCCGGATATCCGTCCGGATCCGTCTCCGGAACCCGGTCAAGAATATCCCGGCCGTAACGCATATATCCGAAAGGCGAAGGGGTTCCTCCCACCCCGGAATTCACCAGGACCACATTTGTTCCGCCTTCGGTTCCGTAAGTTTCCCCGAACAGCTTCGCGAACCGCATGGCCCAGCACTCATCGTATTTCGACGCCAGGGCGCCTTCCGTAATGGATCCGCCCACCGTGCCGATGGTAATCTGTTCCCCGCTTTGAGCCCGTTCAATCACCTTTTTCAGCCGCAGGTTATTCCCCAGGGACACCTCGCACTCCTTCATCGCGTTCGTGTACCAGGCTTCCTCCTTGTATTCCGCCATTGCCGTAACCCCTCCTGTGATCAGCGTCAGGCACACCAGGACTGCCAGGATTTTTTTCATCATCAGATACTCCTCCGTTCCGTTCGTTTCCCCCGAAAAACCGGAGACCGCGGTTTCTCCCGCAGTCTCCGCCGTTCGTTTCTTTTTTACTTTCCGCCGATGGTCTCAAGAAGCTCTGCAACAGCTTCCCGCACAGCCGCGGAAGAAAGCTTCAGGGTGGCGCCGGTGATCGCGTCCGTCTCCGCGGTCTGCGCGGCGACAATGGCATCCGCCCACTCTTTCCGGATTGAATCCTTCAGGAAATCGCTGCCCTTGCTCTTTTCCTCGGAAGTAATGGTACAGCCGGTGATGACGCCGTTCTTCGTGCTGACAATCACCCGGATCACGCTGTATTCCGTTTCTTTCACCGACAGATATCCGCCGAACATCGCCGGCGTCTTTTCAGCCTTTTCGACGGCGGCAGGCGTTTCCGCGTTTTTTTCTTCCGCGGGTTTCTCTTCCTCAGGCTTCTCTTCCGCGGGCTTTTCTTCTGCGGGCTTTTCCTCCGCGGGTTTCTCTTCCCCGGTCTCTCCCGCCACCGCGATGTTGATGGCCTTCAGGGCCGCTTCGGAAGTGACCGTTGCGCCGCTCAGCGCTTCAATGCCGTCCTTGCCGTAGGTGAAAGGCCCGGTCTTGCCGATGAACTGGCTCGTAAACGCTTCTTCCGACGCCCGCTGGCCCAGGCCCGCGGTTTCGTCCGGTGTATCAATGGTCAGGCTCTGAATGGTATTGTCATCCTTCAGCACCGCGTGCACTGTCACTTTTCCGCCGAAGCCCTGGGCGCTGGAGGAAAGCGTCATCGCATCCTCCCCGGCCGTTTCCGCGGGCTTCTCTTCCGCTGGTTTTTCCTCTGCGGGTTTTTCCTCTGCGGGCTTCTCTTCCGCCGGTTTCTCTTCCGCCGGTTTCTCTTCCGCAGGCTTTTCCTCTGCGGGCTTCTCTTCCGCCGGCTCTCCCGACAGCACGTTGTTGAGCGCCTTCAGGGCCGCGTTGGACGTGACCGTTGCACCGCTCAGGGCTTCAATGCCGTCTTCGCCGAAAGCAAAGGGACCTGCCTTGCCGATAAACTGGCCGGTAAACTCTTCCTCCGACGCCCGCTGCCCGAGTCCCGCGGTTTCGTCCGGCGTATCAATGCTCAGGGTTTTGATGGTCTTGTCCCCGTTCAGCACCGCGTGCACCGTCACCTTGCCGCCGAAGCCCTGTTCGCTGGCCGTAACCTCCGGGGCTCCGTCCCCGATCCTGTACGTCATGTTTTTTCCGCCCGCCAGTCCGGTCAGAAACAGGGACGCAGCGATCAGGGCAATCAGGCTCAGCCCGATTCTGGCCCACTGCTTTTTCTTAAACTCGTTCATGCTTTTCTCCCCTTTCCGCTCAGACCGGGGTCGTAATGACTTTTGCCGGGCACTTCGCCACGCACTTCCCACACAGCGTACATTTTTCAGGATTGACCCGTGCCAGGGTTCCGTCAAACTCAATCGCATCCGATTCACACTGCTTCGCACAGAGGCCGCATCCGATACAGCCGGCCGCACAGACCTTCTTGACCTGCGGACCCTTGTCCCGGTTGGAGCACTGTACGCGGATAATCCGGCTTTCCGGAATCAGGGAGATCAGTCCCCTGGGGCATACCTTGGCGCACAGGCCACAGCTCACGCAGCGGCTCCGGTTCACAACCGCCACCCCGTTCTGGACGGAAATAGCCTGTTCCGGACAAACTTCCGCGCAGCTGCCGAAGCCCAGGCATCCATAGGTGCAGTCCGTTACATTCATTCCGGACAGCACGGCGGCCCGGCAGTCTTTGATTCCGATGTAATTGCCCTGGTTCTTCGTTACGTTGCAGGTGCCCTTGCAGGCAACAAAGGCCGTTTTCCGTTCCATCGTTCCGGCGGTTTTCCCCATGATGTATCCGATGGCCTCCGCCACCGGCGCGCCGCCCACCGGGCAGGCGTTCACTTCCGCCTCTCCCTTCGCGATGGCATTCGCAAGGGCGTCGCAGCCGGCATATCCGCAGGCGCCGCAGTTGTTTCCGGGCAGTTTTTCACGAACCGCCACCACTTTTTCATCCACCTTCACGGCAAACTTTTTTCCCGTGAAGACCAGGCCGGCCGCAACCACGATACCGATCACGGCAATTACCAGGGTCGTAATCCAGATAATATCCATTTCCCGACCCTCCTTACAGATTCAGTCCGCCAAAGCCCATAAACGCGATGGACATCAGGGCCGCGGCAATCATCACGATGGGAGCGCCCCGCAGCGGCGCCGGAAGGTCCTTCTCGTTGATCCGGCTGCGGATGCCCGCCAGCAGCACGATGGCAATGGTGTACCCCACGGCTGTTCCGAAGCCGCTTGCCACACACTGAATAAAGTTGTATCCGTCCTGCACATTGGTCAGGGCCACGCCCAGCACCGCGCAGTTGGTGGTAATCAGGGGCAGGTAGATTCCCAGCGCATTGTAAACCGCGGGGGATTTCTTTTTCAGGAACATTTCGACAATCTGGACCAGGGCCGCAATCACCAGGATGAAGATAATCGTCTTCATGAAGTCCATGCCCAGCGGCTGCAACACATAGTCATACAGCAGGCTGGCCACGGCGGAGGCAATGGTGATCACGAAAATCACGGCTCCGCCCAGGCTGATGGAGGCTTTCATCTGCTTGCTGACGCCCAGGAAGGAGCAGATGCCCAGGAACTGATTCAGCACAACGTTGTTGATCAGCGCGCCCGCAATGATAATCATAATCAGGCTTTTCATTTCTGCTCTCCTCCTTTCGCATCCTTCCGGTCCGGATCCGGTTTTTTCTCCTCTGCGGACTTCGTGTCACAGGAGGCGGCGGAAGCGCACAGGGAACAGTTCCCGTCGCACCCGCTTTCCACCAGTTTGCGCTGGCGGGTTTTGATGCCGATGGCATTCATCACCGCGATAATCAGCGCGAACACCAGGAAAGCTCCCGGAGGCTGGATGAAAATCGTCATACCGAAGCCTTCCGGCAGCAGCTGGGCTCCGAAAATCTTTCCGGTTCCCAGCAGTTCCCGGATTGCGCCGGCCAGGGTCAGCGCCGCCGTGAAGCCCAGGCCCATGCCGATGCCGTCCAGCATGGACAGCACAGGCGTATGCTTGTTGGCATAGGCTTCCGCCCGGCCCAGGATAATGCAGTTAACAACAATCAGGGGAATGTAGATTCCCAGTTCCTCATACAGAGAAGGCAGGTATGCCTTGATCAGCAGTTCCGTCACCGTCACCAGGCTGGCCACAATCACAATGTACGCAGGCAGCCGGACCTGGTCCGGAATTACCTTCCGCAGGCAGCTGATTACCAGGTTGCTCAGCACCAGCACCGCCAGGGTGCTCAGGCCCATGCCGATGCCGTTGGCCGCCTGGGTGGAAACCGCCAGTGCCGGGCACATGCCCAGCATCAGCACCAGCACCGGGTTTTCCTTGACCAGGCCGTTCCAGAGGCGTTCCCAGTATTTTTTCATGGTTAGTTGCCTCCTTTCAGCGTTGTCTCATACAGGTCGAGACCGGCGTTCACGGCGCTGATCACGGCGTTGGACGTGACGGATGCGCCGGTGATCGCGCAGATTTCCTGTTCACCGGAGGCCGTCCCCTTGACCAGGATCAGCTCTCCGCCCCGGCCGTTAAACTGTTCCCTGAAGGCAGGTTCATCCGCCTTCATACCCAGGCCGGCCGTTTCATTCAGTTCGGTGAAGGAAATACCGATAATCTTTCCGTCTGCCGTCAGGCCCATGGCCAGGGTCACGGTTCCGCCGAATCCCTTGGAGGACACGTTCAGCGCGTATCCGATGGTGTTTCCGGCAGCGTCCTTCGCGATATACGCCTTGTTGACGCGGGTGGTTTTTCCTTCATATTCCTTCAGGGCTTTCTCCGCCTGGTCCGCGTTGGCAAAGGATGCCGCGTCGGGGCAGACCGCCTTGTAGGCTTCCGTTTCCTTCGCAATCTCCTGGGCTTCGATGGTGCCCTTGGTGACAGAATAGACTCCGCTCAGCGCCAGTCCAGCCAGCGCCGCGATAATGGTCAGTGCAATCACCGGCCGCGGAATCCGGAAAGGTTCTTTCTTCACCGGCCGGGTCTTCCCGACTTTCCGGTATGCCAGGGGCTTCTGGACAATATACGTGTCAATCAGGGGCGTGCAGACATTGCCGATAATAATCGCATAGCTGAAGGAGTCCGCCGTGTTGCCCCAAAGGCGGAAAATACCGCCCAGCACGCCGATCAGGCAGCCGTAAATAAACTGTCCCAGCCGGCTCACCGGGCTGGTCACATAGTCCGTGGCCATAAAGAAGGCGCCCATCACCACGCCGCCGCCGCACAGGTGCGCCAGCAGGAACCGCGGGTTGAATCCTTCCCCGCCGAACAGGCCGATCAGCAGCGTGAAGCCGATCAGCACCGAGAAGCAAATCTGGCCGTGAATGATATCCAGGCTCCACAGCAGCAAACCGCCCACCAGCAGCGCCAGGATCGAGCTGCCGATGACGCCGTCCGCCGTTCCCAGGAACATCTTTGTGATATCCACCTGCTCCAGGGCTTTCAGCGCGCCCACGGGGGTTGCCGATGCAACCGCGTCCAGGGAGGGCTTGATGGTCATGGCGTTTGCAAAGGAAATCAGCAGGAAGCACCGGGCGGCCAGCGCCGGGTTAATGAAGTTCTTGCCCAGTCCGCCGAAGCAGCCCTTGCACACAACAATGGCAAACACGGAACCGATCACCGGAATATACAACGGGGTTTTCGGTCCCAGGGACAAGGCCAGCAGCAGTCCCGTAACCGCCGCGCTGCCGTCCCAGATGGTATCCGGTTTGTGGCAGATCTTGTTGAAAACCCACTCGGAGGCCACCGCGGACACAACGGCCAGCGCGATGATCCCGAAGGCCTGCCATCCGTGAACCACAATGCCCACCACAGTCGCCGGCAGCAGGCTCAGGACCACCATGCGCATAATATACGGAGTGGTCCATCTGTCCCGCGTATGAGGCGATGAAGAGATATTCAGAACACCGTTCATTTCTGACCGCCTCCTTCACGCTTTTTCTTCTCCTGAATTTCCGCTTTTGCCTGCTTGAAGGTCTGCATCAGCGGCCGCTTTGCGGGGCAGGCCACCGTGCAGCTTCCGCACTGAATGCATTCCAGTCCGTACAGTTTTTTCTCATACCTTTCCAGGTTCCCCGCAATGGCGGCGTCCGCCATCAGCTGGGGCATCAGTCCCACCGGGCAAACCGTTGTACACCGGCCGCAGTGCAGGCAGGCAGTCATCATCTTTTCCGCTTCTGCCACCGGGTCTTCCGCAAGCAGGGTCAGGCCGTTGTTCTGCTTCTGCACCGGAACATCCAGGCTGCCCATGGCGATGCCCATCATGGGTCCGCCCGCCAGCGCCTTGACCGCTTCCGTTCCGGGTTTGATGCCGCCGCAGGCCTCCAGCAGCTCCGCATAGGAGGTGCCCACCCGGACCATGAAATTGGAGGGCTCACTGACCGCTTCGCCGGTCATGGTAAAGCACTGCCTGAACAGCGGTTCATGATACAGCACCGCCCGCTGGATGGCCATCAGGGTTCCCACGTTCTGGACAATGCAGCCCACATCCGCCGGCAGCTTGCTGATCGGGAAATCAATGCCCGTTACCGCCTGGATCAGGCTGCGTTCACCGCCCTGGGGATACTTGGTAATCATGGCCTGCACCTTGATGCGTGCTTTCCCGGAGGCGGCGATTTCCATGGCATGAATGGCCTCCGGCTTGTTGTCCTCAATGCAGATCACGCCCGTTGCATTGGGAAACAGCCGCAGGACCAGCTCCAGGCCTTCCACGATGGCAGGCGCCTGGGTCCGCATCAGCTGATCGTTGCAGGTCAGGTACGGTTCACACTCCGCGCCGTTGGCAATCACGTATTCAATAGCCTCCGGATCTTTCGGCTTCAGTTTTACATGCGTCGGGAATCCCGCGCCGCCGAGGCCGACAATGCCCGCGTCCTGCACCCTCTGGATGATATCGTTTTCGGACAGGTTGCCTTCATCGTCGCGGACGGAATAATCGGCGAACGGAGTAAACTCCCGGTCGTTATCGATTACGATGCATTCCGCCATGCCGCCGGTAAGCACTCTCCGTTTTTCCACAGCCTTTACCTTGCCGGAACAGCTGGAATGGATATGCGCGGACACAAAGCCGTCCGCCTCGGCAATCCGCTGGCCGACCAGCACGGTATCCCCTTTCTGGACAATTGTTTTTGCGGGTTTCCCGATGTGCTGCTGCAGGGGAAATACCATTTCTCCCTGCGGGTCAAACTGGCGCAGCTTCGCGTCCCGGCTCAGCTCCTTGTGCTCTTCCGGATGAACTCCGCCGCGAAAAGTGTTTCTCACAGTCTTCCCGACTCCTTTCACGTTATGCCGCACTGCGGCTTTTATACATATGAAATACCCCTTGCGCCGCCGCAATTTCGTTCTTCATTTTAGCAGAGTATAATAGGAAAGTAAAGGAAAAGCGTCAGAATTGACAAGTTCCGCAAAACCACGTAAAATAAGAAAAAAAGTCCATTTGCGGACAGAAAAGAGGTACTGTTTCTTGGCGGGCAGATCGTACCGGATTGCATATTTTGCCGTCGACTGGAACTATGAGCTGGTCGACCAGACCCTTCACGGCCTGAAGCAGTACTCGGATGCTCACCGGAATGTGTTCCTCCGTATTTTTGACTGTTTCGGCACAGATCAGGACAATTCCAAGGACAAAAGCGAATACCGGATCTTTTCCCTTCCGGATTTGCACACCTTTGACGGTGTGGTCATTCTCGGAAACCAGATTATTCTCGAGCGGGTCCGGAATGAACTGGTCCGCAGGATTGACGAGGCCGGCATTCCCGCCGTGTCCATCGGGTGTCCCCTGCCTGGCTGCGTCTCCATTGTTCACGACAACCGGTCGGCCCAGCGGGATATTGTCAGTCATGTCATCCGGGAACATCACGCCCGTCGGCTGGTTTACCTCACCGGCAACCTGTACAACAACTGCCCCGAAGCCAAAGACCGGCTGAACGGTTTTCATGATGCCTGCCTGGAAAACGGTATTTCCTCGGAGGATATCCAGGTTCTCGAAAAAACCTGGCGGACCACCGATGGAACGGAAACGGTCCGCCAGTGGCTGGAGGAAGACCTGCCGCTTCCCGACGCGTTCATCTGCGCCAATGACGAAATGGCGCTGGGCATGCTGGGAGCCCTGCAGGAAAACAACATCTCCGTTCCCGGCGATGTGATCGTTACCGGTTATGACAACCTGGACAGCGCGGAGCTTTCCTGTCCCCGGCTTTCCTCTGTTTTCTGCGATTACCGCCTGCTGAATCTCCAGGCCATGGAAACCCTGATCGGGATGATTGAAGGGCAGCGGGTTCCCTCCGTCATTTACGGGGAGCATGCCGTCATCCCCTCTGAATCCTGCGGATGTCCGGATTCCTCCCGTCCCGGCATGATCCGGGACCGCTATTTCCAGCAGACCCGTTTCCTCCGTTCCTTCTACCTGACGCAGGGCCAGCTGGCTGAAGAGCTCTTTGAGGCCAACAATCTGAAGGACCTGACCTCCGCGGTGCTCCGGAACCGGTCGATCTTCGGCTGCCATGATATCTTTCTTTGCTTCAACGATTACTATTTTGACAATTACGAAAAAGCGGAATGGATCCAGGATTCTGAAGACTACGGCGAGGAAATGGTACTGGCCAGCCGCAATTATATGCGTTTCCCCACCCGGCAGCTGCTGCCGGAACCCTACCTTTCCCGGGAGCGTTTCCTGATCTTCTATCCCCTGCATTACAACACCTATTCCATCGGATATATTGCCATGGACGGCCTGAGCGAAGCCGCAAAGATGAATTTGCACGAAAGCATCTTCAACTTCCTGGAAATCGCCATTGAAAACATCCGGAAAAAGGAGCTGCTCCGCCGTTTCAACGAAATGCTGGACGACCTGTATGTGCATGACGGCCTCACCGGGCTGTATAACCGTTTCGGCCTGCAGCGCTTCGGGCTGGAGACCTACAGCCGCATGATCCGGAAATACGGCGGCGCGCTGGTGCTGTTCACGGATATGGACGATATGAAGATCATCAATGACACCTGGGGGCACGAAGCCGGCGATACTGCCCTTTGCGCCGTGGCGGAAATCCTGCGGAAAAACTGTTCCGAGGAAGACTTTATCATGCGCTACGGAGGGGATGAGTTTGTCGTCATCGCCGCTGGGGAAAAAACCTTTCTGCAGGAAGACATTCTCGCCTCGGCCGAGGACTGGAACAAAACCTCCGGCCAGCCTTTCCGGCTGGGGCTTTCCGTGGGCTGCGTCCTTTCCGAGCGAAAGCAGAAGCGCTCCCTGGAAGACTGCATCCGGGAGGCCGACGTCCTGATGTACAATATCAAAGCTGAAAGAAAAGTGGGCCGCTGACGCGGCCCGCTTCTTTTGAATCCGTTTGTTTCTTTACTCTGCCTCAAAAATGATGGTCACACTGGCGGTCACCAGCAGCTTCGCAGCCTGTACCACGGTTCCATACGTTATATCGGCGGCTTCCTCCCGATCCATGGATTTGGCGGAGAAGTTTCCCACCGTGTTGTCATAACTGAACACGCCGCCTTCGGAAATCTCCTTGATTCCGGTAATCTTCATGCCCGCGGCTTCCGCCAGCACTTCCGCCTTGGTCCGGGCTTCCGCCACCGCGGCCTTCATGGATTCGCTCCGTGCCTCGTCCGTATTGGAGGCGGAGAAGGTAATGCCGTTCAGCGTGTTGGCGCCAGCGGCAAAGGCTTCATCGATCACCGCGCCCACGTCGTCCATTTTCGTGACCTTGATGGCCAGGGTGGAGCTGGCGTTGTAAGCCTTGATCTGCTCCTGGTCCTCATTGTAGTCATAGATCGCGTAAATGTTCATGTAGTCCGTGTTGATGTTTTCCTCCGCCACGCCCTTGGCAATCAGGCTTTCGCGAATGGCTGCGATCACCCGGTTTACCTCCTGCTGGGCTTTCAGTACATCCTTGTCCCGGGCGCTTACGCCGAGGGATACAATCGCCGTGTCCGCGCTGACCTGGGTTTCCCCGTTGCCGGTCACCGTGATTTTCGTATCCGCCAGTGCAAAGGACGCTGTCATCAGCAGCACCGCTGCCGCCAGGAACGCTGTCAGTTTCCGCATCGTATTTTTCATGGGTTTTACCTCCTCTTTCCGGGTTCTGTTCCGAACCTCATTATATCAGACGTACGGAAGGAGGAAAAGTTCCGGACTGAAATCTTTTTTTTTATTTTTTTGCGTCATACCGGAATGTTACTTCCAGCGTGCGGATCTTCTGCATGGCTTCCGCTTCCCGGTCCAGCAGGGTTGCGGAAATCCCGGTCAGGTCCCCCATCAGGACCCGGGCCCCGCTGCGGGCGCTGCTGATATCCACCCATTCGTTGTACAGATTGGCGCGGGTGCAGTGGCCGTCGTCCGAGCAGGTATAATTCCTGCCCTTCAGCTTCACGGCTTCCCCGTTCACCTTCACCTCCGTAATCATCAGGCAGTAGCCGGGGAATTTGTCCTCGCCGTTGGAAATGCCTACCGCGCAGAAAGCGGTATTCGATGCATATCCCGCCTCCGTGCCCGTAAAGTCCAGCGCCACCGTATAGGTGCCCGGCCCCTTGATCTCCACGTCCGTCGGCACCAGTCCCGGCGTCAGGGAATCCGGTGTGTAGGTGTCCCCCACACTGTAGCTGGAAGCCCAGTCGCCGCCGCTGAACATGAGCCAGGCCACGCAGCTGTCCGCGGAAACCGGAAGCGCATCTTTCCGCAGCGTTTCAGGCGCCGCATCCGCCGCTGCCTCCAGGGCGGCCTTTCCGGCTGCCGCAATCTCCGCATAATCCCGCCCCGCTTCGGACGCTGCGTTGCGCCCCGCGTAAACGGCCGCCATTTCCGGCTCCGTTATTTTTCCTTCCCGCCGGATAAAGAATCCGCTGCAGTCCCACAGGCACCCGGTCATGTCCAGCGCGTCGCAGCAGTCCAGGAAGGCCTTGTGATAGGCCGGGGCGTTTTCCTTCATCACGCCGTCGCTGCCCGGCAGCGCTCCGTATTCCCCGATCACCACGCCATAGCCGGCGCCGGTGAATTTCTGCATTTTGCTCAGGGTCGCATACATGTTCCGGTAGTCATCCGCTTTGCCCCAGAGCGTCGCGCCCTTGGCCGTGGTGGCGCCGCAGTAGCTCCACGGATCATAGTAATGCACGGAAATCATCAGCTTTTTCTCCGCGCTGTCCTTCGGCATCCGGAACCGGTTGTCAAAGGTCTGGTCAATGTTTGTACCGTATCCCGCAATCAGCAGGAAGCGCGTTTCATTACAGCCGCCCGCTGCCCGGACGGTGTCCACAAACACCTGGTTGATCTCGTTGGTCAGCGCGTACCGGTCGTTGTCGCCCATCAGGTGGGCCAGCGAGTCCTGGCAGTACAGCGCGGAGTTTTCATCAAACCGGGCTCCCAGTTCTTCGTTGGCGCTTTCAAAGATCAGCCGGTTGTCAAAGTCCGAAAACCGGTCCGCAATCTGCTGCCACATTCCCGTATAAGCCTTCATGGCCAGCTCCCGGGTTTCGGCGCTGTCCGAACCGAACATTCCCCACCAGCCGCCGTCCCAGTGGTCGTTGAGAATCACAAACATCCCGGCATCCAGTGCGTAACGGACAATTTCCTCCACCCGGTCCATATAGGCGCCGGAAATGGTATAGTCTCCCTGGTTCAGATGGGTGGCGTTGGTCATCCAGGCCACCGGAATCCGGATGGTATCAAAGCCCGCGGCTTTCATTCCCTGCATCATTTCCGGCGTGGTAACCGGCTGTCCCCACATGGTTTCGTAATGTTTGGGCACGTCAACGGTGAAACCGCCCCGGTTGCTGGCATCGCAGGCTTCCATGGTATTTCCCAGATTGATGCCGTTCCCCATCAGGCGGGTCATTTCCACCGCGGTCAGCTCCTCCGGCAGCGCCGTTTCCTCCGCCCCTGCGGTGCCGCAGATCGCCAGCAGGGCCGCGCACAGCAGCATGATCATCATCTTTTTCATGGTACCTTTCCTTTCCCGGTTCCGAAAAACCCCTCCCGTGCCGGAAGGGGTTTTCGGTTGTTTTTTATTTCAGGGCTGCCTGTTCCTGCTGGGCCGCCCAGCATTTTGCGGCTTCATCCTCGCACCACTTCACATAATCGTCGTAGCGGTTGGCCTTGCATTCGTTGATCATGGTGGTCACATGGAAGTTGAATTCCCCGTCGTTCTTGGCGTAAATCGCCCGCCAGCTGTAGGTCTTCACGGAGGTCATGATCATCTTGCTCTTGGCTTTCAGCTCGGAATCCATCTCGCCGGGAGCATAATTTCCCCTGGAGAGCATCATCTTGTAGGGATGGTTCTCCAGGTACTGCTGCAGCGTGTCCACGCCGGACCAGGTGCACCAGTCCTGCTGGATGGGGGTCAGGGAGCTGTTCACCACGCTGACCCACCCTTCCTTGTCCAGGGTTTCCTGCTTCGTGCTGTCCGGGTTCAGCTGGCTGGCGGTCAGCGTCGTGTTGTTGATCTGCAGCGCGCCGTCGTTGTAGGTGCCGTTCTGGGGATACTCCTTGCCGGTCCGCGGTCCGATCAGGGTGGTGCCCGTCATGTCGTGCTTGGGATCCTTGTTGGTCAGCTCACCCAGCTCGGTGAAATAAGCGCCGCCTTCCGCGTTGTAATCCCAGGTCATGCCCTTCGGGCCGTACCACATGGTCAGGCTGCCTTCCGGCGTTGCCAGGTAATCAATGATCGCCAGGCACAGTTCGGGATATTCCGCGTCCGCGCCGATGGTCCAGAGGCGGTTTCCGCCGGCCGTGGATGCGCCGTAGCAGATGGGCGTTCCCTCATCGGGCACCATGGTGCCCATGAACTTGCCTTCCGCCATGTGTTCCGCTGTATTGTAAATGCTGGAACCGGCAAAGTTGAAGATGCTCCAGAATGTGCCGCCGGCCTTCACCTTTTCGCTCATCTTGTCAAAGGTGTTGCTGGAGGAGTCGGGATCCAGCAGGCCTTCACGGTACAGGGTATTGAAGAATTTCAGCATCTGGATATACATGCCGTCCGGCTCCAGGCAGCCCTGGAATTCACCGGTTTCCGTGCTGATCAGTCCCTGTTCAAACTCGTCCCATCCGTAGTAGGCGGTGGCCAGGGATTTGACATACATGACCATGTTGCCGTCCCAGTCCGGCCACAGGGAAACCGCATAGGTTGGGTTGCCGTTCTCATCCGTGGGGCAGATTTCCTTCATCTTTTTGAAAAGCTCAACCATTTCGTCCAGGTTTTTGACCTGGGGATATCCCAGCTGCTTGTACAGATCCCAGCGCAGGTCCCAGGTATAGAAGAAGTTTTCATGGCTGCCGGCGCTCAGGGCCACGTTATGGCCGAAACCGTGAATTTTGCCGTCGCCGCTCTTGGCCCGGTTGGAGTTCAGTGCGGTCTGGTAGTGTTCCCAGATATAGGGTGCGTATTCCTCGCACAGGCCGTCTTCCTCCCAGTCCAGCAGCAGGCCCTGTTTCACCGCGTCCTTGTACAGGTCGCCGTCCGCGCCCCACACCACGATGTCCCCCAGGTTCTTGCTCTCCATCCGGGTGGCATAGGTGCCGTCGGAATCCGGAATAATGTTGATTTTCACGTTGAACATATCCAGCAGCAGGTCTGCGCTCCAGTGGCCCTGCAGGCCGCTGTAGTTGGCCAGCTGGCTGTAGACGTTGATGGTAATCGGCTCGCCGTCGTAAACGCCGATCTCCGCCAGCTTGTCATAGATGGTCTTGTCTTCCGCCGCTGCCGCAGAAATGCCCGTCAGCAGGGTTGCGGCCAGCATGACCGCCAGGATGGTTGCCAGGATCCTTCTCATTTTTCCATTTCCTCCTTTTTATTTATCAATATTTTTTTATCCCTTCACCGCGCCGAGCATGATGCCTTTCACAAAATAGCGCTGCATAAACGGATACACCAGCAGAATCGGGATAATGCTGACCATGGAAACGGTATACTGGATTACCCGCTGGTTCAGCATGCTCTGTGCGGCCTGCTCGCTGATGGTTCCGCCCTGGCTCATCATGGCCCCCAGGTTGCTGGAGGAATTCAGGTAAATATACAGCCGATGCTGCAGGGTATACAGGTCCGGGCGGTTGTTCATCAGCAGCAGGGAGTCCTGGAAGGAGTTCCAGTTTCCCACAGCGCCGAAAATAGCAATCGTCGCCAGGATCGGAATGGACAGCGGCAGGATAATCTTCCGCCACACCGTCACCGTGGAGGCACCGTCAATCACCGCGCTTTCCTCCAGGGAGGCCGGAATGGATTCGATGTATGTCTTCACCAGGATAATATTGTACGGCGCCACCAGGCCCGGGATGATGTAGGCCAGGAAATTGTCCGTCAGGCCCATCATCAGCATGTTCATGTACCAGGGAACCAGGCCGGCGTTGAAATACATCGTTACCACCAGGAAACGGTACCAGAAGGATCGTTTCCACATTTTCTGCTTGGTCACCAGGTACCCCGCCCAGGCGGATGTCAGCACCATCAGCGCCGTGCCCAGGATCGTGCGGGACACGGTCACGATAACGCTGCTTCCCAGGTCCTGCACGTTCTGCAGGGCGGTGTAATTGCTGAAATGCGCTCCGAAAACCGCCTGCCCCTCCGCGTTCCGGACCAGGGGATAGAAATTGACCCGTCCGCTGGTGACCAGATCGTTATCGGAAATGGTGTTGATCAGCAGATAGTAGAAGGGGAAAATGCAGATAAAGGTAAAAACGCAGAAGAAAACAATCAGTGCGATGTCGAAAACCCAGTCTCCCGTGCTGCGGCGGATGTGGAGGGTCACTGCTTTCTCTTTTTTGCTCATCGTGCTTCCCTCCCTTATATGATGCTTTCACCGCGGATGGCTTTGGAAATGCCATTGGCGGTAAACAGCAGGATAATCCCCACCAGGGATTTGGAAACACCTACCACCGTGCTCAGGGAAATCTGGTTCTGGCCGATACCGATGTTGTACACATACAGGTCCAGCACCTCGATAACATCCTTGTTCATGGCATTGGAGAACACCAGGTACTGTTCCATGCCGTTGCTGAGGATTCCGCCGATGCTCATCAGCAGCATCACCATATAGGTCGGCATCAGCCCGGGAATCGTAATGTGCCAGATGCAGCGGAACCGGTTGGCACCGTCCACCCGGGCGGCCTCATACAACTGCTGGTCAATGCCCGCAATGCCGGCGATATACACAATAGCGCTCCATCCGATGCCCTTCCAGGTTCCCCACAGCAGCATTTTCAGCCAGGTGTGGTCGGCAATCTGCAGGTAATTGGTGTTGGCGCCCGACACGTGCATCACGTTGGTCAGGAAGCTGTTGATAAATCCGTCCGTTGAAAAGATACAGATGGCGATGGCGTAAACCAGCACCCACGAAATGAAGTTCGGAATCGTGGTAAAGGTCTGTACAAACCGCTGGAATTTCGTGCTGCGCACTTCCGCCAGCAGCACGGCGAAAGCGATGGGCAGCCAGGATGTGGCGATGCCGAGGCCGCTCATCACCAGCGTGTTGCGCAGCACGCGCACCAGGTCTTTCGCGTTGGCCGGATCGTTGAACAGGAAGGAGAACCACTTGAATCCCACGTAGTTTTCCGGTCCCACGTTTCCGCCCGGGGTATAGTCAAAGAAGGCGAAACGCCAGCCCCAGATCGGCAGGTAGCAGAACACAAAAGCCAGCAGGATCACCGGAAGCATCATCAGGAACAGGCGATATTTTTCGTCCATCTCCATCCGGGTTTCCGGGTTCGTTTCCTTCTCCGCGGCCAGGAAAGCCGCCAGCGCCGTGACAAACAGGATCCCCGCAAAAACGCAGAATACCGTAAAGGCGCCCGGCAGCTGGATTTTGATGATGTCCAGCTTTCCGACCTCTTCCCCGTGGGCGATCATGTTGCTATAAGCCCGGTGAATCAGCGCCAGGCCTCCGCCCATCACCGGCGCGCCGATCAGCGGCAGCACCAGTCCCCGGCGGCACATTTTCCGGTTTCCCAGGCTCATGCAGGCGCCCACGGCGCAGATCAGGATTCCCGCCATCACCACGCAGCAGGCAATCATCAGCAGCGTAATGTCGCTGTTCTGAATCCACTGGGACCGGAGAATCCGGCCCATGCTGTTGGTAATGGTGCCGTAGCTGATCCCGGTGGTAAACAGGCTGGCGGATTCGTTGATTTTTTCACTGATCCGTCCGGGGTTCGCCGGCGGGAAAAACATGGCCATTCCCGCAACCAGCGCCGCAATCCGGAAAAGCCACAGCGGAATCCGCCGGACCGCCGGCACCTGTTCCGCCGGTTTTTTCCGAAGAATTCTTTCCTCCATGAAGCCATCCCTCTCCGTTTATAATTTCGGAATACGGGGACAGCCTCCGCCATTCCGGGAGCTGTCCCCGTATTCCGGGGAAAACCGGGGAACGCCTTTTCAGGCGTTCCCCGGAAGTGAGGCAGGTCTGTTGCTTACCATCCGCTGACGGTGAAAGTGATCTCAATGGTCTCACCGGCGGCAGGCACGGTATAGCCGAAGGGATCTTCACTCTGGGCGTAGGTGTTGATTACATCGATCCGGGCATAATCGCCTTCTTCGATGTTGACGGTGGCGCCGCTCTGGGTGGAACCGCTGCCGATTTTGGTCTTCACATCGCTGATGGTCAGGAAGCCGCTCTTCATCAGCTTGTTGGGGATATCTGTGGAGACAAACAGCAGGTTGAACGCCTCGGTGGTGCCGAAGCCCATGTCGCCGGTAGTCAGTGTAACGGTGTATTCGCCGTCGCCCTTGATTTCAACATCCTGGAAGGTTCCGCCGTAGTCCACCGCGTTGTTGTCGCTGTCCCAGCCGGTCAGGCGGTTGAAGAAGGGGTTCTCCGTGTCGTTCAGGCCGTAGTTGTCATTCCAGGCATTCCGGAACACGTAGGTATCCTTGCCCTGCACGCCGATGTAGGCATGGAAGCCAGCATCCTTCAGCGCCTTGGCTTCTTCTTCCGTAATGGTTTCGGATTCCTCCACCGGGGGCTCGCCGTAGATGAACTCGAAGGTGGCTTCAATGGACTTCATCGCGCTGACCGCTTCCTGCTTGATCACGATGGCGGAAGCGCCTTCCAGGTCTCCGTCCGCCCGGCGGGCATCGGGCGGCAGCTCGGTAACCCATTCGTTGTACAGGTTGTAGCGCATTTCAACCTTGTCGTCAGAGCTGGTGTAGCCCTTGGCCAGTTCGATGGCTTCCCCGTTCACTTTCACTTCCTTCAGGTCGATGAAGTATCCGGGATAGGCCACGTTGCCGTTGTTGATCTTGAGTGCCGCAAAGGCCAGGCCGTTCACCGCTTCCGGGAACTCAAGGCCCACGGTGTAGGTGCCGGCGCCTTTGATGTCGGCATTGGTGGCGGTAATGTCCGTCTGGCTGCCGTCGTTCCAGTACTGCACGCCCCAGGCCGAATCAGCCATCACGATGGCCGCGCTGACCTTCAGGGTCACCACGTCAAAGTCCACTTCCATGGTTTTCACGCCGGTGAAAACATCCTTGGCCACGATCTGGGCGGAAGCATCAGAGGTGTCTCCGTCCCAGGAACGGCCGTCGGCGGGCACGCTGCTCACCCATTCGTTGTAGATGTTCATGCGGGTTGCGCCGTCTTCATCGTTGGTGTAGCCCTTGGTGAATTCGACGTTTTCGCCGTTGATGCGGATGGCGGTAATCTTCAGGCACATCTTGGGGAACGCTTCGATGGCGCCCTTTACGCCCAGCGCGTTGAAAGCGGTGTCCACACCGTCTTCAGCAGCCCCGGTAAAGTCCAGGGCGACCGTATAGCTGCCGTCGCCGGTAATGGTGGCGTTGGTTGCCTTTACCGGGTTGTCGGAGCCGTCGTTCCAGTACTGAACCGACCAGTCGCTGTTGGCGTACATGATATACGCTTCAACGGGAGCCGCTTCCTCGGCGGAGGCGGGGATGATACCCAGCAGGCTGATAGCCAGCGCCAGGCACAGGATGAGAGACAGGACCTTCTTCATGTTTCTTCCTCCTTCGTAAATATGTTTCATCACAGAAACCGTTTTTATCGCTTCCGCTTTTCAGCGGTTAAGCTTCTTCAGGGTATCCCCTTCCAGCAGCATGCCTTCCACCGTAATCTGGCGGGGCACATGCTCCTCCGGTGTCTCAATGGCTTCGGCCAGGAGCCGGATCACTTCCGCGGCAATGGATTCCGCGTTCTGCCGGTAGGTGGTCAGGGTCGGCTGAATCATCCGGGTCATCCGGATTCCGTCATAGCCCACCAGGCTCACTTCCTCCGGGATTCTGACGCCTTCCGCCTTCAGGGCCCACAGGGCGCCCAGGCAGCTGTAATCATCCGGGCACAGGATGCAGGTAGGCTTCTCAGGCGCCTTCAGCAGCCCGTGCACAATCCCGGCGCAGCCTTCCGGATCGTGATACTTGCCTTCCTGCACAAACCCTTCCGGAACCCGGATTCCCAGTTCGGCGCAGATCTTGTAGAAACCGGCCAGCCGTTCCCGGCTGACAGCGCCTGGCTGTCCGGTGATAAAGGCAATCAGCCGGTGTCCGTTTTCCCAGGCATACCGGACAATCCGCTCCACGCTGATCCGGTTGTCGCTGCTCACGCAGTCGCAGCCTTCATAGTTATGATCGATCACCACCGTTGGCATGTCGCTGCTGGCCAGGCGAATCACGTTGGCGGAGTCGAAGTCCGCCTGGATCACCACGACCCCGTCCAGATTCCGTCTCCTGGCGTGGTCGTAATAGCTTTCCCCGTTCTGGCCGCTTCTCCGGCCGATCAGGGTCAGGTCATATCCCCGTTTCTCCGCTTCGGACCGCAAAGCGTCCATCAGGGAGGAGAAGTATTCATGGTTCATCCGGTCTTCATACAGAATCCCGATATTGTTGGAGCGGCTGGTTTTCAGCGTCCGCGCCGCGGCATTCGGATAATAGCCCATCTCCCGGGCTGTCTGGCAGATCAGGGCAGTTCGTTCTTTTCCTTCGTTGGTCACACCGTTCAGCGCCCGTGATACCGTCGCGACGGAAACGCCGCAGGCCTCCGCTATGTCCTTGAGTCTGACCATCCCCATCGCCTCCGTTTCCGAGAAATTGCAAACCTTGCAATCGTTTGCACGCATATCGTAGCGCAATAGTGAACGGTTGTCAATCACAAATTTGTGTTTTTTTATGTATTTTTATTCCAGATCTTCCTGTTGTGGATTTATGCCCTGAAATTCGCGCAAACCTTTTCTTTCTTTGCATTCCTTCCCGTTCCGGCCATTTGCATTCAGGCCCGTTTTGCCTTATAATTCTCCTGATCTTCCTTTGCTCCCGCGTCTGGTCCGCGGGAAATCCCCATGATCCGGAGGAACCCGATGAAACGTCTTTTTGCTTTCCTGCTTAGCCTCCTCGCGCTCTTCGTTTTTTCCGCCGCTCCGGCGGAGTCCGCTTTCCCGGAAGGCGCCGAAATGGAAGAAATCGAAATGAACGAGTTTCCGGAAACCCCGGATTCCCTTCCGATGGAAACCACCGTTTCAACCGCCCGGGAATCTTTTATTGAGGACATTATCGCGCTGGGCGAGCAGCTGTACATCAAAGCCAACGGAAAGCTCCAGCGGGCGCATTACAAAGGGGATATCTACGTCTGCAAAAACTTTACCGTTTACCTTTTCCGCCAGACCCGGGACGCATACCGCATGGCGGAATTTCCGGATACATCGCTGGTTATCCCCAACAACCTTCCGAATGAAAAGTGCAAAAAGCTGGGCCAGGCCTACGGCATCATTTGGGAAGATGTCCCCGCCGCCAAAGGCAACCCCTTTGAAACAGCCGCCCAGTTTATTTATGACGCAAGCCTTTCCAAGGAAGAAAACCGGACCCTGGCCCTGGAGTTCATGAAGCAGGTTAAGCGCGGTGATTATTTTCAGATGTCCGCCAACTACTCCCACGGCACCGGCGCCCATTCCGCCATCATGATTTCAGATTATGATCCCGAAACCAATTCCGTCCACTGGATGGACAGCAATATGGCCGGAAAAAAAATCAACGGCATCCGGTACGGAAAAGTCCAGTTTGATGCCGTTGAAACCATAGACTGGTGGGTGGACGCCTTCTGCCAGAAGAAGCGCGGCGCCACGCTCTACCGCCTGCGGGATGATATTGTTTTCGCAAATCAGACAGAATAACCGCTCAGTTTTTTCCCTTGACCATCGTCAGCGCAATCCGGTTCTTTTTCTCATCCACACTGACAACCCAGACCTTTACCACATCCCCCACCCGGACGACTTCCGACGGATGGCGGATGTATTTTTCTGCCATCCTGGAAATATGGACCAGGCCGTCCTGATGCACGCCGATATCCACAAAAGCGCCGAAATCAATCACATTGCGCACTGTTCCCGTCAGTTCCATACCCGGTGTCAGGTCTTTGATATCCAGCACGTCCGTCCGCAGCACCGGCCGGGGCAGTTCATCCCGGGGATCCCGTCCCGGCTTCTGCAGTTCCGCCAGCATGTCCCGCAGCGTGGGGAGTCCCGTGCCGATTTCCGCCGCAAGCTTTTCCTCGCCATAGGCCTTTGCCTTCAGGGCAATTTCCGGCAGGCCGCCCCGCTTCAGGTCCTTCAGGTCATATCCCAGTTTTTCCAGCAGCGCTTTGGCCGCCTCATAGCTTTCCGGGTGAACCCCTGTGGCATCCAGGGGATTTTTGCTGTCCGCCACCCGCAGGAAACCGGCGCATTGCTCAAAGGCCCTCGGGCCGAGCTTCGGAACCTTTTTCAGGGCCTGCCGGGCCGGGATGCCGTTTTCCTCCCGGTATGCCACAATGTTCTTTGCCAGGGCCGGTCCGATGCCCGCCACGTGGCTCAGCAGTTCCGCCGAGGCGGTGGACACCTCAACACCCACCTGGTTCACGCACTGCTCCACCACGCCGTCCAGCGCTTCTGTCAGCTCGTTCTGCTTCAGGTCGTGCTGGTACTGGCCCACCCCGATGGCCTTCGGATCGATTTTCACCAGCTCCGCCAGGGGATCCTGCATTCTCCGGGCAATGGAAACCGCGCTCCGCTGCGTGACGTCAAAATCCGGAAATTCCTCCGCCGCCAGTTTGCTGGCGGAATATACGGAGGCGCCGGCCTCGCTGACAATCATATAGGCGGTACCCGGCATTTCGGGCAGCAGGGAAACGATAAACTGTTCGCTTTCCCGGCTGGCGGTCCCGTTTCCGATGGCAATAGCCGTTACGCCGTATTTTTTCACCATTCCCCTGATCAGCCGGGCGGCGGCCGCCTTGCCGGCCTCGTTTCCCGGAAGGGTAAAGTATCCGACGCCCGTATCCAGCACCTTGCCGTTTTCATCCACCACCGCCAGCTTGCAGCCGGTCCGGAATCCGGGGTCCACCCCCAGCGTCACCTTTCCCTTGATGGGCGGCTGCATCAGCAGCTGATGCAGGTTCTGTGAAAACACCCGGATGGCGGAAACATTGGCCCGGTCCGTCAGTTCACCGCGGATTTCCCGCTCCAGGGAGGGGAAAATCAGCCGCTCCCATGCGTCATCGCAGGCCGCCGTAACCTGGGCGGAGGAGGGGCTGCTGCCCCGCACATAGCTTTTCCGGACGGCGGCAAGGGCCTTTTCTTCCGGCACCTCCAGCGTCACTTTCAGGAATTCTTCCCGTTCTCCCCGGTTCACCGCCAGGATCCGGTGGGGCGCCATGGTCCGCACCGGCTCCCGGAAATCGTAGTACATGCTGTAAACGCTTTCCTCTTCCTTGGCCGCCCGGGTCACCAGCACGCCTTCCCGGGTCATCATTTCCCGCAGCTCCCTCCGCACGTCCGCGTCGTCGCTTACGGTTTCCGCCAGAATGTCCCGGGCTCCGGCCAGGGCGCTTTCCGCGTCCGGAACCTCTTTTTCCGGGTCAATATATTTTTCCGCTTCCTTTTCCGGCTCCCCCCGGGGATCCTGAATCATCAGCCACAAAGCCAGGGGTTCAAGCCCTCTTTCCCGGGCCACCGTCGCCCGGGTGCGCCGTTTCGGCCGGTAGGGACGGTACAGGTCCTCCAGCTCGCTCAGGGTGTGTGCCCCCTGCAGCCGGCTTTCCAGCTCCTCCGTCAGCACGTTCTGCTCCGTCAGGCTCTTCCGGATCTCCTCCCGCCGCTTGTCCAGGTTCCGAAGGTATTCCAGGCGCTCGGCCATCTCCCGCAGCACCTGGTCGTCCAGCGATCCGGTGGCCTCCTTGCGGTACCGGGCAATAAAGGGAATCGTGTTCCCGGCGTCCAGCAGTTCCACCGCTGCCCGAACCTGCTGCGGCCGCAGGGAAAACTCCGTTGCAAGCAAAGTAATATAGTCCATTTGTCTTCCTCCGTTTTTCCAGGATACGCTGTCTATTGTATGCCTTCTGTTCCTCCTCGTCAAACCATTGTATTTCAGGGGATTTTTTCTGGCTTCTGCACCGGTTTTATGGTATGATTCTCTTTGGTTTTGCCGGAACAGCAAGGCGCCCGGACTGCCGGAGCGCAATCAATAAGGATGTGAAAATATGCATGCTGAATTCCTGATGGGCAACGAAGCCATCGCTCTTGGCGCACTGGCCGCCGGGGTCAACCTGGTCTGCGGATATCCCGGCACGCCCTCCACCGAGGTGCTCGAAACGGTGGCAAAGCGCCGCGGCGCCGACATCTATGTGGAATGGTCCGTCAATGAAAAGGTCGCCATGGAACTGGCCGGCGGCGCTGCCTATGCCGGCGCCCGTGCCCTGGTTACCATGAAACAGATGGGCCTCAACGTCGCGTCCGACCCGCTGATGTGCCTGGAATATATCGGCGTAAAAGGCGGACTGGTGGTGCTGGTGGCGGATGATCCGGGTCCCATCTCCTCCCAGACGGAGCAGGACACCCGCACCTTTGCGGCCTTTTCCAAGGTGCCGCTGCTGGATCCTTCCTCCGCCGAGGAAGCTTACGTCATGATTCAGGAAGCCTTTGAACTGTCCGAAAAATACCGGACGCCGGTTTTCCTCCGTCCCACCACCCGTGTTTCCCACGGCTATGCCTCCATTCTTGTGAAGGATCCGGAGGAATATACGGTTCACCGGGCGGAAGGCTTTGTGAAGGACAGCAGCCGCTGGGTGATTTTCCCCCGTCTTTCCTTCGGAAACCACCGGAAAATTGAGGAGCGCAATGACCAGCTGCGCAGCGTTTTTTCCGAATCCGTCCTGAACCGGATCGAACCGGAGGAATGCCTCCTTTCCGGCCTGCGCAAAGGCATTGCCACCGGGGGATTCAGCTACACCTACGTTATGGAAGCCCGGGCTAAGCAGGGCGCCCTTCGCGTGCTGAAGGTCTCCACGCCTTTTCCCTTCCCCGAAGAGCTGGCCGTCCGGTTCCTTTCCGGGCTGGATGAAGTGCTTTGCGTGGAAGAACTGGACCCGTACATTGAGCGGGAGCTCATTTATGTCTGCGGCAAATACGGCCTGCAGACCAAAATCCTCGGCAAGCTTACCGGCCATATGCCCCGCTCCGGCGAAAACAGCCGGGACAGCGTGCACAGCGCCGTGGCCGCTTTTATGAACCTTCCCCTGGAGTCCGCGCCGGAGCTCACGCCTCCGCCGCTGCCGGTTCGTCCTCCGGTGCTGTGTGCCGGCTGTCCCCACCGGGCTTCCTTCTATGCGGTCAAGCAGGCGATGAAGGGCCGGAAAACCGTTTTCTGCGGGGATATCGGCTGCTACACCCTGGGCAACGCCATGCCCCTGGACATGGTGGATACCTGCCTGTGCATGGGCGCCGGCCTGGGCATTGCCCAAAGCCTGAACCACCTGGAAAAGGACCGCTCCTGCTTCGCCTTCGTGGGCGATTCCACCTTCTTTGCTTCCGCCCTGCCCGGTGTGGTGAACGCCGTTTACAACCAGGCGGAATTCACCCTGATTGTCCTGGATAATTCCACCACCGCCATGACCGGCCACCAGCCGCACCCCGGCACCGGCCGGACCATGATGGGCCAGGTGGTAGAAAAGGTCAGCATTGAAAACGTGCTGAAGGGGATCGGCGTCACCTGCGTGGAAACGGTGGATCCCCTGAACCATGCCCTGGCCGTGGAAACCGTCCGCAAAACAGCGGATCTTCCCGGCGTAAAGGCCATCATTTTCCGTTCTCCCTGCGTTGCCCTGTTCCGTTCGGAAAAGCGGATGACCGTGAACCCCGATGCCTGCATCGGCTGCAAAAAATGCATCCGGGAAATCGGCTGCCCGGCGCTGAGCTTCCGGGACGGAAAAGCCGTAACGGATCCTGCCCAGTGCAACGGCTGTTCCCTGTGCGCGCAGCTGTGTCCCGCCGGGGCCATTTCAGGAGGCGATCCACATGAATAAAAACATCATTCTCTGCGGCGTGGGCGGCCAGGGAACCGTTCTTGCTTCCCGCCTGATTTCCTCCGCCGCCATGTCCCGCAGGATTCCGGTTCTTTCCGCCGAAACCATCGGCATGGCCCAGCGGGGCGGCAGCGTCTTCAGCCATCTCCGGATGGGAGAAGGCCTGTATTCCCCGATGATCGCCCGGGGGGAGGCGGACCTGATCCTGGGCTTCGAGCCCGGAGAAGCCGTTCGCCTGCTGCCCTTCCTCAAACCGGATGGACAAATGATCGTCTCCTCCCGTCCCGTGATGCCCGTCACCGCCGCTCTTTCCGAAACCGGCTACCGGGCGGAGGAAATGATCGCCTTCCTGCAATCCTGCGTTTCTCGCCTCACCGTGGTGGACGCTGAACAGGCTCTGCGGGAGGTGGGCTCCCCCAAGGTGCTGAATCTGATTCTCCTGGGAGCCGCCGTGCACAGCGGGGCCCTCGGGCTGGAGGCAGGGGACCTGAAGGATGCCGTCCGCCGCCTGATCCCGGAAAAATTCCACGAACTGAACTTCCGGGCGCTGGATTACTGCTCCTGACCCGGTTTTCCGCGTTAAAAAAATGATAAATACAGAAAGAAGGTATCCGAACCATGCGCATTTCCGATTTCCAGATCCAGCAGGTCAACAGCCGCATCGACGCGCTGATTGCCGCCGACAATTTTTACGGGAAAAAGCTGAAAGCCGCCGGCATTACCGGCATTTCCAGCGCCGATGATTTCGAAGCGCTCCCCTTTTCCGAAAAGAGCGACCTGCGCGATGCGTACCCCCTCGGCCTGATGACCGCCCCGGAAGACCAGATCGTCCGGATTCACTCTTCCTCCGGCACCACCGGCCTGCCGGTCATCATTCCCTATACCCGGAAGGATGTGGAAGACTGGGCCATCATGTTCAAGCGCTGTTACGAATATGCCGGCGTCACCAACCGGGACCGGATTCAGATCACCCCCGGCTACGGCCTCTGGACCGCTGGAATCGGCTTCCAGGCCGGCTGTGAGCTCCTCGGCGCCATGGCCATTCCCATGGGCCCCGGAAACACGGAAAAACAGCTGAAAATGATGGTGGATATGGAATCCACCGTCCTGTGCTCCACCTCTTCGTACGCCCTGCTTCTCTCCGAAGAAATCGAAAAGCGCGGCATCCGCAATCAAATCAAGCTGAAAAAAGGCATCATCGGTTCCGAGCGCTGGAGTGATAAAATGCGCAAACGCATTTCCGAATCTCTGGGCATTGAACTGTATGACATTTACGGCCTCACCGAAATCTACGGCCCCGGTATCGGCATCAACTGCAAGTACAACACCGGCATGCACTGCTGGAATGACTACCTGTACATCGAAATCATTGACCCGAAAACCCTCAGGCCCGTCCCGGACGGCGAATTCGGCGAAATCGTCATCACCACCCTGGTGAAGGAAGGTGCGCCGCTGATCCGTTACCGCACCCACGATCTTTCCCGGATCATTCCCGGCGAATGCCCCTGCGGAAGCAAGCATGTCCGGCTGGATACCATCATGGGCCGCACGGACGATATGATGAAGATCAAGGGCGTCAACGTCTTCCCCAGCCAGATTGAAGAAGTGCTCCAGTCCTTCCCGGAGGCTTCCAGCGAATACCAGATCCGCATCTCTCACCTGGATGGAAAGGACACCATGCGGATCTACGTCGAAGCCAGCGGTTCCGTCAACTTCCAGGACCTGGCGGACCGGATCGCGGTCAAGGTCAAGAGTGCCATCGGTTTCACCCCCATCGTCAAGGTGGTGGAAAACGGCCTCCTGCCCCGCAGTGAAAAGAAAACCAAACGTGTCATTGACGAACGCTACGACTGATGGTTCCTGTTTCCCGAGCAAAAAGAAACGCGGAAGCCCGGCTCCCGCGTTTCTTTATTTATCCGTGATTACTCGTTGGTTTCTCCGCTGTCTTCGGCTTCAGGAGAAATTTCTTCTTCCTTTTCCGCACGGCAGACGCCGACCACGGTGCTGCCTTCCGCCAGCCGCATGATCCGTACACCCTGGGTGGACCGGCCGCACAGCCGCACATCCGCCGCCCGGGTACGGATAATCGTACCGTCGTCGGTAATCAGCAGGATATCCTCATCCTCGTGCACAAACAGCAGTGCCACCAGGTCCCCGGTCTTTTCCGTCAGCTGCATCGCCTTGACGCCGGAGCCGCCGCGTCCCTGCTCCCGGTATTCCTCCGGATCGGTACGCTTTCCGTAGCCCAGGGCGGTAATGGCCAGCACGGTGGTGCCGGGCTCCACGGCCGCGATATCGATCACTTCATCGCCCTCCGCGATCCGCATGGAGCGTACGCCGATGGAGTTCCGTCCCACGGTGCGCACATGCTGTTCATTGAAGCGGATGCATTTGCCCTTCCGGGTGGAAACCAGCATCTCATCCTCGCCGGTGCTCAGCCGTACGCCGATCAGTTCGTCCCCTTCCCGCAGGGCAATGGCAATCAACCCGTTTTTCCGCAGGTTGCGGAAGTCTTCCAGGGAAGTCTTCTTGATCATGCCGTTCCGGGTTGCCATCACCAGGTTGTATTCCCGGTCTGTTTCCCTGGGCATGGGCAGCATGGTGGAAACCTTCTCCCCGCCGGCAATCTGCAGCAGGTTGATAATCGCCGTTCCCCTGGCCTGCCGTCCGGCTTCCGGAATCTGATAGCACTTCAGGCTGTAAACCCGTCCCAGGTTCGTAAAGAACATGATCTCCTGGTGGGTGCTGGTCACAAACATCTGGGTCGTGTAATCCGTTTCCTTCACGTTCATGCCGGAAACGCCGCGGCCGCCGCGGTGCTGCGCCCGGTATACGGAGGAGGAAACCCGTTTCACGTATCCCTCATGGGTCATGGTGACCACCATGTTTTCTTCCTGAATCAGGTCCTCAATGTCAATGTCATCCTCGGCAATGGTTAGTTCGCTGCGGCGTTCATCGCCGTATTTGTCCCGGATTTCGCTGATTTCGGTTTTAATCACATCCATCAGCAGGTGTTCATCCGCCAGGATCGCCGTCAGCCGTTCAATGGTCGCTTCCAGTTCCTTGTATTCCTCCTGCAGTTTTTCCCTCTCCAGTCCGGTCAGGCGGGCCAGCCGCATGTCCAGGATTGCCTGGGCCTGCCGGTCAGAAAACTCAAAGCGCAGCATCAGCGCTTCCTTGGCGGTGGAAGTATCCTTGCTGGCCCGGATGATGGCCACGATCTCGTCGATGTGATCCAGCGCTTTCAGCAGTCCTTCCAGGATATGGGCCCGGTTCTGGGCCTTGTTCAGTTCGAACCGGGTCCGGCGGGTCACAACCTCCCTCTGGTGCTCCAGGTAGTAGTAAATCATTTCCCGCAGGTTCAGCACCCGGGGTTTTCCGTTTACCAGCGCCAGCATATTCGCGCCGAAGTTTTCCTGCATGGGCGTATGCTTGTACAGCATATTCAGCACCACCTGGGGCTGAACATCCTTTTTCAGTTCAATAACAATCCGCATGCCCTGCCGGTCGTTGGATTCATCGCGAATATCGCTGATGCCCTCGATTTTCTTTTCGTGCACAAGATCGGCAATTTTTTTAACCAGCACCGACTTATTGACCTGGTAGGGAATTTCCGTCACCACAATCCGGCTCCGGGAGGCGCCCATTTCTTCCACATTGGTCTTTGCCCGTACGGTAATCCGGCCATGGCCGGTGGTATAGGCTTCCCGGATGCCGCTGCGGCCCAGGATCAGTCCGCCGGTCGGGAAATCCGGTCCCTTGATGTGCTGCATCAGGTCTTCCACCGTGCATTCCGGGTTATCGATCATGCAGATGACGCCGTTGATCACTTCCGTCAGGTTGTGGGGCGGAATGTTGGTCGCCATGCCGACGGCAATTCCGTTGGATCCGTTCACCAGCAGGTTCGGAAACCGTGCCGGCAGCACCGCGGGCTGCTGCATGGTTTCGTCGAAGTTGGGGTAAAAATCCACCGTGTCCTTGTCAATGCCGTCCAGCAGGTGCATGGTCAGTTTCTGAAGCCGGGCTTCCGTATAACGCATGGCGGCGGCGCCGTCCCCGTCCACGCTGCCGAAGTTTCCCTGTCCTTCAATCAGCGGGTAGCGGATATTGAAGGGCTGTGCCAGACGCACCATGGCGTCGTAAACCGAGGAGTCCCCGTGGGGATGGAATTTACCGAGCACGTCGCCGACCACGCGGGCGCTTTTGCGGGTCGGTTTGTCCGGCGTCATGCCCAGCTCTTCGGACATATCGTAAAGAATCCGCCGGTGAACCGGCTTTAGTCCGTCCCGAACGTCCGGCAGGGCCCGGTCCACAATGACCGCCATGGCGTAGGCAATGAAGCTTTTCTTCATTTCCTGTTCCAGGTTTACGGGGATCAGTTTATCCTGAATCATCGCTTATCTCCTGTTTTTCTGACTGTGTTCATTTCAGCCGTTTTTCCCGGTCTCCGGCCGGACTCAGACATCCAGGTCCTTTACCAGATCGCTGTTTTCCTGAATAAACAGTTTTCTGGGCTCCACCTGGTCCCCCATCAGCAGGGTAAACAGGCGGTCCGCCTCCATGGCGTCATCGGGGGTAATCTGCATCATCATCCGGGTTTCCGGATTCATGGTCGTATCCCACAGCTGCTGCGCGCTCATTTCACCGAGCCCTTTGTAGCGCTGGATGTCCGGCTTGGGATCCCGGCCGATTTCGTCCAGCAGCCGGTTCAGTTCATCGTCATCGTACACATACCGGGAGGTCTTTCCCTTGGTCACCTTGTACAGCGGGGGCATGGCGGCGTAAACATATCCCTTTTCCACCAGCGGCCGCATAAAACGGTAGAAGAAGGTCAGCAGCAGAATCCGGATATGGGCGCCGTCCACGTCCGCATCCGTCATGCAGACGATCCGGTGATACCGCAGCTTGCTCTCGTCAAACTGATCGCCGAAACCGCACCCGAAGGCGGTGATCATGGCGCGGATTTCCTGATTCTCCAGCGCCCGGTCCAGCCGGACCTTTTCCACATTCAGGATCTTGCCCCGCAGCGGCAGAATGGCCTGCGTTTTGCTGTCGCGGCCGCCCTTGGCGCTGCCGCCTGCGGAATCGCCCTCCACCATAAAAATCTCGCATTTTGCCGGATCCCGTTCGCTGCAGTCTGCCAGTTTTCCCGGCAGGGAGGCGCTTTCCAGCACGGTTTTCCGCCGGGTTGCTTCCCGGGCTTTCCGGGCGGCCTCCCGGGCGCGCTGGGCGTCCACGCAGCGGGTAACAATCGCTTTGGCGACCGCGGGATTCTCTTCCAGGTACGTGCTCAGCTCCTCGCTGACCAGGCTGTCCACCACGCCCCGCACCTGGCCGGAGCCCAGCTTGGATTTGGTCTGGCTTTCAAACTGGGGATCCTCCATTTTGATGGAGATGATGGCGGTCAGGCTTTCCCGCACATCCTCTCCCTTCAGGTTGGGCTCGTTATCCTTCAGGATTTTGTAGCGGCGGCCGTAGTCGTTGATGGCGCGGGTCACCGCGGTATTGAAGCCCGCCAGGTGGGTTCCGCCGTCCGGCGTAGCAATATTGTTGGCGAAGGAATACACGTTCTCCGCATAGCTGTCGTTGTACTGCATGGCCATTTCCACCAGGATTCCGTCCTTGATGCCCTCCGTGTAGATGGGTTCAGGGAACAGTACCTGCTTGTGCTGGTTCAGGAATTTCACAAATTCCTTCAGGCCGCCCTCAAAGCAGAAATCGTTCTCCCGCGGGTTTTCCCCGCGTTCGTCCCGGAAGACAATCCGTACGCCCTTATTCAGGAAAGCCATTTCCCGCAGCCGGTTGCGAAGGGTTTCGTATTCAAAATCCCCGGTTTCAAAAATACCTTCCGGGTTTTCCTCGCTGCGCACATCCGGCCAGAAGCGGATGGTGGTTCCGGTCCGCTCCGTTTCGCCGATCTCTTTCAGGTCGTAGAGATATTTGCCCCGTTCGTACTCCTGCTGGTAGATCTTTCCGTTCTGGTAAACCATGACGGTAAAATGGCGGCTCAGCGCGTTCACAACGGAAGCGCCGACGCCGTGCAGGCCGCCGGATACTTTGTATCCCCCGCCGCCGAATTTTCCGCCGGCATGCAGAACGGTCAGGCAGACTTCCACCGCCGGCCGGCCCATTTTGGGATGCAGGCCAACGGGAAAACCGCGGCCGTCGTCCATGACTGTAACGCTTCCGTCTGCGTTGATCGTTACATTGATTTGTTTGCAGTATCCTGCCAGCGCTTCATCCACGGAATTATCCACGATTTCATATACCAGATGATGCAGGCCGCGGGCATCCGTTGAGCCGATATACATACCGGGCCGTTTCCGGACCGCCTCCAGTCCTTCCAGGACCTGAATCTGGTCCTCCCCGTAATCCGCTGTTACAGCTGTAACCTGTTCCAGATTTGCATCCATTCCTTCAGTCATGACACACCTCATTCTGAACTCTCGTTCCGCTTCGGAAAAAACCTGTCTGAAACGGGCGTTTTTCCGCCGTTCCGGAAATCCCTCTGTCCCTTGAAAATCAAGGCGTTTCAAACTGATTAATTATACCACTTTTCCCTGGTAAAAGAAAGCCTTTTTGAGATTTTTTCCTTCCTATTTATACGGAATCCGACATTTGACCCGGCGGCTTTTCCGTTTTCGGCGTAAAAAAAAACGGCCGGAAATCCCGCCGCTTTCTTTGGGCCGGTCAGGCCGTTTGTTCTCAGTCCAGCTGGTCCCCTTCCAGGGCCATGGAAGATGCCAGCATCTTGGAAAGGAAGTACAGAATGGCGCATTCGGCCTCCTGCCAGATCCGCCGGTTCCTGGGTTCCGCGCAGATCAGGTATCCGTATTTTTTCCCGGACAGGATAATCCGGACCACGCAGAAGGTTTCCACTTCCCTGCTCTGCAGGACCTGATAGAATTCCGGACTTCTCCGCTTTACTTCCTCCAGGCTGTTGTCCGCGAAAACGTCATCGCTCCGCAGCAGTTCTTCCAGTCCCTGCACCGGAATCTCCAGCGTCTGGTTCCGTACCGCGTGCATCACGTTCTTATCCCCGACATAATACAGGTCGGAAATCTGCAGCTCTTCCATCAGCAAAGGCATCACGCTGCGCAGCTTGTTGATAATGCCCGGCGCAAATTCAAACTGGCGTACCAGTGCGCTGAGCGTGGTATACATCCCGTGCCTGGCGATCTGTTTGATGACGATATTCTTATGCTTTTCCTCCACGTAAATAATGTGGCAGTTCCGGCCCTTGGATTTTCCCCTGTACAGGGTTTTGTCAATCAGGGAAAACAGCTCGTTGTAATCCGTGGCGTCCCTGGGATAGATGGCGCATCCCACCGTTCCGGTCACAAAGGGGCTGCAGTCATCCGTCCGGATATTTTTCCGGAGCACCTTTCCCTCATAGAAACGTGTAAAAAAAGCCTTACAGTCTTCGTAGGTGACGTCCTTCAGGTTCACCAGCAGAAACTCGTCCCCGCCGAAACGGCCGGCCACGCCGATTCCGTCCAGGATGCTGATCACGTCGCCGGCCACGCTGGCCAGCACCTGATCCCCGGCATGATGGCCGTAGGTATCGTTGATAAACTTGAAATTGTCCAGGTCCAGCATCGCAAAGGAAAACGGTGTTTCATGCTCAATCAGCCACTGGACAAACCAGAGGATCTGTCCCCGGGACACCAGGCCCGTCAGCGGATCCAGCAGGTTTTCAATGTCAACCGTGTCCAGTTTTTCCCGGAAAAAAGGATATTGTTCCAGCTGCTCTTTTGTATACATTGGTCTTTTCCTCTCAGGGCTAGTGCTTCGTTTTTTTGTTCTGTTCCGGCTTCTCTTCGCCGTTTCGGTTCAGTCCCTTTCCTTGAGTATACCGCGCTGCGCCTTTGTCCGTCAACCGATCGGATATTGAAATATTTGTATTTTTTCCCTTTCCCCGCCTTCCGTCTTCTGTTATAATCCTTACAGGCACCGGGTTACCGGCCCTGACGGAGGCGGATGAAATGCTCGAAAGCTTTTGGGTTGCGGTCAATGCGGTATCGCCTTTTCTGATTCTCCTCGGAATCGGCTTTCTCGCCATCCGCACCGGCCTGACGGACAGGGCCTTCATGAACCGCCTGAACGCCCTGAATTTCAAGCTCTTTTTCCCGTTTCTGATGTTCAACAACGTCTACAGCGCAAAGCCGGAGAATCTTCCGTCCGTAACGCTGATGATTGCGGGCCCTCTTTCCGTTGTGGTTCTGATTGCGGCGCTGCTGGTCATCGTTCCGCGCCTCGTAAAGGAAAACCCCCGGCGCGGCGTCATTATCCAGGCCATTTTCCGCAGCAATTTCATCATTTACGGCATTCCGCTGACCACCTATGTATTCGGAGAGGAACGCTCCTCCGTCTGCGGCATGATGATCATGATCATGGTTTCCCTCTTCAACGCGGCCGCGGTGATCGTTCTGGAGCTCTTCCGGGAGGGCGGAAAAATCCATCCGAAGCAGCTCTTGCTGGGAATTGTCAAAAACCCCCTTCTGCAGGGATGCTTTGTGGGATTGCTTTTCTATCTGCTCCGGATCCGCCTGCCGGCGTTTATCGCCTCCCCCGTTTCCTCCCTGGCTTCCATAGCCACCACCCTGGCCATGATCGTCCTGGGGGCCAACCTGGTCTTCGGGGAAATCCGGAAAAACCGGAAGACGATTACGGCGGTCCTGCTGGTTCGTCTGCTGCTCCTGCCGCTGATCATGGTACCCCTGGGCTGGCTGATCGGGCTGCGGGGCGTTGAACTCTTCCTGATCCTGATGATCTTCGGCACCCCCATCGCCACCGCCTCCTACCCCATGGCCCAGAATATGGGCGGGGACGGAGAGCTGGCCGGCCAGCTGGTTTTTGTCAGTACCGTAGCTTCCCTGGGAACAATTTTCCTGTTTATTTACACCATGTCCCGTCTGGGATTACTGATCTGATAGGAGGAATAAAACAATGCACAATGCAAAAGAACTGAAAGTTGCCTATATCGGCGGCGGCTCCCGCGGATGGGCCTGGGGATTCATGACGGACCTGGCGCTGGATCCGGACCTGTGCGGCACGGTGCGTCTCTACGATATCGACCGGGAAGCCGCGGAGCGCAACCGTATCATCGGCGGCCTCATCAGCGCCCGTCCGGAAGCCGTTTCCCGGTGGTCCTACGAGGTCAGCCAGACCCTGGAAGAAGCCCTGACCGGGGCGGATTTCGTCGTCATCTCGATCCTGCCCGGAACCTTCGATGAAATGGAAAGCGATGTGCATCTTCCGGAACGGGTGGGAATCTGGCAGCCCGTAGGCGATACGGTCGGCGCCGGCGGTTTTATGCGGGCCATGCGGACCATCCCCATGTTCGTCGTCATTGCCGAAGCAATCCGCGACTTTGCTCCGGATGCCTGGGTCATCAACTATACCAACCCCATGTCCCTTTGTGTGCGTACGCTGTATAAGGTTTTCCCCGGAATTCACGCTTTCGGCTGCTGCCATGAGGTATTCGGCACCCAGAAGCTGCTCTGCAGCCTGCTTGAAACGGAAGAAGGCGTCAAAGGCGTCCGCCGCCAGGACCTGCGTACCACCGTTACCGGAATCAACCACTTCACCTGGATCACCGAAGCTTCCTGGGGCACGGAAGACCTGATGCCCCTTTATGCCCGCAGCGCTGAAAAGTATGCTGAAAGCGGCTATGAAGCCTCTCCGGACAAGAACTGGATGAATTCCCATTTCAACTGCGCGCACCGGGTTAAATTCGATCTTTTCCGCCGTTACGGGGCAATTGCCGCGGCCGGTGACCGTCACCTGGCAGAATTCGTGGCACCCTGGTATACCAGGGACCCGGAAACCGTACGGTCCTGGATGTTCAGCCTGACCCCGGTTTCCTGGCGGAAAAAGGACCTGCAGGATCGCCTTGCCCGTTCCGGCCGTCTGGCCAGCGGAGAAGAAGCGCCTGACCTGAAGCCCTCCGGGGAGGAAGGTCACCTGCTGCTGAAGGCGCTCCTGGGGCTCGGCGACTTGATTTCAAACGTAAACGTTCCGAACCGGGGACAGATTCCGGATCTCCCGATGGGCGCGGTGGTGGAAACCAATGCCCTTTTCACCCGGGACCGGATCGAACCCGTTTTCGCCGGCGCGACCCCCGCTTCCGTCCTTCCGCTGGTAACCCGCCATGTGCTGAATCAGGAAAACACGCTTTCCGCCGCCCTTACCTGCGACAGAAAGCTGGGGTTCACCACTTTCATGAATGATCCCCAGCTTGCCTTTGTCTCCCCTGCGGAAGGTGAAAAACTTTTCAGTGAAATGCTTGAAAACCAGCGGCAGTATCTGCCCGGAGAATGGTTCTGATTACAGAACCATCTCCGTTTCCCCGTCAAAGAGGTAAATGCTCTCCGCGGGAATGTAGAAGCGCAGCGGCGCGTCCGTTTCCGGCGTGTCATGGCTGTCCACCTTCAGGATCGCCTGCTGTTCCCCGGAAGTAATATAGACATTGGTATTGTCACCCAGCATCTCTGTCAGTTCCACCTGGCAGTCGATCCGGGTGGCTTTTTCCTGTTCCCGGAGCGTAATCGCCTCAGGCCGGAAGCCGAAAACTACTTCTTTGCCTTCCAGGGCCGCTGCGTCCGGCCGCACGGCCGTCAGGTCCACCGTCTGGTCTCCGAAGCGGATACAGCCCTTCTCCACCTTGCTCCGGGCAAAGTTCATGGGCGGTTCCCCGATAAACCCGGCCACAAACACGTTGGCCGGCTTGAAATACAGTTCGTAAGGCGTTCCCACCTGCTGAACATACCCGTCCTTCATCACCACAATCCGGTCCGCCAGCGTCATGGCTTCCGTCTGGTCATGCGTCACGTAAATGGTGGTGGAGCCTGTTTCCCTGTGAATCTGGGCAATTTCCGAACGCATGGTCACCCGCTGTTTTGCGTCCAGGTTGCTCAGCGGCTCATCCATCAGGAAGATTCCCACTTTCCGGATCAGGGCACGCCCGATGGCAACCCGCTGCCGCTGGCCGCCGGAAAGGGCTCGGGGCAGCCGGTCCAGGTAGTCCGTCAGGCCGAGGATCTTCGCGGTCTTCTGTACGCGCTCCTCGATGACATCCTCGTCCACGCCCTGCAGCGTCAGGCCGAAAGCGATGTTGTCAAAAACGGTCATCTGCGGATACAGGGCATAGCTCTGGAACACCATCGCCACTTCCCGCTCCCGCGGCCCTTTTTCATTGGCCCTGACCCCGTTGATCAGGAATTCGCCGCTGGATATGTTCTCCAGTCCCGCGATCATCCGCAGCGTTGTGGATTTCCCGCAGCCGGAAGGCCCGACAAATACGATAAACTCACCCTTCTCAATCTCCAGATTGAAATTATGCACCGCATGATATCCGTTCGGATAAATTTTGTTGATGTCTTTCAGGGTAATGTACATCCGTTCTGCCTCCTTGCCGTTTACATATCCAGGCGCCTGATCTCTGTATAGCAGAGCACAAATGGTGCCGCTCCCTTTGCATCGTCGGAAACCACCGGCTCCGAAATGTAGTATTCATAGCTTCCGTCCCGGCGCCGGTTATTCTCCGGTCCGAGTCCTGCCACCAGGCAGATATTGTCCAGCCCGATCATTCCATCCCGGATTTTCAGGTGGTGGTTTACAATCCCTTCAAAGGTCTTTTTCCCCTGATTCCGGAATTTTTCCTCCAGGGCTCCCAGGCGGGTTCCCTTCAGCATGGCGCAGGCAATCATGGCGCTTCCGCTGGTTTCCAGGTAGTTGCCTTTGTCTCCCGGCCGGTTGACCACCTGCCAGTACATTCCGGTTTCCGAATCAGCAAAGGCCGACAGGCTTTCCATCAGTTCCCGCAGCGTTTCCGCCAGTTCGTCCCGTTCTTCCATTCCCCGGGGGATGATTTCAATCAGGTCCGTCAGCGCCAGTGCGTACCATCCGATGGACCGCAGCCAGAAATTCCGGCTCAGGCCCGTTGCGGGATCCGCCCAGAAAGCTTTCCGGCTGGCATCATAGCCATGGTAGTACAGCCCGGTTTCCGGATCCCGCATCTTTTCGCGGACCACCCGCAGCTGTTTCATAATATCCCGGATTTCTCCGTCTCCGAAGCGGTCCTGGTACATGGCCAGGAACGGCAGCGCCATATACACGCCGTCCAGCCACACCTGATTGGGATAAATGCTCTTGTGCCAAAAGTTTCCTTCTTCGGTCCGGGGCTGCTTCAGCAGGCTGTTGTACAGCATCTTTGCCGCTTTCCGGTATTTTTCGTTTTCCGTCCGGCTGTACATGGGAAACAGGATCCGGCCTTCGTTGTAATCATCCAGCACATGCTTTTCCGGATCGAAGGTGTCAATGGACCCGTCCTCCTGCACAAAGCTGTCCGCCACCTGTTCCACAAAGGCCGCGTACCGGTCATCTCCGGTAATTTCCGTCATCGCCAGCAGCGCGGTCAGCATGCACCCGTCAATATAGTTCCAGCTGACGTCCACGCCTTCCCGGATCTTTTCAAGGTTCCAGGCGGTCCGCCGGGGTGTGCTGCGCCGGATCAGTTCCAGAATGTACTTCTCAATCGTTTCCCGCATTTTTTACCTCGAAATCGGTTGATTTTTCTCCCTGGCGTCCGCAAGAATACTCCCGCCCAGGCGTTTCATGCCCAGGAACAGCAGATCCCACACCGTAATCAGGGCGCCGAACAGAATCGGTTCCACCCCCAGGGCTGCCGGGGCGTCCTTCACGCCTCCCGTCGCCGCCAGGTTGATTCCGTTATAGCTCATGACCGTGCAGACCACCAGCAGCATACCGTAAAGGATATCCAGCAGATAATAGATATATCCCTTCTTCGGGAACATCATCCACCGGTTGTAGGCGCCTTTTTTCTTCTCAATGAACCGGAAAATGTTGTTGGTCAGCAGATTCGTTGCCAGGCCCAGCACCACTCCGAGAATCAGGATCAGATCCCATTGGTTCATTCTGAACGTACTCAGGCCCCAGACGAAGAAATAGCAGATTACCCCGGCTATCCACCACTTCAGCAGAATCGCCTTGATCCAGTCCGCCAGTTTCACCTTCGGGCCCCGCTGGTATTTCCGCAGCTCCTTTTTGGAAACCGGCGGCGAGTTTTCCGGATTGGCGGTAACAAGATCCTCCACCGCCTTGACCTTCAGCTTGTAATAATCCGCCTCTTCCCGGCGGGGTTCAGCCGCTGCAACTTTCCTGTCGTCAGAGAGAGAAGCCCCATGCGGAAAAGGAAGCTTTTGATGGCGGTCCCCGGCGCTCTTGTTTCCCTTCTTCATAGCCGTTATTCCTGGGAGATATCAATCGCTGCGATATCGCCGGTGCCTTCCACCTCAATGCTGGTTTTGATTTTCCGGATTATCGGGGCGTATACGGGCAGCAGGGCGGTCAGCGCAAGTCCGACAATCAGGATAATCTTATGCACATTCAGCATGTTCCTGGCATTCGTCACGAAAATATTCTTTCCGGTGGGATCGATCCGGTTGGTTTCGCGGGTTACGGCACGGGTGATGCAGCCTCCGTAATAGATGTCGCAGTAAATCAGCACGCCGACCATCAGGATCATCAGCACCAGCATCGGAATGTTGACCTTTTTCCGGTGCGGAAATGCGTTCAGGAAGCAAACCAGGCCCAGCACGGAAAGAAGCATGGTCACGAACTCCGTCAGGCCCATGTTCTGGCCGTTGATCAGCGCCGTGGTATTGGAAATCTGCGTCAGGTTCAGGGAATAGTAAAGGAAGGCAATTACCAGGACGAAGAGCGGAATCGTCTGCGGCTTGCGCTTCAGCGCAACCACGCGCTTCCGGAAAAATTCACGGACACCGTTCGGATTCTTTGTCATGGTCATTCCGCCTCCTTTCGGATGGCATTGGTCGTCTCCGGATCAAAGAAATGCATCCGTTTGAAATGTACCGGCAGGGAATCCCCGGCCTTGTTGTCGCTCCATCCGCGAAGCTTGGCCGTAATATGGAAGTTATCCCCCAGGAACCCGTGCACCAGGGTGTTCATTCCCAGGTTTTCGTTGTTGGTCACCCGGATCTCCAGGCTGCCTCCCTCGGCAATGTCCTCCGGGCGCACCCCCAATGTGATCTTCCTGTGCACATAGCCGGACAGGAGCTGCTTCTGTTCATCTGTCAGCTCCACGCTGAATCCCTTTCCTTTCAGCTGGCCGTCTTCGAAAACCGTCTCGAACATATTCATGGGCGGCAGGCCGATAAACGTCGCCACAAAAATGTTGTTGGGCCGGTCATAAAGCTCCAGGGGCGTTCCGACCTGCTGCACGTGGCCCATGCTCATGCAGACAATCCGGTCCGCCAGCGTCAGGGCTTCCGTCTGGTCGTGGGTCACATACAGGATCGTTGCATTCAGCCTTTTGTGCAGCAGCAGGATTTCCCTCCGTGTGGCGCTGCGCAGCTTGGCGTCCAGGTTGCTCAGCGGTTCATCAAACAGGAAAACCTTCGGGTTCCGCACAATGCTGCGGCCCATGGCGACCCGCTGCCGCTGTCCGCCGGAAAGCTGGGACGGCTTCTTGTTCAGCTGGCTCGTCAGGTCCAGGATTTCCGCGGCCGCCAGAACCTTTTTATGAATCACATTGGGATCTTCCTTCCGCAGGGTCAGGGAAAACGCCATGTTTTCATAAATGGTCATATGGCCGTACAGTGCATAGTTCTGGAACACCATGGCCATATCCCGGTCCTTGGCCGGCGCCTGGGTAATATCCTTTCCGTCCAGCAGAAGGGCTCCCCGGGAAATATCCTCCAGTCCGGCCACCATCCGCAGGGTGGTGGATTTTCCGCATCCGGAAGGACCGACCAGCACGATCAGCTCTCCGTCTTTGACATCCAGGTTGAAATCATACACCGCCTGTACGTTGTTGTCATAGATCTTGTCCAGGTGTTGCAGTTGAAGCTCTGCCATGTTGCTTCCTCCTTATGCCTTCACTGCTTCCACAGAAGCAATATGGGCTGTGAGCGCCCGGCTCTTCCGCCAGTTGATCACGGCGCTGACAAACAGGCAGGCCGCGGACAGCGAAAGATAGATGATCATGCGGATAAACTGGCCGTTCCCGATAACCGGCGCCCCGCCGATCATGGTGTTATGTCCCTGCATGGGATAGATGAAAATCCGGAGGATCTGTCCGCATCCCAGCACCAGAAGCAGCCAGGTATAACCCTTCTGGTAGTTCTTGACGCCTTCTGAAGCCAGGAAGGTGGCCAGCATGAACACCAGGTTGTAAATAATGGATGCACCGATCAGGATCGTGTAATAATACGTTCCGACATCGGATTTATAAAGACTGATAAAGAACAGCACATTGCAGACGATCGCCAGAAGCGCCAGTCGGGAGGAGGTGGTATTTTTGGTATAACGCATCCGGTCCAGACGCGTGGTTGCTTCGTTCATGCGGACACCGCCTTTCCGGCCAAGAGAGATCTTTCACTCTGCATGAGCCTTCTCTTCCAGATTGCATTCACAATCAGCAGCACCGCGGCCGCAATCAGCAGTCCGCAGGCCAGGTAATGGATATCAAACCAGAAAGTGGAGCCGGCGGTCATCGCCGGGGTCTCCCAGATCTCGGACCACATCTCCAGCGCTTCAAAATCCACCGTCGTGATAAACTGTGTCCTGAACGCGTTCACCTGCAGATGGGCCCACACCGCAACGCCGATTTCCGCAATGACGTTGACGGCTGTCATCGTGTAGTTCCCGATATAGTATTTCCTGCGGGAACTGGTGTTTGTGACAAACAGGAACGCCGCCAGCACAATCAGCACAAGCGCGGAAATCAGGAGCTGGTGGTTGAACGACTGCATGTCATAATAAATGATGGAACCGGGTACATCGGTTTCTTCCAAATTATCCGGGTTTCTCATCATGGGATAAAGGCTGTCATAAAGATCCGTCAGCATCCCCAGAGAGTAAACAAACAACACCGCGGCAGCGATCAGCGCAAAAATGCAGATGATCCTCTGGAGCTTCACTTGCTTCCTGTACATGATGATACTCCTCGCTTTTTTCAGGTCTCCCTTTCCCTCCCGCTCGCAGGCGGGAGGGAAAGGGATCATTTCCTTTGGGTCAGGTTACCGGAAAGGAATTACTTCAGGGTTTCGTAATACGCGGCCAGCTTCTTCCAGGCGCTCTCACGCAGGGCCAGGTACTGCTTGCCGTGCCAGTCATCGGTAATCATGGCGGCGTTTTCTTCCGCCGTGCCGTTCAGGCCGTTCACGATGATGTCCACGAACAGGTTTTCTCCGCCCTTGGCAGCAGAGAACTTGCCGTTGGCGCTCAGCTCAACATAGGAGTTGATCATATCCATCTCGGTCTTGGAGTTCGGCAGCACGGTGGGAATGGAGGTGTACCAGGGATTCTCGGCGATCTCAAGCAGCGGATGCTTGATGGTGCCCAGGCCGATGGCGGTGGAAATGTATCCGGCGCCTTCGCGGCCGACTTCATGCGTGCACTGGTACTCGAAGGCCTGGCTCTTCACGAAGCTCAGCGTGGATCCCAGGTACTGACGGGCATAGTTGGTATAGTTGCCCTTTGCTTTCTCCCACAGTTCAGCGTAGGTCGCGTCCGCAATCACGGGCATTTCCTTGCCGTTGAACAGGAAGGTGGCGCCTTCCTTGATGAACGCGGCAGGGCCGTAGCTCATCAGGATCTGGCCTTCCGGAGAGTAGGCATAGTCGATCAGGGCCAGGGCCTTATCCAGGGCGCCGGGGTTCGCTTCCACACCGGCCTTGGAGATGGCCCAAGCGTCTGTCTTCACGGAACGCCAGCTCTCTGTGAACCGCATGAACACGCCGCCCTCGGTGCCGTCGAACCACTTGGCTACCGGCACCATAATCGCCATGTACTTCTCACCGTTCTCGCTCTGGAGCTTGGTGGCGTTCATAACGGTCTGGGTCTGGTTGTAGTCATAGGACATGAAGCCGTTGTCGTTCTCCAGGTAGGTGGAGGAGTTTTCTTCCGCGGCATCCACGAACGCCTTGGAGATCAGTCCTTCAGCAACCAGGTCGTGCATTCTGCCCAGGGCCGTGAAGGTCACCGCTTCCTGGCGGGCGTCATGCAGCTTTCCGTCGGTTTCAAAATACAGGTAGTCCTGGCGGGATTCCATACCGCGGACGCCGAACAGATGGCCGGCCAGCCGGTACATGTCCACCCGGCGCTGGTTGTTGTTGTCCTCACGGGAGAACAGGCCCTGGATGGAGTCGGTGCCGTTCAGGCTCTGGGGGTTTGCCACCACGCAGCGCAGCAGCGCAACCAGTTCGTCCGCATCCCAGGCAGCGTTCTGTCCGATGAACAGGTTGCTGCGGGCGGTTCCGTAATATCCGTTGTAGGTCTTGTCGATGTATTCACGCAGCATGTTGACCGCGGCCACACCGTCCAGCTCACCGGCCTCGTTCATCTTCGCAACGATATTGCCGTAAGCATCGTAATCCTTGGTCACAACTTCAGTGGCCGTACCGTCCAGGGTGGGGGTTTCAATCTCTACCTTGCCGGAGGTGGGCATATAGGGCTGATAAACCGGAGCCGCCAGCTTGTTGCAGGCATCCGCGGTGAACGCGCCTTCGCCGTCCAGCAGCTTCGCAGCGTAGTCCACCCGCATCAGGGGCATCCGTTCGATGTCGTTGACGCCGTCGAAGTAGGGGCTGAAGTAAATGGCGCCGGTGCTGGTGTTGCCCATGATGGACAGCCGCACGATGGGATTGGCATCCAGGTAAGCCTTGAAGTTGGGCAGCTTGTCCATGTACTCGGCCAGGTTGACCAGCAGTCCGGTCTCACCGTACTCATTCAGCGTGGTGGCAGGTCCGGAAACCATATCCACTTCCGCCAGGCGGTCTTTCCAGTACTCAAACTCCTTGGCGGAGCCGTTGCCCTGGTACTTGCTTTCGAATTTCACGCCCAGGATTTCTTCCAGGGCCTGCCAGGTGGGTTTCAGATCGCCGGTGTTGTAGGTTTTTCCGTCAGCCAGGGTAACGCCTTCGCCGGCGGTTTCGGCATCAAAGGTGATGCCGGTTTTGGCGCTGTTGTAGCCGGTGGCCATCCGCAGCGTAACATCTTCCGCGCCCGCGACGGCGATCAGGGAGATCATCATCGTAACGCACAGAACCAGAGACAGAAGTTTTTTCATGTTTTTTCCTCCTAATTTTTTTTATATTCCCGCATCCGGAAGGAATCCCCCACGGATGTAGTAATACGATACAGATTATTCCTTCACGCCGCCCACGTTGGTACCCTTCGCAAAATACTTCTGGATGAAGGGATAGATAATCAGGATCGGAATGATGGAACAGACAATCAGTGCGAAAATCAGGGAATCCGCCGCGTAGTTCTCCGTCCAGGTCGCCAGCTGCTCCAGGTCCGTATACTGTTCCAGCCTGTTCCGGATAAACACCTGCAGCGGCTGTTCGTTGATGTTGGAAATCATCTGCCGGGCCCAGAAGTATCCGTTCCACCGGCTGATGGCGAAGAACAGGGCCACCGTGGCAATGGTGCTCTTGCTCATGGGGATGTAAACCTTGCTCAGCACCTGCATTTCCGTGGCTCCGTCCACGATCGCCGCTTCCTCAATTTCGCTGGGCACATTCTCAAAGGCGTTCCGCAGCAGGATGATGTTCATGGCCGCCATACCCATGGCAATGACCACCAGCCATTTGTCATCCATAATGCCGACGCCGTTGAACACCTGCTTGGTAGCAATATAGTTCAGGTACTGGGGAACGATACCGGCGCTGAACCACATGGTGAACACCAGGAAGAAGTTCAGGGATTTACGGAACAGCAGCCGCTTCTTGCTCAGCGCATAACCGCCCAGGATGGCCACCACCAGGGACCAGATCGTTCCGTAGATGGTCAGGAACAGGGTGTTGGAATAGGAATTCCAGAACTCGTTGCTGCCGAACATGGCGGCGAACGCATCAAACTGCACAGCCTTCGGCAGAAGGATGATTTCCTTGTATTCCACCGCGTGCCTTCCGCTGATGGAAGCGGAGATCGCGTACAGGAAAGGATACAGGCACAGAAGTGCGAAAACCGTCAGGAAGGTATACGCGAGAATCTTGAAGATCAGTTCTGATATTTCAAGCTTCCGTTTCATCTTTCAAAAGCCTCCTCTCATCAGTACAGGCTCACGTTGGAGGCCTTGCGTGCAATGGTGTTCGCTCCGATGACCAACAGCATTCCGATTACGTTGTTCATCATTTCCGCCGCCGATGCCAGTCCGCTCTGGCTGCCTTTGACCCGCCAGGCGAAAGTGGAAACCACTTCAGCGGTCTGGTAGGATGCGATTCTTCCCTCGCTCAGCAGCAGTACTTTTTCGTAGCCGATGGAAAGCATGGAGCCGATCCGGGTAATCAGCATGATCACGATGGTGGAAAGGATGCTGGGCAGCACCACATAGCGCATCTGGGCCCACTTGCCTGCGCCGTCAATCTGCGCCGCCTCGTAGCTGGTGGGCGAAATGGCAATGATCGCCGCAAAGAATACAATGCTGTCATATCCGGCCGTTTCCCAGATTCCCGAGACCTGGTAGATTGCGCGGAAGTAGTCCGGATTGTTCAGCAGGCCGTTCTGGGCTGTCTCGGCAGAGATGAGCCCAAGGGATGCCAGCGCCTGGGACAGGATTCCGGGAGGCGTATTGCTGGCCGCGCTTCCCTGCTTGATCAGCATCACCACCAGGGAGGTCATAACCACCGTGGACATGAACTTCGGCAGGTAGGTCATCACCTGGAGCGCGCTGCGGGCTGCGTTGGAGCGAACCTCGTTGAAGAACAGCGCCAGGATGATCGGCATCGGGAATCCGAAGAGCAGTCCGTAAAAGCTCAGCAGGAAGGTATTCCGCATGGCCCGCCAGAAATCCACGCTCAGTCCGGAATAGGTTCCCGTGCCCATCAGCAGGCCCTTGAAATTGGAAAAGCCCTTAAAGTACTGATCGGCCACCGGCTTCACCACATCGTCCACCTTGAAGGAGCCCAGCAGTTCATACATCGGCATATACCGCCAGAACAGGAACACAAGAAGCATCGGAACCAGCATCACATAAAGCCGCCAGTCCTTCAGAATCGTGCGCCCCACGTTCAGCCAGTAGTGCTTTTCCACATCGTCCCGAACCACCTGTTCAGGGTCTTCCCGATAGGTGCCTGTGGCTTCGTCCAGAATCAGGTAATCATCTGCTTTCCTTTTCATCCCAGAACCCCTTCCTTAATGCTCCGTCTCCTGACTGAGACGTTTCAGGTAATGAATCTGATCTTCCAGCATGCCGTCCAGCCTGGACACGATCCAGAGAATCGCCAGGGTAAAAATATAGGAAACCGAATCCGATGTAATAAAGATCAGGAAATCGCCTGACAGGGCTCCCAGCGCAAGCGCCGTCAGGGTGCGTCCGGCCTGCATGGCCAGCAGCACCAGGAAGGCAAACAGGAAATTGACCAGGATATTGCTCCTCAGCTTTTCCCATCCCCACCGGCGCTCCAGCGGCCAGACGGCCAGGGCTGCCAGGTTTCCGAGTCCGTAGATCAGGAACTGCTGCCCCGTTCCCTTTGAAACCAGTACCGTCACAATCCCGCCGACCACCGCGTGAATCGCACACCAGGGGCCCCATCGGACCATCACCACGGCAGTGACTGCCGCGGTAACAGATACCGTCCAGGGTTCCCGTGGAAACCATTCGTTGGCTGCCCGCACCAGGATTGTTTCGAATACGATCAGGATGATCGCGAACAGAGACAAATCCACAGTGCGGTAGCGATTCACTGACATACGCCTCTGCACGGCGCCACCCCCGTGGTTCTATGCTGATTGTTCAGGTTTGGATCCCAATTAATTATACCCAAAGATGTATGGGGTCGTAAAGACTTTTTTACATTCTTTGTAATTTTTTTCAGGGTTGCTTGCCGATGTAGGCCAGGATGCCGCCGTCCACATACAGGATGTGTCCGTTCACGAAGTTGCTGGCATCGGAGGCCAGGAAGACGGCCGGTCCCTGCAGGTCTTCCGGATTTCCCCAGCGGGCCGCGGGCGTCTTGGCAATAATGAACTGATCGAAGGGATGGCGGCTGCCGTCGGGCTGCCGTTCCCGCAGCGGGGCGGTCTGGGGGGTCGCGATATAGCCGGGTCCGATGCCGTTGCACTGAATGTTGTGCCCGCCGTACTCGGAGCAGATATTCCGGGTCAGCATTTTCAGGCCGCCCTTGGCCGCCGCGTAGGCGGATACGGTCTCACGGCCCAGTTCACTCATCATGCTGCAGATGTTAATGATCTTTCCGTGTCCCTTGGCGATCATCGACGGAATCACTGCCTTGGCGCAGATAAACGGAGCGTTCAGGTCCACGTCAATCACCTTGCGGAATTCTGCGGCGCTCATTTCGATCATGGGGATCCGGCGGATGATGCCCGCGTTGTTCACCAGGATATCAATGGTGCCGACTTCCTGCTCAATCTGCTTCACCAGGGCCTGGACCGCTTCCTCATTGGTCACGTCGCAGACATAGCCCTTTGCGTCGATTCCTTTTTCCGCATAGGCCTTCAGGCCTTTATCCACAAGTTCCTGGTTGATGTCGTTGAAAATGATCCTGGCGCCGGCGGCCGCGTAGGCTTCCGCAATGGCAAATCCGATTCCGTAGCTTGCTCCGGTAATCCACGCATTTTTTCCCTTGAGGCTGAAAGCATTCATATCCATTTTCCTGTTCCTCCCTTATCTCAGTTCCGTTGTGGGAATGTTGTCCATATCGTCGAAGGCCTGGTTTTCTCCGCCCATAGCCCAGATAAACGTGTAGTTGCTGGTACCCGCGCCGGCATGAATGCTCCAGCTGGGGGAGATGACCGCCTGCTCGTTCTGCATCACAATATGGCGGGTTTCCTGTCCTTCGCCCATCATGTGGAACACCACGTTGTCCTGGGGTACTTCAAAGTAGAAATAAACTTCCATCCGCCGCTCATGGGTATGGGCCGGCATGGTGTTCCAGACGCTTCCGCTTTCCAGCACCGTCATGCCCATGCTCAGCTGGCAGGTCTTCAGCACGGAGGGATGAATGAACTGGTTGATGACCCTCTTGTTGCTGGTAGAAGCGTCGCCGCAGGGTTTCTTGGCCGCGTCCGCAATCCTGATCAGCCGGTTTTCGTAGCTGCAGTGAGCCGGGGCGGAAACCAGGTAGAACTTGGCGGGCTTTTCCGCGCTGTCGCTGGAGAAAAGCACTTCCCGGGCGCCTTTCGTAATGTACAGGCAGTCCTTGTAGCCCAGCTCGTACACAGTGCCGTCCACAGTCACCTTTCCGGCGCCGCCTACGTTGAACATGCCGCACTCCCGGCGTTCCAGGAAATACTCCGTTCCGAAGTTATGCCAGATATCGATGCCTTTGTCGATGGATACTGTTTCCTTCACAGGCATGATGCCCATGGTAACCATCCGGTCCACATGGCTGTAAACCGCTTCCACCGCGTCCGGCGTAAAGAGCTTCTCGATCAGGAATTCCTTCCGGGTCTCTTCCGTGGTGTATCGTTTGAAATCCCGCTGATTGCAGCTGTAACGAATGTCCATTTTGTTCCTCCTCATTGTTCCGTGATTTCTTCCGTATTTTCCGCGTCAATCCAGTCGCCGTCCACACCCTCGTAGCGAACGTGGTCCAGCGTAACCTTCCGGACGTTTTTCAGAATCATTCCCCGTCTCCGGCAGGGTTCCACCTGCTCCGCCATAACCGGCACCAGGGCTTCCGCCTCCGGATCAAAGCTGAAGAAGCAGTCTTTGAGGGCAATGTGCTCCATCGGTTGTTCCGGCAATCCCAGCACATACCCTGCACAGGCTTTGCAGTTTACTGCTTCCACCTGTTCAAACCGGACGGTTCCGATTCTCGGGGTCGTTTCGTCCACGGGTTTCTTTTCCCGGCTCTGAACCCATTCGCTGTGTCCGTCCGGATCGCAGAAATACATGCTGTTCACAATCAGGGGCATTTTCACCCCGTCCATCTGAACCTTTTCAAACAGGATGTCGTCAATGACGCCGTCCTTGCCGCGTCCCCGCCGGGTTTTCACCCGCAGCCCCCGGTCGTTGCCCCGCATATAGCAGTGATGCACCTTCACGTTCCGGATGCCGCCGGCCATTTCGCTCCCCAGCGTCACGCCCCCGTGTCCGTCCAGCATGGCGCACCAGGCGATTTCCACATTCTCACAGGCCCGGTGGTATTTCTTTCCCAGCCGGATTTTGCCGGATTTCAGGGCAATGCAGTCATCCCCCACGGAAATCTCCGTTCCCAGCAGCCGGACATCCCGGCAACTTTCCGGATCAAAACCGTCCGTGTTGGGACTGTCCCAGGGCGCCCGGATCTGGAGATCAATAAAATCCAGCTTTTCGCTGTAGGCGGGATGCAGGTTCCAGCTGGGGCTGTTCAGGAAGGTCAGCCCCTGGAACAGCAGGTTTCGGCACCGCTGGGTATACAGCAGGTTGCCCCGCCGGGCAATCCGCTTTACCCTCGGTTCGACCCACCAGTCGCCTTCCCCGCCCCGTCCGTCGATAACCCCTTCACCGATGACGGCGGTATCTGTTACATCAATGGCGGTCAGCGCCGAAGCAAAGCCCTCCTCGCTGTCGCCTTCCCACAGGCCCATCAGCACCTCGCCCTCCGGGTTGTCCGCGGGAATGATCTCCGGCAGCACCGGAAAACGCTTCCGGTCCGTCAGCAGCGCCAGGGTCGCCCCGTCGGCAATCTCCAGCGTCATGTGGCTTTTCAGGAACAGGGGCCCTGTTGCGTAGGTTCCCGGGGGAATCAGCACCCTTCCGCCTTCCGGGCAGCAGAGAATCGCTGCCTGGAGCATGGCGGTATCGTCCGTTTCCCCGTCTCCCTTGGCGCCGAAATCCCGCACGTCCAGGGTGCAGAGTTCCTTCCGGGTCCTGAAGGAAAGACTTTCCGTTTTTCCTTCCTCCGTGCGGCTCTCCAGCGTATATTCCGTATCCGGTTCCAGGTCAAACAGGGATGTCACCGACCGGTATTCCGTTCCCCAGGCTTCCCCGTTCAGGAACAGGTCGCGTTTTTCTCCGGCCTGGTAGCGGCCTTCCGGATCCAGCAGTACGCTGCAGCTGCGGGATGTGATGCATAATTCTTTCATGTGGCTCCTCAGACCTTTTTGGTCTCAAATCCGAAATATTTCCTGGCGTTATTGCAGCTGATATCCGCCACAATCTCCTTAAGTGTATCATAATCTTCCGGATAGAATCCTTCTTCCACCCATTCGCCGAAAATCCGGCAGAGAATCCGGCGGAAATATTCGTGCCGCGGATAGCTCAGGAAGCTCCGGCTGTCCGTCAGCATTCCCACAAATCCGGCCAGGTATCCCAGCGCCGCCAGGCTCTTCAGCTGTTCGCTCATTCCGTCAAAATGATCGTTGAACCACCAGGCGGAACCGTGCTGAATCCGTCCGGCCGCCGTATCGTTCTGGAAGCAGCCCAGAATCGTATCGATGGCCGCGTTGTCGTTGGTGTTCAGGCTGTACAGAATGGTCTTCGGCAGCTTTCCGGCTTCTTCAAGCGCCCCGAGGAACGCAGCCGTCTGGGCGCTGGGCGCGTAATTGTCCACACAGTCGAAGCCCGTATCGGGGCCCATGGCCCGGAACATGACGGGGTTGTTGTCCCGCCGGCATCCGTAATGCAGCTGCATAACCCAGCCCCGCTCCGCGTATTCCGCCGCCATGGCGGTCATGAAGGCATACTTGAACCGGGCTTCCGCTTCCGCGTCCGGCAGGATTCCGTTCATCCGGCCGCTGAAAATCCGTTCCGTTTCTTCTTCCGTTGCCGGGGCATACATCACATAGTTCAGGGCGTGGTCGCTCAGTTTGCACCCGTGGGCGGCAAAGAAGTCCAGCCGCTTGTGCAGCGCCAGCTTAAGATCCGCGAAGGACGCAATGGTCATGCCCGCCGCTTTGCCCAGCTGTGCAATATACTCCGGGTAGGTCTCCTTCTCAAGGTTCATGGCTTTGTCCGGCCGCCAGGCCGGCAGCACCGTCACCGGGAAGGTTTTGTCCGCCGCCAGCTTCTCATGCCACTCCAGCGTGTCCGCCGGGTCATCCGTGGTGCAGATGGTTTCCACATTGCTCATCCGGATCAGTCCCCGGGCGGAGTATCCCTCGCTGCGAAGCTTCGCGTTGGCGATTTCCCAGACTTCCCCGGCGGTTTCCCGGTTCAGGATTCCCTCATAGCCGAAAAATCTCCGCAGTTCCAGGTGGCTCCAGTGATGCAGGGGATTGCCGATGGCCTTGCCCAGCACCTCTGCGTATTTCTCAAATTTCTCCCGGTCGGAGGCATCTCCGGTGATGTATTTCTCCGGCACGCCGGCAGAGCGCATCAGGCGCCATTTGTAGTGGTCTCCGCCCAGCCAGACCTGGGTAATATTGTCGTACCGGATATCTTCCCAGATCTCCCGGGGGCTCAGGTGGCAGTGATAATCAATAATCGGCTGGTTTTCCGCCGCTTCATGGAAAAGTCTCTTTGCCGCTTCCGTATTCAGCAGAAAATCCCGGTCCAGGAACGCTTTCATTTGAGTTTTCCTCCCCGCTGTTCAGTTTCGTCAAAAGGGCTTACCGCTTCACGCGGGCGCTGCCGTTTTTGATAATGGATTCAACCTCTTCCCGGCTGGCCATGCTGGTATCGCCGGGGGTGGTCATTGCCAGCGCTCCGTGGGCGGCGCCGTAATTCACCGCCTGTTCCGGATCGCCGGTAGTCATCAGACCGTAAATCAGGCCGGAGGCAAAGGAATCTCCGCCGCCCACGCGGTCCAGGATTTCCAGGTTGTCGAAGGCCTTCGACATATGGACTTTCCCGTCCGCCCAGCAGATGGCTTTCCAGTCATTGACCGTGGCGGTTTTCACCGTGCGCAGCGTCGTGGCGATCGCCTTGAAGTTCGGATACTGCCGGGCGGCTTCCGCAATCATTTTGTAATAACCGTCCAGGTTCAGCTCCTTCAGGTTTTCATCGTTTCCTTCCACCTGCAGTCCCAGGCAGGCGGTAAAGTCCTCTTCGTTGCCGATCATGACGTCCACGTATCCGGCAACTTCCCGGTTCACTTCCCTGGCTTTTTCCAGACCGCCGATGGCGGACCACATGGAAGGCCGGTAATTCAGGTCGTAGGAAACAATCGTTCCGTACTTCTTCGCGGCCTTGCAGGCGGCAATAACCGTTTCGCAGCTCTGTTCGGAAAGTGCCGCGTAGATGCCGCCGGTATGCAGCCACCGGACGCCGAGTTTTCCGAAAATATACTCAAAATCAAAATCTTCCGTGGTCACCTTGGAGATGGCGGTGTTGGCCCGGTCGGAGCATCCCACGGCGCCGCGGATTCCGAAGCCGCGCTCAGTGAAGTTCAGTCCGTTGCGGCAGATCCGGCCGATTCCGTCCGTTTTCTTCCAGCAGATCAGGCTGGTATCCACGCCGCCCTGTTCAATCAGGTCCTTGAGCAGCTTGCCCACTTCGTTATCCGCGAAAGCGGTCAGCACGCCGGTCCGGAGACCGAAGCACTTGTGCAGGCCGCGAACCACGTTGTATTCCCCGCCGCCTTCCCAGGCTTTGAACTCCCGGGCGGTACGGATCCGGCCCTCGCCGGGATCCAGGCGCAGCATGATTTCTCCCAGAGACAGGGCATCGTAGCGGCATTCTTCAGCCGGTTTCAGATTAAGGTTCATTTTCTTACCCCCTGATTTCTTTCACAATGTCCGCGGCTTCCCGCACGAGTGTTTCAATGTCGTCAAACTTGCCTTCCCGCACCAGCTTGCCGCTGACCATCCAGCTGCCGCCGCAGGCCACGATCCGGTCATAGGCCAGGTATTCCCTCACGTTGGCCGCGCTGATCCCGCCGGTGGGCATGAAATTCACGCCCACATAGGGAGCCGCCAGGGCCTTGATCATTTTCAGGCCGCCCGCCGGTTCCGCCGGGAAGAACTTGAGCACGTCCAGGTCAAACTGCAGCGCCGCCTCAATCTCGGTGGGCGTGCATACGCCGGGCGTCATCGGCACGCCCTTCTTCAGCACATACTCCGTCACCTTCGGGTTGAAGCCGGGGCTGACAATAAATTTCGCGCCGGCATCAATGGCCCGGTCCGCCTGTTCCGTAGTCAGCACCGTACCCGCTCCGACGATCATCTCCGGATAGGCTTTGACCATTTTCCGGATGGATTCCTCCGCCGCCGCGGTCCGGAAGGTCACCTCCGCGCAGGGCAGGCCGCCTTTCATCAGGCGTTCCGCCAGGGGAAGCGCATCCTCTGCCCGGTCCAGCACCACCACCGGCACAATACCGGTTTTCTGAAGCTTTTTCATCATTTCCGTCATGATTAATCCCTCCCGTTCATTGTCGCCGGAGACAGCGGCTTCTGCAGCGCCGTCTCCTTTTTTCCGGTTTCTTAAAGGGTAACGCCCTGTTTGAAAATAGCCAGGTCATGGAACCCGTTTTCCTCGTTCCGGGTCGGTTCCCCGGAGGCGGTCCGCAGTACCTTGTCCATCAGCTCCGCGCCCAGCTCCTCCAGTGTCCTGCCGGCCAGCAGGCGGCCCGCGTCAAAGTCAATCCAGTTCTTTTTCCGCTGGGCCAGCGGCGTGTTGGATGCAATCTTGACCGTAGGCACCGGGCACCCGAAGGGCGTTCCCCTGCCGGTGGAAAACAGAATCATCTGGGCCCCGGAAACCGACAGCGCGGTGGATGCCACCAGATCGTTTCCCGGCGCGGACAGCAGGTTCAGGCCTGCCGTCTCCGCCTTTTCCCCGTAAGCCAGTACGCCGCGCACGGCGGAAGAGCCGCTTTTCTGGGTGCAGCCCAGTGCCTTGTCCTCCAGGGTGGTGATGCCTCCCGCCTTGTTTCCCGGGGACGGATTCTCGTACACCGGCATATGGTAGGATTCAAAGTACCCCTTGAAATCGTTGATCAGCCGGACCGTTTTCCGGAACAGTTCCTCATTTTCGCACCGGTTCATCAGGATGGTTTCCGCACCGAACATCTCCGGAACCTCGGTCAGGATGGTGGTGCCTCCCATTCCGGTCAGCAGGTCGCTGAACACCCCGATGGTGGGATTGGCGGTAATACCGCTGAGCCCGTCGGAACCGCCGCATTTCAGGCCGATAACCAGCTGATCCGCGGAGCATTCTTCCCGCCGGTCCTGCCGCATGCGTTCCGCCAGTTCCTCCAGCAGCTTCATGCCGGCTTCCAGTTCGTCCTCCTCTTCCTGGCAGACCAGGAAACGAACCCGGCTTGTATCGTAGTCTCCCATATAGGGTTTAATCTGTTCGATTCCGCTGTTTTCGCAGCCCAGCCCGACGATCAGCACGCCTCCGGCGTTGGGATGGACTGCCAGGTTTGCCAGCACTTTCCGTGTGTTGTTCTGGTCATCCCCCAGCTGGCTGCAGCCGTAGGGATGCGGGAAAGCGTAAACCCCCTCCACACTTCCGCCGGCCAGCTTCCCGGCCCTTTGCACCAGTGCCTTCGCCACGTCGTTTACGCAGCCCACCGTCGGCAGGATCCAGAGCTCGTTCCGGATTCCCGGACGGCCTTTTGCCCGGGGATACCCCCGGAATACCGCCGGGGCGGTTTTCTTTGTTTCCGGATGAGTCGGATGCCATTCGTATTCCTTCCCCCCGCTCAGCAGCGTATGGAGGTTATGCGTATGAATGTGAGCCCCTTCCGGAATGTCCTCCGTGGCCTCCCCGATCGGAAAACCGTATTTGATCACGGCTTCCCCTTTCCGGATTTCCCGCAGGGCAGCCTTGTGGCCCATGGGAATATCCTCCCGGAGCGTCAGCTTTCCGCCGCCCCAGTCCACGGTTTCCCCGGCTTTCAGGGGCCGGAGCGCAACGGCCGCCATGTCCTGCGGAGCAATGCGTACCATATCGTTCATTCTGTTTTCCCTCCGGTATTACAGGCAGCTTTTGTACAGTGCCAGCGCACCGTCCCGGCGGATCGTTTCCACCGCGCCGGTCACAGCCTTCTCCAGTCCTTCAATTGCGGTCAGGTCCCGACCCCACATCTTTTCATTGCCCAGCACCGCGTGCACCAGCTCCGCCGCGCTGTCCTCCCGGTGTGCCCAGTAGAACTCAAGCACATCCCGGTCATCGCTCACCGTGTATTCGTTTCCCTTCGGCCGGCGGCATACAAGGCCCTTATCGTTCAGTTCCTGAATGTCATTGGAATAGAAAGCGATGTAGGCTCCCAGGCTGGCCGTCAGGCAGACCGGCAGCTGTTTCTTTTCTTCCAGGTACTCCAGGAAGGAGGGCATATTCCGGGCCCGCCATTTGGAGGTGGAGTTCAGGCTGATGCTCATCAGCTCGTGATTCACAAAGGGATTGTTGAAGCGGTCCTGTACCGCCCTGGCAAATTCATCCAGGTCCTTTTTGTCCAGCGGCAGGGTGGGAATCACTTCCTCGTTCAGCATTTTATTCATGAAGCCGCGGACCGTATCATCGTGCATGCAGTCCCGCACGATATCGAATCCGGCCAGGTACGCCCCCAGCACAAAGCCTGTGTGGGCCCCGTTCAGGATGCGGACCTTTCTTTTTTTGTAAGGCGTCACGTCCGGCACAACAATCACCGGAACGCCGGCCTTTTTGAAGGGCAGCCGGTCTTCCAGGCCGTCCGGCCCCTCGATGACCCAGATGCCGAACACTTCGCCCACGTCCGTCAGCGGATCCTCATAGCCGTTTTCTTCCGCCAGGCGTTTTACCTCTTCGGGATCCCGGATCCGGCCGGGCACAATCCGGTCAACCAGGGTGGAGCAGAAAATGTTTTCCTCGTTGACCCAGCGGCGGAAACCGTTGTCCAGCTTCCAGTCGTCAATGTACTGATTGACGCACCGGAGCAGCTCGCGTCCGTTGTTGTCAATCAGTTCACAGCTGAGGATAATCAGGCCCTTCCGTCCGGCCTGCCACCGTTCATAAAGCACCCGGGTCAGCTTCGCGGGGAAACTGACCGGCGGTTTCTGGTCAAAGCGGCTTTCGTTTTCATGGACAATACCGGCTTCCGTGGTGTTGCTCACCACGATCTCCAGGTCTTCACTCCGGGCTGCTTCCAGCACCTTGTCCCATTCCCCGTAAGGATTCACGCAGCGGCTGACACAGCTGATCACCCGTTTGTCGTCTACCTTCCGGCCGTTTTCGCTGCCCCGGAGGTAAAGGGTATAGAGGCCTTCCTGGGTGTTGATCAGTTCGGTCAGTCCCTGTGCAATGGGCTGAACCAGGATGACCTTTCCATTGTATCCAACCCGTTCGTTCGCCAGGTCCACAAAGTCGTCCACAAACGCGCGGAGGAAGTTTCCTTCCCCGAATTGCAGAATTTTCTCCGTTCCCTTTTCCAGAACGTATCCATCGTACCCGGATTCCTTCAGAACCTTGTAATTCAGCTGTTTCATTTTTTATTTTCCTCCCGGTTTCCCTTTTCGGCTTCACCGGCCGTTCATCTGAAGTATACAACAGGCTGTATATATCTGTCAATATGGTGTTTTATATGATTTTATATTGAAATTCCGCCCGTTTTCATTTCGTTGTTGACTTTTGTTGTATACATCAATATAATGCAAGGTGAATGCGGGACGGTTTGGGTCCCGACCTCCTCTCTTTTCTTCTGCGCCCCGGAGGATCCTACTGAAAGGAAGTTTTTCTATGTCGGAAAACGAAACATCCCTTTCCAAAAGCCTGAAACAGCTGGCGTATGAAACGCTGAAGCATAAAATCGTCGCCTGTGAAATTCTGCCCGGCTCCACGCTGACGGAGGATATGCTCTGTGAAATGCTGAATGCGTCCCGCACCCCGGTTCGGGATGCCGTTTCCCGGCTGGAGCAGGAGCATCTCGTTTCCATCAAACCGAAAAAAGGCATCCGGGTCAATCGGGTTTCCATGAACAGCATCAAGGAGCTGTTTGAGGTCCGGTGTCTCCTGGAGCCCGCTGCGGTTCTGAAATACGGAAACCGGATTCCGGATGAGGATTACGCCCGCTATACCCAACAGTTCAGGCGCAGGAATCTGCCCACCGAGGAGCTGTACCGGGTGGACGATGAATTCCATCAGATGTTTATTACGGCCTCCAACAACCGCTATTTCCGCTCGGTTTATGCCATGATCGCGGATCAGGTGCTGCGTTACCGGGTGCTGACCGCTAACGGTCCCCGGGACGAAGTGGCCCAGCAGGAGCATTATGAAATCGCGGCCTGCTGCATCCGGGGCGAGTGGGCCCAGGCCTCCCGCCTGATGCTTGAACATATTGAAAACTCAAAGCTGGCCATCGTTCATTATGTACTGGATACCAACCGGAATGCCCGCAATGTATTTCTGGAGGATGAAGGAGACGAGTCGTAAGCGGCCTGCCCTTCCGTTCTCCTCTGACGCCTTCTGATATCGGAGATTCGCTGTGAAACCCTTCAGACGCCTGATTGCCGCAGCGCTGCTGCTTCTTCTTCTCCCTGCCCTTTTCTCCGCCTCCGCGGAGTATTCTTTTGTTTCCTCCTGTCCGGACGCTTTCCTGCCGGAGGGGCAGGTTCCCGGCGGCGTTCCGGCTCTCCGGCGTTCCGCGCCCCGGGAGGAGCGTGGGATTCCGGCCCCTTCCGGAACCGCCGTGTTTATCACCGGGGCGGACGAACCGTTTTTCCGGGGAATGCCGGGCGGGCGGGCCTGTTCTGTCCTCCGGCAGCGGATCAGTCCCCGGAGCCGCCTCCTGAAAAAAACCGGGCTCCCCGCTCCCGGTTCCCTGGCCTTTGTGAACCCGCTTCCCCGGCACGCGGAGGCGGATCCGCTCGAATTCACGGGAACCCTGCGCCTGCCGGATTCCGGAAAAACGCTGTTTTTTTTCTTTTGGGACGAGCTTTCCATGTCCCTTGAGAAAAGCCTCTGTCTCCGGCTGGATCACCCTTCGGACCGGATCGGCGGAGAAATGCTGAGCGGCCTGGTTCATGCGGGGGAACTCCGGCCCGGCAGAAAAACACTGGTGGTGCAGAGCACGGCAGGCGGAAAAAGCTCCGTCCTGGCCCGTCTGGTTTTCGCCGTCCGGGGCGCCGCGGAAGAACCGGCTCATATCACCGGCCGCTGCACCCTGAGCATTCCGGACGTGCTGGACGACAACCGGATCCGCACCCGCTGGACCCCGAACGATTCGGTGCCCTCCCTGACCATCGGCATTCCGGAGAATGCCGGCGCCGGACTACTGACGCTGGAATGGTATGTTCCGCCTCGCCGCTTTACCCTTCGCTTTTTTGACCGCGGCGGCAGCCTGGTTTCCGAGGAAACCCGCGAAACCGGGTTCCGGCTTGACAGCGTGGAACTGAACGACCGGATTGCTTCCGTCTGCCTGATACCGGAAGGCCGCCGCTGCTCCCTGAGCACGGTGCGGGTCTACGCCGCGGATTATCCGGCCTTTGCCGTACAGCGCTGGCAGCCGCTTCCGGACAAGGTGGACCTGATGCTTTTTTCTGCCCACGAGGATGACGAAGAACTCTTTTTCGGAGGGATCATTCCCTATTATGCTTCCGCCGGAAAAACCGTCGCGGTCGTTTACCTGACCAATGACGGCCGGGAACGCTATCATGAAGCGCTGGACGGCCTCTGGACCATGGGGCTGAAATATCACCCGGTCTTTGTGGGCTGGAACAACGGCACGTCGGAAATGCACCACCGGGTGGATCTCGCCCTGGGCCTGTGGAAACGGGACAATTGCTCCGATCCCGCTCTATACCTTGCGCGCCTGATCCGGCAGTACCGCCCCGATGTGGTGGTTACCCACGATTTCAACGGGGAATACGGAAACATTCAGCACCGGCTCACCGCCCGCCTGCTGCCGGAGGCCGTCCGGCTGGCCGCGGATTCTTCCTGCGACACCGACGGGGAGCTCTCTCCCTGGGAAGTGAAAAAGCTCTATTTTCATCTGTATGAGAAGCGGCAGCTGTTCTTTGACTGGAGCCGGCCCCTGAACCCGGAACAGCCGGTTTTCACCCCGTGGTTCCTCGCCGCCGAGGCCTTCGACAAACATGTTTCCCAGCAGGACTATTTTTCCATGGAAACCTACGGGGATCTGTATGACAACCGCTGCTTCGGGCTGTTCTCCTCCACGGTGGGAGAGGATACGGGATTAAATGATTTTTTTGAAAACATTCCCTGAAAAAAGAACAATTTGGGCTTCCCCCTGTTGACAGTTTTCCCGGAGTGTATTATATAAGGAAGGCCGGAAAACGTCCGGCAGGAAAGAAGGTTTTAAGTATGGTAAAAATCAATGTCATTTCCGGTTTCCTCGGAGCCGGAAAAACCACGCTGATCCGCAAGCTGCTCACCGGCAGCCTCCGCAAGGAAAAGGTGGTGCTTCTCGAAAACGAATACGGTGAAATCGGCATCGACGGCGGCTTCATGAAGGACGCCGGAATCACCGTCACCGAGCTGAACGCAGGCTGCATCTGCTGCACCCTGGCCGGGGATTTCCAGGCCGCGGTGGACCAGCTGATCGACACATATCATCCGGACCGGATCCTGGTGGAGCCCACCGGTGTCGGCAAACTCAGTGAGATTCTTTCTGCCGTGGAAAAGGCGAAAACCCGTCATCCCGATATCGAAGTCGGCGGCAGCGCCACCGTCGTGGACGCGGGCAAATGCCGTATGTATATGAAAAACTTCGGTGAGTTTTTCCTGGATCAGGTAAAGAGCGCCTCCACGGTCATCTTCAGCCGCACCCAGCTGCTGGATGCGGCCCGGGTGGAAAAGAGCCGCCAGCTGATTGCGGAAGCCCATCCCGACGCCCGGATCATCACCACCCCCTGGGATGAAATGGAACCGGATTTCATCCTGGATGTCATCGAAAACGGCAAGCCGCTGTATTTCGCCCCCCTGTAAGATGACGACGACGAT
>JAFXRG010000022.1 GCA_017526525.1 Clostridia bacterium | reverse complement strand
CGACGGCGTGGAAATGGTGATGCCCGGCGACAACATCGACATGGAAATCACCCTGATCACCCCCATCGCTATGGAGCAGGGACTGCGCTTCGCTATCCGTGAAGGCGGCCGTACCGTTGGTTCCGGCGTTGTGGCAAAGGTTATCGAGTAATTCAGACCGTTTTTTCCGGAACGCTCCCCAGTTCGGGAGCGTTCCTTCTATTATGTGAAAGGAGTCTTTCCATGTACCACTACCAGTGCAAAGGCACCTGTTCCACCTCCATTGACCTGGAGATTCAGGACGGGATCATCACCTATTGCAAAATCAACAACGGCTGCCGCGGCAACACCCAGGGCGTGGCCAAACTGGCCCTGGGCCGCAAAGCGGATGAAGTGGCGGAAATGCTGCAGGGCATTCCCTGCCGCGGCAATACCTCCTGCCCGGACCAGCTGTCCCAGGCCATCCGTTCCTACCATGACTGACCTGTTTTCAGTCGGTTTTTGAAAGGAGATTTCCCTTGTCACAGGAAGCAACCACCCCTGTTACCTTTGAGTCCATGGACCTGTCCGAAGAGATCCTCAAGGCCGTACGTTCCATGGGATTCACCGAGCCTTCCACCGTGCAGGCCCGTACCATCCCCCTGATGATGTCCGGGACGGACATCAACGCCATTGCCCCGACCGGCACCGGAAAAACGTGTGCCTTCGGTATTCCCATGCTGGAGTATATACAGCTCAAGGACAGCCGGATTCAGGAGGTCGTTCTGGCCCCCACCCGGGAACTGGCCCTGCAGATCGGCGAGGAGCTGACCCGCCTGGCCAAATATATCAACGGCGTGCGGATAGCGGTCATCTACGGCGGTCAGTCCATTTCCAAGCAGATTACCGCCCTGAAGCGCAAGCCCCAGATTGTGATCGCCACCCCGGGCCGTCTGCTGGATCATATGCAGCGCGGAAACATCCGGCTGAACGCGGTTCATACCATGGTTCTGGATGAGGCGGACGAAATGCTGAACATGGGCTTTGTCAAGGACGTTACCCGGATTATCGAAGCCACCCCTCCCGAGCGCCAGCTTGTGCTTTTCTCCGCCACCACCAATCAGGACGTGCTGACCATTGCCTGGAAATACCAGCATGATCCGGTGGAGATTACCGTGGAAGCCACGAAGGAGGATCGTCCGCAGATCACCCAGTACGTGATTGCCACGGAACCGGATGAAAAAACAGATCATCTTCTGTATCTGCTGGACGCGGATGTGTACCAGCGCATCATGATCTTCTGCAACACAAAGTTTATGACGGACAAGCTGACCCGGCAGCTCTGCCGGGAGGGCTATGACGCCCAGTGCCTGCACGGGGATATTCCCCAGGCCAAACGCAATGTGGTCATGAGTGATTTCAAGCGGGGCAAGTTCCCCATTCTGGTTTCCACGGATGTAGCCGCCCGCGGCATTGACGTGGACGATGTGGAAGCCGTTATCAACTATGACCTGCCCAACGAAAACGAATACTATCTTCACCGGATCGGCCGTACCGGCCGGGCCCACAAGCACGGGGTCAGCTTTTCCCTGGTTACCTTCCGGGAAAGCGTCCGCATGGATGAAATCCTCAAGTATATGCTGACGGTGCCCACCCCGCTGAAATTCGCAGACGGCGTTCTCTGTCAGGCGGACGGAACCCCCTTCTTCGATCGGATCTGAGGCGGCGGAAGTCCAAAAACACAAGCCCGGAAGAGCGGAAGCTCTTCCGGGCTTTTTGCGGCATTCCGATTATCCGCGGCGGGCGGCAAAGCACTCGCTGCAGTATACGGGACGATCCTCTCTCGGCTCAAAAGGAACCTGAGTGGGCTTGCCGCATTCTGCGCAGATGGCATCATGCATCTCGCGCGGAGCGCCGGCAGCGCGGCTGGCTTTGCGTGCTTGACGGCAAGCCTTGCAGCGGGTGGGCTCATTCTGGAATCCCTTTTCGGCATAGAATTCCTGTTCACCGGCAGTGAAAACGAACTCAGCGCCACAGTCTTTGCATACCAGCGTTTTGTCTTCGTACATGGTCAGGCAACCCCCATAATGTTGATAGGTGACTCCCCCGGCTGACCTGGTCTTTGACCCCACACACGCCGTCTGGGCGTTTGCTCTGCGCGTTCAGCGCCCTCACTCCCGCCTCTCGGGTGGTCCCGGACGGACTTACATCTAGACCGCACCATGCTCCCCGCCGCTTTGGGCGGATTACGTGGACCGTTTTGCCTGCGACTGGCTTCGGCTTTCAACCACAGACCCGAAGGATTCAACCGGCCACGATTATATCGTCTGGTATTTTAAAACACAATACATTTTTCCTGTTTTTGCCAAAAGACAGGAAAAAAGCATGGTTTTTGGCTTATTTTTGCCCATAATACGCATTCGGACCGTGTTTGCGCATAAAATGTTTCTCTTTGACGTACTCCGGCAGGCATTCCCGGGTCTGCGCCGCGGGCAGCGCTTCCGTGTGCCAGGCCATCATGGCTACCTCTTCCATCACCACCGCGTTATGCACCGCTTCCATGGCATCCTTGCCCCAGGCAAAGGGACCGTGATGGCGGGCCAGCACGCAGGGCACATGCAGGGGGTTCAGGCCGTTCTTTTCAAAGTGATCGGCAATCACCCGGCCGGTTTCAAGCTCGTAAGCGCTTTCCACTTCTTCCTTTGTCAGATCACGGCAGCAGGGAATGTTGCCGTAGATATAATCTGCGTGAGTGGTACCGTAAGCGGGAATATCCCGCCCGCTCTGCGCCCAGATGGTCGCCCAGCGGGAATGGGTATGCACCACGCCCCCGATTCCCGAAAAACGGCGGTACAGCTCCGCGTGGGTCGGCGTATCGGAGGAGGGGTTCATTTTCCCTTCCACCTTTTTGCCTTCCAGGTCGATCACCACCATGTCCTCCGGCTTCAGCTGCTCATAGGGCACGCCGCTGGGCTTGATGACAAACAGGCCCTTTTCCCGGTCGATTCCGGATACGTTCCCCCAGGTAAAGGTCACCAGGTGGTAAGCGGGCAGCAGCATGTTCGCCTCATACACCTTCTGTTTCAGTTCCTCCAGCATGTTGTTCTTCCTCCTTCTGCAATGTAATCTGTCCGTCCTGTACCGTCAGTTTTACCTCCTGCCCCAGGCTGATATGTCCCTGGAGCAGTTCTTCGCTCAGCGTATCCTCCACGGTTCGCTGAATCAGCCTGCGCAGCGGCCGGGCGCCGAATTTCGGATCGTATCCGTCCTTCGCCAGCTTCCGGGTAACCTCCTCGCTCCACTTCAGGTGGATTTCCTGTTCGTCCAGCCGTCCGGCCACCTGCTGCAGCATCATTTCCGTAATCCGGCAGATTTCCTCCTCCGACAGGGCGTGGAAAACAATCAGCTCGTCCACCCGGTTAATGAATTCGGGCCGGAAAAGCTCCTTCACCTCTTTCATCACGGAGTCTTTCATGGCCTCGTAATCCCGCGTTTCGCTGCCCTGGGAGTTTCCGAAACCCATGGCCCTTCCGCTGCCTTTCAGCTGGGCGCCGGCATTGGAGGTCATTACCACAATCGTATTCTTGAAACTTACGGTCCGGCCGGTGTTGTCCGTCAGCCGGCCATCCTCCAGGATCTGCAGCAGAACATTGAAAACATCCGGATGCGCTTTCTCAATCTCGTCCAGCAGCACCACGCTGTAGGGTTTTCTCCGCACCGCTTCGGTCAGCTCTCCGCCTTCTTCGTAGCCCACGTATCCGGGCGGGGATCCCATCAGCCTGGATACGGTGTGCTTTTCCATGAATTCACTCATATCCAGCCGGATGACCGCGTCCTCATCGCCGAACATGGCTTCTCCCAGCGCCCGGCACAGTTCCGTTTTGCCGACGCCCGTCGGTCCCAGGAAGATAAAGCTTCCGATGGGGCGCTTGGGATCCTTCAGGCCGGCCCGGGCCCGGCGGATCGCCCGGGCTACCGCGCTGACCGCTTCCTCCTGGCCGACGAGACGGCGGTGCAGCGTTTCCTCCAGCCGGATCAGCCGCTGGGCTTCCTGCTCCGTCATCCGGCTTACGGGAATGCCGGTCCACTGGCTGACCACCTGGGCAATATCCTCTTCCGTCACCACGTCCCGGGCATTGGTCTGGGCCCGGGTCCACTCCGCACGCTTTTCCTCGATTTCCTGGTTCAGGTTCCGTTCCTGGTCCCGCAGCGCGGCAGCTTTCTCAAAGTCCTGGTGGGAAATGGCTTCCTTCTTTTCAATCAGCACCGCTTCCAGCCGTTTTTCCTGTTCCCGCACATCCGGCGGCGCCGTACAGGCCTGAATGCGGACCCGGCTGGCAGCCTCGTCCATCAGGTCAATGGCCTTGTCCGGCAGGAACCGGTCCGGAATATACCGGTCCGAAAGCTTCACGGCGGCGGTCAGCGCCTCATCAGTGATCCGTACCTTGTGGTGCGCCTCATACCGGTCCCGCAGGCCGCAGAGAATGGACAGCGTTTCCTCCGCCGTCGGTTCTCCCACGTTCACCGGCTGGAACCGTCTTTCAAGGGCAGCATCCTTTTCAATATGTTTCCGGTATTCGTCCAGGGTTGTGGCGCCGATGCACTGGATCTCACCCCGGCTCAGGGCCGGCTTCAGGATGTTGGCCGCATCCAGGCTGCCTTCCGAGCCGCCTGCGCCGATGATCGTGTGAATCTCGTCGATGAACAGAAGCACATTGCCTGCCTTGTGAAGTTCGTCCATGACGTTTTTGAGGCGTTCTTCAAACTCGCCCCTGTATTTGGTTCCGGCCACCAGGCTGCCCATGTCCAGGCTCAGTACCCGTTTGCCCCGCAGCAGCTCCGGCACATTGCCCTGCACAATCCGCTGGGCCAGGCCTTCCGCCACGGCGCTTTTGCCGACCCCGGGCTCGCCGATCAGCACGGGATTGTTTTTGGTGCGCCGGATCAGGATCTGGATAATTCTCTGGATTTCCTTTTCCCGGCCGATCACCGGATCCAGCTCGTTCTTCTCCGCCGCCGCGGTCAGGTCCCTGCTGAAACGGTCCAGCAGGTTTTTCTCCTCCTGGTTCCCGCCGGTACGGGTGCGCATCTGGGCAAAAGGCATCATCCCCGCGAATTTGCGCATGGGCTCCTCGTTTCCCGCGTTCTCCCGCATCTGGCGCAGCAGCTCTTCCCGGGCGGCGGAAAGATCCACCCCGGCGCGCCGCAGCAGGGCGCCGGCTACCCCGTCGTCGTTTCCCAGCAGTGCCAGCCACAGATGCTCCACCGTTACGTAGTTCTGTCCCAGCTTCCTGGACTCCAGCATGCTGTTTTCCAGCGTTTTCTTGGCCCGGGGGCTCAGCTCAATCCGGGCTCCCGTGCCCTGCGCCGACTCGTTTCCGCCCAGGGCGGCGATTTCTTTTTTCAGCTCCTCCGTAACCGATTCGAAGCTCATCCGCTCGGCTACGGCTTTCGGAACGGAAGCGTTGCTTTTCAGCAGGGACATCAGCATATGCTCCGTCCCCACATAGGGCTGCTGCAGATCCGCAGCAATTTTCTGGGCCAGCACCAGCGTCTGCTGGGCCTGTTGGGTAAAGCGTCCGAAAATGGGCATGGAAAATTCCTTTCTGTTTTCACCTTCACTTGTGGCTTTAATGGCATTGAGAACCGTATTGATCAGTTTGTTCACTCCGCCTTTCATGAGATCGGCATTCATCCGGCTCATGCAGTCGGCACACAGGTGCCGGACCGACGTTTCCTCTCCCGCCACCACAGAGACGGTAAAGTTCGCTTCGTTGACGTGGCACTCTTCACACAGCATCTGGTTTATTCTCCTTGTTTTATGTTCTGTTTCGCGCAGCAATGGTCATCAGCATGCTCTTCATCATCCGCGCCCGGAGGACCCCTTTCATGGTGTCCGGCACCGGAACGCCCAGCGCCCGGGCGCTGATGGCAGCCGCCATCAGGGAGGCTTCGTCCGCCGTTACAATCCGCTGTTCCTTCAGCTGGCTGATCAGCCGCATGCACTCTTCCTCCCCGATGGATTCCCCGATTCTTTCGTTAATCAGGTACATCAGGCGCTGGCTTCCGGATTCCACTACCCGGACAATCCGGATATATCCGCCGCCGCCCCGGCGGCTTTCCGTCAGATAACCGTGATCCGGGGAAAACCGGGTTGCCAGCACATAATTGATCTGGCTCGGCGCACAGCCGAAATACTCCGCCAGCTCGTTGCGTTTCAGCTCCACCTCGGTGGATTCTTCATTCAGCATGGTTTTGATAAAGCTTTCGATTGAATCACTTAATCGCACTTCCGTGACCCCCTTGTTTCGTCAAAGCAATTTCTGACTTTCTTTGACCTATGAAGTATATCATATCCTGCTCTGTTTTTCAAGGGGCTCTTCTGCTGTCTTTCCGGCCGTTCCTGTCAGAAAGGAATTTCCGCCAGGCCGAGGGTATCCGCCACCGCCCGATGCAGGTGGGTGTCCTTCTGATGCACGTATTTCACGGAAGACGGAATCACCTCTCCGTCCGTCCAGCGGAACATTCCGGAGCCGTCCGCGTTCAATCCGTAATCCGTCAGGTCCTTCCCCGCCTCCGGAATCAGCACCGTCAGCCGGTTCAGCACCCGGTTTCCGAGGAAAACGGTAAACAGGTTTCTCTCCGGATCCACGGAAACATGGTTTCCCGTAAAGCCGCCGATTCCGAAGGCCGCCTTTCCCATATATACGGGTATTTCGGAATAGTACTGAACCGGATGCCGTACATAGCACTGCAGTCCCAGGTACTGGGTGTAGCTTCCGTCCTGTCTTCTTTGTCCGGTCCGGTTCACAGCCATTTCCCGCAGGGAGGCATCGCTGACAATCTTTCTTTCCAGCACGGCACGGCAGAACCGGATCATATCCTCCCGCGTGGAGAAAAGCCCGGCGTGTCCGCAGAGGTCCCCGCTGTCCCCCTGCACCGCGGCAGCCTTGGGATCATGGGGAATGCCGGGCTTCAGGCCTTCCCGAAGAATGTACCGCCCGGCCTCAATCCGGTGTTCCCGGTCATAGCTCTGGCAGTCTCCGATTCGCTCCTTCGGCACCTTCGCCCAGGTTTCGGTCATGCCCGCCGGCTCCAGCACCGTTTTCCGCACGCAGTCCATCAGGGGCATTCCGCCGGCTGCCTCGATCACATATTTCAGGATCATGGCCGGAATATCGGAATAAGCCCGTTCATCCCGCCGTGCCATGGTTTCCGCGCCAAACAGCGCCGCCAGGGCGCTTTCCCGGTTTCCGCAGCCGTCCAGCCGCACAGGGGTCCGGACCGTTACCGCAAAGGTCATCAGCTCCTCCACGGTCCGGTCCTTCAGCCTGCTGAACCGGGGATCATAGTCAAAAACAGGCCTGCTGAAATCCAGCAGGCCTTCTTCCTTCAGTTTCATGGCGCACAGGCCCGTAAACAGCTTGGTTACGCTGGCCAGGTCAAAAACGCTGCGTTCGGAAACATCGCCGTCCGCCGCCCGTTCCACCCGCGTATCCGCGCCGCAGGCTACGCTCAGTCCCGAAAGGATTCGCGTCTCCCGGGTAAAAAAACGGATGCCCTCCTGAAGCGAAATGCTCATAGTCCAACCCCGATCCGTGTACACGGCACGCGTCCCTCCGCCAGCTCCGACAGATGATGCCTTGCGTGGCCGATCACCACCGTGGTTCCGCCCCGCACGCATTTCAGCGCGTACTCCAGCTTCGCCCGGGCGCCGTTGGCGCCGGCCCGGCTGGCGCCGATACAGCTGTTCTGCAGCTCCCGGATCTTTTTTTCCACTTCTCCGAAGTCCTTTCCGGTAACCTCCCGAACCAGGGAATCCGGGTTTCCCTTTTCCCGGTATATTCCCTCCGTGGAAGTCATCAGCACCAGCATCCGGGCGTGAACCAGGCCGGCCACCACCGCGGCCGTTTCATCGTTGTCCACGCATTCGTACACCTCGCCGCCCAGCCGCCGCCGGGCCGCCAGTTCCATTTTCCGGTTTTCCTCGTCGGAAACCGGGTCGTTGTAGTTGATAATCGGTATGGTGTTCTGCTGCGCAGCTCGGATCAGCAGCTGGCGGATATGCTCCCGTTTTTCCGCGTCGTTGAAATGCGTATGCTCCACCAGGATCTGGCGCACCCCGTATTCCGGCCGGACAAACTGCCGGTAATTCTGCATCAGGATCGCCTGCCCCTGGGAGGAATAGTCCGTTTTGTCCTGCTCCGGATCCCCGCTCAGCTCCCGTCCGGTTCGTTTGATGTAGTCCAGCCGGCCGATCTCAGTGGCGCCGCTGGTGACCCAGATCATGCCGGGCTTCAGGTCAGCTCCCAGCCTGGAGAAAATATTATAGTCAATATCCTGGTCCTCTTTCCGGATCAGGGCCATGCTTCCGATTTTTCCAACCAGTTCAAACTGATAATCCATCTCAAACTCCGTTCCGCCGGTCAGAACCGTTCCTGCACCAGCCGCGACAGCGTGTACACCGCCATGTGATATCCCTGGTCATTCCGCACTGTAATATCCGCCAGGTCCCGGTATACCGGCATCCGTTCATGGTACACCCGTTCAACCTCCGCCAGCCCGCCGTCCCTCAGCGTGGGCCTGCGGTCCAGTTTGATATCCGACAGGATTTCCTCCAGCGGCCGGTCAATCCAGACAATCCGGCCCCAAGCCCGCAGGATATGCCGGTTCTCCGGGTTCATCACCGTGCCCCCGCCGGTGGAAATAATCATGGGCCTGGCCCGGGTCAGCAGCGCCAGCACGTTGGTTTCCGCCAGGCGGAATTTGGCCTCGCCGTAACGCTCGAAAAACTCGTTCACCGTGCAGTTCGCGCTCTGGGCTACCATGGCGTCCGTATCCGCAAAGGGGATCCCGGTTTCCCGGGCAACACGCTTGCCCAGGCTGCTTTTTCCGCAGCCCTGCATTCCGATCAGGAAAATATGTCTGTCCGGCATGCCCGTTCCTCCCTTTTGTCACTGATTTATGTATTATGCATGATTTCCCGTTTCCGTCAAGTCATTTCCCGGGGCCTCCGCCTTCTCCAGCGTGAAGCGGAAAGCGGCGCCTTCCTTCGTGTCCAGCAGCCGCAGGCTCTGCCCGTGCATTTCCATTATACGCCGGCAGATGCTCAGCCCGAGGCCGGTTCCCTTGCCGGAGGTATGCGCCCGGTCCGCGGTAAAGAACCGGTCAAAGATCTTCTCCCGGTCCTCCTCCGCAACGCCGATGCCGTTGTCCCACACCGTAACCTCCACGGTTTTTCCCTTAGCCTCGGCGGTCAGGGTGATTTTTCCGTTCTCCCCGGTAAATTTGATGGCGTTGTCCAGCAAGTTGATCACCACCTGCTCAATCCGGTCCCGATCCGCCCGGACGTAGCAGGGATCGGTTTCCGATTCGCAGGAGATTTCGATCTTCTTATTGTCCAGGTCCGCCATACGCCGGATAATGGCTTTCCGCAGCATTTCATTGATATCGAAAACAGACCACTCCGGTTTGGCGTCCTCCCGCTCCAGCCGGCTCAGCGCCAGCAGATCGTTCACCAGGTTGCCCAGCCGCCGGGATTCCTCCGCCACCAGCTGAAGATATTTGGGATGTTCCTCCTCGGGAATCACCCCGTCCGCCATGCCTTCCGCAAAGCCCCGGATGCTGGTAATGGGGCTGCGCAGTTCATGGCTGACGTTGGCCACAAATTCCCTGCGCCCGGCCTCCACGCCCTGCAGCTTTTTCGTCATGGTGTTGAAAGCCCGGCTGACTTCCCGCAGTTCCCGTCCGCCCCGGTTTTCGTCCACCCGGACGCTGAAATCCCCTTCCGCAATGTTGCCGGCGGCCGCCGTCATGTTGCGCAGCGGCCGGAGCGCCGAGCGGACAAACAGCAGCACCGCAATTTCCGAAAGGATCAGCACCGCCGCCGTCAGCAGGATGATCTTCAGCAGAATCTGCTCCAGGCCGGATTCAATGCGCTGGGCCCGGGTCTGGATAAACACCGCGCCGCTGACGTATCCGTTCTGCAGAAAGGGAACCCCGACCGTGAAGGTCGGCGCCTGGCCTTCGCTGGAACGGATCCTGATGCTCTCTCCCGACAGCACCGCCCGCAGCGCATCCGTCACGGCCTCTCCCGACAGGGAATTCACAAAGTCCGGATCCTCGCTGTAGGCTGTCCGGATGTTATCCATCACATTGCCCCAGCTGTCCACCACGGCAATGTAGGCGCCGAATTCCCGGTTTACCTTGTCCGCCATGGCATTCAGGTGGCTTCGTGCCGAGCTTCCCAGGTAGTTTTCCATGGTGCTGCCGGTGACTTCCGAAGCCAGGTATGCAATTTCCTCCGCCTCGGAAATCAGATAGTCCAGCCGGGCGTCAATCTGCTGGTTTCTCAGCGTGATCCACCAGATCCCGGAAAGAGCGACCGCGGTGATCAGAATTGCAACCATCACCACCGCCATAATCCGCGCAAACATGTTTTTCCATCCCCCGCCGGCAGTTTTTTTCCTTCACGGTTTTCCCGCTTTACACGCTGAATTTGTATCCGACGCCCCGGACCGTATACAGGGACCAACCGTATTTCTCGCTGTCCGGAAGCTTTTCCCGCAGCCGCTTGATGTGAACGTCCACCGTCCGGCTGTCCCCGAAAAAGTCAAAGCCCCACACCTGGGACAGAAGCTGTTCCCGGGTAAACACCTGGTTCGGATGGGAAGCCAGGAAATACAGCACCTCCAGCTCCTTCGGCGGCATTTCCAGCTTCTTTCCCTCGTAGCGCACATCGTATTCCGCAATGCTGACCGTCAGCCCGGGATATGTGATATCGGAGTTTTTTTCCTCCTCGCTGCCCTGGGCCCGGCGGAGCACCGCCTTGATGCGGGCCGTCATTTCCTTGCCGTCAAAGGGCTTGGTAATATAGTCATCCGCCCCCAGCTCCAGGCACAGCACCTTGTCAAAGGTTTCGCCCCGGGCGGTGACCATAATCACCGGTATGTTACCGCTCCTGCGCACCGCCTTCAGCACCTGATAGCCGTCCATTCCGGGCAGCATCACGTCCAGCAGGATCAGGTCCGGGGGCAGGCGGCGGAATTCTTCCAGCGCCTTGTCCCCGCGGTCCGCCACCCGCACGTCGAAGTTTTCCTTTTCCAGGTACAGCTGTTCCAGCCGGCTGATATTCGGATCGTCATCCACCACAAGAATACTTGGTCTGTCCTTCATTTCGGAACCTCCCTGACTGATTGCCGCGGCCTTTTACCGAAGTGTCACCACGGTTACTCCATCCTCGCCTTCCCCGTAAACACCCCGGCGGAAGCTTTTCACGTGCCGGTTTTTCCGCAGGTCCTGCTGAATGCCTGCCCGCAGGATTCCGGTTCCCTTGCCGTGGATGATATACACCTCGTTCAGGCCGGCCAGCACTGCCTCATCCAGATACAGGCCCACGGCGCTGAGGGCTTCCTCCAGGTTCATGCCCCGCACGTCGCACTCCGGCGATACCGTTCTGGACAGCATGCCGGTTTTGGCCTTCACGGTGCTCTTTTCCTGAACCGCCGCCGATTTGATCATCCGCAGGTCGCTCAGTTTCGCCTTGAATTTCATAGCGCCCGCCTGCAGGGATACTTCTCCCCGGTCATCCGGCGCCGAAAGCACCGTGCCCTCCGCGCCCAGGGTCAGAATCTTCACCCGGTCGCCGGGCTTCACGGCCGCGGGAGCCTCCCCGTCCTCCGGCACTTCCTGCCGCAGGCCTTCCGACAGGTCGTCAATCCCGTGCTCCAGCCTTCGCCGCAGTTCCGCCGCGGAGCCATCCCCCGCCGCCGCGTTTTTCCTCATCTTCTTCAGCTCGGAAAGGACGGTTTCGCTCTCCCTCCGGGCCTGCTCCAGGATACGCTTGGCTTCCGCCCGGGTTTTCCGCAGGGTTTCCTCCCGGCGGGTTTCCATCTCCCGGCGCAGTTTTTCCGCCTCGTCTCGCAGGCGAATGGTTTCCTTCCCGGCTTCCTGGGCAATCTGCCGTTCCCTCTCCGCCACCTGCCGGTGGTATTCCGCGTTGGCAATCACGTCCTCAAAGCGGACCGTATCGCTGCTGAGCAGCTTTTTGGCGGCCTCAATCAGGTTTTCGGGCAGCCCGAGCCGCCGGCTGATTTCAAAGGCGTTGCTTTTTCCGGGCACCCCGATGGACAGGCGGTAGGTCGGCCGCAGCGTTTCCACGTCAAACTCCACGGAGGCGTTTTCCACGCCCTTCGTGGTCAGCGCGAAAATCTTCAGCTCGCTGTAATGGGTGGTGGCCATGGTCCGCACCCCGATGTGCAGCAGCCGGGTCAGGATGCTCTGGGCCAGGGCGGCGCCTTCCGTCGGATCCGTACCCGCCCCCAGCTCGTCAAACAGCACCAGGTCCCGGGGCGTCACTTCCCGCATGATGGTTACAATATTGGTCATGTGGCCGGAAAAGGTGGAAAGGCTCTGTTCAATGCTCTGCTCGTCCCCGATATCCGCAAACACCTGCTCGAAAACCGCCAGCTCCGTTCCCGGATCCGCCGGCACCTGCAGGCCCGCCTGCGTCATCAGGGTAAAAAGCCCCACCGTTTTCAGCGTGACCGTTTTGCCGCCGGTGTTCGGCCCCGTCACCACCAGGGTGGTGAAATCCTTGCCCAGCCACACCGTTTCCGGCACCACCTGTTCCGGATCGATCAGCGGATGCCGTCCCCGGATAATATGTAAATATCCGTCCCGGTTAATCTTCGGCTGCACGCAGACAAAGCGGCGGCTCAGCAGTCCCTTGGCAAAAATGAAATCCAGCTCCGCCAGCAGTTCCACCGTTTCGCTCATGCTCTCCGCCCAGGGAGCCACCTGGGCGCTCAGCGCCGCGAGAATCCGGGCGATTTCCTGCTGTTCCTTCACTTCCCACTGTTTCAGCTCGTTGCCCATTTCCACCGCAGCCATGGGCTCGATGAACACCGTTGCCCCGGAGGAGGACTGGTCATGCACCAGACCCGGAACGCTGCTTCTGTATTCCGCCCGCACCGGCAGCACATACCGGTCTCCCCGCATGGTGATAATCGGATCCTGCAGGTATTTCTGCATGGCGGCGGAGCGAATCATCTGGTTCAGCTTTTCCTTGATCCGGTCCTGGGCTCCCCGCAGGTGCCGGCGGATGTTCATCAGTTCACTGGACGCCCGGTCCGCGATTTCATCCTCGGACAGAATCGCGTCGGTAATATCCTTTTCCAGGTTCCGGGCGGTAAAAATTCCTTCCGCCCGTCCCCGCAGAATGGGGGTATTCTCCCGGTCGGTTACCAGCGCGTCCCGGGCGGTCCGGGCTGCCCGCAGCATTTCCGCCACATTCAGCAGCATTCCCGCTGACAGGGTGCCGCCCTTGGCGCAGACGGACAGCGCCGGACGAACATCCGGAAACGGCGCCATCGGATGTCCGCCCACATACTGCAGAATCACCGTTGCTTCCTCGGTTTCCGCCTGGGCGGCCGCCACCTGCGCCGCGTCGTCCATAGGCGTCAGCGCCCGGCATTTTTCCGCCCCGGCTTCCGTCAGCGCGCCCTCTGCCAGCATTTCGCGGATCCGGGTGAATTCAAGCACCCGCATGGTTCTTTCACTGATCATGGTTTCCCAAGCCTCACATCTGTTTTTCCGGGTCTTTCCCGAAAACCTTTTCCCCGGTGTCCCGGTTTTTCGTTCCTGTTTATCCGCTTCGGCCGCCGGTCATTCCACCGGCCGGTTCCGGTGGCCGGAAGTAGCCTCCAGCCCGGTCCGGATTCCCCGGCGCACCGCCTCCAGAATCCGCTCCGTTTCCTCCCGGCTTTCGGTGGTCAGTTCAAGCCGGGGATTCCGGATGTTTTTCATGTCCGCCCAGTCGGTGGGAAGCATGTTCATCAGCCGGATCCTGCATCCCTCCGGCAGCCGCTGGCGCAGCAGGGGAAACCGGTGACCCATCAGGTCCTCCAGAACGTTTCCCTCCAGCGCCTCCGGGTGATGCATGTCACACATGCGGCATTCCCGGTGCCCGTCCCGAAGGCCCAGGGCCGTCCGGGCGGGGCAGTGGTGCAGCAGCATCAGCTCCGTCCGCCCGAACAGGGTCACCGAAACCGGCGCCCCGTCCGCTGTCAGTTCCTCCAGTTCCTTTTCTGTCAGCTCCGGGGAGGCCGTCACAAACTCGCAGCCCGCCTCCAGCAGGAACGCCGCCGCCTGCCGGTTCATGACCGGAATCCCGCTGCCCGCGGCAAAGGGCACCGGCCAGCAGATTCCCAGCTGTCCGATGGAGCCCAGCACCACGCCGGCGGGTTTTCCCGGTAATTTGCCCGCCAGCCTCCGGAGCATCTGCAGCGTTTCCTCCGTGCAGACCCGGGGCAGCTGAAGCCAGTCTCCTTCCTGCATTTCCGACAGCAGCTTTTCCAATGCGTCCGGCCGGAAATCCTCCGGATCCCGGATCACCCGGAAGCCTGCCCTTCGGGCGCATTCCGCCTGTTCCCCGGTGCGCACCACCGCCATGGCGGGAATGCTTTTGCGGGGCAGTATTGCCTCCGGCATCCGGCCTTCCGCCCCGGTTTCCGGCGCAAAGGCCTCCTCCCGGGCTTTTTCCAGCGCCGCCAGGGCTTCCCGCCGGATCCGGTTGATTTCGGAAACCGGCACAAACGCGTTTTCCGTTTCAATCTCAATCCGTCCCGGTTCAAACAGGGTATCCCCCGTCCGGCTCAGGTTCCGCTTCAGTTCCTCTTCCCGGGCGGCATGGGTCCGGGCTTCCGCCGCGGGACCTCCCTGTACCGTGACTTCGTTTTCCCCGTCCGAGGCCCGAAGCGTCAGGGGTTCCCCCGCCACGGCCCGCAGATAAAGGTTCGCCGTCACCCGGCGTCCCGGCAGGGCCGCCGCTTTCCGGATCTGTTCCGCGTCCGTCAGCCGGGCCACCTCGTCTCCGGCCTCCGCCCGCAGGCCTTCCCGCAGGCGGACCAGGGCCGTTCCGTCCCGGGGAGTGTCCTTCCCCGCGTAAAGAAGGCTTTCCGCCCCCCGCCGGTTCCGGATTTCCAGCTCATCCCCATCCCGCAGGTCCCGGGTCAGCCGGACCCGGGCAAAACGGCGGTCCGCCTGTTCCACCCGGCCGATCACCACGCCGCAGTGGCTGACCCTCTCCGGCCAGATGACGTCCGCGTCCTCGCATCCGAAGGCGTATCCCTTCATGAATCCGCCCCGGTTGAAAATCTGCATCAGGCCTTCCCGTTCCTCCCGGTCCGCCTTTCGGAACGCGCCCGCCTCCAGGCTGTCCAGCCCCCGCCGGTAGGATGCGGTCACCACCGCCGTGTATTCCGGCCGCTTGGCCCGTCCTTCCAGCTTCACGGAAACCACCCCCGCGTCCTGCAGCGCCGGCAGCTCATCCCGAAGGCAGACATCCCGCGGGCTCAGCCAGGCGCCTTTGCGGTTCCGGTAAAGATACTCCCGGCGGCAGGGCTGGGCGCACCGTCCGCGGTTGCCGCTCCGTTCCCCCGCCATGCTTGAAAACAGGCATTCGCCGCTGACGGCCACGCACTGTGCGCCGTGGCCGAATACCTCGATTTCAATGCCCGTTTCCGCGCACCGCCGGATCTCCTCCAGCGGGCATTCCCGGGCAAGCACCACCCGGCTCATTCCCTGCTCCCGGCACCAGGCCGCCCCGGTCCGGTTGTGAATGGCCATCTGGGTGCTGGCATGAACGGTCAGGCCGGGGCAGAGGCTGCGGATCATCCGCAGGATTCCGGCATCCTGCACCAGCACCGCATCCACCCGGATTTCCCGCAGCAGGCGGATCACGTCCGCCACGGCTTCCGTTTCCCGGTCCTTGATCAGGGTGTTCAGCGTCACATGCACGCGCATATGGCGCGCATGGGCATAGTGCACCGCGTCCTCCAGGGCCTGCCGGTCAAAATTGCCGGCTCCGGCCCGGGCGCTGAAGGCCGCATATCCCAGGTAAACCGCGTCCGCGCCTGCGGCGTCCGCCCGCTCCAGGGCCTCCCGGTTTCCGGCAGGGGCCAGGTTTTCCATCTTCCAGTCCTCCGGATCAGTCTTTTTTTGCCGCCGCGGTTTCCAGCCGCCGGGTCAGGATCCTGTTTTCATCCTGGGCTTTCAGCAGTTCCTCCGCCAGGTGAAAGCAGGTCAGCACCGCCGCCTGGGCGGAAGGCAGGTTGGTGGCAGCGGCGGTTTCGCTCAGCTGCCGGTCCACATATTCCGCCACCCGTTTTACATGCTCCGGCGGGTCGGAGGATACCAGCGTATACGGCCTTCCCGCCACGGTTACCGTCATTTTCTGTTTTTCCACGTTTTTCGTCTCCTTTGTGAAAAAGCGCGGAAGGAGGTTTCCCCCTTCCGCGCCGCAAGGCACCTGTCAAATCTGTTCAAAAGGATAAACCTGTCCAAATGTATCCACCCGGACAGATTCCATGATCTGCGGCTCCAGGGGTTTGTCCGAAGCATCCCGGGGCGTTTTCACAATTTCCTCCGCCGCGTCCATCCCCTCCAGCACCTTGCCGAAGGCAGCGTACTGTCCGTCCAGATGGGGGCTGTCACTGGTCATGATGAAAAACTGGCTTCCGGCCGAATCGGGCATCATGCTCCGGGCCATGCTCAGCACGCCATAGGTGTGCTTGATGGGGTTTTTGAACCCGTTGGCGCTGAACTCGCCCCGGATGCAGTATCCGGGTCCGCCGATGCCCATGCCTTTGGGGTCTCCGCCCTGAATCATGAATCCGGGAATCACCCGGTGAAAAATCAGTCCGTCATAAAACCCGCTGTTGGCCAGGGCAATGAAATTGCCAACAGACTGCGGTGCTGCTTCGGGATACAGCTCTCCCTTCATTTCTTTGCCGTTGCGCATTTTAATAGTAAAAACAGGATTCTGCGCCATGAGAATTCCTCCTTTGAAACCTGAAATCCGCCGGTTTACCGTTCTGTCCGGAAGTGTCCGGAACATTACTATTTTATCAGTATTTTTCCCCAATGGCAAGCGTTTTGACAACCGGCAAAAATCCCTGTATACTGATGTCCCCCGAATCGGGGACCCGCTTTTTGCTTTGGCTTTGTGAAAGGAATATCGTCATGACGATTGTTCATCCCTCCCAGCCGGTTAACGGGCTGAATCCGGAAGATGTTTTTTACGCGGTCGATGATCTCGGCACGCAGACCGGATACGGGTTTATTCTGTATCAGTATCAGCCCGGGCTGTATCCGGACTGTCCGGTGAATCTTTACTTCTCCCTGGACGGGGATCCGGCCTCCCGCTATCTGCTTTTCGGCGCGCTGGTGGCCCGTGCCCGGATTCTTCAGAATGTGAATCCCACCCTCCGCGCCCGCCTTTACACCGGCATTTCCCCCGCGGACACCCAGCTGCGGGATTTCTATCTGCACAACGGGTTTGACTGCGACGAAACGGATAATATCCTTCAGCTTGCCATGCCCTTCGGGGAAGGCAGAATTCCCATGAGCTGCACCGTGGCTCCCACCCCGCTGCATACCCCGGACGAGCAGAACGGCCTGCTTTACCGGCTGCAGATGAACGAAATCACCTTTGTGGACCTGAATTACCTGCAGTCCCTGATGCGGATGCCTCATTTCATGACCCTGGGGCTTTACCGCAACGCGGTGCTGATCGGGGAGGTCATCATGGCCGGCCAGGGTATCGACTGTGAACTGGTAGCCATCTATATTGAGCCCGGTTCCCGCAATCAGGGAATGGGCAGGGCCCTGCTGCACCGGATGATGGCCATCATGGCCGCCGAGGGCGTCACCCGCGTGACCACCCGGATCATGACCCGCAGCCAGCCCCAGCAGCGGCTGATGAACGATTTCGGGGCTTCCGTGCTGGGCGTCAATATGATTTTCCCCGGAATGTACCTCAACTGAATTTTTCGCCTTCCGATGCGCCCGCCGTTCCCCGGCGGGCTTTTCATTTCTATTGACGAATCAAGTTCCCGTGATTATAATTGATCTATCTGTGTTTCGAAGGAGGAAACGATCGTCATGAAATCCAACAAAAGGCGTTCCGGCGGGAAAACAGGAGCCGTCGTTGCGCTGTGCATCGTGCTCGTTGTCACGATCCTGCTGGGCTGGATCGGGCTGACGGGACTGAGCATTCCGCCCCGTGGGCTGTACAAGGTGCTCTCCTGGCTGCCGACAACGGCTGCTGAAAAATGGCCGCAATCTCTGCCCCTGGGTCTGGATCTGCGGGGCGGAATGTATGTAGAATACTCCGGCAAGGCTCCGGAAGGCTCCGAAGCGAATTTTGACGACCTGATGGAAGGCACCATGTCCATCATCCGGTCCCGTCTGAGCGACAAAAACTACACGGAAGCCAACGTGCAGCGCATCGGCGCGGACGGCATCCGCGTTGAAATTCCCGACGTGCAGGACGATTCCGTTCTGGACCTAATCGGCGCCACCGCCGAAATGAAGTTCCTCGATCCGGAAGGCAATGAAATCATGAAGGGCGACAAGGTCAAGCGCGCCGTTTATTCCTATCAGGACGGCAAGCATGTCATCGCCTTTGAACTGACGGACGAAGGCCGCGAACTGTTTGCGGAAGCCACCGCGAAAAATATCAACAAGAACATCAAAATCACCCTGGACGACGAAGTCCTGGTCAACGCCACCGTGCAGCAGGCCATCACCGACGGCCGGGGCGTGATTTCCGGCAGCTACACCCAGGAGCAGGCTCTGACCACCGCGGCGCAGATTCAGTCCGGTGCGCTGCCCCTGGAGCTCACCCAGCAGAAGGTGGACAAGGTTTCCGCCACCCTGGGCCAGGATGCGCTGTCTACCTCTGTGAAGGCCGCCCTCATCGGCATCGTCCTGATCATGCTGCTGATGATCCTGCGGTACCGCCTGAACGGCCTCATCGCCTCCTGGGCGCTGGCGCTGTACATTATCCTGCTGTTCCTGCTCATCGCCGTGTTCCATATCCAGCTGACCCTGCCCGGCCTGGCCGGCGTGGTCCTGGGCATCGGTATGGCGGTGGACGCCAACGTCATCATCTTCGAACGCTTTAACGAAGAAGCGCGCCGCGGCCGCAGCGCCAAGGCTTCCGTGCGGGCTGGCTTTAAAAACGCCATGTCCGCGGTTCTGGATGCCAACGTAACCACCCTGATCGCCGCCATCGTGCTGCTGATCTTCGGCACCGGCTCCATCCAGGGCTTCGCCAAGACCCTGCTGCTGGGCGTTGTGGTTTCCATGTTCTCCGCGATCCTGGTTACCCGCTTCCTCATGAACCGCTTCGTGAATGCGGGGGCCACGAAGATTAGCCTCTATACGAAACTGAACGCCGGAAAGGAGGTCGAGCAGTAATGGTCATTAAAAACCGTTCCAAAATCTGCCTGATCATTTCCGCCGCGATCATTCTGGTCGCACTGGTCCTGACCATTTTCGGCCACGGCATCAATATGGGTATTGACTTCGAAGGCGGCCTCTCCATGCAGTACGATCTGAAAAAGGCCGCTGTGAAGACCGATATTGACGGAGTTCTGTCCGCCATGGGCGCCGGCACCTACACCGTTACGGTTCAGGGCGCCTCCGACAACGAAATCAACGTCCGCATCAAGGACGTGGCGAAGGATGACATCCAGAAGGTGCAGGACAACTTTGAAGCCGGCATCAAGGAAAAATATCCGGAAGCCGTTTCCATCGGTGACGTAAACTACGTAGGTCCCGTGGCCGGTGCCACCCTGGTCAAGAACGCGGTCATTTCCGTGCTGCTGGCCTCCGTGCTGATGCTGATCTACATCGCCATCCGGTTCGACTTCAACTCCGGTCTTTCCGCCGTCTTCGGCCTGCTGCACGATGTGCTGATCATGCTGTCCTTCATGGTGATCTTCCGCTCCTTCATCCAGATGAACTCCTCGTTCATCGCGGCGGCGCTGACCATCGTCGGTTACTCCATCAACAACACCATCGTGATCTTTGACCGGATCCGTGAAAACCACAAGAAAATGCCCTCCGCTCCCAAGGAAGAGGTTACCAACCTTTCCATCAAGGAGAGCCTTGGCCGCACTATCTGCACCACCGTCACCACCCTGATTACCATCGTGGCGCTGTGCATCCTGGGCGTTGCTTCCATCCGCGAGTTCGCGCTGCCCATCATCATCGGTATCCTGTCCGGCGTCTACAGCGCCAACATGATCAACGGTTATGTCTGGGCTTTCCTGGAGGAAAAGCGCCGCGGCCGCAAGGCAAAAGCCTGATTCTGCCATTCTTCGGGGAGGGGCTGTCTGATGAGCAGTCCCTCCTTTTGACTTCATTTTCAATCCCCGGAAAGGAGGTGCGTCCATGGCTTTCGCGTCCTATGAAGCCATGCCCCTGGATCAGATGCTGAACCGGGTGCAGAAATATCACCCCGGCGACGGTTATCAGCTGGTGGAACGGGCATGGAAATTTGCCGAAGCCGCCCATGCCGGGCAGGTCCGCAAATCCGGCGAACCGTATTTCTCGCACCCCTGCTTTGTCGCCTCCATCCTGACGGATCTGATGATCGATCCCCCCACCATCGCAGCGGGCCTTCTCCACGACACCGTGGAAGACTGCGAAGGCATCACGCTGGATACCATCCGTTCCGAGTTCGGTTCGGAGGTGGCGGACCTGGTGGACGGCGTCACCAAACTGAACAAGCTGGACTTTGCCAACCGGGAGGAAGCCCAGGCGGAATCCCTGCGCAAAATGATCCTGGCCATGTCCCGGGATATCCGGGTGGTCCTGATCAAGCTGGCGGACCGGCTTCACAACATGCGCACCCTTCGTTATCAGCCGGAGGACCGCCGGGTTGCCATTTCCCGGGAAACCCTGGATATCTATGCCCCCCTGGCGCACCGGCTGGGCGTTTATGCCCTGAAGCAGGAGCTGGAGGACCTGTCCCTCAAGTATATCGATCCGGACGGCTATAACCGTATTGTTCACCTGGTCGGCATGAAGCGCGCGGAGCGGGAGGAAAGCATCCGCCTGGTCATTAACGAGCTGACGGAGCGCCTGGACGCCCAGCATATCCATTATGACATTGACGGCCGGTCCAAGCATTTCTATTCCATCTACCGCAAAATGGTGCTGCAGCAGAAATCCTTCGACCAGATCTATGACCTGATTGCCATCCGGGTCATCGTGGATACCATTCCGGACTGCTATACGGTGCTGGGCATCGTACATACCCTGTGGAACCAGGTGCCCGGCCGTTTCAAGGATTACATTTCCGTTCCCAAGGCCAATATGTACCAGTCCCTCCACACCACCGTGGTGGGCGGCCGTAAAATTCCTTTCCCCTTTGAGGTGCAGATCCGCACCTGGGAGATGCACCGGGTGGCGGAATACGGCATTGCCGCCCACTGGCGGTACAAGGAAGGCGCCTCCGAAGAGGACAACCTGGACCACAAGCTGTTCTGGGTGCGCCAGATGCTGGACTGGCAGACGGAAACCCGGGATTCCCGGGAGTTTCTCGACACCCTGAAAACAGACCTGTTTTCGGAGGAAGTATTCCTGTTCACCCCCAAGGGCGATGTCATTTCCATGCCCAAAGGCGCAACACCCCTGGATTTCGCCTACCGGATTCATTCCGCCGTCGGCAATCAGTGTGTGGGCGCCCGGGTTAACGGCAAAATCGTTCCCCTGGATACCACCCTGGCCACCGGCGACCGGGTGGAAATCATGACCTCCGCCTCCTCCAAAGGCCCGGGCACGGATTGGCTCCGGATCTGCAAAACCCCGCAGGCCAAGGCCAAAATCCGCCAGTTCCTGAAAAAAGCCCTGAAGGAAGAAAACATCAATCTCGGCCGCTCCATTATTGAAAAGGAATGCTCCCGCCGCGGGGTCCGGATGTCGGATCTCGTGAAGCCCGAGTATTATGAGCCCCTTCTGCGCAAATACGGCTTCCTGGATTTCGAGGATATCTGCGGTGCCGTCGGCTACGGCGGCATGGCCGCCATGTATGTGGTGTCCCGCCTGCTGGAGGAGCAGAAAGCAAAGGAAACCCCTGCTACCGCCATCCGGACGGTCAAGGACCTGGTTTCCGGCGAGCAGCTGCTTCGCCAGCGCCGTGCCCACCACGGCATTGTCATGACCGGCAGTGAAGACCTGGATATTCCCGTCCGGTTTGCCAAATGCTGTTCCCCGGTTCCCGGGGATGATATCGTCGGTTATATTACCCGCGGCCGCGGTGTCACCATTCACAAGGCGGAATGCGCCAATGCCGCCGCCGGCGAGGATGAACGGAAAATCGGCGTGGAATGGTCCATGGACAGCCAGGATACCTTCTCCGCCACCATCACCATCCTGGCCTACGACCGGGTCAATATGCTGGGTGAAATCGCCACCGTCATCGGTGAAAACGGCGTTTCCATCCGGGCCGCCTCCATCCAGGCCAGCGATAAAACCCGCATTTCCACCCTCCGGCTCACGCTGGATGTCCATACGCGGGAGGAAATGGATCGGGTCATTCAGGCCCTTCGCAATAAATCCGACGTGCTGGATGTTTACCGGACCGCCACCTGATTCCCGGCCGGTCTCCGGAAAAAAACCGCACACTGTCTGAAAAAAGGAGTCTTCTCAATGCGCTGTGTCGTTCAACGGGTCACCTCCTCCTCGGTTACCGTCAACGGGGAAACCGTCGGCGCCGTCGGTCCCGGGCTGATGGTGCTCATCGGCATTTCCGCCGAGGATACGGAAACCGATCTGAAATACATGGCGGAAAAGGTTCCGAACCTCCGGATCTTTGATGATGAAAACGGCGTCATGAACCGGTCCGTCCTGGACACCGGCGGAAGCATCCTCGCCGTTTCCCAGTTCACCCTTTACGGAGATGCCCGGGGCGGCCGCCGGCCTTCCTACATCCGGGCCGCCCGGCCGGAAAAGGCGGATGCGCTCTATGAGCAGCTGATTGCCCGCTGGCGGGAAAAAGGCCTTCATGTGGAAACCGGCATTTTCCGCACGGATATGCAGGTTTCCCTGGTCAACGACGGACCCGTCACCATCCTGCTGGACAGCGAGAAAACGTTCTGAGGAGGGCAGGGATCATGCAAATCACCACCGTCACCGTCGGCCCCGTGGCCACCTTGTGCTATCTGCTCTCCCGGGAAGGGGCGGAAGACTGCCTTGTGATTGATCCCGGGGATGAGCCTGGGCGCATTCTCCGGGCGGCTGCCGGAAAGCGGATCGCCGCGATTCTCCTGACCCACGGTCATTTTGATCATATCGGCGCCGTGAACGATCTGCTGGAAAAGGATACCCCGCTGCTGATTCACGAGCTGGACGCGCCGATGCTCACTTCCCCGGTGCTGAACGCTTCCCGGCAGCTTCTCCGGCAGGATGTTTCTGTTTGCACGGTCCGGAAGGACGGTTCTCCCCTTCGGCCGAACCTTCTTCACGAAGGCAGCCGCCTCTCCCTGGCCGGACTGGAAATTGAAGTTTTGCATACGCCCGGCCATACCCCCGGCAGCGTCTGCTACCGGGTGGAGGACGCGCTCTTCACCGGAGACACGCTTTTTGAACACGGCTGGGGACGCACGGATCTTCCGGGCGGAAACGAGCACGACCTTTTCGCTTCCCTCCGCCGCCTGATGCCGATGACAAAAACCCTTCCCTTTTATCCCGGCCATGACGCATAAGTCCATGGCCTGCCGACTGCTGCAAAGGAGCTGTGCATGACGCTCTTCACGCCCCGGATTCCGGAAATCCCTTCCTCTTCCTTTTCTTCCCTTCCCGCGTGGTTTTCCGCCCTTCTCCGTGCCCGGGGCATTGAAACCGAGGAAGAAACCCGGCGCTTTCTTCATCCTTCCCTGAAAGACCTGCATTCGCCCTTTCTCATGCAGGATATGGAAAAAGCGGTCCGTCTCATCCGGGATGCCATCGATGCCGGAGAGCGGATCATGATTTTCGGCGATTACGACGCGGACGGAATCTGCGCCGTTTCCATTCTGCTGGAAACCCTTTCGGAAATGAAAGCCCAGGTTTCCTTCCGCCTTCCTTCCCGCCAGCGGGACGGCTATGGCCTCCATGAAGCCGCCGTAAGGGAAATCAGCGAAAAAGCCAGCCTGCTGATCACCGTGGACTGCGGCATTTCAAACCTGGATGAAGTCCGCCTGGCCAAATCCCTGGGGCTCACCGTCATTGTAACGGATCATCATCAGCTGCCGGAAACCCTGCCCCCGGCGGATGCGATCCTGGAGCCCCTGCTGGGAGATTATCCCTGTCCCCATCTGTGCGGCGCCGGCGTAGCCCTGAAACTGACCCAAGCCCTGCTGGGAGCGGAAGGGCTGGAAAAGCGGCTGGATCTGGCCGCTGTTGCCACCGTGGCGGATGTGGTTCCGCTGCTGGATGAAAACCGGATCATCGTCCGGGAAGGCCTCCGGCGCCTGGAGTCCACCCCCCGCCCAGGTCTCCGGGCCCTGATCCGGAGTGCCGGACTCTCCGCCCCCCTGCGGGCGGATGACCTGGCCTTCCGCATCGGTCCGCGGCTCAACGCCGCCGGCCGCCTGGGGGATGCCTCCGCCGGCGTACGGCTCCTGCTGACCGGCAAAGAGGACAAAGCCCTGGCAGACGCGGCTGCCCTGGAGGAGCAAAACCGACTGCGCCAGGGGATGGAGCGGGAAATCACCGCCCGGGCCCTTGAGGAGGTTTCCGGCTTTTCCCCGGAGGACCGGGTGCTGATCGCGGCCGGCGAAGGCTGGAACCCCGGCCTCATCGGCCTGTCCGCCGGCCGCCTCTGCGAAAAGTTCTACCGGCCGGCCATCGTGCTTTCCCTGCCGGAGGACGGCGGACCGGCCACCGGCTCCTGCCGTTCCATTCCCGGGGTTCATATCTTTGAAATGCTCCGGGCCTGCAGCGATCTGCTGCTTCGCTTCGGCGGCCATGCGCAGGCCGCCGGCCTGTCCCTGGATCGGGAAAACATTCCCGCCCTGCGGCAGCGCCTGAATGATGTAATCCGGGAGCAGTGCGATGAGGATTGCTTCCGGCGCCGCCTGGAATATGATGCGGAGCTTCCCTTCCCGGTCTGGACAGAGGAATCCCTTTCCCTGCTGGGCCAGCTGGAGCCCTGCGGCTGCGGTAATCCGGCACCCCTTTTCCTGCTTTCCGGTGCCCGGGTGGATACCCTCCGCCGGGTAGGCCGGGACGGCGCCCATCTCCAGCTGTTCCTTCGCACCCCGGAAAACATGCCCTTCAAGGGCATTGGCTTCAGCCTGGGGGAGGAAGGCGACCGGGAAACCGATGAGGATCTGGATATCCTCTATACGCCGTTCCTCAGCCGCTACAACGGAAAAACCTCCGTGGAAGCGCAGATCAAAGCCCTTCGCACCTCCGCTTTATAACCTTTCAGAATATACGGATGACTGGAGAAACGCTTTATGACCGAACTGCAGGCTGCCCTTGAAACCATTCATCCGGAGCTGCTGGCTATGACCCGGCTTTTCGGTCTTCCGGATGCCTTCTGGGATCCTCCCGCCCGTTATGTGCTCCGGGCGGAAGAGCTTTCCGGCAGCTACCGGATCACCTTTGGGTTTGACCAGCTTTCCGCGGAGCGCACCCTGCCGGTTCCTTCGGAAGCGGACCCCCGGGTGCAGCATCTGCACCGACGCCGCGCTGCCCGGCGTCTCTGCAAGCAGACCCTTTATGATCTCTGCCGGAAAATGACCGGCATTCATCCCCCCTGGGGCAGCCTTACCGGCGTCCGTCCGACGCATCTTATGCTGGAGGCCCTGGGGGAAGGCCTCTCTCCGGAGGCTGCCGTGGAGCGGCTGGTCCGGGATTACGATGTGACGCTTCCCAAGGCGCAGCTCCTGGCGGAAATCGCCGCGGTGCAGCGCCTGCTTCCCGCCCCGGACGATGCCTTTATGGATGTATATATCGGCATTCCCTTCTGCACCACCCGCTGCGCCTACTGCTCCTTTTCCTCCGGGGAAATCGGGGACGGCCGGCTGGTGCCGCCGTATATGGATGCCCTGGAGCATGAAATCCGTTCCTGCGCCTCCCTGATCGCGGAAAGCGGCCGTTCCCTGCGGGCCCTGTATGTGGGCGGCGGAACCCCTACCGCCCTTCCGGAAAAGGATTTCCGCCGGCTTCTCAGCCTGATCCGGGAGTGTTTCCCCTCCGCCTGCGAAACCACGGTGGAAGCCGGGCGGCCAGATACCCTGACCCGGGAAAAGCTCCGCGCCATCCGGGAGGCGGAAATCTCCCGCATTTCCATCAACCCCCAGACCATGAACGACCGGACACTGCAGATCATCGGCCGGGCCCATACCGCCCGGCAGGTTGTGGAGGCTTACGCCCTGGCCCGGGAGGAAGGCCTTCCGCATATCAATATGGATGTCATCGCGGGCCTTCCCGGCGAAGGAGAAGCTGAATTTACCCACACCATGGAGGAAGCCCTCCGCCTGCACCCGGAATCCCTTACCGTTCACACCCTGGCCATCAAGCGTTCTTCCCGGATGTCCCTGGAAAACGCACCGCTGCCGGACGGGGAAATGACCGCCCGCATGGTGTCGCTGGGGCTGGAAACCGCCCGTACTCTCGGCATGGTGCCTTATTATCTGTACCGCCAGAAATACATGGCCGGCAACCTGGAAAACACCGGCTATGCCCTGCCCGGCCACGCCTGCCTGTATAACGTGGATATGATGGAGGAAACCTCCCATATTCTCGCCCTGGGCGCCGGCGGCATTTCCAAGCGGATCTGGCCCGACGAAGGCCATATTACCCGGGCCCCCAACGTGGCCAATATCCGGGAATACATCCTCCGCGTGGATGAAATGATCCGGTGCAAAAAGGATCTGTTCCTGCAGGCGGCGGATCCGGAGAAGTAATCCCGTCCGGCAAAGCAAAAGAAATACTTTTTCCCGGAACAGGCGGGATGATTATTTCGTTAGATTTTATGATACAATGGTAAAAGCATTGAACTGTGAACCGCAACAGGCCAAAACAGGCGGACGTTCCGCCCGATGAAAGGAAGGTAAACCAACCATGAAGAAAATTTCCACCCTCTTTGTCGCAATCCTGCTGGCTCTTTCCCTGACCTGCGGCGCCCTGGCAGCCGGAGTCACCTTCACCACCAAGTACTTTACCCTGGATCTTCCGGAAAACTGGACCGTCGATACGGAAAATCTGGAAGACCTGTCTGAACAGGGCATTGAACTGCTCGGATACTTCAGCGGCCCCAAGGATATCGACCTGACCGTCTCCGCCTGCCTGATCTACTATGACGACCTGAAGGATATTTCCCTCTGGAACGCCGGTGAACAGGATATCGAGGCTTACAAGGATTCCATCCTGGAAGATTTCGCGGACGAACAGCCCGAATTCCTTGAAATCGTCACCGTCAATAACGTTCCCTTTGTCCTGGTCCGGTGCACGGACGAGGACGGAACCTATGTATATGCGGACACCATTACCAACGGATATTCCATCCAGTTCCAGGTTTATCTGGCGGATGAGAAAAATTTCCATCCCATCACGGACGAAGCCATTGAACAGTTCAAAACCATTCTGGCAACCTTCAAGCCCGTCGGCTGATCCGTTTCTCCGGCTGAAAAGCACAGAAGGGGGATTCTGTTTTGAAAAGGATATTGACCTTGCTGCTGGCCGTCTCCGTCCTGATGCTGTCCCTGGCCGTCACGGATCTTCCGTCGGCCCGGGCCGCCGTGAACGAAGTCACCATCCTGGCCTATATCTGCGGCGCGGATCTGGAAAGCGATGAAGGCGAGGCCTCCGGCGATCTCCGGGAAATGCTCTCGACCGGCATCGGCGGTTCCGGCGCCGTCACCGCCATTGTCGCCACGGGCGGCTGCACCCGGTGGCAGCAGTTTAACATCTCCTCCCGGACGGTGCAGTATCACCGTCTCGGCACCGGCGGTCCGGAGCTTCTGAAGGATGCCGGAAGGCGCAATATGGGCGATGCGGGAACCCTGAGTGATTTTCTCTCTTTCGCCCTGTCCGCCGCCCCCGCGAAGCGCTATATCCTGGTTTTCTGGGATCATGGCGGCGGACCGGTTTTCGGCCTCTGCAACGACCAGAACTTCCAGGATGACAGCCTGTCCCTTGCCGAGCTCCGCACCGGTCTGAAAAACGGCCTGAACGGCACAAAAATGGACATCATCGCCTTTGACTGCTGCCTGATGAACTGTGTGGATCTGTGTTACGATCTGTGCGGTTTCACGGACCACGCGGTGGTAAGCCAGGAACTGGTCAGCGGCACCGGCCTGAATTACGATGAGTGGATCAAGCCCATTGTGGAAAACCCCTCCGTTTCCACCCAGAGCATCGCCATGAACATGGTGGATACCTATATTGCGGAAAACTCCCGCGGCCGCGACGCTTCCACAGCCACCATGACCGTGGTTTCCATGGACAAAATGCCCTCTGTCATGGATGCCGCCAACGCGTTCAGCGCATCCCTCGCCAGGGAAATCCAGAACAATCTTTCCGGTGTGGTCCGTCTGAGAAACCAGCTGACCTCCTTTGGGGAGTTCATGGATTATGACGCGTCGGACCTGGTGGATGTGGAGGATATGTGCACCGCCTTTTCCGCGCTCCTGCCCCAGGAAAGCGAAAACCTGAAGCAGGCGGCCCGGCAGGCGGTCAGCTATAACGTCACCACCAGCGATATCGCTTCCTATGCCCATGGATTGTCCTTCTTCCTGCCCCAGGCCACTGTCCGGAACGACCGGCAGGATATTCTCGAGCATTACAGCAGTGAAAGCGGTTCCTATGCGGGACTGGCCGTTGTCATGACGAACCAGGCGGCATCCTCCGGCTATACCATGTCCGCCTCTTCCTATACACCTTCCAATTTCTATTACTACGACGATTATTATGACGATTATTCCTGCTCCGGTTCCCTGTGCGATATCTGGGACGGATACTACGGAGACTACTGTTCCTTTGATGACGCCTGGAACTCCTGCGGCGGCGATATCTGGGCAGGACTGAACACGGACTGCGGCTCCATCTGGGACGGCTACAGTTCCTCCTCCGGAATCTGGAGCGGTTACCAGCCCGGAAGCAGCGGCTCCTCCGGCTCCACCTCCGCCAGCGGCATCTGGTCCGGCCTGCCGGCAGACACCGGCAGTGAATCCTCCTCACCGGTCACGCTGTCTCCTGTTACCGCATCCTCGGCGATGAACAATATCTGGTCCGGCCTGGCAAACACGGGCAGTGATTTCTATCAGCCCGGCGAAACCAACCAGAACCTCCAGACCGGCATCAGCGAAGCCGTAACACCGGAAACGGTCATTGATACCGCGAACTCCTATTTCTCTTCCTCGTCCCTTTCCTCTCAGATGATCTATTCCATCCAGCTCAACAAAACGGACCTGGATCATCTGTCCGCCGCCGGCGGTGTGCTCAGCATCCGTCAGGATGATGAAACCATCCGCCTGGGCAATATCGGCGAAATCACCGTGGACTGGTCCACCGGCCTGGTATTCTCCATGTTTGACGGCTCCTGGCCGATGCTGGGAAACCAGATGGTCCGTGCCGAATTCCTGTATAAGGATGACGCCGGAAACGTCCGCTTCGTCATCCCCGCAAAAGTCAACGGCCTGAAAATGTACCTGCTGGGCAACCGCACCGTGGACGGAAAAACCGAACTGCTGGGCGCCACCCAGGGCTATGATGAAAACGGATTCGCCATCCGCGGATCCATTCCGCTGGAAGCCGGCATGACCATTTATCCGCTGTTTACCGCCGTCTCCCCCGACGGCACCGAAAGGGAATACGAAGGCGAAGCCATCACCGTTCCCGCCGAGGGTCTGCAGCTGGTCCTGAGCCGCATTCCCGCCGGAAACTACCAGTACTGCTTCGGCCTCACCGACCTTTCCGGCCAGGTGCACTACACCGACAGCGTAAATCTCACCTTCTGATCCAAAACCCCAAAAGCCGGAGACTCCATGCTGAGCCTCCGGCTTTTTCTTTGTAAAAAATGGTGTCAGTCGTCCTCGATAATGCCGTAGCCTCTCAGCGTTTCCAGCAGTTTATCCAGGTCCGCGGAAGCAACAGCCTTTTCCACCTCAAACTCGTCCAGGATTGCTTGCAGCAGATCTTCCCGGGAAATCGGGTTCTGCAGTTTCTCCCAGACCAGTGCGGAAACGTCATTCAGCAGCACCGTTCCGTTAAACTTCCCGATGTTGTCTCCTGTCGGCATCAGAATATGCTCATCCACAACATTCCTCAGAACAAAACCCGCCTTCGCCTTCATATCCGGTTCCTCCTTCAAATATTGATTCATTTTTAACGCGTCATACAACGCGCAGGCATCCTTTTCCTCCGGTCCGCTGAACACACGGACAATTTCTGCTTTTGAAGCAATCGCGGTAATATTGGCCATCTGAACAGCCGCCGTTTCCGTGTCCCACATCGGCAGGAAGCACTGTCTCAGCAACAGTTTCCGGCGCTGTGCAAAGCTCATCTTCCGGACATATACCGAATCGGATCGCCGGACCTCACAAATGGCTTTCAACGGATAGGAAACATTCCGGAAACACTGTTCCTTTCCGTCCCAGGGCACCCCGTACAGAACCATTCGCCGTGCATCAATCAGAGGCCGGTCCCCGTTGATCAGTTCAGCGCCAAGTCCTCCCTGCCAGGCCTCTGCCCGTGTGGATTTTCCAACTCCGGAAGGCGCGGAAAAGGCGTACGCATGACCGTCTTTCTCAACCGCGGCAGCGTGAAGGGATACATATCCGCGGCGGGCCAGGAAGCACTCCAGCCCGATCCGGATAAACCACTCTGTAAATCCGGAAACTACTTTCTTTTTCTGTCCCAGAAGCCGCAGCAGGGTATAATCCTGATTCACATACAGCCCAATCTGGTCCTCTCCCCGGGGATGAAAAAACCATCCGTCTGCCGTCCGTCGGTGAACAATCGTCCCGGAATAGCAATCCCTTCCAGCCTCCGGCAATTTTGTTGTCCCTTCCAGCCGGACGTCCGCCGGTCCCCCTTCACAGGCAAACGCGGAAAAGGATGCTAATTTATAAACGGATTCAAGCGTTATTTCCGCGATTCGGTAGTAATACATGGATCCTCCTGTTCATTCAGCAGCGCCGCTTTTTTCTCCATGGAACCGTTGGAAATGTGCAGCCTGTAATCGCAAATGGAAAGCGCTGCCCGGCGATGGGTAACAATCAGTACGGTCTTCTCCCGCATCGCGGAGATATTTTTCAGCATCCGGGCTTCCGTCTCTTCATCCAGAGCGCTGGTGGATTCATCCAGCAGCAGAATCGGAGCACCCGTCAGCAGTGCCCGGGCCACTGCCACGCGCTGCGCCTGGCCTTCGGAAATGCCGACGCCCCGCTCTCCGAGTTCCGCATCCAGCCCCACTTCCTCCGCCAGGTCATCAATGCACGCCGCGCGCATCGCCGTCATAATTTCCTCATCCGTTGCCGTATCCGTAAACATCAGCACGTTTTCCCGCAAAGTCCCGGAAAAAAGCGTATTCCCCTGCGGTACATAAGCAAACAGGGACCGGGATTCCCGGCATGCCTCCGTTCTGTCCTTTCCGGTCATAAAACATACGGATCCGGCATTCGGAGAATAAATGCCAAGCAGCAATTGGAACAGAGAAGTTTTTCCGCCGCCGGAAGTACCGGTCAGCGCAACAAATTCTCCTTTCCGGATTGTACCGCTGATATCCCGCAGCACGTCTTCCGTACCGTCCTCATACCGGAAGGTAACATGGTCCAGTTCAATCGAATCGAAATCCTTCAGGGTTTCGCCCGTGGTTTCCGAAGGAAGCTCCGTCAGCTCCATCAGCCGTTCCGCCGATGCAATCACTCCGTAAACTTCCGTTGCGATGCCTACCGCACTGGCAATAGGCCCCTGAACGCGCCCGATCAGCTGAAGCATCGCTGCCAGGGAGCCGTAGGTCATTTCCCCGCGATAGATCGCCGCGCATCCCCACAGCATGCAGAACAGCCAGGAAATCTCGAACATAACCCCCAAACTGTTATTCATTACCGCGGAGAACCTTCCCTGCCGGATCTGTTCTTTTTCCATGGTGGCCTGCCGGCTGTCAATCTGCCGAAACACCCTTTTTTCCGAGATGCTGGCCTTGATCAGCCGGATGTTTTCCAGCGTTTCCTGAATGGAGGAGTGCAGCTTGTCTTCCGCTTCGTGCATCCGTTTGTGCCTTTGTTTCATCGGTTTCCGGAAAAGCAGCACCAGAATGAAACCGATCACGCCCACCACTGCAAGCAGCAGCACAAAGCGCCAGTCCAGCGCAATCAGGATCGATGCGGCTCCGACAAAGCTGACCACCGTACTGATCACCCAGGGAAGAATGCTCAGCACGCCGTTTCGTACCACAGCCGTATCGGAAAACACACGGTTAACCAGTTCCCCGCTGTGGTACCCCTTCAGCGTCGCGAATTTCTTGGTCAGGATATCCTGAACCATCATCCCCTGCAGATGCCGCTGCAGCATAGCGGATGCTTTGGTACGCAGCAGCGATAATGAAAAACTGATGGCAATCATCAGCAGCGTGACAGCCACCAGTGCAATTCCATATTTCCAGATATCCTCAATGTGCGAAGACACCGCCGCGTCCACCAAAGCTTTGGTCACCAGTGTCATGCCCAGGGAAAGCAGCACACTGACAACATTCAGAATGCAGATCCAGATGATTCTGCTGTGAACACACCTGGACCAGCGGATCACCTGCCCCAACGCCGGACTTTTGAATATCCGTTTAAACTTGCTGATGTCTCCGGAACCGAATTTCACCTGATACCTCACGCCTTCAGTTTCTTAATCCTGCAGACAACCCCATTTTTATACCTTTTAACCAATCGATATACTTTTCCTGCCTGATGCCAGAATTTTGCCCAACGTATTCCTTTCTTCGGATCCGGGTGAATCTCCTTTTTTCCTCTTTCAATCAGAACCGTTTTCCCCCAGGCCGCATCCTTTGGAATCCATCCATCCGGACCGGAACAGTTATCTCCCCAGGTCAGAATCCTGTCACCCTTCACTTCCCATACCCGATGCATCACATAGCGTCCGGTACCCGGTTCAGCAAACAAAACAATATCGCCGGCCACAAAGTCTTCCTCCGGCTGAACCACCGTCACATAGTCCCGATATCCTCGTATAATAGGATTCATACTGTAACCGTTCAGCTGGATACGTACCGGCGGAGCTTTTCCGCTCAAAGACATTTCATGCCATTCCGGTATGGATAATGACTTCTTCATTCAGTAATTTTCGCCCCGTTGCTCTATAATATTATTATACAATAAAATAGCGTCTCACTAAAGAGACGCCTTTATTCCGGTATGAAAAAAATTTTTATGCTTTATCACACTGTTTTTTGTTCTGGAAAGCATAGCCTTTATTATTCATAGAGCATCCTTTATTTAAGTTTTGATCAGCTATTAATCCAGATGCTACCACTGCTTCCTCGTAGTCAAACTCCAGTTTTTCTGCCTTGGGTTCTTCATACTGTTTCTTCATAATCTTTTCACTCCTTTTTTAGTTTAGCAGTTTAGGTTATAGCCGGGTGCAAAGTAGGTAGTACAAGTACATTTAAAATACTGTCCGTTTGGTTCATTATTATATGTATTTGCGTCAGTTGAAGCCGTAACCGTTTCCTGATAATCAAATTCTACTTTCTCCGCTTTGGGAGCTTCATATTCTTTCTTCATATCCGATATCCCTTTTATTACGATACTTTCTTTAATCCGATGCGAATTAAGCTTCATCCGATTTGGAATAATAAGGCTGCGAACTAGAGCAATGTGGTCCTTCCTGAGCAGAATCTTCATAATGCGTTTGATTCCTACATCCTGATGCAACAACTACTTCCGAATAATTGAACTCCACTTTTTCCGCCTTGGGTGCCTCGTACTCTTTCTTCATTTTTTCTTCCTCCTGTTATTCTTTATTCACAATCCTGAATATGCCGTACACCATGCTTTACAAACTCTTTGGTCTGTTCGCAAAGACTGATTGGCATCTTTCCCGGATCAGCGAATCGTAACATATTGCCCGCACAATTATTGCAGACACCGTCATAAGCGCAGCCTTCACATTCTGGAACTCTGGGCCAATTGTTCGCTTCCTGATTCACTTTAGCCCAAGCCGCTGCAAATCCATCCTGCAAGGCATCCCCGTGTATCATTTCCATTCGGTTGCAGGGAATCAATATCCCTTTCCAGTTGATAACAAACCCGGAACGTCCGCCTCCGCATCTCAAGCCCTTTTGAGAAGTTTCATGATTGGTTCCCCCGCATGGCGGGAGTTTCTCCGGATCAATCCCCCTAATCTCTCTTCCGATCAGCTTGTCATAGTATTTATAAGCCCGGATATACATTTCCGTCTCAGGATTATCCCGTTGTTCAGACCGGCCGGTTTCCTCCCTGGGATCAAAGAGACAGGAATTAATCGTAACATTGTTACAAAGCTCTTTGGCGATCCGGATCGTCTCAAAAAGATCTTCTCCAAGAAAAACGCTGGGAGTAATATTAACGCTTAATGGCAGTTTCGCTTCCACAGCCCTCTTGATATTTCCCATCACGATGTTGAATGCTCTTTTCACGGTAACCCGTTCATAGACGTCATCATTCCATCCATACAACGTAACCTGAATCCTGGAAGGCTTGTGTTCTTCGAAAAAACGAATTCGCTGCTCGTTCATCAAAAAACCGTTCGTCAGCACTGCAACCTGGCAACCCAAGCTATGAAGATAAAGAAACAATTCATCAAATCCGGGATACGCCAGGCATTCTCCTCCGGTCAGTGCTGCGGATAGCATCCCCGCTTCCCAGGCCTTATGCATCAGATCCTTCCAGGTGTCTGCAGGTAGTACCGATTGACTTAGCTGCTCCGGGTTCAGATGAACATAGCACATCCTGCAGCTGAAATTACAAAGGGGAGTCAGTTCAAACTGTCCGGATACGGGAATGCCCTTCTCGCGGGCCTTAAAGCCAATATAATTCGTTACTTCGCTGAATCCCTGCTGCTGCTTCCCATTTTTTTTTCGAAGTAAATCCAGCAGTTCAAATGCATTTCCCGGTTCAGGCATCTGTACGTTCCTCTCTCAACGATCTGTGCTTATGCAAATCAGCCGCAATCACTCTTTCCGTTAGGCTGTTTACGATTTCCTCCAAAAGATTCATTTCCGGGGTTTCCATTATTGGAGCAGCCATGTCCCGGAACATCTCCCAAATCACAGTGACCCGGATTCATAATGGTACACTGGGCTGGATTCTTGGATGCAACCACATTGTTGGAAAAGGCAAACTCAAGTTTCTCGGCAATCGGTGCAACATACTTCCTTTTTTTCATCTTCCAGTCTCCTTTCCATGTTTTCCTTCCGGAATCAAAATCTGATTCCTATTCACAGGCCGGAATCCTCTTCACCCCGCATTGAACCAGATATCTGGTTCTTTCGCATAGGGCAAACGGCTGTTTTCCCGGCTCTGCAAATCGTTCTTTTTCCACCGCGCAGTTTGTGCAGGCTGACCGGTATGGGCATTCCACACATTCCGGAATCACCGGCCACTGCAGGGACCGTTCATGAATGCTTTCCCATGCCTTCCGAAAACCTTCCGATAACGGTTCTGCCCAAATATTCCGGATACTGCTGCAGGGATAAAGCTTTCCATCCCACTCAATGGTAAAACAGGATTGTCCGGCCTTGCAGGTCAGTCCGCACCCCCCTGTCCACTGATGGTAAGGCCCTCCGGGAGGAGGAAGCTTCTCCGGGGCGATTGTTGGACATTCAAAGCCTTCCAGTTCATTGAACAGTCGGAAAATCTTCGCATACTCTTCCACACTGATGTCATGATCCTGGCCGGAACGTCCGGTTTCCTCCTTCGGCTCGGAAAGATAACCGTTAACCGTGTAGAACACTCCGAAGGATTTTGCAACTCGAACCGTTTGGAAAATGTCTTCTCCGGAATACTTACTGGGTGTTGTGGTAATCACAACCGGCAGATCTTCCGAAATCGCGCGCCGAAGGTTTTCACTGACCTTCTGAAAGCACCGGTGTCCCGTTACCCTTTCGTAAGCATCCTCATTTCCGCCATACAGCGTTACCTGGATCATGTGGGGACAATGCTCCTTGAAAAAAGCTGTCCACCGTTCATCCAGAAGGGATCCGTTCGTCAGTACGGAAATCTCACATCCAAGATCCCGAAGAAAAAGATACAATTCCTCAAATCCAGGATAAGCCAGGCATTCTCCGCCGGTCAGGTTAACACTCATCATTCCGGCTTCCCAGGCTTGCCGCATCAGAGATTTCCACTGATCAACCGTCAGAAGTTTCCTTCCGTGAAGCTGATCCGCGGTCAGATGTGTATAACACATCTTGCAGTCAAAGTTGCAAAGGGGTGTCAGTTCAAACTGCCCCCGCAAAGGAATTCCACGATTTTTGGCCTCGACATCCAGATATTCCATCAGGGAATCAAATGTCGGTTTCTGTCTGCTGCCTTGGGTTCGAAGCCGTTCCAGAAACTCATAGGCACCTGTCGTCTCACTCACCGGTCCCATTCCTCCGCAGTGTTTAAACCAGTAACATTATAGGGGGTTATTGACAAAAAGTAAACATGAAATTAATCTGTTTTTGTTGTTATTCATCACATTTTGAAGGTGGCACTATGAAAAACTTTTCAATCTCCAAACTGGCTGAAATCGTTCTGGCGCAAAGAAAGCTTCTAAGCCTTACGCAACAAGAGCTTGCAGACAAAGCAGGCATCAACCGTTCCATGCTTTGCCGTCTTGAAAACCAGGATTATGTCCCCTCACTGGATCAGCTGACCCGTCTCGCCAATGCCCTTCAATTTGATGTGGCCAGTGTTTTTATCGAGTACAGTCCGCCGGTCTTTCATCATGTTGTTCCCAGAAACATTACTGTTTACGGTGCCGGACATGTCGGACTGTCCGTCGCTACGCTCCTGGCCCGTCATCATCAGGTTGCCGTTGTGGATGTCGTCCAGGAAAAAGTAGATAAAATCAATCAACGCATTTCCCCGCTACAGGATGAATATGTTGAAAAATATTTTGCGAGAGCTGATCTTCATCTGATCGCCACAGTGGATGGAGAAGCCGCCTGCAGAGATGCGGAGTTTGTGATCATCGCCGTTCCGACTCACTATGATCCGAAAAAAGGCTTCTTTGATACGTCAGCAGTGGAAGCAGTGATTCAGACAGTGATCCGGAATAACCCAAACGCCACTATAGTTATCAGAAGTACAGTTCCCGTCGGTTTTACCACTTCTGTCAAAGAAAAGTATAATACACAAAATATACTTGTTTCTCCGGATTTTCTCCGTGAATCCAAAGCGCTCTATGATAACCTCTATCCCAGCCGGATTATTATCGGTTGCGATAATGCAAGCCGGGAACCTGCCGAAACCTTTGCCGGCATACTTCGGGATAGTGCATTGAAAAAAGAAACAGAAATCCTGTTTATGGATCTGGCTGAGGCAGAAACCGTTAAGCTCTTTTCCGATACATATTTGGCTATGCGCATATCCTACTTCAATGAGTTGGATTCCTTTGCCGAAACAAAAGAGATGAACTCCAGGAATATTATTCAGGGCGTCTGCCTGGACCCCCGAATCGGATCCTGGTACAGCAACCCGTCTTTCGGCTATAACGGATACTGCCTTCCCGGAAGCAACAAGCAATTACTGGCGAATGCTGATAAGCTTCCCCTGGATCTTTTGTCCTCAATTATTGAAAGCAATCGCATCCGTAAAGAATACATTACGGATCGTATACTTGAATTAGCCAGTATCGATGACTATCCTCTTTGGGATGAGAGTAAAACAAAGAAAACTGTTATCGGCTTTTTCAGGCTTGCTGAGAAAAGCAATCCAGATAGCAAACTTTCTTGGTGCTCCACCCTGAAAATCGTGCAACAAATCAAAGCCAAGGGCGCCACAGTCATCATCTATGAACCCGCACTAAGCGATGGAATGGTTTTCTCCGGTAGCAAAATTATCAACGATCTCCGCAAATTCAAAAAACAATGTAATTTGATCGTCGCAAACCGTTATGATCCTTGCCTGGATGATGTCAAAAGCAAAGTGTACAGCCGGGACCTCTCCCGATATGACTAATATCAAGGTCTTTTATAGGTTTTGGTATACTCACCGTTTTCATATACAGCAAGGCCTTTGGAAACCTGTTTCGTCCCTAATGCGTCAAACAGCGCAATCCTTTCTCTGGATATAGTATATTCTTTCTTCATTTTCTCTGAAACGTCTTTCCTTTTTACTGACAAAATCTGGTATCTGAAAAGTTGATAGATCCAGGCAAATGGTTTGAGAATTCCGTACTTCCTAGTCGCTTTCCAATTAACAAGTCCGCGTTCCTGCAGAAGGCGAAAAAAAGCAGCTGGCGTACGAACATAGGTCAGGAGGTTAATACTTACACTACTTTCATCATTCCTTTTGATTCCAAAATTACCGCTGTCAAGAACATAGTCCATCAGTTTATGGCAAAGGGTTTCATCTACGGCTTTACACCATTGATGTTCCGGAAGTCCCAAATACATTTCACACATTCTGGTTGTCACAATAGCAAGTGTTTCAAGGCCAGTTTTTTGAGCCATTTCTCTAAATTTATTCCATTTATTGTCTTTCAAATATTTATCCACAAACATCATCCAGTCAATAATCTGCCTTAATCCTAAACCTTCTTCAAGGTGTTGGCTGATATGCTCAAGCAAAACCAAACCGTTCACCGGATCCGGAAGAAAATGAGACGGATTGATGTTATTTATTATTAAATCGTCAAGATAATTTGCCTTTTCCGGATCATTCAGCAGAGAAAAAAATAAATGAACTTCAATCACAACACCATTCTTCAAAAAACTCCGATGCCGGCCAAACTCTTTCTGGTGTGTTTCGGTAAGTTCGGGACACCCACTATCAAGAAACTCTCTGCATGCCGTCTCATAATCTTCTCTTCTGGTTATAATATCAATATCACCCATCGTCCTGAATTCCGGATACGGATAATATTTTGCTGCAGCAGAACCTTTCAGAATCACATATGGTACTGAAATGGGAAGATTTTCTTGCTGGAATATATAGTTCGTATTATATCCAACCTGCTGTAATATTATTTTTTGCCAATCTCTTCGAAGCTCTTTATCAAGTTCAATTTTTGATAAAACAGTTGCAGGCAAGCTGACAACCGCCTGACTCTTCATTTCTTCAAAATCTTCCCTGGTTACTGTAGTAACATCATTTCCCCATAAAGATGCCTTCAAGAGGTTCAACATATTCATATGTCCAGTCTCCTCTACTATTACCAGTTGCATAAATTCACAATCTCCAGAATCTCATACCGCTGGCTTTCAGTTCATCCATACGATACAGGGATTTTACATCCACGAGGACTTTTTCATCATCTGCCAGTTCACTCTTAAACAGTTCTTTCACCTGCATCACCGACATATTCCGATATTCCTTATGGCCAACTGCTACAATCACACAATCCGCCTTCGGAATATCCTTCCAGGCAGTCAATTCAATTCCATATTCTCGTTTTGCCACTTCTGCATCCGCCCAGGAATCTGTTACAACCGGATTTATGTTATATTCCTTCAGCCGGTTGATAATGTCTACGATCTTGCTGTTCCGGGTATCCGGGCAATTTTCCTTAAAGGTCAGCCCAAGGATCACTACAACTGCTTTCCTGGGCGCCATCCCTGCCTCAATCATTTCCCGGATTGCCGCGTCCGCCACAAATGCGCCCATGGAATCGTTTACCTGGCGTCCATTCAGGATAATCTTGCTGTGATAGCCCATTTTTTCGGAAACATTCGTCAGGTAGTAGGGATCCACACCGATACAATGCCCTCCTACAAGGCCGGGTTTAAATCCGAGGGCGTTCCATTTGGTATTCATACCCGCCAGCACTTCATCCGTATCAATCTTCAGCTTGTCGCAGATGATAGCAATTTCATTCATAAATGCAATGTTGATATCCCGCTGGCTGTTCTCCACAACCTTTACAGCTTCCGCTGTCTTGATATTTGAAACAGGGAACGTTCCCGCTTTTATCACAATATCATATATTTTTTTGACTTCCCGCGTAGTTTCCTCATCCATACCGGAAACTACTTTTCTAATTGTAGTCAGCGTATGTACCCGGTCTCCTGGATTGATGCGTTCCGGGGAATAACCAATCTTCCAGTCTGTTCCGCATTTCAGGCCGGATTCCTTTTCAATAATCGGTACACAAATATCTTCCGTAACACCTGGATATACCGTAGATTCAAAAACAACAATAGTTCCGGGTGTAAGATTCTGACCCACAATCCGGGATGCGCCTTCCACCGGACGCAAATCCGGAGTATTGTCTTCGTTGACAGGAGTCGGAACCGCAACAACAATAAACCTGGCTTCCTTCAGTTTCGTTGCATCCGCAGTAAACTCCACTGTCGTATCTTTAATGGCGGGACCCACCTCATTGGTAGCATCGATTCCGTTGGCATACTCATTCACCCGTTTTTCATTGATATCAAAGCCAATCACTTTTACATGCTTTGAAAACTCAACAGCTATGGGCATTCCGACATACCCCAGTCCTACCAGCGCCAGTTTCGCTTTTCCGGAAATCAGTTCATGATAAATATGATTAAACTCCATGAATCTTACCTCTTTTGGCTCTTTCTTGTTATCCTTGAAAAAATAAATCAGTCAGGGCTTCGAATGATATTTCTGCCATTTCAGCTTCCATAGTATTCCTTGTACCACTCACAGAATTTTCGCAAGCCTTCCCGGATTCCAATCTTCGGCGTAAAACCATAATCCCTTTCCAGTGCTCTACTGTCAGCATAGGTTACCGGAACATCTCCGGGCTGCATCGGCACCAGCTCCCGATGATTTTCAAAGTCATAATCCGCCGGTAATACTCCAGCCCGTACCAATTCTTCCTGCAGCGTTGAAATATAGTCCAGCAGGTTTTCCGGCTGCCCTCCTCCGATATTATACACAGCATATGGAGGAACCGGCAAGCCGTCCTCTCCTGTCGCCTTCTCAGGAGCGCCCCGCACTACACGGAATATGCCTTCCACAATGTCATCAACATAAGTAAAATCCCGTTTGCAATTCCCATAGTTGAAAATCTGAATCGTCTTCCCTGCTGCCAGTTTCCGGGTAGCAGAAAAATAGAACATATCCGGGCGACCGGCAGGCCCGTATACCGTAAAAAAGCGAAGGCCTGTGGAAGGAATATCATAAAGCTTGGAGTATGCATGTGCTAAAAGTTCATTGCTCTTCTTTGTTGCGGCATAAAGACTTACCGGATGATCCACCGGATCATCTGTGCTGAAAGGCACTTTTGTGTTCCCGCCATAAACAGACGAGGAAGAAGCATAAACCAAATGTTCCACCGGATAGTGGCGGCACGCTTCAAGAACATTATAGAAACCAATCAGATTGCTTTCGATATACACATCCGGATGATCAATCGAATACCTGACCCCTGCCTGTGCTGCAAGATTAACTACAACTGCCGGGTGATATGAAGAGAAAACATTATCGATCATTTCCGTATCCGCGATGGTTCCCCGGACAAACACATGGGAAACCGGAGATTCTTTCGCCGCCTTTTCAATCAATGAAAGGCGATATTCTTTCAGCTTTGGATCATAATAATCATTCATGTTATCCAGGCTGATCACTGTCCCGCTCTTCATTTCCCGAAGAAGGCGCAGCACCAGATTCGCCCCAATAAAGCCGGGGCTTCCGGTTACCAGAATCGTTTTTCCGTTCAGGTCAATAGGGTGTTTCATAATCAGTCTCTCCTGAAAAGATCTCTTGTATAAACCTTCTTGCTCACATCATCCAATACATTCTCATATCGGTTCGCAATTATTGCATCCGATCCCTTTTTAAACTTTTCAATATCATTCACAACCAAAGAACCGAAGAAGGTCGTCCCATCCGGCAAAGTTGGCTCATAAATGATAACCGTAGCACCTTTTGCCTTGATCCTCTTCATAACACCCTGAATGCTGCTCTGTCTGAAATTGTCTGAATTGGCTTTCATCGTCAATCTGTAGACACCAACCGTAATCGGGCGTTCCTTCTCTGCATTCCACATTGAAGATGCTGAATAATACCCCGCTTTTGTAAGCACACGATCTGCAATGAAGTCCTTTCTGGTCCGATTGCTCTCTACAATCGCCTGAACCAAATTCTGAGGCACATCATCATAGTTAGCCAGCAACTGTTTCGTGTCTTTGGGAAGACAATACCCGCCATAACCAAAGGATGGATTGTTGTAGTGGCTCCCGATCCGTGGATCAAGGCATACACCCTCAATTATATCTTTCGAATTCAGCTCTTTCATCTCTGCATAAGTATCGAGTTCATTAAAAAAACTTACCCGAAGTGCCAGGTATGTATTGGCAAACAGCTTCACTGCTTCAGCTTCGGTATAGCCCATATACAGTACAGGCACGTCTTTCTTCTCAGCACCTTCAACCAAAAGCGCCGCAAAGGTCTCCGCAGCCTTTCGCGTATTCTCGTCACAGGAAACAATAATACGGGATGGATACAGATTATCGTAAAGAGCCTTGCTCTCCCGCAGGAATTCGGGACTGAAAATGATCCGGTCTGTGTTGTACTTAGCCCGAACGCGTTCCGTATATCCCACGGGAATGGTGGACTTGATCACCATAATTGCTTTTTCGGAAGAAGCAAGCACTAATTCGATCACACTCTCCACAGCAGAGGTATCAAAGAAGTTTTTCTGAGGATCGTAATTTGTCGGAGCAGCAATAATCACATAGTCCGCATCCGCATAGGCAGCAGCGCCATCCAATGTGGCAGATAAAGACAAATGCCGTTCTTCATGCTCTGACAGATATTTCTCAATATACTCATCCTGAATCGGACTCTCCCAGCATGTCAACATAGCTACTTTTTCTTTATTAATATCCACGGCAGTCACATCATTATTTTGACTAAGCAATACCGCTAAGGAGAGCCCCACATATCCTGTTCCTGCAACTGCAATTTTCATAAAAGTTCCTTTCTTCTTACTCGTTTTATAATTTCGTATGTATAACCATTATAGTTTCACTTTCGTTTACTTTGAGAAAAGCCCTTTGATCCGGGTTATTGTTTGGGAAGACGGAAAAATAAGCCGACTTGCTGGTATTGAATATAGTTTACAAAAATATATAAGCAACACTGTTCCACAAACTGTATAGCTGCACACAGAAGCAATTCCAGCCCCATACATACCCATTCTGGGAATTAATAACCAATTCAGCAAAACATTAATTACCGAACTTACTGCTAATGATATGAAATGTGCAACCCTTTTTCCCTGCGATACGAGTACAATTCCAACCACCTTAAAGATAGACATTGCAAAAGCACCTAAGATTAACAATAATGTTACTCCATATGAATTTTTAAAGTCACTCCCATAAACCAAGGCAAGAAAGAACCGACCCAACAAAGCAAAACCAACAAAGCATATTACAATAGACGCTATTGATGTTTGCGAACAAAACTCGATGCTTTCAATATCCATTTTTTTTGCTGTTTTTGAAAATAGCACTGATTTAAATGCATCAGGAATCATCCAAACATAATTAATTATCGTTGCAGCCAATGCATAATAGCTTAATTCTACCGGAGAACCCATTTGCTTTAGGAAAATAATATCTATACTATAATTTATCGTCGCCAAAAGCGCAGAAATCATCGGGATTATCCCAAACTTCAGGACTTCCTTCAAAAAAGTCATGTCAACTTCCCATATTTTGGGTACAATCTTCAATTTAATACTAAATACTATTATAGTAACAATATCCACAGCAATTGTTAATATCACAACATAAATAACTCCTGGTTGCGCCCAGAAGTATAGGGCGATATAGCAAAAAGCTGATATTATCGCATTAAAAACTGTTAAAAAAAGGCTTAACCTAATATTCTCTATTAGTCCGATATTACTGTATTGCATTTTTAGAATATTAAAAGGTACTAACATAATAATCATGCATATTATCGGATCATTAATAGTTGCCAGCAAAACAACTGTGATAAAAAGAAAAATAACAAATTGAAAATAGAAAATATCAGTATACTTTTTCAGAATGTTCTCCCCATATTTTTTATAATTATATGAGTAAGACTGATATATTCCAAGATTAAATACCAATACTAAAATACTCGCAACGTGTGAAATATAAGCATAGTCTCCCTTATATTGGATACCCAGATAACGAGTCGAGAAAGCTGATGATATAATTCCGATAACAGCTGTGATAATTTTCGACAATACGCTAAGAGTGTAATCATTATTTATTACACGCTTTAATTTTCTTATCATATATTTTATCTCTTTCTGACAGCAGGAACCCCAGCATATATACTCGACTTTTCAGTATCACAAATCAAAACTGAGTTTGCTCCAACTTGGGTTCCGTCTCCTACTTGGATTGGTCCAATTATCGTCGCTCCTGCATAAAAAACGCAATTGTTGCCCACCTGAGGATAACTACCTTCTTCCTTCCCAAATCCCTTTTTCTTGGCACCAAAGGTAACATTCTGATATACAACACAGTTTTCACCAATATTCACACCAGCGCCAAAGACAATTGATGAAGGGTGCGGAAGAAAAAGCCCTTTCCCTCTATGCGAATTGTGATTTAAATTAAAAAAAATGCCATACCTGTTGATAAGTAGTCTCCTATAATGCATACAAAGAAATTTTTTTAAGCCACCATCCATCTGGTACATATCACAAAAACGCAACATAAAAATCGCATTTGAACTCGGATCATATCTCATCTTCTTAAGGAAATAGATGAGCCTTGGAAGCCCTTTCTTTACACCCAATCCGGAAATCTCAATATCTAGATACTCCTTAAGTTTACTCCTCATCCACGTTTACTCCTAAACATCTGAGCTTATCAATAATACCAACATATCCTCTTTGGGTTTGATAATAATTGTCTATGTATGTATACCCTTTCGCCCAGCAACCTAAAAAAGTCAGTGCTGCTCCTGCCCTCAAATCTGTAGCAAATACACTTGTTCCTTCAATCATCTTAGATCCATGAATCACAGCACAATTCTCATAATTAACAATATCAAACCCAAATTTCTTAAACTCATCTACATATTGGAACCGTTCATTAAATCTTGTGTCAGTAACTATTGATTCGCCTTCAATGGTACATGCTAAAGCAGCTAGAAGGGGTTGCATATCTGAATTGATTCCTGGATATGGAGATGTTGCCATGGAAAAAGGTAACAATGACTTTTTCTTTGCAGAAACATAAACATTTCCTCCCCACTCATAGATATCAACTCCAATCTGCCGCAGAAGTGTTGCATCTTCCTGAATAAAATCCAAATTGAAATCTTTTATCATAATCTCAGATCTCATCATTGCAGCTAAAATCATATAAGAGACAGCTTCATGACTATCCTTGATGACCGTATACTCCCCGCCACTTAGTTCTTTTACTCCATTTATCTCTATATACCGCGTTTTGTATGTAATATCTGCGCCCATGGCGTTGAGAAAATTTATCATATCTATTACTTCTGGACGGGTATTCGCATTTTTAATTATTGTTTTACCTTCTGCTAAAACAGCACCAAGAATTGCGCTCTCACTTCCACTGGTTGTGGCTATATGGAACAAAAGTTCATTTCCTTTGAATTTGCCCTGAAGTTTTCCTTTGATTTTTCCTTCCTCTTCAACCACATTAGCCCCGAGCTTCCTCAAAGACTCAATGTGAATATCATATTTCCTGTCACCTAATTTGCATCCACCAGGCGCCGGATCTTCAACTTTTCCGGTTTGATGAAGTAGCAATGGAAGTAAAAGCAATGAATAACGTATTCTTCCTGCCTCTTCGGGTATGCATGATGCTACTATTGATTCAGCAGGATTCTTAATTGATATGTTATGATCTTCAACTAATATTTCATACCCTATTTCACGCAATATAGATATGAGTACTTTAACATCGTTTAGCTCAACTGGCATATTTCTTAATGTAACGGTCTTTGAACAAAAGCAAGCTGCAACAAGCAACGGTAATGCTGCATTCTTGGCTCCACTAAGATCAATTGATCCAAAAATTTGATTTGTTCCTGTTATTTTTACCATATTTTTCCCCTCCTGTATAACACATATATGAAAAAGGCAATGAGGAATAATCTTTTTATACAATTATCCACTCTTCATTAAGTTGTATATTATATTTTTGATAAATCATTTTTTTACAATAGTTCATCAAATCAACAACATTTTTTCCACTAGCATTCCCAACATTGACAATAAATCCCGGATGCTTAGTTGATACCTGTGCATCTCCTATCCTATAACCTCTTAATCCTGCTTCATCAATAAGCTTCCAAACATAATATGACTCTCCATTTACATATGGACGTTTAAAAACGCTTCCTGCACTTGGATAATTACGTGGTTGTTTTAAATAGCGTTTTTGTTTTATTGATAATTGTCGATTAAGAATGTCTTCATATGAATCCGTTAAATAGGCCTCCAATTGACATGAAATAATGAAACAAGGAAAGTGTTGAAAAAAGGAATCCCTTTTCCCCCAAAATGGACTTAATTGTTGTTTATCTATGGATAATATCTTTCTTGCTTTATAATCATAGACCAAGGCAGAATGAACCTTATCACCAATGCAATCATTATAAGTTCCCGCATTCATATATAAGGCCCCACCTACAGAACCGGGAATATCTTCGAGAAATTCAAAACCCGTTCTTAATTTTTCCAGTGCAAACCAGGAAAGGGTTGAAAGAGAAACGCCACTTCCAACGGATATAATATTGTTTATAAAGGAGATTTTGTTTAAAAAAGAAGAAATAATCACAGGAGCAGTACATATATCATTGGAAAAAATTGTATTTGATCCATTGCCAAGTATTACTGGTTTTATATCTCCCAAATCCAAAAAAAGCTGCCTCACACCTTCAGTCGAATATGGGAAAAAAACCACTTTTGCATTTGATGCAATTCTAAATGAATTGTATTGACAAAGATCAAAATCCTGTATTTGTATATATTCTCTACTCATTTCAATTTTCCTTGCATTTTTTTTATGATCATCTTAAGATACTGTTTCAATAAGTGCGGATGCTTTTCTTTGGGATACGATTTAAGTCCCTTATCCAATACTAAGCCAACCTTTTCTTTTAAAAAATCAGTTGAATAGTATTGCCTTGTTCTACTCGCAACCGATTGAATCTCATCTACATTTATACTCCCTGAATGAATATCTTTGATCACTTCTTCTAAGTCTTTCTGTATGTTCGGATTATCAATATTCCTTCCGGAAAAATTGTAGTGGTATAAATTATCAAATGTTTTTGTATTGCATAATTGCATTTTATCATCACCAATAACACAACCTATCCTGTTCATCATTAATGGTTCTATGACACTTCTTCCCTTTCCGACTATTACATGAGCCCATCTGAACTCATCTGATAAATCTTCCAGATGCCCTAATAGTTTTATATGAATATTATCATTGTGTATATTATTGCAATATTCTTCCAATTCCGCTTTTTGCGTTCCATTTCCTGCTATATGAATATTGATACGGATCTTATCAAGATTACATGTTTGTAACATATTCAGAAATGAATATATTGAAAGAGTTTTATCCAAATCCAGACGTGAGCTTATTAGAAAGTTTATATTTGATTGCGGTTCTTTATATTTTTGCTGCAAATCATGAAAAAGCATAGTAATATTAATCCGATTGGAAATCACATTGATATGATTCAAATCAAAATGCTTTTTTATGATATCACAGTTTTCTTCACTAAAGCATATCACCTCACAATGTTCCCACAAATCAATAACTTCTTCATTAGAGGACAGATCGCCACCCGCAATGTAGATAATTAGCTGTATTCCTAGCTGATAACAAAAACGCGAATACAGAGCTCCATCAATTTCTCCTAACACAATTACTAAATCTGGTGCTTCATTTTTTATATATTCATACTCCCACTTCAGTTCTTCATAAAGAGCTTTGTATTTTTTTTCCACCCATAAAGATGAAAGACTTTTTCGAACAATAAAATGAGAACCTTCATCTAAATATCTGGAGTATATATCTTTTTCTCCCTCAATTGCCATACAAGTAATATCGTCAAAGCCAAATGATTTAAGTGTTTTTATATGTTCCAACAATGATCTTGGCGCACCGCCACTCAGTTTATACTGTCTAATGATACACTTCACTTTAAAATTCTCCTAAAAGGTGTTTTCAATATATATTTCTCCAAACCAACATATCTTAGTTTTGATATCTCTGATGTTCAATTATCAATTTGCTTAAGACGCTATTTCAACAACCAGAGTAGAGTATGCTTCCATATTTGTTTCATTGCATCTACCAAAGGGGATCATTACATCTTTACAAAAGGTGTATTCTTTGATTCAATTATCTATATGTCAAATCCCCAGCCGCCATTTATCAGTAATGTCCTCATTTTTTCCTTATCGTTCTGCGTTTTTTCTTCATATGAAGTATTTTGTCTGGGCGCATGTTGAAAGAGTTCCAGATTCCTTTTTTTAAACTCTTCATAAGTACCTATTATATGACATGGATTTCCTACCGCTACTGAATTGTCTGGAATATCCTTTGTAACAACACTTCCTGCTCCAATCACAACATTATTACCAATCTTAACATTTGGCAGGACTATTGTTTGTGACCCAATAAACACATTGTTCCCGATGCTTATTCTTCCGATCTTACTATATCCCAACAGTTTCTTTGTTGATGCATCATGAGTAAGTAATCTTACATCACTTGCTAATGTGACATTATCACCAATTGATATTAAATACCCATGTTCATAATCAATTAGTGAAGTAAATATATCTGTATTGTTTCCAATAATTAGTCCCCTTTTCCTTAATTGTTCATTGGTTAAAGCAGCTCCTCTTATTTTTTGCAATAAGAATCTTTTAATTCTTGACATCATACGCATTTCTTTCACATCCTTCATCTGTAAGTTCCAGACAGAGACACTGCAACGCTACAATGGCTATTTCTTTCTAAAGCGATTTATCCATACATGAGGAGTACTAATAATCTTTAATACTCCTTCTCTTAATGCTTCATCATTATTATCTACAACCAATCCATGAGTTTCCCCAATCATTTCATCGGCTGATGTGGTTCTCGTAGTTAGAACCATCAGATTCAGTTCAATGGCTTCTTGATATATTACTGGAGCTGCTTCATGATACGAAGGAACGACTAAGAAATCTGCATTTGACATATACCGGTATGGATTCTCTTGCTCGCCTAGAAGAATGACTTTGTCTTTAAGATTAGCTGTTTTAATTATTTCCACGATATCATTTCTCTCTTTCCCATCTCCAACAATATATAGCCTGATTTTTATGTCTTTATTCAGGCTTTCAAAAATCCTAACAATTCGAAGAATTCCTTTTTCCTTTGTAAGTCTCGCAACGACTATTGCATTTATATATTCATCATCATAAATATATGGTTCCTCTTGTGCCAAACGTCTTATTTTCTCACCGTCAATATAGTTATACTTTGCAACAACCTTTTCACGCAGTTGAGGAAGTGCTTCTAAAAAAGCATTCTTAGTAGACTCGGACACGCAGATTATTTCATCAAATTTGGAATAAACTGCGTCACTGTATAAACTTCTGTTACCGGAATGCAAATAATCACAATGTATATAACATGTCTTCTTACCGGAATTTTTTAAGTTAAGAACATATTGGGGTGTTCCACCATAAAATGATCGCTCATCTGCCATATGAGAGAATGAAATCACTTCATCAAAAGATTCTGAAATTCGCTCTCTCAATGATAATTTTGCAATCCTTACAGCGATTTCCTGTCCAAACCATTTGCTTATTACAACATATAAGGCACGTTTAATTTTGTCTTTAATTGTTGTACAATCAGCCTGACTCATCCCCATATATTTAAAATCTGATTCTGTTGTATAGACTTTTACATTCTCAGGTATTTCTGACAGAAGACTGCCGGCTTTATAAAGGAACAACACAGAAATATCGTTTTCTGTATGCTGTTGCCGTAAGAAAGATATTAGTGCCTTTTGTATACCTCCAAGTTTTGCATTGCAATCAACAATTAATATCTTTTTCATTTTCTTCTCACTTATAATCCCACTAAAAATATGTTTTTGCTTTATATACCACTTCTGCTATTTCATTTAACAAAAAGCCACATATTTTTAAAAAACTATTTGATATATTTATAATTATATTGCTTATTAATCTCGTTAATTTGTAAACTTGATTCAATATTATACTGCATTATGCATAATATCAAACTATTCCAAATATATCGTAAATTTAATGCATCTAAAAAAATCGAGCATACCAATGATCCAACAAGAATAGAAAATAAGACTGCATTTTTCCTATGATAATATGCCATATTCACATATGAAAAGATATATATTCCAAATCCTAAAATGCCCACTTCGTAGAGTACTAGAAGAAATGTATTATGAACAGCTATAGGCCTTCCTACTACATTCTGAAAATAATTAAGTGATCCACTCACTCCATGTCCCCATAGCCAACTTATGTCAAATGATTCCAAAAGTTTTTTCCAAATTACCGTCCGGCTACTTCCGTTTGCATATGTACCAGTATACGATTCAAAGTCTAAAACCCTCCAATTCTGATTTCTAAGCATTAAGCTAAAACCTATGATGCTTATGAGAACAGCGAAGATGACATGAGTAACAGTAAGTCGTTTATTTCTAATTGAAATAATTAGTACGGATAATATACTTATTGACAGTCCAACAAACCCTCCTCTTGAGCCTGTCATAAAAATTGCATAAATGCAAAAAGCAGCTCCCATATACCCCAAAAAATTAATTATTAATTTTTTTTGCTTTCTTAATGCATAGTCTAGAAAAATAACGATTCCTGGTAAAATGTTAGCAGCGACTTGATTAGGATCACACTCTCTGCCCATTATTACAACTGTTTCACGATCAAGATATTTACCTCCAGCAAAGGCAATCGAAACAATTGCCATAATCAAACTTCCCAATAGATATGAATTTTTAAACAACTTAATTGTCTTTGAATCCCACAATTCAAAAGTTGTTACTAACAGCAATGCGCTCATTAACACATATGTTGTTATATATTCGTATGTATGTTCATTAATGCTGACCCACGTAAGAGATATAATACAGTAAACTGTCCACAGGATAATAGCCATGCTACTAAAAGAAAGACTTATTACTGATTCCCTACTTCTTGATACTAAAACACAAGCTTCAACCAATAGTATCAGCAACCCTATATATTTTGTAGATGAGGTTACCAACAAATGTAACGCAATCTCTACTGGGCTGATGAAAAAATAAAGTGCAATTAGATACTTTTCTATAGTTCGCATGTATTTCCTCGATAAACTAAATTGAAATTTATTATCAAATTCAAGTTGTTATAGTCTTAAAGCAATCGAATATATTATCGCTTACTGTTTAAGTTCCTTTATAATTTCCGAATATAGTTCATCGATCCTCTTCTCCATTTCTACCCATGAATATCTTGTTTTGTATATTTCCTGTTCTCTGCTCCCAATTTCATCCCATTGGTTTCTTTTACTTATCAGATTATTAACCGCCTTTTCTAACCCCGCGATGTTATACTCCATAGTCTCCCCAAGATAGTATTTTTCGACAATTGAAGACATTCCGGTCCCTTTTGCCATAATCATGGGTTTCCCTAATGCTAAAGCTTCATAAAACTTATTTGGTGCTGCATAAACATGATTAAGAAGAGATGGATCGTAGATAATAGGAAGGATATCACTTTCCCTCTCAATTTCAATCGTTTTCGTATACGGAGTTCTTCCATAATAAACTATATTGTCATGTTCCGCCGCCATTTTCTCAAAGTACGCTTCCATATTGGCACCAAATCCACCAATATGTAATTCACAATCCTTCCGTTTTGCGATATATTCCGTCAATTCTGGTAAAAAGCGCGTATTCCCGAATACACCGATATATGCAAACCGTACTCGTTCATGTTTTTCCGGTATGTATGGCTCAGCCGAAAGATTTGGGGTGTTATGGATAATATAAAGACGTTTTGGATGGGTCTTCTTAATCTCTTCTTTTCTTTCTTCTGTACAAATAACAGTGGCAAATGCTTTATTTATTACCCTATTTTCAACTTGGTTCGAAAGCTTCATAAGAATGCCGGTATATCCATGTCCATTACTGTAATAATCTGCAATATCATATACAAATACTTTATGAAATCTGTTCGCTGCTTTTTGCGCTGTATAAGCTGTATCAAGGTCAATCGCATATACCGTATCATATTCGTTTTTGTGCTTTTTCAGCCATTGATAGATATAACGCTGAAATTTCAACAAACTTCTAAGGTTTTTTCGAATACCACCAGCAAACTGCCCTTTCAGCCCAATTCGGATAATACGGCAGCTGATGTCCCCCAGCTCCAGTTTTTCTTCCTTCGGCGGATAATCGGAATCCCGGTCCCACGCAATGACTGTCACTCCGTATCCCCGTCTGATAAGACTCTCTGCCATTTTTTCTGTTCTTGGACATGGTTTCACCGGATTGGATCGTATTAAAACCACATTCATAATTCAATATACCTCCCTTGCAGGCTCACCGGCCTGCTTCCTCATTTTCTTCTTGATCTGAGAAGAATTCTGGGAGCATGAAGAAAATCCAGTTTTTCCTTATAAACATCTGCCACTTCATATCTGCTGTCACAGGTTAGTTGGTGAATTCGTTCAGGATTATTACTAAGCTGTAATGAATCTGCCGTTATTCGCTTTACCTCATGTTCCATGAATTCACCAGCCCTGTTTATTTCATCTACCTGATAAATGATCAATTCCTCTCCATATTTCCGGGAACAGTCCTGTGCAGGGCGCATCAACTTTCCGTTTTCCATGAATAGTCTTCCGCCGGGTCTGGCAATATTTTTATCGTACTGTTTTGTGGATAATAACCTCAAATCCTGTTTCTCCATATCAAGAGCATAAACCTGGATTTCATAACCTCCTGACATGGAATAACTGATCAGATAATAATCCTCTCCTTTTTGCCAGACAGTCGAATCAACCAGCTTTTTTCCATCAATCAGCGTTTTTTCTTTGTGCCATCGATCCGGAAAATGATCTGCTGTATAAAGATCAACCGTTCCGTTTGCAGACGTCTCCGGGATCATGTAATAATGGTTATTGTAACAAAAAACATCCGGATAACTCATATGATAACTGTTCTCGATGATTATTCCTTGATTAACAGGCTCCCCATTTTCAAACGTAAAATAGCCGATACAGCCCTTGTCTTTTTCTTTCAGATACTGTTCAACAAAGATATAATGTGTACCCCCGTCCTCAAACACAAACGGATCCGCACACCACTGATTCTCCGGCATTTTTGCAAGTTTCCACGCTTTCCTTTCTTTATCCCGAAAAGCGACAAACCAATCTCCGCCGGTTATTGCTTTTTTCATCTTATCGATGATACTCATCTTTTACCGAATACCTCTCTGTAAATATCGTACAATTCTTTTTTTACGACTTCTGCAGAATACTCCTGCACCTTTCCCCGGTTATACTCTCCCATTCTTTTTCCGGCTGCCGGATTTTCCATCAGCTTCCTGAAGGCATCGGAAAAAGCTGCTGCATCAGATGGCTTGCAAAGGAATCCGCCATTTTCATCAATCAGATCCCGGATTCCCCTTGTATCTGAGCCTACGCATGGCAATCCGAGATCCATGGCTTCAAGCAGTGACCGCGGCATACCTTCCCGGAAAGACATCATGGTAAATACATCTGATGCTGCCATGATCTCCGGCATATCTGTCCGGTATCCCATCAGATGGAACTGTGAAGAGACATTTAATTCTTCTGCCAGCTGCCTCAGGTTCCCCTCCTCCGGACCCACACCGCAAGCTACATAATGGATATTCCTGTTTTTCAGGATTGCAAGCGCTCTGACAACTGTTTCGGTATTCTTGTTTTTGTTCAATTCTCCAGCCGAAACAACAATGAACGCCTCCGGAGGAACTCCGATTTCCTTGCGCTTTCCAGCACGATCAATCCGGACGGCGACGCCGACCTTTACTCCTGCACCATGTACAAAATAGGGTTTCCTTCCGCTCCGGATTCTGAATTTCTGTGCAGCCTGGTAATCTTCTTTTGTGATGGTAATCAGGGCGTCCGTATAGTGTGCAAGAATCTGTTCTTCCCATTTGTAAAGGGTCCGGTTTATCAACGGAGCACCTTGAAAAAACAAAAAACCGTGGGCTTCATACAGGACCGGACGGATGTTTTTTTTCTTTGCTGCAAGTCTTGCAAGTGCTCCGCCGATCGGTGTGCTGCAGAGGACTCCCTCAATCTGATACCGGTCGATCAGGGAAAGAAGCTGCCGGTATGCTTCTCTGTTTCCCGGATGAAAAGGGTTGGTGTTGATTCCAATCTGTTCTGTCTTGCATGGAATATCAGATCTTTCACCTGCAAACCCGGAAAAATCAGCTGCCCAGATCACCTCATGCCCCAGTTGATAAAGAGGTTCCAGAATATTCCTGTACTGCAGGGGGAATGTTTTGATTTTATTGGAAACCATCAATAGCCGCATATCATAACCTCTCAGAAAGCCGTGTTTTTCCGGCCCTTTTTGCCAGTTCATCAAGGATCTGCTGAGTTGCTGTTCCTCCGGCCTCCACGTATCGGTCACGGAAAGCTTTGAACTGCTCACGGTCTTTGCCCGAGATCATTTCAGGAATCCTGTCAAGAACCTGATCCTCTGTTGTCAGAACTCCGCCGGGATACACTTGTCTGAGGTCAAAATAGAATCCTCTTTCCTCACTGTATCTGTCATAATCAAATCCAAAGCAAATAAACGGAATTCCGGCAATTGATGCGTCATAAACAATCGTGGAATAATCCGTAATCAGCACGTCCGTAATGGCTAAAACATGATTCAGATTCTCATAGGACGATACATTTCTGGCAAAATCGTCATAATGCATCTCAAATTGCGTTGTAAAGGGATGCATACGGAACAGCATCACATATTCATCAGACAGTCGTTCCTTCCATTTTTCCATCCGGATCGGCGGAATAAATTCATAGGACAATCCGCCGTCCCGACTCTCACGCCATGTTGGCGCATACAAAATGACTTTTTTATTATCCGGAATGTCAAATTGCTTTCTGTACTTTTTCTTCAATTCCGGGGTTAATTGAAAAAGCTCATCGTTGCGCGGAAAACCGATTTTCCGTATTGCTTCCGGATTACATAAGAAATCACGAAGAAAAATATCCCGTTCAAAATCGCTCTGAACCAGCATCATATCCACAGCGGAAAAATTGTAATCCTTCCGTCCGTTGCAGGCGTTTCCGATCTTCTTTGTACCAGCCCCGTGCCATGTGTTAACATAAACGGTTTTCCTCTTCTTAAAATGTAAGCCCCGTTCAATATTGACAGATGAAATCCAGATTCCGCCTTTCAGTGCGGTTTTAAAATATGTCCATGAATCGATTCGGATCACCTGTGCATTTTCAATCTGAAAATTCTCAGGTTTTTCAAATGCCCAGACAAAGCGGCATCCTGCAAATCGGCTATCTTGTGTCATCGCGTCAAAAAGGACTTTGGGACTGTCTCCGAATTTTCTTCCTCCGGAAGCATTGAAAAGCACAAGTGAATCATCCGTTCGAATAAACAAGCCGATCGTTCTGAACAGAGCGCTGACACAATGCCTGTACACAAACTGAATGCCGGTGTTATGTTTCAGCAGATATTCAATTCTTTTCTTTACTCCGGCCATTCTGCCCTTCTCCTTCCATGATCTTCTTATATATCGGCTTTATTGTTTTGATGGATCTTCATTATTCTTGTTGTTTCTTCTTTCAATGTATTGCAGGATGGTGCTCTCATCCTCCAGTCCTTCCGTGCTTTGCTTGTCAAAAAGGATCCGGAAGGTTTCAATGCCAATACGCAGATCCATAAAAAGAGAGGCACAGGAAATGTACATCAGGTCCATCAGCAGCTTGTCATAAGGGGTGGTATTGTACTTCCCGTATACTTGGGCGTATCCGGTGAGGCCTGCCTTCGCCTGCAACCGCAATCTGAATTCCGGAAGCTCCTTTTCATAAATTGCGGCAATTTCCGGACGTTCCGGTCGCGGACCGACAATGCTCATTTCCCCTTTGAAAATATTGATCAGCTGCGGCATTTCATCAATCCGGCAGGCCCGGATAAACCGTCCGACTTTTGTGATCCGCGGATCGTTTTTCCCGGCACTCAGAACCGCGCCGCTTAATTTCTCCGCGTCCACGCACATGCTGCGGAATTTCAGGATCTTAAAAACCTTTCCATTGATGGTCAGCCGATCCTGCTTGTAGAACACAGGTCCGCCGTCCATCTTGATTGCAATGGCCGTAACAAGGAAAATCGGAGCAAAGAGTACCAACGCCGCAAAGGAGAAAATGATATCCAGGATGCGTTTGATCACCCGGTACTCGGACAACGGCTGAAACCGTTTGCTGCGCAGCATTGGCAGGTGGAACATATGCATCTGTTCTGCACCACTCATCAGCACATCCCCGATCCGGGGAATAATATAAACCTGAAGATCCCGATACATGCATTCCTTCAGGAGCACATTGCGCTCATGGCTGTGAACTCCGCAGCAGAAAACCACTTCCGCCTGGTCCAGAATGCTGAAGTCTACAAGGGCCTCCTCCACCGGCAGTACTTTTGTGATATCAAACCGGTTCTTCATGCCGTAGGCGTTTACCAGGTTTTCCGTTCCCTGCCGGACATCATAGATCACCACGGTTTTCGCCGGTTGATGGTGCTTGTAATATGTATTATGTTCCCACCAGCAGATCAGCGGAATAACCGCGCACTGTCCGAGGAAGCAAAGAAATCCGGGAAACAGATTCGGAAAATGAATGGAAAGCATCCAGATTCCCAATGCTGCACAGACATCGGTCAACGCCGCGGCAATAATCTGTGAGTAAATCAGTTCGGTTATCGTCTTAATAGATGCGCGGAACCCATCCAGTTTCAGCACCAGTGAATAGAAAATGATACTGTAAATCGTAATCACCAGGCCGGAAACTTTTCGGGAGGTCACAGTCATTGTTATCGGCTCATAATACAGATACCAGCAAAGCAGAAACGGGATCAGCACCAGAAATGTATTGATCAGCTTGATCAGACTGAGGGGGAGTCCCTTTTTTTTCATAAAATGTGTTGCCCTCCGTTTATTTGATTTTTATAAGAATTGATTAATTTTCTTCTCTTTCAGTTCTCTTCAGGCTGAACAATCTCATAACCCACCCAGATCGTCCGGGTTATGCCGTCAAACCGGTATTCCACGCAGCATCTTTTTCGTCCGTGATCCATTTTTATGATACGTCCCTGCAGGTTTTCCCAGGCCGGATCGGAAATGCGGCAACGATTCCCCTCCTGAATCAGGGAGACTCCGCCGAGGATTCCGTTCCGCTGATACAGCATCTCAGCAAACTGCAGATCATTTCCGGTCAGTTCCTTGTTCCCGAGGCATCGGATAATTCCGCTGATATTGAAAAATGCCCGGACAGGCTCTTCTGTATATAAAAACAGATAACCAGGCAGCCAGTCGTGGGATTCTTCCTCCGGGATTCCTTTGATCCACTTTCTTTGGATTATTTGTGGGAGAACGCACCGGAATACTGTATTTCTGTTAATATACTCCGCAATGATTTTACATCTTTGGGTTTCGCAGAACAGGCAGTATGCATGCATGTGTCTCATCTCCCCCGATGTTTTTCATTGCCGGATTGCATAGCTCCGCCAACACGACCGGCTTTTTTGCTCAGAAAAACCAGCCGCGTTCAGGACTCTGGCTATGTTTCCGGGGTTTGGTCAGCCTGCCAGTCCGGTCAGTGCTGCCGTTTTACGCCGGATCTCATTGGGCATCTTCTGCAAAAAGGAATTTTTTCATGGCCTCTTCATTTTTCTGATAGTTTACCAGATGTCCTTTTGTGCCGGCAACAATATCATACGGATCTTTGGCTTCCTGCGGGAAAACTTCGAATTCCAGGGATTCAAAGATATCGACCCCCTGGCGGGAAGCCAGGTATGCTGCTCGTGCCAGCGCGTTGGAAATGTCCTGAATGTTTTTCTCCGACAGATTATGGTATGCCATCTGGAAAATTGGCGCCATTTCCGTGCGGAGGAACAGAAGATCCTCCTCTGTCATTTCATCCAGGTTGATGGCCCGGCGGCCGTTCAGGTTTTCAGGATATCCGTACTCATTGGTATACAGAACAACTTCCTCACCGATCTTTTTCCCCACGCTGTGGAAAAGATTGGCGATCACCCGAACCTCACGGAGGCAGCAGTTATAAACGGAATCATACTGCAGCCATCCGAATCCGACAGCCTGTAACCCGTTCAGGTGGGTTTCCGGACCATACTCCGTCAGATAATAATCCTCCGCCAGTCGTTCCACCAGAGCCTGGCTGAGAAAACCCAGATCCGCCTGCGCAATGATGTTTTCCTTTTTGGATGCCACCATACCGTTCAGCGCGTTGCGTTCCGCCCGGGAAACCTCCAGCGTCACGCCTCCGTATGCATCTATCAGGGAAGCCAGGTTCAGATAGTTCAGGGACATGAACAGCTGAATATCCATGTTGAAATTGTCATTGAAAACCTTCATGGTTTCTTCCGGCCCGTTATTACGGTAGGGCATATCAATTTTCTGCGGGACATCATATCCGCGGTATTGGATAAATGTGTCCCAGGTCAGCATCATCAGGCGGATTTTACCGGTCTGCGGGTTCATGGAAACCACCATCATGGTATTGCCGGCATTCCCTCCGGTATTGCTCATGCCTTCGTTGCAGACCAGAAGAAAATCCACCCATCCCCGTTCGTCTGCGGGGGTCTCCTCGGCAATTCCGCCGAAGGGAATCATACAGACTGCCAGAATCAGGGCCATCCATTGAAGGAAGCGGTATTTCTTCATTGATCGGTCTCCTTTCAGTTCAGGGGCAGCGGCACCAGATCCTTGTCATAACGATTCGTAATGATCAGATTGCCGTTTGCGTCATAGTAGCCGTACCAGCTGGCCAGTCCGTCCTTGTTGTTCGTCAGTTTGTTGTAACGATCCAGGTAGCGTTCGGAAACCAGTCTTCCCAGCTCATCATAGTTGCGTTCCACGCTGGAGTATCCCTCCGCACAGTTCGTCTGGGCATGGATTTCGTCATAATAGCCTTCCCAGACGATATTCCCCTGTTCGTTCGTTTCGTACTCCAGAATCGCGTAATTGTCGGTCGTCATGATCGGATTGCCGTCCTGATCAATATAGGTCAGGGTATAAATCCGGGTGACCGGGGAATACACCTTGATCCGGCCCCAGGCACCGTTCCGGGCCGCCGTCTTGTTTCCGGACACGTCCAGATAATACTGGAAGTATTTTTGCACGTAATTGGCATCGCTCAGATCGTAGTCGTACAGGATACTGGCGTATCCGTCTTCATTTACTGCGGGCATTCCGTCAATACCCAACCATGATTCTACTTCCAGATTGGCATAAGCGTTGTAATCCCGCCTTACTCCGTACACGCCGTTCACAGAAACGCTGTTCCGGTTTTCATCATAATACCGGATCAGGGAGATATCCCCGCGGCTGGTATATTCCCGGGTCACAATCGCGCTTCCCTCCGGACCGACGGCCGGTTTGTCATCCCGGGTAAAGTAATCGCTTTCAATCGGACGGTTATAACGGTCGTAGGTCTGGAGGATCACGGAATATGCCGCGTCTTCCTCCGCCGCCTCATTCACTACCCGCATCACATAGGAACCGTCCGCCTTGTTTTCGGAGACCAGCGTTCTCCGGCTGTAGCCTTCCGCAATGGCCACCGGAAGCTCATTTCCATTCAGATAATATTCCTCCGCAATCAGGCCGCTGTCGGAATAAGTGATTTCATGAACGGCAAATCCTTCCTTGTTTTCCACCAGCCGGTCATAAGCATCGTAATAATGCTCGCTGGTGGTCCGGCCCAGGGCATCGTGATCCAGCAGCATATAGGCATACCGGGCATCCAGCGGAATAACTCCCAGTTCCCGCGTATCATAATAGCTTTCCGAAGTCAGGTTGCCCAGTTCGTCATAGGTATAAACCACCTTGGCGTACTTCATGGTGGTATCAGTCAGGTTGCCTTCGGCGTCGTAATAGGATTCTTCGGTAACATTTCCCAGGGCGTTGTATGCCAGTTCCAATTTGGCATATCCGTACCGGTTGGTAAAAGGATTCCCCGCCCGGTCGAAATAGCTGATGGAGGTTTCCCGGCCTGCCAGGTCATAGGTGTACCGGACCTCGGAATACTGACCCGCATAGAACGCAGGCGCTCCGGTCGTATCGAAGTACCGGACGGAAAGGATCTTTCCGTCAGGATCCACCTCCCGCTGCAGCCAGGAATACTGGTAACTGGAATGAACTGCCGGTTTTCCGTTGGCGGTCAGCAGATGTTCCTCAATGCAGTGATTTCGGTCATCATAGGTATAGAGAATTTCGCAATATCCGTATTGGCCCCAGATCCGGTTTCCTTTGGTATCGAAATAAGTTCGACGAATCAGATTATCCCGATTGTCATATTCATAGGTAATTGCACTGTATCCGTCAATCAGGGCGGCGGGTTGTCCCTCCGTATTCAGGTATTCCCTCCGGATGATCCGTTTCCGGTCATCCCAGGTATTCCGTTCTGTGGCGTATCCGCTGGAGTTGAAAACCGGATTATCAGTCAGGTCCAGATAGGTTTCCGTCAGGACGCTTCCGTTTTTGTCCACCGTACGGATTACCGCAGAGTATCCCGCGCTGATATACGTTCGGTTATGCTTTTCATCCAGATAGGTCAGTCGGATCACATACTGGTTTTCATCATACTGGTATTGAACCGTTGCGTATCCGTCTTTATAAAGGGCAGGCTGTCCGGCTGTATCCACAAAGGTGGTTTGCCAGACCTTGCCCTGGATTCCGTACTCATATTTAATGCCTGCATATCCCCCGGAAATCTGCGTCGGCAGTCCTTTCACATCCAGATAGGTTTCGCTGATCCGGCGGTCCTGCGGATCATAGGCATACTGAATGGTTGCGTATCCCATGGCGGTTTCCACCGGCTGAAGGGCAGGGCTCAGATATTCAATACGGGTCAGGTTTCCGCGGTTGTCATAAGCCAGCCGGGTGGAATAGAAACGGTCCGTCAGGGAGGCAATGCGTTCCTGTTCGTCCAGATATTGTTCCACGATCACATGGTTGTTCCGGTCATACTCCCGCTGCCAGACGCTGAAGCCTTCCGGAACCCGGGTCAGGTTGTCATGCTCGTCCAGGTAGCGGACCTGCAGTGTGTTTCCGGCATTGTCATAGGTATAGCCGATGCCGGAATAGCCCTTCCCGATCGTCACCCGTTTCAGTTCCGTATCCAGATAGGCTTCCTTGGTCAGGCGGTTCCGGGCATCATACTCATATTCCACCGCCGCGTAGCCGCCGGTAATCTGAACGATGTCATCATTGAAATAATAAACGGAGCGGATCACATTGCCGGCCGGATCATATTCATGGGTAATCCGGTTATGCCCCTCCACCAACTGAGTGGGCTGACCTTCAAAGATAAACCAGGCTTCCTCGGTACAGTTGCCGTTGGCATCCCGCGCATAGGTGATGAAACTGTAACGGTTCTCCTGCAGGATATACTGGCCGTCAGCGCCGAAATATCCCACACTCGTCAGGAATCCCTGGTCATTCCAGGTCTGTTTCAGCCTTGCATAGCCGGCTGACGTAACCATCAGGTCTCCGTCTGCGTTGTAATATTCCTCTGTCAGGAGATTTCCCATATCGTCATAGGTACAGGTTCGAAGGGCAAATCCCTTGCTGGAAACAATCGGAGTCCGGTTCAGTCCGTAGTAGGCTTCCGTCAGGACTTTTCCAAAGGAATTATAGGTATACCGGAGCTCAGCATAATCGCCCCGCAGCAGATAAGGCGCACCGGTATCATCGTAATAGCATTCGCTGAGCAGGCGGTTTTCATTATCATACTCCCGCTCCACGCGAGCTGCGCCAGCTACCACTTTGGTGATTTTCTTATCCGCATCATAATTGACTTCCCGGATCAGATTTCCGTTCAAATCATACTCACAGACAAAGGAAGCATACCCCTTCAGGCATTCAACCGGCTGTCCGTCCGCTCCGAAATAGGATTCGGAAAGCTGATGACCGTCTGCGTCCCAGGAATACGTCACTTTGTGGTAGCCCTGGGAAATCACGGTCGGTTTCAGAGATGCATCGAAATACGCCTCGCTGGTTTTATTTCCCTGGTAATCATAGGTCACTTCTTTTCTTGCATACCCCAGGGAAGTATCCGCCGGCTGCCGGTCGGCTCCCAGGTACATGACCGCGGTCTGTACGCCGTTTGCATCATATTCCTGCTGCAAAACCGCATATCCGTCCCGGTTGACCATCAGGCTGCCGTCCGCATCGTAGCGGGCTTCCTCCAGGACTTTCCCGTGGGAATCGCATTTCCGCTCGAAACGGGCATACCCCTCAGATTGGGATCTGACTGGGTTCCCCTCTGCATCATAATATGCCCGCATCAGAAGGTTCCCGTTCGTATCATACTGCTGCTCATAGGAAGCATATCCGGCGGACAGCAGGACCGGCTTCCCTGTCTGATCCAGGTAGTCTGTCCTCCTGAGCATCCCGGTCAGGGAGTCATACTCCATCCTCCGGGCTGCATATCCACTGCCTGTCAGAACCGGCTGCAGATCCGTTCCATAGAACGCTTCGTAAATCAAATGATGATGGCTATCATACTGCCGGATAATCCGGGCGCTTCCGTTCACCTGCATCGGCTGCTCTTCCGCATTGTAATACAGTATGGAAGTGATATTTCCGTCCTGATCATAGCTGTAGAACACAGAAGCGTATCCGGCAGTCTGAATCTGTGCCTCGCGATCGGCCGCAAAGAATTTTTCGCCCGTATGGTGGCCGGAATAGTCATACGTATGGACCTGAGCTGCCGCCTGTCCATTGGCAGAAACCGGATTGCCTTCCGCATCGAGGTATACCTGCCAAAGCATACTCCCTCGTCCATTGTACTCGCAATACATAGCTGCGAAGCCTTTCAGGCTCCGGAAGGGATTTCCGTCAGCATCGAAATACCGGACAACGGTCTGCATTAGATTCCCGTCATAATTGTATTCTACGCGATGAGCTCCGGAAGAAACAGAGGTGTCCGGTTTTCCGGAAGCATCCAGAAAGGTTTCCGATACCAGCAGGTTCTGGTGAGGACCGCTGTAGGTCATTCTCCTGGCATAGCAGCCGTCTGTACTCTCGCACTTTTTCTCATTCTGATCAAAATATTCTTCATACACCGGTGGTGCTTTCAGGTTTGAGCTGTTATAACTATACCGAATTGATGCGTACTGGGTTTCCTCATCCCGGACCGGTTTCCAGTTATCATCCATGAAAGTTGTTCTAACAACCTGTCCGTTTTGATTGTAGTAGTTTACACGTCCCGCATATCCAGCTTTCACTTTGATTAAATTCAAATCAGTACCAAAGTATCTTTCGCGTTCCACCTGATCTGGAAACAAGACCCACAAATCACCTTGATCCCCTGATTTATTCCACCCATGAAGAAATCTTTTCTCATGCCGTGCATATCCGCCAAGACTCAAAGTATATTCATCCACCGTGTCATAATAGGTTACCCGCCAGTCAAAGCCTTCCCCATAATACTCATATTCTGCTTTAGAATATCCATAGGTTGTCATAGTACGATAATTGTCTGCACCGAAATAAGTTTCAAAATGAATATCTTTTGACTCTCCATAATAATCAAAGGTTACTTTGGCATACCCATTTAAAAGCTTTACCAAATTACCCTCTGTATCCAGATAATCTGTTTCAATCACTCGGTCCAACTGATCATAGATATGAATAACGGATGCATAGCCTCCAGAAGAAAGAATTGGCTCTTCATCCACCCCGAAAAAATCTGTCCGCAGCAGGTTCCCCCGGAGATCATAAGTGTTCTCCTGCCTGTACCACCGTTCTGCTCCCAGTACTTTTTTTCCGCTGGCATTATGGATTGTACGGGAAAGCAAAAGCTGTTCCGGATCCTGTTCCTCCGTTTGTTCCCCCGCTGGAATCATCATATCCAGATCCAGATACTCAATCGGTATCACATTCTTTAGATATGCTTTTGAAGTGTAGACGGAAGAAACCACTTCCCCTCCTTCTGTTCCAACTAGCGGGGTACCGTCAGCATCCAGATATCGTTTGCTAACAAATACTTTCTCTCCGTCATTTTCATAATCACACAGGATCTGTGCGTACCCGCTGCACGGACGGGTCAGCTCCCCTTTCTCATTGTAATATTTGCTAGAGATTGGGACTTCTCCATTCCATTCATCTCGGCGATAGCTATATTCCCCGGGAATATCCGCCCGGTTACCCTCTGCGTCATACCTGTCTTCTGTCAATAAATGCCAGTTCTCAAGACGATCCTTCTCATAAGTATAATCAGCTCTGGCATATCCTTTATCAATGACAATCGGCTCCCCATTCAAGCCAAAATAAGCTTCTGAAAGCAAATTTGAATAGCCATCCCAGGTATACTCTGCCCGATAAAACCCTCTGGCATTCAGTGCCGGTTTTCCATCCAAATCTTTTGTTGTTTCCCGAATCAGGTTCCCATCCCGGTCCCAGACGCAGTTTGTTTCTGTTATATCAGGAAACGAAAGCGCTTCCACTGCGGAGATTTCCGCAACGGAACATATCGAAATAACCAGAGAAAGAAGCAGTATCATGCTGCTGACGAGTTTCCTGATTGAACTCATTTGCGAATAACCCTCTCTTCCTCGAATCTGCGCTTATTCTGAATCTTTTTCAGATAGTTCCCTTGGTATAATACTTGCTTTTATAATACTTCCGGCTATAGTAGGAATCCTGATTCACCTTTTCACCGTAGAAAACAAACCCCAGCACATTCATTCCGGTCAGTTCCGCTGAAACCAGGGACTTCCGGATCATCCGGTGATCGGAATATCCCTGCCGGGCTACCAGCAGACACCCTGCCACGTGGGCAGATATCACCAGCGGATCAGAAACCACGTTGATCGGCGGCAGATCGATCAGAACCAGGTCAAACTGCTGCTGGGTTTCCGTCAGAAGTTCCGCCGTCTCAGGGAGAGCCAGCAGTTCCGCCGGATTGGGCGGCAACTGCCCCGCCGGCAGAATATTCAATCCATTCTGATACTCCGGCAGAACCGCATCCCACCACTTTAATTTTCCGATCAGCACATCCGAGAGTCCCGGCAAGTCCTCTCCATATCCAAAAATCTCCCGCTGGCATCCCCGGCGCATATCTCCATCGATCAGCAGAACTTTCTTGCCGCTCATGGCACATGCAATGGCCAGGTTTGCCGCTATCGTTGATTTTCCTTCCCCGGCAATCGCACTGGTAATGGCAATCGCTTTCTTCTCCTTGTTTACAAGTGTATACAATAGATTCATCCGCAACTTAGCATAGCATTCCGAAATCGAAACCGGGCTCTTTTCGTTCAGAATAAAAGCTTTGGGGTCTTTACTATCCTTTTTTTCCCGGATCACAGAAGCCAGCACGGGAGGCGTATAATCTTCCGCCAGTTCCTCTGAATCTGAAACCTTGTGATTCAGCAGGAAAAACAGCAGCAGAACAGCTGCCGCAAGAGCGCCTCCCGCCATAGCTCCCAGCATTCCCTTCCGAACCGGATTACGACCATCCGGAGCTCCGGGCGGTTCCGCATAATCAATTACTTCAATATTTCCGGCATTCACCACACGAATGATTTCAGCAGGCGCTGCATCAACCACCGCGTTGCAAATATCTGCAGACAACTTTGGATCTGAGGTGGAGCAGTATACCTGGAAAACGCTCGTATCCTTCACAGAACCCATTGACAGCGAATTGGAGATGAACCCAGTGGAGATTCCCGGGTAATCCTTGGCCAGGCGCTCCGCTACGGCATCCATCACCTTGCTGCTCCGGATGACCACCATATAGGTGTCCACCAGCATCATGGCGGAACTAAGGTCGTTTGCATTCGCATACTGATAATTCACCACATTTGGATTTCCGTTCAGCACATACATCGTTGCGTATGCAGTATAGGTATCCTTTTTGTAATAACGGGTATAGCAATACATCCCGGCAAAGCCGATGCCGGCGCAGATTATTACCAGCCAGATTCGTTTCAGAATATATAAAACCAGTTTAACCAGATTCACTTTCTGGGCCCGGTCTCCCATGTTGCTTCCCCCCTGCGTAACAGTTCGGAAAAGGTCTTTTTCTCCTGTACGCCCCGTGTTTTTTTCAGGACATACCCTAAAAACACTTAACCAACTTATTTTATCATATGGGTTTTTCCCCGTCCAGCCAAAACTCATGATAAATATTTGGCAAAAAGCTTTGAAAATCCCACGTTTCAGGGTACTCTATGCTCCGTTCCGGGAGGCTTCTGACAACCCGGTTTTCAGCGGAATCCTATATAATGTGGCCAACCGGCTGTTCAGCCGGAAAATATGGGACACAGGGTTCTTCCGGAGCGGCCTGAAACGCCTGAAATGGAATTTTGTATTTTCTTTGTTTTTCTCTTCCGGTATCGATTTTTACAATATTTTTCTATACTATAAAGAGATTTATTCTGTGGTTTTTCCTGCTGAGAAAAAAAGGGTTGAGCTGTCAGCCGGTTAATGTTAAACTTTATTTCGATTATTGTTTGATACAACCCGTGCGATCCTATGGACCCATGGCCTACTTCTGTCTTTGGAGGACCACTGATGGCGGATTGGATTATCGTTGTCGATGATGACGCCGGCAACCTGAAAATAGCCGGCCGTATACTGAGCCACGCCGGCATGCGGGTTACCGCCCTGAAATCCGGAAGGCAGGCGCTGGATTATATCCGGGAAAACGGTTTCCCGGACCTGATCCTGCTGGATGTCAATATGCCGGACCTGGACGGTTTTGAAACCATGCGGCTTCTGAAAGAAGAAATGGAACCCGGAAAAGAAGTCCCTATCGTCCTGCTGACCGCGGATGACCGGCAGGATCAGGAAAGCCGGGGGCTGGAATCCGGCGCCATGGACTATATCAAAAAGCCCTTTGAGCCGGATGTGCTCGTCAGCCGCGTCCATAAAATTCTCGAAATCCGGAGACAGATGCAGCATATCGCCCGGAATGCGGAGACGGATCAGCTGACCGGCTTCATGAACAAGGCTGCCGCCGAGGCCAGAATGAAAACCCTCTGCTCCCAGAAAACAGGCCTGCTTTGCGTTCTCGACCTGGATTCCTTCAAGATGGTCAACGATCTGTTCGGTCACGATACCGGCGACCGGGTTCTGCTGATGTTCTCCGATATTCTGAAAAAGAACCTGCGGAAGGATGACGAATGCGGAAGGATCGGCGGGGACGAGTTTGTTGTCTTCCTGCCGGAGATGAGCAGCGAGGAACAGCTGATGCATTTTGCCGCCCGGATCAACGGGGAATACCAGAACAGCGCCCGGGTCATGCTGGGTGAAAGGCTGACTTTTTCCACGGGCGTTTCCATCGGCGCCGTTTCCGTTCCGGAGTACGGCATTGACTATTCCGAGCTGTTTCACCTGGCGGATCAGGCCCTTTATATCGTCAAAAAGAACGAAAAGCACGGAGGCCGTCTGTACAGTTCCATTGAACCCGGCGGCGACCATCCCCGTGAGCTGACGCTGGAAACCATTACCGCCATTCTCGAGGAAAAGCTGGAAGCGCCCAGCGCCATGTGGATGGGCCGGGATGCTTTCGGCAGCATCTACAAATACATGGTTCGCTATATGGGCCGCTACCACAGCAGCGCCTTCCGGGTTCTGCTGACGGTGAAGGTTCCCGCCGACGTTCCGGAAGAAGAGCGGAAGGACATCGTCCTGCACTTCAAGGGAACCATCCGCGCTGCCCTGCGCAACAGCGATGTCATGATGGAATGCGGAGACAATCAGCTGTTCCTTCTGCTGCCGGAAATACAGGATTTCGATATCAACCGGGTCATCGGACGGCTGCTCAGCAAATGGAACCGGGCCGAATATTCCAACCGGGCCGAAATCGCCTGCGAATACGGAAAAATGCACACCCGCCACGAGCTGGACCTGCGGGCTGCGCAGGAGCGCTGGGTGGTTGTGGTGGATGATGACTCTTCCGCTCTCCGGCTGACAGAACAGATTCTGAAGCACCGGAAGCTGAAGGTCACGGCGCTGAGTTCCGGGAAGGAACTGCTGGAATTCCTGCACGAACAGCAGCCGGATCTGATTCTGCTGGACCTGATGATGGCCGGCATGGACGGAATGGAAACCTTCAGGGAAATGAGAAAGGAATTCCCGGACATTGCGCCGCCGGTGGTTTTTATGACCGCTAACGAGGATATGGAATCCGAAGTGCAGTGCCTGCAGCTGGGAGCAGTGGACTTTATCCGGAAACCGATTATGCCGGAGATGCTGACCACCCGGGTGCAGAATATTCTGGAGCTGACCCAGCTTCAGAAAAGCTTCTCCGAAGCGGTTCTCCGCAAGACGCGGGAAACCACCAGCCTTTCCCTGCATGTGGCCCAAACGCTGGCGGAAATGATCGACGCCAAGGATCAGTACACCAGCCGCCACTCGCAGCGGGTCGCGGAATATTCCCGCGAGATTGCCCGGCGTTTCGGGTATTCTCCCGCCATGCAGGATGAGATTTTTATGATGGGTCTTCTGCACGATGTGGGAAAAATCGGCATTCCCGATTCCATCCTGAACAAGCCGGGAACGCTGACCGACGAGGAATTTGACCAGATCCGCTCCCATCCCCTGACCGGGGCAAAAATCCTCCGGGGAATTCAGGAAATGCCCCGGTTGGTGGAAGGCGCCCGGTGGCATCACGAGCGGTATGACGGAACAGGCTACCCGGATCATCTCGCCGGAAAGAGCATTCCGGAAGAAGCAAGAATCATTGCCGTGGCTGACGCGTACGACGCCATGTCCAGCGTCCGCAGCTACCGGGATAAGCTCCCGAAGGATGTGATCCGCCAGGAAATTCACCGGTGTAAAGGCACCCAGTTCGATCCGGTTTTCGCGGAAATTATGCTGTCCATTCTTGACGAGCAGCCGGATTCGGATGATGATCCGGTATAACCCGGAATATTTACAGCCCGGCATCTGCCGGGCTGTTCCTGTCTGCGCTTTTCTGTTATCCGATCCTCAGGTATTCCGGGATCTCCATATGAACGGCCTTCATGGCTTCCTCCAGCCCTTCGATCACTTCTTCCCGGCTGAAGTCCGCAGCGGCCAGGAATTCGTCGTCCTTGCTGTTGACATAGTCATAAAAGCCGAGCACCAGCGCCGCCTTCTGCCGGTCCTCCCAAGCTGTTGTTTCAAGCAGTTCAAAGAGCCGGTTTTCCGCCGCGTTGATCCGGCCTTCATCCACCAGCTCCCGAAGGATGTCATAGTCCGCCCGGCAGGCGGATTCCATCACCGTCTCCGGTCCGCTGTCCTCCGCTTCCTCCCCGAAGATCATCCGGGCCAGCATCCGGGCAATGCCGTGAATCAGGCGCATGATGTAGTCCTTCTCAAAATAATACATGCCGTTCCCCCGTTGAAAAAATCTCCGGCGGCCTGAGGCTGCCGGAGAAAAAAGACAAACAAATCAGAAGCGCATCCGGTCTTCGATGTATTTGCGAACCTCGCTGATCGGAATCCGTTCCTGCTGCATGGTGTCACGGTCCCGGATGGTGACGGTCTGGGTTTCTTCCGTTTCAAAGTCCACACAGATGCTGAAGGGCGTGCCGATTTCGTCCTGCCGGCGGTACCGCTTGCCGATGGAGCCGGTTTCGTCATATTCCACAGGGAAGTACTTGCACAGCTCGGCATGAATGTTCCCGGCCAGCTCGCCCAGCTTGTTCTTCTGCAGGGGCAGAACGGCCGCCTTGTAAGGCGCCAGTGCCGGATGCAGGTGCAGCACGGTCCGGACGTCTCCGCCTTCCAGTTCTTCCTCTTCGTAGGCGTTGCACAGGAAAGCCAGGACCATCCGGTCCACGCCCAGGGAGGGCTCAATGCAGTAAGGAATGTAGCGCTCGTTGGTCACCGGATCCAGGTATTCCATGGATTTTCCGGAATGCTCCTGATGCTGGGTAAGGTCGTAGTCCGTCCGGTCCGCCACGCCCCACAGCTCTCCCCATCCGAAGGGGAAGAGGAATTCAAAGTCCGTGGTAGCCTTGGAATAGAAGGCCAGCTTCTCCGGCTCATGATCCCGCAGCCGCAGGCTTTCCTCCTTGATGCCCAGGCTCAGCAGCCAGTCCCGGCAGAAGGAGCGCCAGTAGTTGAACCACTCCAGGTCGTCCCCGGGCTTGCAGAAGAATTCCAGCTCCATCTGCTCAAATTCCCGCACGCGGAAAATAAAGTTTCCGGGCGTAATTTCGTTCCGGAAGGACTTGCCGATCTGGGCAATACCCGCCGGCAGCTTTTTCCGGGTCGTCCGCATGGCGTTCTGGAAATTCACGAAAATTCCCTGGGCGGTTTCGGGGCGGAGATAGATCTCGTTGGCGCTGTCCTCATTTACGCCGGCGAAGGTTTTGAACATCAGGTTAAACTGACGGATGCCGGTAAAATCCTTCTTGCCGCAAACAGGGCAGACAATATCATGCTCGGCGATGAACTTTTCCAGTTCGGCGTTGGTCCAGCCGTCCCCGGTCTCTTCGCCCTTGGTGAAATCCTCAATCAGCTTGTCCGCACGGAAGCGGGCCTTGCAGGCTTTGCAGTCCATCAGCGGATCGTTGAAACCGCCCACATGGCCGCTGGCGACCCATACTTCCCGGTTCATCAGGATCGCGCAGTCCAGGCCGGTATTATACTTGCTTTCCTGCACAAATTTCTGCCACCAGGCTTTTTTAACATTATTCTTGAATTCCACGCCCAGGGGACCGTAATCCCAGGTGTTGGCCAGGCCGCCGTAAATTTCGGATCCGGCAAAAATAAATCCCCGGTTCTTGCACAGTGCAACCAGCTTGTCCATCGTCAGTTCAGCCATGTTCTTTCCTCCAGTTTCTGCAGGGATAGTCAACGTGCCTAATTATGGGTTCCGGTCTGTCATTTGTCAAGGAAAAACGCGTCAGAACAGCGCTTCCACAAACTCCTTGGCGTCGAAGGGCTGCAGGTCGTCAATTCCCTCACCCACGCCGACGTACCAGACCGGCACTTCCAGTTCCTGCCGGATGGCCAGGGCAATGCCGCCCTTGGCGGTTCCGTCCAGCTTGCTGAGGATGATCCCGTTGATTTCCGCCACTTCCTTGAAAGCCCGGGCCTGCATCAGGCCGTTCTGTCCGGTGGTGGCATCCAGCACCAGGATACACCGGGTATCCGCTTCCGGGTACTCCCGGTCAATCACCCGGCGTATTTTGCTCAGCTCATCCATCAGGTTTTTCTTGTTGTGCAGCCGCCCGGCCGTATCCACAATCAGCAGGTCCGCCTGCTGGGCCTTGGCGCTCTTGATGGCGTCAAACACCACCGCTGCCGGATCCGCGCCTTCCGCGTGCTTCACAATCGGAACCCGGGCCCGTTCCGCCCACACCGTCAGCTGTTCCGCTGCCGCCGCCCGGAACGTGTCCCCGGCACAAAGCATAACCTTCCGGCCGATGGCCTGGAAACGCAGGGCCAGCTTCCCGATGGTGGTGGTTTTTCCGACGCCGTTGACGCCCACCAGCAGCATGACCATAGGCCACCGCAGCGGAGGCCGTGGAATATTCATCTGCTCCGTCATGATCTGCTTGAGCATCTCCCGGGCCTGGGCCGCGTCCTTAACCTTGCCGGCCTTCACCCGGTCCCTCAGCTCGTCGATGATCACCGTGGTGGCCTTCAGTCCGCAGTCGGCCATCAGCAGGATGTCTTCCAGTTCCTCGTAGAAATCCTCGTCAATCTTCCGGTTTTCCCGGACCATATCGTCCACTTTTTCGGTCATATTGCCCCGGGTTTTGCTGAGTCCTTCCCGCAGCCGGGCAAACAGGCCTTTTTTCTTTTTCTCTTCGCTCATAAAAGGGTCCCTCCTTGCACAGGGAACAGTGTACCATATTTTGCCCGGGAAGAAAAGGCTGGCCGGCCGTTTGATTTGCTTTCTGGCTTCAGCTGTGCTATAATTCCCTGATTCTATCAAACACAAGGGAGAGAACTGTCCGATGATCACTTCCAAGGAACTGAGAAATGCCTGGATCCGCTTCTATGAAGAACGGGAGCATGTTAATATCGGCGCCGTTTCGCTGATCGGCGACGGAAGCACCGGCGTCATGTTCAACGTGGCCGGCATGCAGCCGCTGATGCCCTACCTGCTCGGCAAGGAGCATCCGTCCGGAAAGAAAAGGCTCTGCAATGTGCAGGGCTGCGTCCGCACGGTGGATATCGAAAGCGTCGGGGACCCGACCCATTTCACCTTTTTCGAAATGATGGGCAACTGGTCTCTGGGAGATTATTTCAAAAAAGAAAAAACCCGCTGGAGCTATGACCTGCTGACCAAGGTTTTCGGCCTGGACGGCAAGGAAATCTGCTCCACCGTTTTTGAAGGAAACGACGCCGCGCCCCGGGACGAGGAAACCGCCGGCCTGCTGAAGGAAGTCGGCATCCTGCCGGAGCATATTTTCTACCTGCCCAAGTCGGACAACTGGTGGGAGCTGGAAGGCACCACCGGCACCCCCTGCGGCCCGGACAATGAATGGTTCTATCCCCGTCATAACAAGCCCTGCGGCCCGAACTGCGGCCCGGCCTGCGGCTGCGGACGGTACGTTGAAATCGGCAACGACGTGTACATGCAGTACGTCAAGAACGCGGACGGATATGCGCCCCTGACCAACAAGAACGTGGATACCGGCTTCGGCCTGGACCGTATGCTGGCCTTCCTGAACGGCGTAACCGACGGCTACAAAACCGACCTGTTCCTGCCGGTCATCCGCCATCTGGAAGAAAAGTCCGGCCTCAGCTATGACAACGACGCGGACGCGCAGAAGGCCATGCGGATCGTTGCGGACCATATCCGCACCTCCACAATGCTCATCGGCGACGTCAACGGCATCCTGCCCTCCAACGTGGGCGCCGGATACATCCTGCGCCGCCTGCTCCGCCGCGCCATCCGCTACACCCGGAAGCTGGGCCTGGAGTCCTCCGTCCTGGCGGAAGTCAGCCGGATCTTCATTGAGCAGATCTATGACGAGGCCTATCCGCTGCTGGTGGAAAAAGAACAGTACATTCTGGATGAAATCATGAAGGAAGCCGCCCGCTTTGAGGCCACCCTGGTCACCGGCATGAAGGAATTCACCAAGTGCATCACCGGCATCCGCCGCAAAAATGAATTCATGGCCCAGAAGGATCCGTCCTATCAGCCCGAAACGGAAATCAGCGGCAAGCAGGCCTTCCGCCTCTATGATACCTACGGTTTCCCGCTGGAGCTGACCGAGGAGCTGGCCGCCGAGGAAGGCCTGACCGTGGACGCCAAGGGCTTTGACGAAGCCTTTAAGGAGCATCAGCAGATCAGCAAGCAGGAGGGCACCTTCAAGGGCGGCCTGGCAGAGCAGAATGAAGTCACCGCCCGCCTCCATACCGCCACGCACCTCCTTCACGCCGCGCTCCGCAAGGTGCTGGGCAACGAAGTGGCCCAGAAGGGTTCCAACATCACCACCGAACGTCTTCGTTTCGACTTCAGCTTCGGCCGGAAAATGACCCCCGAGGAACTGAAGGAAGTGGAACGCCTGGTGAATGTGGCCATCGACGCCGCCGTTCCCGTGGTCTGCGAGGAAATGACCGTTCCGGAAGCAAAAGCCAAGGGCGCCATCGGCCTGTTTGAAAACAAATACGGCGATACGGTCCGCACCTACAAAATGGGAGAGTATTCCTTCGAAATCTGCGGCGGTCCCCACGCGAAAAACACCGGAGAGCTGGGCTCCTTCAAAATCCAGAAGGAAGAATCCTCCTCCGCCGGCGTCCGCCGGATCAAGGCAGTCATTCAGCCCAAAGCATAAGGAAGCGGGTTTGATCAGATGAATTTCAGCACTCAGGAAGAAAACAGCCGCCTGCGGGAAACCCGGACCGGTTCGGAGGAAATTTTCGACGGCATCGTCCTGCATGTGAAACGTGATACCGTCCGCCTGCCCAACGGGCATTCCGCCATCCGGGAACTGATCCGGCATATCGGTGCCGTCTGCGTGATTCCCGTGCTGGACAACGGCGACGTGATCATGGAGCGGCAGTACCGTTATCCCATCGACCGGGTTATTCTGGAAATTCCCGCCGGCAAGCTGGACGCCGCCGGTGAAGACCGGCTTTCCGCCGCTCAGCGGGAGCTCCGGGAAGAAACCGGCTATACCGCAGACGAATGGATCAATATCGGGGATTTTCATGCCGCTCCGGCCTACAGCGATGAATACATCACCATGTATATGGCCCGCGGCCTCCGCAGGGGAGACCGCCATCTGGATGAGGACGAGTTCCTGGATGTCCATACCGTTCCCCTGAAGGAACTGGTGGAGGAGGTCATGGCCGGCCGCATCTCCGATGCCAAAACACAGGTCTGCATCCTCAAAGCCGCCCGGCTGCTCGGAATCTGATCCCGGCCCCGCGGAGAAAGCAGCGCCCCGGAACACGCGTTCCGGGGCGCTGCTTATTCTTTTTTATTGTTTTCGGCGGATCAGTTGTCCTTGCTGTTTCCGATAATCTGCAGAATCCGGACGAACAGGTTTGCCAGGTCCATATAAATATCCAGCGCGGAAGCCACCGCGTTCTTGATGGTCTTCGGATACTGCTGGGAGCGGTAGATATCATAGCCCAGATACAGGCTGAACAGTCCGGCGGCAAGCCAGCTGGTCCAGATCTGGGGCACGCGGAAGATCAGCAGAATCACTTCGCACAGGATCAGCGCCAGCAGGGCAACGCCCAGGGCCCTGCCCATTTTCTCAAACGCCCGGGGGAACACCACCACCGTCGCCACCATGGCCACGGCAATCAGCACGGTATACAGGAACGCCTGGGTAACCGGGGCCGAATCCACCCCGCCGTAGGTTTCAACCAGCGTTGCAATCACAATGCCGAAAGGAACCACCACCAGGTTATATCCTAGGAAGCTGACAAACGGGTTCTGGGATTTCACCGTGATGCCGATTCCGATCGCGGCCACCACCACATAGGCGATCACAAAAGCCAGCGGGCTCATATTCGGGAAAATGTTGGTATAGCTGCCCACATTCTTGCAGAGCAGATAGTTGATGACCAGTCCCCACAGAAGAACAATGCCGATCACGCCGTTGTAAGCCTGTACGGAGATTTCCTGGGAGGGATCCACAATTTCCCGCATCCGGGCTTCCCGGGCCTTCTTGCCGAAGACAAGGCTGCCGCCGGTCACAGCCTTCAGGCCGCCGGCCAGCTGCTGGGAATCGTTTTCCAGCCTTGCGCCGCAGGCGGTACAATACTGGGCGTTGTTTTCATTTTCGGTCTGACAATTCGGGCATTTCATCAGTATACAGTCCTTTCTCTGCTCCCACAGGCAGCTTTGCTGTTGCGGAACTTTTCCGCAACGTTACTGCATTATACCGCACCTGCCGGAAATATGCAAAGCCGCTTTGGCTCCTCTATGCCAAAATACAGGTGATTGACAAAAACCCGGGGCGGGATACAATAGAATACAGGAAAAAACTGAAAGATAAAAGGGGGCGTCATCTCCTTGGCTTCCGGAAAAAAGAAACGCTTTACCAAATCGGAGTGGTCCTGGATTTTTTATGACTGGGCCAACTCCGTTTATGCCACCAACATCATGGCGGCCATCTTCCCCATTCTGTATTCCCAGATTGCCGGAAAAGGCACCACCGGGGACTATCTGTACGGACTGGCGGTTTCCTTTGCCAATCTGCTGGTGGCGGTTCTCTCCCCGTATCTCGGAGCCGTTGCCGATTTCCGCGGAATGAAGAAAAAGCTCTGGCTGGGCTTCATGATCACCGGGGTTGCCTTTACGGCGGTCATGGGCATTTTCGGGGACTGGAAGCTGATGCTGATCGGGTTCATCATCAGCCGGATCGGTTTCGGGGGCGCAAATATGTTCTATGACAGCTTCCTCACGGACGTGACCCGGCCGGAAAGAATGGACGAGGTCAGCTCCTGGGGATTCGCCATGGGCTATATCGGCGGCAGCACCATTCCCTTCCTGATCTCCATCGGCATTATGCTCCTCATGAAAATGAGCGAACTGAGCATGCGCATCGCCGTGCTGATCGTTCCGGTCTGGTGGCTCGTTTTCTCCATTCCCTTTATGAAAAACGTGCATCAGGTATCCTATGTGGATACCCCGCCGAAGGAACTGGGCAAAGCTGCCTGGAAAAACACCATCACCACCCTGAAGAGCATCTTCAGGAACCGGGCAATCCTGTTCTTCCTGCTGGCTTATTTCTTCTATATTGACGGGGTGGATACCATCATTTCCATGGCCACCAAGTACGGAGACACCCTGGGGCTCGGTTCCATCGGAATGATTCTGGCCCTGGTGGTCACCCAGGTGGTCGCCATGCCCTGCAGCATTCTCTTCGGCCGGCTGTCCAAAAAGGTCGGCGCCCTGAAGCTGATTACCTTCTCGGTGCTGATGTATGCCTTCATCACCATCATCGGCTTCCTGATGGGCTATATTGTGGACTTCAGCGGTTCCCTTGGGCTCACCGCGGAAAAGGCCGTCGGCATCAGCCAGGTTCTCTTCTGGGTGCTGGCCACGCTGGTGGGTACCGTGCAGGGCGGCATTCAGGCCCTCAGCCGCAGCTATTTCGGCCAGCTGATCCCGCCGGAACGCAGCGGCGAATATTTCGGCTTTATGGATATTTTCGGAAAGTTTGCCTGCGTTATCGGCCCCGCGCTGTATGAGCTGTTCTACGGTATAACGGGAAAAGCCTGCTTCGGCATCCTGAGCATCATCCTGCTCTTTGTTCTGGGCTTCCTTTTCCTGACCGTCGGCAGAAAGCACTTCCTGACCGCCCAGCACAGCGAAGCCGGAAAAAGCTGATGCATTTTCCCCATCAATTAAAACAGCCGTCCCTCGCCGGGACGGCTTATTTTTTCCGAAAGCTTTTCAGCACTTTTTTCATTTTCCCGTGAAGCGTTTCCGCCTCCCGCTGGGCCACCACGGCCGCCAGGGCTCCGCTGCGGTATACGTTGTTCTCGGGGCTTCGGCGAACCGCCTCCCGGAAGGACTGGTGGGCGCTTTCAAACTGCTCCATCGCCATCAGGACCTTGCCCTGGGTGTAATACCAGTCTCCGTCCCGCTTGTCGCTGAGCAGCAGCTGGCGCAGGGCGGCCTCCGGATTGTCCCGGGCCAGGGCCCGCTCCGCCATCAGAATGGCTTCCGCCACGGAAGGCTGGGGACTCGCCGGAGCGGTCCCCCGCGGCGAGGCCAGCCGCAGGGCTTCCTCGTAGGCCAGGTTCAGCTGAACCATACGGGTCTGCGCTTCCTCCTTGAGCAAAGGGTCCTGAATCATGTCCGGATGACACTGTTTCACCAGTGTCCGGTAGGCGGTCCGGATTTCATCCTGGTCCGCCCACCCCTTCAGACCCAGTACCTCGAACGGATTATTCATGAACTTCTCCCTTCCGGTTACAGAACCGGCTCCCGCCTGATTTCCGCACCAAGAGAACGAAGCTTGTCCTCAATATGTTCATATCCGCGGTCGATGTAACCTGGCTCATAGATTTCCGAGGTGCCCCTGGCCATCAGGCTGGCAATGATCAGCGCAGCGCCTGCCCGCAGGTCCGTGGCCGTCATCGGCGCGCTGTAAAGCTCCGGAACACCTTCAATAATGGCCGAACGCCCCATTACCCGCACGTGGGCGCCCATCCGGCGGATTTCATCCAGATGGCGGAAGCGCTGCTCAAAAATGGTTTCCGTCACAATGCTGGTTCCCCTGGCCGTGGTCAGCAGCGCGCTCATGGGCTGCTGCAGGTCCGTGGGGAATCCGGGATAAACCTGGGTCTTGACGTTAATGGCCCGCCGGGGACCCACCACGTGCACCCGGATGGCGTCATCCTGGTCCGTCACCTTCACACCCATCTCCAGCAGCTTCGCGCTCAGCGCGTCCATATGGGTAGGAATGCAGTTGGTGATAATCACGTCCCCGCCGGTGGCGGCCGCGGCAATCATCAGGGTGCCGGTTTCAATCTGGTCCGGAATCACCGCGTAGGTGCTTCCGTGCATATACTGTACGCCCCGGATCCGGATAATGTCGGTTCCGGCGCCCTTGACCCGGGCGCCCATACTGTTCAGGAAGTTGGCCAGGTCAACGATGTGCGGCTCCTTGGCAGCGTTGTAAATCACCGTGTTTCCCTTGGCCTTCACGGCTGCCAGCATCACGTTCACCGTGGCGCCCACCGTAACCATATCAAAGAAGACATCGCCGCCGGTCAGGTTGTCGCAGTCGGCGCTCAGCACGCCGCCGATCTCCCCGGCCTCCGCGCCGATGGCCTGAAAGCCTTTCAGGTGCTGGTCCACCGGCCGGGTGCCGATTTCACAGCCGCCGGGTGTGGGCACCCTCGCGTGGCCGCACCGGCCCAGCAGGGCCCCCAGCAGATAATAGCTGGCCCGCAGCCGCTGTGCGTTGTGATAGGAAACGGAGGTTCCCTCCGCCGGACGCGGATCCACCCGCATCATCTTGCCGGGCTCGTAGTCCACCCTGGCTCCCAGTTCCTGCAGAATATCGGCCAGCGCGTGAACATCCTCAATGTCCGGCAGATTTTCAATCGTACAGGGTTCATCGGAAAGAAGCGTAGCAGGAATCACCGCGACGGCCGTGTTCTTGCCGCCGCTGACCCGGACCTGTCCCTCCAGCGAGTGACCGCCGGTCACAAGCATCCGCTCTTTACCCAATCACATTCACCTCCTGCCGGGCATTACAGCGTTTCATAATATTATACACATTTCCGTCATCGCTGACAAGCACGCCGCCGGCGACGCATTGACGGCACTCCCGTAAACGGGTACAATGAACCGGAATCCTTTATGAAAACGGAGGTATCCGGATGAACAGAAAGCTTGTGCTGCCCGGGGGAATCCTGTGGATTCTCGGCCTGGTGCTGAGCATTGTGGGAATGAATATTCACAATCAAACCGGTTCCCTGATCTCGGTGATCGGGAACATCCTGTTCCTGGTGGGGCTGGGAATCATAGGCGCTGCCTGGCTCATCGCCCGAAAGGAACAAGAACGCAAAAGAGAGGAATGATCCCCCTTGGTCCGGCGTTTTCTGTGCATACTGCTGTCCCTCTTCTTCTGCCTCTCCGCCGCGTCCGGGGAGGGTTCTTCTGCCGCCACCCTTGAGGATGTTACCGAATATCCCCCGGCGGAGTATACCTTCAAAAAAAGCCGGGTTGCCTCCTATCAGTCGGATACGCTGATTTATACCATCGAAAGCTTTACGCTGGACAGCATCCAGTGCTACCTCACCAAAATCTGGGTGAAGGATCCGGAACGCCAGATCCGCAAGGTCAACGCCCCCTGGGGAACGGACCTGGCAAAGCCCATGGTGCTGGCCAAAAGCGTCCCCGAAATCGTGCTGGCCGCCAACGCCAGCGGATATATCACCGAACGCTATCCCGATATTCCGGAAAGCTATCCCGGCACCCCGGAGGATTATTATTTTACCACCCTGGGTTCCCTGGTCATCACGGACGGAGAGGTGCTCCGTTACCTGAATGGCATTCCCTTCTACGGCCTGGCCCTTTCCGGCAACGGCATCGATCTTTACCGGGGAGCGGATCCGGAAACCGTGCTGATGACGGATCCCCGGCAGACCTGGGCCTTCTTCGAGCCCTGCGCCATGCAGGCCTTCGGGGTGGACCTGCTGCCGGAAACGGATACCTGGCCCCTGGCGGACCGGAATCACCGCCGGACCATCCTGGCCCGGGTAAACCGGAATAATTACCTGCTGCTGCATGTGCGCCGGAACAATAACGCCTACGGCCTTTCCCTGCATCGGCTCAACCGTTTTTTCTCCCGGCATTTTGTGACCGAATGGGTCTATAACCTGGACGGCGGACCCTCCTCCGCCCTGATGTACAAAACCCAAAAGAAAAATGCCCGTCTCACCCTGCTGGCGGAAAACGAGCAGCGGGTAGCGGACATTATCGGTTTCACGGAATAGGCTGAATCCGGCGGCTCCGGTTATTGTTCCGCCGCCGTAACTTCCCCGTCCATGGTAATATACTGGTTCAGGATATACCCATGATATCCTCCGGCGTCCACCTCGGACCATTTGTCGTTCCGGGCGTAAACCGTCAGCGGGTACCCCACGTTGAACCGGCCGACCACCCGGGCGCCGTTCCGGTCCTCGGCATACACCGCAATGGGATCAAATCTCCCGGTGATTTTTCCCCGGACGCTGACCTTCCCGGTCTGATAGCTGATCGGGGCGTTGGGATAAAACTCCAGGCTGTCGTTGAGGATATATCCCAGGGGCATACCGTCCTGGTTGATATCCACCAGCGTATAGTGGGCGCCGACTTTCAGCACCTGTACCATAAGCCCGCCATGCACCCGGCACATGATTTTTCCGGAGGGCTTTTCCAGGAACCGCACGTTGGAAAGTTCGGATCGGACCATGGCCAGCATCTGGCTTTCAGGCGCTTCCGATTCCCAGGCCAGCCGGCAGGTATCCACCAGCTGTTCCTCGCCGTTCACGAGAATTACGGAACGCATCATTCCCAGGTAGCGCACCTGGACCTCCGTCTCGTTTCCGTCGTCGTCCCGGCATACCGTCCGGACGTCCGCGCCGTTGTGAACGAAGGCTGAGCTGACTGCCCGGGCCCAGATGGCGTCTCCCAGGGCATTGGTATCCCCGGCCGCGGCTTCATTGCCGATTTCGTGCTCCTCACCGTTTTCGTCGGTATAGGTCTGGCCGTCCAGGGTTACCCCGTAGTTCATATCCAGCCAGAGGTTCAGGGCCTGCCGGCTGCGTACCAGCGCCTCGCCCACGACCACCGGCTCCCCGTTGGGCAGTGTAACCGTCTGCGCCGCGGAAACAATCACGGAACCGTCAATATATCCGTAAAGGGGATCGCTGTTGTTGGCGCTGTAGGAAATGCCGGTTTTCCCCTCCATGCTCTGTCCGGTGGTCCGGATATAGGTTCCCCCGGGCAGTTCGCTGGTTGCCGTCAGCTCGCCGTTGATGTCAACGTACAGCGTTGTGGACTGAGATGTCTTTTTGACGCAGCTCTGATTCCAGGTCAGTTCCACCGCAAAGGCCGCCGCGGTCATGCTCAGGATTGCCGCCATGATGATCAGAAATACCCTGCGTTTCATTCCCTGCACCCCTCCGGATTCAATCATTCGGAAAAACCGTACTGTTCATTTTCCCATATTTCCACCGGGGTTGTCAACTATTTTGTAATAATTCCGAAACATCCGTGAAAGGAAGTCTGTCCATGAAAATCTCCAAAAAAGATGCCCTGAACTGGTTCCGTTTTTTTGCTTCCCTGCCGGAGGAGGAGCCGCTGGGCTGCCGTCAGCAGGAAATCGCCCTGGCGGTTTTTGCCCAGATTGAAACGGCGGTGGACGCCCGCCGGGCGGAACTGCTCCGGGCCGTTCCCGGCCTGAAGGCGGTTGTGCCGGGCCATCCGGAAGGCATTCCCTGGACGGAAGACGTTCCCGCCTGTACCCTGTTCGTCGGCCCGGAAAACCGTTTCCCGGCCGGCTGCCGCAGCTGCCTGCTGGGAAACGGCCTCTCCGCCGTCCGCAAAACCAACCGCTGCAACGCCGCCTGTCCCTTCTGCTACGATTACGGCCTGCTGGACTGCATACCGCCCATCGGGGAAGGCATGTGGGAAATCGGCGGAACCCGGTACCGGGAGGAGGACCTGCCCCTGCTGTTCTCCCTGCAGTCCAGGCCGACCGGCATCGCCTATGTTTATCTGGAGCCCTTCACGGAAATTGAAAAATATTACGGAATCATCCGCCGCTTTCATCTCGCCGGCGTCCATCAGCATATGTATACCAACGGGATCGGCGCCACGGAGGAGCAGCTGAAGGCCCTGGGGGACGCCGGCCTGGACGAGCTCCGCTTCAATCTGGGCGCCACCAATGCTTCCGATCCGGTGCTCCGCGCCATGGAAACCGCGAAAAAATATATTCCCCAGGTGGGCATCGAAACCCCCATGACCCGGGAATTCATTCGGGTTTTCCGGGAAAAGAAAGCGCGCATTCTTTCCGCTGGGATTGATTTCATGAACTGTGCGGAGCTGCACCTGAACGGCAATAACCTTCCGAACTATCTCGGGGAAAACATGTATTTCTGCCGGCTGGGATATCTGAGCCCCATCGTCAGCCGGGATCTGACCCTTTCCCTTCTGCGGGAGGCCGCGGAAGAAAAGTGGCCCATTGTCGTGCATGACTGCTCCAATCATACCAAGTTTGCCCGGGATCTGAACCTGCGGGCAAAGGAAGGGGGATGGTTCGGCCAGAGCAGCTACGGCTCTGAGTTCGAACGCATCCCCTATGAAGCGTTCCTGCCGGTTCTGGAGGATCCGGACTTCTCCTTTGCGGAGGAGGAACCCCTTCCCCCCGGATTCCGGCCGGGAGATATTGTTCTGTAAACCCCTTCCGGGGAAAACCGGTTACTTTCTGCGGACGCCCAGCGCTTCCGCCGCCGGATCCACGTCCAGAGTGGCGAAATAATCCGCCGCAGTTTCCGCCCGCCGGATCATCCGGAAATCTCCTTCCCGGGTGTACAGGATTTCCGCGCTCCGCAGCCGGCCGTTGTAGTTGTATCCCATGGAATAGCCGTGGGCGCCGGTATCGTGGATCACCAGCAGGTCCCCGATCCGGATCTCGGGCAGTGCCCGTTCAATCGCAAACTTATCGTTGTTTTCGCAGAGGCTGCCGGTAATATCATAGATCTGATCCGCCGGCAGGTCTCTTTTTCCGCATACCGTAATATGGTGATAGGCGCCGTACATGGCCGGCCGCATCAGGTTGACCGCCGAGGCGTCCACGCCGATATAGTGGCGGTAAATCTTTTTTTCATGCACCGCGTGGGTCACCAGCCATCCCATGGGCCCCGTCATCCACCGGCCCAGCTCGGTTTTGATTCCGACGCTCCGGTCCGGAATCAGCTCGTCATACACTTTCCGCACGCTTTCCCCGATGGCCAGTACATCCGGCGCCTTTTCTTCCGGCCGGTAAGGAATACCGATTCCGCCGGAAAGATCCACAAAAGCAAACCGCATGCCGGATTCCGCGGCCAGTTCCTTGCCCAGCTCCAGCAGGGTCCTGGCCAGGTTCGGGTAATACGCGTTGTCTGTTGTGTTGGAGGACAGGAACGCGTGAAGCCCGAAAGCGCGCACCCCGGCCGCCTTCAGGATTTCCAGCCCTTCCTTCAGCTGGGGCAGCGTAAAGCCGTACTTGGCCTCCCCCGGATTGCCCATAATGGTGTTCCCGATGGAAAAATGTCCGCCGGGATTGTACCGCAGGCAGACGCATTCCGGAAACCCGCCGTGGGTCCGCAGCAGCTCAATGTCGGAAATATCATCCAGGTTGATGAAAGCGTTCAGTGCCCGCGCCTGGGCAAATTCCTCCGGCGGCATGGCATTGGCGGAAAGAATGACTTCCTCTCCGGAAAAGCCGCAGGCCTTCGCCAGCGTCAGCTCCGTGGAGGAGGAGCAGTCCAGTCCGCAGCCTTCTTCCTTCAGGATCCGGAGCACAGTCGGATTCGGCAGGGCTTTGACGGCAAAATATTCCCGGAAATCATGGCACCAGCTGAAAGCCCGGTTCAGGATCCGCGCCCGCTCCCGGATTCCCCGCTCATCGTACAGGTGGAAGGGTGTGGGAAACTGTTCCGCAGCCCGGAAAAAAATCTCATCCCGCATGGAAAAATTCGGCATAATCTCCGCCTCCCTTATTTGGCCAGCTCAAAGCTGTAGCTGTCCGCCAGTTTTCCGTCAATAAACATTTCCAGCACGTAGGTGCCTTCCGGATATCCGCTGCCGTTCAGCATTTCCAGCAGTCCGGTTTCCTCCAGGGAAACATACCATTCATCCCGTTCCTGAATGGATGGATCGTAATACCATCCGCTCTCGTACCGGTAGTTGTTTCCGTCCGGCGCGGTCAGCGATACCAGCAGCGTGCTGTTTTCCGTCTTTTCCGTCACCTCATAGCTGCTGACGGAGTAGAAGCAGGCCCGGCTGCTGCGCAGCAGGCTTTCCGTAATTTTTTCCGCCGGAACGGGCATCGTGTCCTCCTTCGCGTTCTCCGGCATTTCCGCGATGGTCATGATTTCAGACCGGAAATGGTTGTCCGTCATGGGTTCCGCTTCAGGAAGGATGGTTACCGCCACTTCCTCCGGCAGTCCCGTGGGCACGCCGGTGCAGACCGTCATTCCGGAAAGATAGGTTCTTCCGGGGGTCAGCAGCGCATTCAGGCGCGTCGCATTCCCTGTGATTTCCGTATAGGTGAAAAAGTTGGATTCCGCGTCCGCCAGCACGTGGTAGAGCTTTTCTCCCGCCGCCCTTTCCGGCAGCTTCATGGCGGACCAGTCAAAGGAAGCCAGGTTGCCGGCCATTTCCACGGTATACCCTTCCGGCCCGTTTTCCACCGTCTCCGCGTCGGTCAGCAGCTGGTTCGCTTCCTGGATGCAGTTGTAAATTTCATCAATGGTCAGGGCCACATAGCGGTGATCCCCTTCCGCATACTCTGCGATCACGATGCCAAACAGCGTTCCTTCCGACGTCAGCACCGGCGCGCCGGGAACGGTATCTCCGTTCAGGGTCAGGATCAGGCTTTCCCGCCCTTTCCAGTCCATCAGCGCCGCGTCATACACCGCCCGGTTGATCCGGCTCTTCATGCTGTCGCCGGAACGTACCACCAGTTCGTCCGCAGTCGGATTCCGTCCCGCTTCCGCAAAGGGATAATAGGGAATCGCGGCGTCCTCCCCGTCGGTTTCATACAGAATCACCAGCAGCGTGCCCTCCCCGGTCAGAATGGCCAGGGTCAGCGGCCGGAATTCCGTTCCGTCCCAGATTTCTGCCTGTGTGGATCCCTGCGTCAGCATGACAGGAGAGGTAACAGCCACCCCAGGCTTGATGTTCACGGCGGTTCCGGACCAGGTCTTTCCGTTCTCCGTGATCTCATAAATCTCAAACAGGTCCGGTACCTTGCCGGCGGCCTCCCCGCAGGCTGGAACCGCACCCAGCAGCAGGGCCAGTATTGTCAGAAGTGCTGCAATCCTTTTCATGGATGATTCCTCCCCTTCTGGTTTGATTACTCGTCCTTGTAATCCTGCAGGGAAACCGATACCATCCGGCTTACCCCCTGCTCCTCCATGGCCACGCCGAACAGGCCGTTGGCCCGTTCCATGGTTCCCTTCCGGTGGGTGATTACCACAAACTGGGTGGATTTTGAGTATTCCGCCAGATAGTCCGCGAAATATCCGATGTTCGCGTCATCCAGGGCCGCCTCAATCTCGTCCAGAATACAGAAGGGCGTCGGTTTCAGCTTCAGGGTTGCAAACAGAATCGCGATGGCCGTCAGGGTCTTTTCCCCGCCGGACAGCAGCGAAAGCAGCTGCAGCTTCTTTCCCGGCGGCTGGGCGTTGATTTCGATGCCGCAGTTCAGGGGATCGTTCGGATCCGTCAGCTGCAGCTCCGCATGGCCGCCGCCGAAAAGCCGTTCAAAGGTCTCCGAGAAGAATCCCTGCAGCAGCCCGAACCGTTCCACAAAGGTTTCCCGCATCTGCTCCAGCAGCCGGCTGATCAGGTCCCGCAGATCCTTCTCCGCCTTTTCCAGGTCTTCCCGCTGCACGTACATCTCGTCGTAGCGGGCCTTTGTGCTGGCGTATTCCTCCACGGCGTGCACGTTCACCGGACCCAGCGCCCGGATTTCGGCGGACAGCTGCGCAGCCTGCCGGTCCGCCTCGGTCAGGTTGATGCCCTCCGGCCGGCGGAACTCCTCCGCTCCGGCATAGGTCACCTCATAAGTGTTCCACATCCGGTCCCGCAGCGCCTTCAGATCCCCGTCCGTCCGGGCCCTTCCCAGCTCCAGCCGGTGGGCCTTGTCGCTGTCCCGGCTGTAGGATTCATGCAGCCTTTCCATATCCGCCAGCAGTTCCTTCAGCAGACCCTGCTTCCCGGTCCGGTTGGTTTCCAGCTCGCCGGAGATCCGTTCCCGGCCGCTCTGTTCCGCGGTCACTTCTTCCAGCGCCTTCCGCAGCAGGGCTTCCTGCTCCTCGTCCGCCGTATCCTGCCGGTCCATTTCCGCCAGGGTTTCCCGGCGCCGTTCCTGTTCCGTCCGGATGCGTTTTCTCTCTTCCTCCAGCCGGGCCTTGTCCCGCAGCAGGATTTCCAGCTCATGCTGCAAATCGTTCACCGCCAGGGTCAGGCGCAGGGTTTCCGCGGCCTTGTCTTCGGCGTCCTGCCGGGCTTCCGCCGCTGCTTTCTGCAGCGCGGCCGCTTCCTTTTCCATCTCTTCCCGGGTTTCTTCCGATTTTTCCGTCTGGTCGTCCGCCATGGAAAGCTGCTCCCGGATCTGCATCATGGATTCCATCAGCTGTTCCCGGGCCGCTTCCGTTTCGGTCACCCGGAGCATATGCATCCGTTTCTCTTCCTCGGCGTTCTGCAGCCGTTCCGTTTCCCGCGCCACGGAAATTTCCTGCTGATGCAGTTCTTCCAGGGCTTCCGCGGACCGGGCTTTCAGGCTGTCCTTGGCCGCCTGCCCGTCCTGCATGCACTTCAGCAGGCGTTCCAGTTCGTCCTGTCCCGCGGACAGGGCCGCCGTCAGCTCCTTCAGCTGCCGTTCCCGGGAAAACAGGTTCACGCTCCGGGATACCGAGCCGCCGGTCATGGATCCGCCGGAATGCATCACGTCTCCCTGCAGCGTCACCAGGCGGAACTCATGCCCGCCTTTCCGCATAATTGCAATGCCGTGGTTCAGGTTGTCCGCCACCACCGTGCGTCCCAGCAGGTTTTCCACCACGCCCCGGTAGTGTTCGTCGCAGGATACCAGCTCCGAAGCCACTCCCAGGCATCCGGGCATGCTAAGCACGCTCCGTTCCTTTTCCGTCAGGGTCCGGGACTTCACCGTGGTCACCGGCAGGAAGGTAGCCCGTCCCAGCCGGTTGTTCCGCAAGTATTCAATCAGGATCTTGGCGGTTTCCTCGTCTTCGGTCACCACGTTCTGCTGGGCATTCCCCAGCACCATATCCAGGGCGGTTTCATATTCCCGCGGAACCGACAGCAAACGGTTCAGCGGCCCGTATACCTTATCCATGCCCTCTTCCTGGGCGTAGCGCACCACGGAGCGCACGGAGTTGGCGTATCCTTCCATTTCCCGGGACATTTCATCCAGCAGCTTCTGCCGGGATTCCATATCCCGCATCTCTGCCAGTTTTTCGTCGTAATCCCGCCGGGCCTGAATCACGGAGGCATCGGCTTCCTCCAGCTGTTTCCGGGCTTCCTGTACGCTGTCCGCCAGCTGTTTCTGCCGTTCCTGTTCGCTTTTCAGCTTTTCCGCGGCTTCCTTCACGGTATCGTCCAGGTCCTCCCCGGCCCGTTTCATTCCTTCCCAGGATTCCGTAACCTCCTGCAGGCGATCCTCCATGGTGGTCAGCATGGTTTTCAGCCGGGTCTGGTCGCTCAGGGCCGCCGCCCGCCGGTTGATGGCGTCCATCATGGCGGTCTTGTGGGCTTCCAGGGTTTCTTCCTTTTCCGTCTGCTCCCTGCGGGCCTCGTCTTCCGCTTCCCGCGCCCGGTTCAGCTCCTCCGTCTGCGCCTGCAGGGTATCGGAGCGGGCTTCGCTGCCGCTTCCGCTTTCCTCCGCCAGCCGGTTCAGCTCCTCCAGCCGTTCCTCCGCGGCGCCGGTTTCTCCCTGGATCCGCTCCCGGTTTTCCTGCCGGGCGCGCTTCCTCTCTTCCACGGCATGCAGCGCGTCCGCCGCTTCGTGCACGGCTTCCATGCCGCTCAGCAGCGCCGCATGGGCTTCGGAAATTTTCGTGTCCAGCTCGGCAATTTCGTTCTGCCGCTGGTCCCGCTGCTGTGTTTTTTCGTGAATGGCGGCTTCCGTTTCGTCCATCACCGCCCGGATGCCCTGCAGTTCCTGGTCGTAGTCCCTCAGCTTCGCTTCCATCCGGTCGGACCGGACCAGGAAAAGGTTCATGTCCAGTTCCTTAAGTTCCGCTGCCAGCTGCATGTAAACCCGGGCGCTCTTCGCCTGGTCCTCCAGGGGGGACAGCTGCCTTTTCAGTTCTTCCAGGATATCATCCACCCGGGCCATGTTTTCCATGGTCCGGCTCAGTTTCTTGTCCGCTTCTTCCTTCCGGGCCTTGTATTTCACAATCCCGGCGGCTTCCTCGAAAACCAGCCGGCGGTCCTCCCCCTTCCGGGAAAGAATCTCGTCAATCCGCCCCTGGCCGATAATGGAATATCCTTCCTTGCCGATGCCGGTGTCCCGGAACAGGTCCACCACATCCTTCAGCCGGCAGGAGGCGCGGTTCAGAAAGTATTCGCTTTCCCCGCTGCGGTATACCCGGCGGGTGACCATCACCTCCGAGTATTCCATCGGCAGGGAACGGTCCTCGTTGTCAAAAATCAGGGAAACCTCGCAGTAGCTCAGGGGCTTCCGCTTCTGGGTTCCGTTGAAAATCACGTCCTGCATGCTGGTGCCGCGCAGGGTCTTGGCACTCTGTTCGCCCAGGACCCAGCGCACCGCGTCGCCGATATTGCTTTTTCCGGAGCCATTGGGACCGACGATTGCCGTAATGCCTTCATTAAAAACAATCTCCGTCCGCTGGGCAAAAGATTTGAATCCGTACAGCTCCAGTTTCTTCAGTCGCATACTTCCTCCAGCCGGGTTCCGTGCATTTTGCGTGAACAGTTTATTATATCATGAATTTCTTCAATTCACAACCGCAAGAAGTTCAATAATTTCAACCGTTTCAACCCCTGAAAGACTGATTCAACCTTGTCCGGTTTTGACGGTTAGTAACAGGTTAGTAACTTAGCCAACACAGCTTTCAATCCATCCTTGCGGATAATTTGACAACAGGTTGTAAGCTTCTTCCTGACTGTCAAAAGGAATGCAAACCAGATAGGTTTTTCCCGGTTCTTTATCATCTTCAGAAGGTGTTTGGAACTGAAGGAACTGGTTCATAACATAACCATACCATGTAGCCCCGGCAGGATCAGTGTAAGCAACCTTTGACCATTCGGAACCATGATTGATAACCCGCACGGTTGCACCAATGGGGATTCTTTCAACCAGTTTGTAAGATGTGCCTTTACCCTTCCGAATGTTCACGGTTGAACCTGATTCAGCCCATGCAACAGCATATTCATCTTCTTTGGGTTCCGGTTCAGGCTTTGGTTCAGGTTCCGGGGAAGGTTCCGGTTCCGGTTCAGGATCATCCCCACCGCCTTTCAGGATAGCATTGATTTTTTCACCATAATCAAGCATATCCCAAAGACCAACCTTAGGAAGGGGCTTTGAATCCGTTTGTATAAGTGGCAAACGGATATTGAACAGCGGGTAAAAGAATAGTGAAGCTTACGGTTGTCAATCCCGCAAGCTTCAGAATATTCATTTCACCATCGTTTATCAGATCATAGGTTTTATTCTTCCCGTTGATTTTCATGGAAATCTTTTCCGGGGCAATAGGAAGAAGGGTTTTCCCCAAATAAACATCATAACCAGCCATCAGGTATACACCCCTTCCGCAACCGCTTCAAGTCTTTCAGTTACCTTATCTTCCAGTTTAGCAATCAGGGAATCAATATCTGCATCAGAATTGATAGTGTTGGTATTATTCATTTCAACCCGCACTTCAGCAGTAGTGAAATGGTTGATTACTTCACGTTCCGCAAGGGTTCTGATTTTCTTCATATCGGATTCATTGATTTTCACTGCATCTTTGGCATGGTCAAATTCATCCTGAAGGGCTTGTGCTTCAATACCAGCAAAACCGGAAATCAAATCCCACACACCATTATTCCAAGTGTTTTGGGTTCCTTCCAAGACGGTTGTAACAGTCTTGTTCATCAAGCTTGAACCGTCTTTCAAGGCATTGACATAACCCGCAATAATCATTTCACCTTGCCAATAGGTTTCTTTTGACGGGGAAGCAATACCCAAAGCGCCTTTAGCAGCGTTCACACCCGCATTGGCAACCGCAATAGCAGCGCTTATAACAGCGCTTGCACCTGAACGGATACCGGAAGCCAAACCCATGCTGAACATCATACCAATTCCGGGAGCCGGGGGAACCAATGTGGAAATCACAACAGATACCACCTGTCCAGCCATACCGGAACCAGCGCCAACAGGCAAGGAAGCACTTTGAGAAATACCCAATCCAAGTCCTTCATCAACGTTGATACCAGCATCAATCATGAAGGTTGACGGGGAAGCAACACCCAAAGCAGCTTTGATAGCATCAATGGTTGATGTACCCATGCTGGAACCAGCGCCAACCGGAACAGAAGCAGAACCATCAATTCCGCTTCCCAAACCTTCAGAAACGTATTTACCCCATTCTTGCGGTTTATCCCCGGCAGCATCCATAGCTTGTTTGAAGTCAAGCAGCTTGAACATTCCTTCCAGCGCCCCGGACAGTTGGGTAACATCCATGTTTTCAGTAATGGAAGGATCAGAAAGCATACTTGCAAGCCAACTGGAAAGAACCGGATTGTCAGAAACGGTCTGAAGGTTGTTCTTCATTTCTTCCATAACCTGATTCTGGTATTCATCCATAAACAGACCAACATTACCCAAAGCCCCGGTTCCAAAGGATTCATAGAAAGATTCAAAGTTGCTGAAACCGCCGAATTGGTCAGCAAAGAAACCGCTGTCCCATGCGGATTTTGCAAGGGCTTTACTGTATGCTTCATACTGTTGGTCAAACATTTCATTGTATGTACCATCATCATTGTAAGCATCCAGTTCAGCCCGTTCAGCGAACATTCGCATAACATCATACTTAGAAGCAGCCTGTTCCAAAGCGGAAGCAGCTTCAGGGTATTGGGAAGCCATACCGGAAAAGATTTCAGATAGTTTTTCGGTATAAGTTGCCTTTACAGAATCCAGTTCACTATTCAGGGTAGCTTTCAGGGTTTCCAGTTCAGCAAACTTTTGGTCAGCAAGTTCATTATTCCCGGCAGAAGCAGCATCAATCATTTCCTTCTGGACTTCAGCCATTTTGGTAGCATAGTCGGAAGCGGTCTGGTTGATTTCCGCATTGGCTTTAGCAGCTTCATAAGCAAGGGATGTAGCATACATATCATTTGTACCATATCCCATTGTGGTAGCCAACACGGTATTTTCATAGCGCTTGAACCGCTTTCGGTATCCCAAACCTGTTTGGTATCCCCTTCATGCAGTTCTTTCAACATTGGGGTAAAGTCCATTGAAGCAACTTCATCTTCAGTGAACTTTGCTTTTTTCGCTGTCAGGAACCGGGAAACAATCAACCCAACTGCCACTTTGTAAAGCCCTTCAGGAACTTCAGTAACATTACAGGCATTCTTGATTTCCTGTTCCACATACCCCGCTGAAAAGGAAAGTAAATAATCATCCCCATCAGTCAGCGTTATTCCCATTGCAGATATCAAATCCACCACTTCTTGAAGAAAGGAAGCGCTGAAGGAAGTGGAATCTTCAGCCATTGTCACAAAAGAACCACTAACAGTGGTTTCTTCAGTGACTTCTTCATTCAGATCATCAGCCATTCAGCGCACCCCCTTCAAAATTAGCCCTTAGAAATGATACGGGCAATCGGAATAGCCTTGTGATTGATATAAGTCCGGTCAGAAGCATTGACTTCACCGGAATGAACCAGTGTCCAGTTAGCACCATCTTCCAGTTCAGCATCAGTAGGGCTGTTGGAAGCCTGAGAAGCTTTTTCATAGCTGATACCAAAGGGGGCAAATACTTTCCGCTGACGGACATACAGGGTATCCTGACCACCATTAGTCGCAGCATCCCTTGCCATCTCATAAGGAACCTTAGCACCAACATCTTCATAAGAAATGCACCCTTCACCAAGCACATAGGTCACATAGTTGGTATCATAGACAGAAGGTTCATAGTAGTCACCAAGACTGGAAGCAACAGGGGAAGCAACAGCCGTATACACATAATTCGGGGAAGTCCCGGAACGGGTATAGTAGGTCTTCCAAGGATCAATAGCGGTATCAGTAGTCTTAGAATAGGTAGCACCTTCCGCAGCCGTTCCAAAGGTAGGCATTTCATCATCAATCAGAACCAGTCTGCCATTCCAAGTGGCAAGACCAATTTCACGGGTCAGCCCTTCCTTATCCGTATAGGTCAGGAAAGTAAGAACCTTCAGGTTTTCAAGGTTGGTAGCTACCACACTGTGCATGATGGTCAGCGTGAACTTTTTCTTGTTCGCACCGCAAGCCTTCTGGATAGCGCTGTTCAGGGTAGTAGCACCCATCACATCCGCAATCTGATAGGTATGATTGTTGACGAATTCAACATTTTTTGTACCCGTCATTTTGAAGATACCGTTCAGAATCTTCAGAAGGGTATTCTGGTCAAGTTCATCTACATAATCCCGCACCTGCTGTGCGACATTCTGCATGAAGTCCACACCGCCTGTGATATCATAGCTGAAATCCTTTTCAGTCCAAGCTTTAGCCCGACCGATAACAACAACACCCTGTTCAAAGGTTTTAGTGCTGGTAGCGGTAATGTTAGTAGCACCATCATAGTTCACAGCATCACCATCCAGCAGACCACGCATAGCAATACGGGCATAAGCCGTACCGTTCTGACTGGAAAACACATCCCTGATATCAGGGTTTCCCGCAAGCGCCCGACTTTTCTTCAGTTCATTGGTTTTCAGATTCGGAATCCGACCAACCATATACTTAAAAGCCTGCGGATTAAAAGACTTAGAATCAAACTTACTATTAGGCATATCCAATTCATCCTTTCATGATAATTTTAGATTTCTGCATCTGGATTTTCCGCAAGGTACTGACAGATTTCATCATAGTTCATCTTTGACAAATCCGGTTTTCCACCGTTGCCATCAGAACCATCTTCGCCCGTCTTAGCACCTTTGATATTAGGTTTCCCGGATGATTCAAACAGGAATTTGGAATCATCTGCTTCTGTAAGGGACTTCACCTGTTCCGCAATTCCTTTGACAGTTCCGTTTTCGTCCAATTCGGCTTTGGACAAATCCAGAAGCGCCTTTGCAGCTTTGGTGTTTTTGCATTTAGCAGCAAGAAGGGCAGATTCAACAGCATTATCAATCTTCAGGTTCTTGATTTCACTGGCATGAAGTGAATCCTTTTCCTTGTTATCTTTTTGCAGTTGTTCAATCTGTTCCTTCAGCTTTTCAGCATCCCCGGCAGACGATTTCAGCCCTTCAATCTGCTTGTCCCGTTCCTTGACTGATTCTTCAGCATGTTTCTTAGCTTCATTGACTTCATCAAACCGGACTTTGGGAACAAAACCCTTCAGTTCTTCTTCTGAAGCCTTTGCAACCTTTTCAGCATCTTCTTCAGTCAGTCCAAGTTTTACCAGTTCTTCCTTTTTCATGTGGAACCATCCTTTCTTCAATCACATTTGTTTACCCGGTTCAGTCCGGTTCTGATTGTCCGGTTATCGCACCGGAAAGCGGAAATATATAAACCCGTTTGGGGGTTTATCAAGGGAAACGGCACATTAGCCCAGCTTTGCACCTGTCTAACCCCGGATCATAATTTGTCCCCGATACCGAACAAATCACAATCAATAACCACCCCGCACCAAAAGCGGTTATTCGCTATGAAGGTCAACAAGCGAGTAGGGCAGCTACCCCGGAGGTCTAAAAGGTTAGCTTATCCTTATAGGATGTGCCTGACAAAGATCATGAAAATAGGACAGGAAGCAGATGAAACTTCCTGTCCTTACAAACCGGAAACACGTTCACAAAAAAAAATATTGTTATGTGGGGAACTGTCCGGTTTTCTTAGTCTGATAAACGGTTACCGCATCCTTGAAAGCTGGATGTGCTTCAGGATCATATAAACAAATCCCGCCCATGTTCTTATGAACAGCAAGCGGGGTTTCATCGGTTTCTTCTTCCCACTGGAAGATGAAGAATTCACCATCATCCAGAACTTCCGGTTTCAGGTGGAATCCATAAATGTTATCGGCAACCTTTTCAGCGTTTCGCCTTGCGGATGAAAGGGGATATGACATAATCAGCACCCCTTTCAGTCAACACACATACCGTTCTTTTCAGTATTGCGTTCACCCATCCATTCAGCAAATTCCTTTTGTACCCATTCAGGAGCGCCGGGTTTCAAATGCCAATTGTCAGTTTCCATTTCAACCCATTCAGCAAACCATTCAGGCATCATGTTATTTGACCACCTTTCTGATAATTTCTGTCAATCGTTTCATACATTCAGTGGCAACCGGGCGGGGGGAAGCTGAATTCATTGCTTCACCAAAGCATTCAGCAAACCATTCAAAGTGGTCTTTGGTAGCGTAACCGGAAACAGCAGTCCGGGCATCTGAAACTTTCAACCCGCAAGCTTTCATGACTTTAGGTCTTAGGTCAGCGGAAAGGTATTTGGGTTTCCAGCGGTTCAGCATTCCAGCAGCTTGAAGGGTATTGGTTAGATAATCGTCAATTGCATGACCGAATTCATGTGAAATAATGGATTTCCAATCTGTTCCTGCTGGATGGAAACCGCCCATCAGGTCAATATTGTACTGTTTCACAAGTTTTTCAAGCTTTTCAAACCACTTCTTATTCAGGGTAACACCGCCATTTCCAAGACCAACGGAACATTGTGCATAGGTGGAACCGGAAAGGTTAGCAGTTGTAACACTGTTCAATTTTCCAATCAGTTCAGGGAACTTCTTGTAAATATCATCCAGTGCTTCATAAACACCTTTTGCAATGTCCAGATCACACCCGGCAAGGGACAACGCTTCATTGCTGTCATAAACTTTCCCGTTGATGGTCTTAGAATGGAACCAGTTCTGCTGTTTCATCAGCGCTTCCACATCAGCAGCAGTTTTACAATCAGCCAAACTAAGTATAGCACCCGGCAGAACTTCCTTCAATCCGTCTTTGGAACCAGCTTCCCCGGTTTCAGGGTCAGTCATGAAGGTTTCTTTCCATTCCGGGTATTTCATGTCACGGGGAACATAGTAGGTTTTCCCGGTATCAGGATCACGAGCAGCACGTTCCCCAATGCCTTGCATGTCAGCATAGTAAGGGGCGGTTGTGCTTCTGCACCACGGATGAAGCGGGGGAACTGTAACCCCCGGCTGATAATCCTTCACTTCAATCACTGTTCCATCCATTGATTGACAGATATCAGAAGTTCTTTCATCCAGAACAGCAATGAACACGCACCTTTCAACACCCGTTGCCCGGTAACTGTCCCCGGTTGCAACGGATATAGCATAAGCGTTTTCAGTATAAACCAGCCTTGCAGCATTTGACCGGGAAACACCAAACTTCTGTTGAATGGAATCAATTACCGAATTCAGATCACCGCCCCGCATCAGGTTTTGTGTAAGCTGTTTCTGTAACTCACCTACCAAAGCTTGTTTATTTTCCCAAACTCTTTCGGAAAAGTTCTTTCCGTCCAGCGCCCACGGTCTGTACAGGACAGTTTTCAAAGCCCGGTCATTGATTCCAGCTATATCAAATCCGATACCAATACCGGATTGAATAGTAAAAGCGGTCTGACCATACCCATTAAGGTAGGTCTGTTTCAAAAGCCCATCCAGCATATCCAGTTGATTACCGTATAGCACTTCAACCGAATTCTGAAGCTGGTATTTGATAGCTTCCAACCGGGAAATGTGCCATCTTGCGGAAGCGTTTTCAAGTTCCTTATCCCATCTACCATCCGCATTTTCTTTGGCATGTTTCCGGTATTCTTCCAAAGTCCACTTGAATTCTTTCAGTTCACCTGAAGTCAGCAGCTTCCGGGCATCAGCCATACTGACAACCCCATTGTTAGCGCCAAACCGACCATACCAGCGGGAAATATCTGATTCAATCTGCCTTTCAGCAGCCCGGTAAGCCCGGTCAAGATCACCCACCACTTCTTCAGCATCCCTGTGAAGGGAAGCTTCAAGGTCAGTCATTCGGTCAATCCAATAGGCTTGTTGTTTGGCTTTCTGTTCTTCAAGGGTCTTACTCATTCATCATCACCCTTTTTATCAGGGTCTTTCTTGAACGGGTCATTACCCATCAGGGCATCATGTTCTTCCTGTTGCTGTTTGGCTTTCCGCTTCAGTTCCATTTGCACATCATCAACCCACGGATGTTGTGCAACCAGTGTTTCATCAGACAAGATACCAATACTGTTGCGGATGTTATTGATAACTTCGCTTTCCACCATCGGAAGATCACGGTTAAAGATGATTTCAAGGTTATCCAGATCAAAGTCACCAACACCAATATTGCTGAAATGACAGCGGACAAACCAAAGCAGTTCTTCAAAGCTTGCTTGAAATTCTGTTTCCATGTCATTAGCATCCAAATCAATGTCACTATACATGGACTGAATGTTCATCTGGTTGGGTTGTCCCCCTAACCGATCATCTTTGGCATCAAAGCCCATTGCGTTTTCAATAATAGCCTTTTTGAAGATTTCCAAGATTGCTTTGTAGTTTTCCGCATTCACTTCAATCTGAAGGGTCTTCAGATCACCGGGAGCGCCATCAACGGTCTTCACCTTGACAGCGCCGTAATTGGCAAGGTTCTTCCTGAAGGTTCCAAGGTTTTCACCATCATAGTTCACAAGAATCAGAATGGTGTTCCGGGAATCTTCTTCCATGTTGTTTTCAAAATTGGACAGGATATCATTCAATCCATCCTGAAGGGATTTCACATTCCGAATCAGGGGGATTTCATCCGCATCCCGCTTGAAGGGAATCAGGGGAATCTTTGTCCAGTTGAACGGATGAACACCATCAACAGTGAAATAAGCTTCATGGTAGGGTTCTTCCGCTACCAAATGTCCACCTTCCAACTGGAAATAGCTGATTCCGGTTTCATCGTACACTTCAACCTTTTCAACAATGGTTTCATCCCTTGTCCCGGAATAGTCAATCAGGGAATAAACCCGGATAAGAAAAACCTGAATGGTCTGTTCCACATCATGTCGGCAATACTTCACGGTTTCAGCTATTTCTTCAGCGGTCAGTTTCCGGTCAATGTCGAATGGAACAGATGTTTCCTTGATGTTATTCCCCATGAATCCTTCAAAGGTTTTCAAACCCCGGTCAACATTGTTCATCACATCATAGTTATTCAGGGGGTAATTTCTTAAAAGGCTTGAATACATATATCCGGGTCTTTGCTTCAGGATAATCCAGTCATTGATTTTTTTCGGATCAAACCCGCAAAGAATCCCTTTGAAAATGTATTGGTCATAATGCCTTGAATTAAATCCAGCCCATATATCTTTCCGGTTTGCCTGATACAATGCTTCAAGCGCTTCCGGGTCATTGACTATATCGTGTTCCTTCTGGTTGGTCATGTCCAGAACCACAACCAGCCAATCATACTTGAACACTTCAAAGTCATAGAACAGAATGAAAACCACCTTCTTTCAGCAAAGGGAAGGGGCTTGATTGCCCCTTCCCTGTATTTTGGTTATTCCAGTTCAAACACTTCTGTTATTTCAAACTGTGCGTATCCTTTCCGGTTGTGGGAATACTTCAGACCATATTCAAACTTCCCGTCAATTTCTTCATGCACATCCATAATCAGGTTTCCAAACTGTGTATAGCTTTCAAATTCAATTTCCTTCCCGGAAGAAAGCCCCTTCAGGAATTCTTTTGCAATGTGAATCTTGAAGGGTTCATCAATCACCTGATTCATGAAAATCCGCTGTCCCTTGAAATCACCGGAAACAATCTTGAACCAACCGGACAACATAGGCTTGTGGGTTTCCTTAGTGGCAACCAGTTCCAGTTTTTCTACTTCAATTTCATATTCACCATCAGGAACATCCTTATACACCGGGGAATCAGAAGAATTCTTGACTTCTTCCGCAAGCGCCTTAACATCAACCGCCTTGTCAAATTCAGCAAACAGATTATTAGCCATTGTAAAATACCATCCTTTCAATTATTACTTATAGGTTATATTTATTCTTCCCGCTTTTTACGGGTTCTTCTCACAGGGGCTTCAACAGCCGGGGTTTCTTCCGCTTCTTCCAGTTCCTTCACCTGTTCTGCAATAGCTTCTTCTTTGGTCTTCCGCTTGCGAACGGGAACCGCTTCAGGTTCTTCCTGTTCAGCAGCTTCAACCGCTTCTTCCTGTTTCTGTTCTTCCGGGGTAGCGCCGACAATCGTACCTGTTCCGGTATCCACTTCCTTAACGGAACCGGGGTTCATATCGGGCTTTTCTTCCTTGTTCATTGCCTTTGCAGCATTGGAATTCGCTTCTTCATACAGGGCAATGAATTCATCATAATCCGCATTGATTTCATCTTCCTTCACAATCAAGCGCCCACCGCCAAAGACGGTTTCAGAATTCTTGAAAGAAAGCTTCCGGGTTCCACCTTCAGAAACCAACCGGGTAACCAGATCAACCATACCAGCAATCTTATTGGAAACCTTATCCTGCATGTTGGGCTTGATTGCGGTTACCTTATCACCACCCTTCTTTGTAATGTCCCGGCTGGTATCCTCATGTGAGATAAGGATTATATTCTCATAATCAAGGTTTACCAGCTTCCGCATGGTGGAAAGGAATTCAGTTCTGACTTTATCCCATGCCCGGAAAGAATCATCAGATTCATGTGTAATACCCATCTGGTTATACATGTACAGTCGGCACATTTCATAAGTGTCTTCCAGAAGGTCAACAATGATGGTTTTGAAGCTGTTCTGCTTCTTTGCCAGTTCATCAATCACATCCTTGAAGACTTCCCACGCAAGCTTCACGGAAGTCAAGCGCCCGTTCACAATCACTTCATCCCGGATAGGAAGGAAGGGGGAATCCACATATTTGATATTCCCATCTGTGTTCAGCATCAGCGGATCAGGGAAGCGGTTAGCAAACCACGTTTTCCCGCTGAAGGGTTTACCGTACATCCAAAGCACCTTTTTCTTAATTTGGGTCAAGTCCCGTCTTTCATTTTTCGGCAGCAACATATAAGTTTCGCCCCTTTCACAATAGTCTTGATATTCACACCAGTTACAAAGATAACTGTGTTTTTCAGGATATTCTTTTGCTTCAATGCAGCGCTTACACCCGGTCAGGAATTGAATCACCTTGTTTGGGTCATACTTCACTTCCACAAACTGGATTTCTTTTTTCTGAAGTTCCGCTTCAATCCTGTCCCGGAATTGCAAAAGGTCTTCATTACCTTTCTGCTTGATGTTCACTTTTGGAATTACCCAATAAGTCAGATTCCGAATGAATTTGCCCGGATTCAGCTTTTCAAAGAAGTATTTGTAAAGGTGAAGCTGTTCAGATTCTTCATACCGGGAAGCGCTGGAAGCATACTTGAAATCAACAAGGTCATACAGATTCGGCATTGGCTGATTATGAAATCCAAGCGCCGGGGTCAGCAGATCAATAAACCCGATGAAGTCAGGGTCTTGAATCTGGACTTCAAATTCCGCTTCAGGGTCAATCAGTGACCGGATACGGGGAATCCAGTATTCAAGCTTGATTTGTTCGTTTATATGACTGTCTGTAATGACCGGGTAGGCATTCAGATATTCATTCACCCCGGCTTCAACCCCCTGTTCAATTCCGGTATGAAGCGCATGTCCTAAAATCAGCGAGGATGAAGGATCATCTGAAGGAATGGTTGTTATCTGGTTGATATAGCGCATCTGGAACTTGAAAGGGCAGCTTTCAAAGCATTCAAGCCTTGAATGTGAGAATTGCACCCAATCACCCCCTTTATCAGATTTTGGAATTCAGGGAATCCATCTGGATAAAGAATCACGGCAATTGAACCAGAATGGTTTATCTGATGAATCATGAATTCCTGAATCAATGTGGGTCTGCCATTATTCGCTTTCAGTTCACAGTCAACATTGATTCCGTTAACCACAATGTGCAAATCAGGCAAACCCTTTTGAACGTACCCACCACCCCAACGCTTTTCAAAATACCCAATAGCTGGAACATCCATTTTGTTTTCCGCTGTTCCAAGGGGGTAAATTCCAAGCCCTTTCAACCAGCGCTTCACCTGATTTTCAAATGCCTTTTCCGGGGTCATGCCTTTTCCACCTCACCATAAGTGGAACTTGCTTTCACCTTTCTGATTACCCGGCTGATTTTCCCGGAAGAATCCTGCTTGTGCTTTTTCGGGTTCATCATCGCACGGAATTCTTTGGGATGTTTGATAACCGCTTCCACATAGGCTTTCCAGTTGAAAGCAGCTTCTTTCGGATTGATTTCATCCGTTACCATTCCGACAAAGATACCAACAGACCGGGCAAGCTTGCGGGGACTGAACACCCCGTTTTCACGGGCTAACCGCTGATGTTTCTGTGTTTCCTTCCTTCTTTTGAAAGCAAGGGTATTGTGAATCATCTTCCGGTTCTTCTTACTCATGCGGTTCTTCTTCATTTCTTTTCACCACCTTTCTTCAGCAATTCGCACTTGATATAGGCTTTGGTTTCTTTGGGCTTCACACAGAATTTGGAATAGGTAGCCGGGTCAGTCTTCTTGAACAGGTCAGTATCAAACACAGTGGTAGAAGAACCAGCAACATAGGAAACTTTCATGTGACTGTTGTTCTTCAGCCCGGTTTCCTTGTGTTCTTCCATCAGGGCTTTTAGTGCTTCTTTCAGGGCTTTTTCCGTTTCTTCCAAATCCTTTTTCTGAAGCATCACCGTTTCAAGCTTCTGAAGCAGCGGTTCTGCTTGCTGTTCACAATTCCCATCGGGAATATCAACCAGCAGTTCACACAGGTCATTTGAATCTTCCGCACATGCTTCATTACAGGTTTCCCGCTTATCACACAGGAAACAGCAGCGCTGAATCTTCAGCACCGGGCAAAGGTCTTTACAGGCTTTCATTCGTTAACCCCCTTGTTTTTAATTATTTCAACCCGCTTGAAATATTCATCAGCGGTTGAATTCAGAAGAATATTAAAGGTCTTCAGCCATTCCCTGAATTCCTTCCGGGTAACAGGCTTGTCTTTGGACAGCACCCAACCTGAAACAAGCTGTTCAGCAAACTTTTCCAGCGCAAAATCATTACTGAAGATGGTTTCAGATTTTGCATTCCTTGAACAGTTCATCTGTAAAATCCCGCCTTTCCGTCAAGGTTTTCAGCATTACCCCTTCAACACTGTCCTTACAGATCATCAGGTAATAGAAACAGGGCTGATTCTGTCCTATCCTGTGAATCCGTTTCTTTGATTGTTCAAACAGTTCTGACTTATCCGTTAAGGTGAAGTAAATGATTCTGGTTGCTTTCTGAAGATTCAGTCCCATTGCCCCGGCTTGATATTGAATCAGGGTTATGGAATCTGATTCATTTTCATAGGCTGTCAGGTCTTTGGTGGAACCGTTGATAATGCTTATCGGTCTTCCTGCCTGTTCAATCAGGATTTTCAGGGCATCCAGTTCAGCATTGAAGTTGTAGAAGACAATCAGCCGTTCTTTGGTGGATTCCATCAGATCAACAAAGGCATCCAGCTTGTTTTTGTTGTAGTGTCCGCATAACTGACGGGCATACAGTCTTTCCTTGAAGATGTGGTCACCAATCAGGGTTTCTTCCCCAATCTGAACCAGTTTCTTCTTTCGGAAGGTCTTGTATTCCTTAATCACTGGAACCGGAACAGTAATGAATGTTTGGTCAGGCAAGGTAAAACATTCTTCTGTTTTCAGAAAGAAAGCACCATGTTCCCGCAGCTTGAACTTCAGCCTTTCCACATTCTTATATGGATTATCCCTGTCAACTATCCAATGCCTGAATCCCGCTTCATCTTCATCCGTCAGTTTCCAGTTCACATACTGTTTCTGGTACAGGTTTTCTGATATGTTCCAACCCAATAAGTGAATCTGTGACCAAAGGTTTTCATACTTCCCGGAAACCGGGGTTCCTGACAGCAGGATTACATTTGCTGGATGAAGGTTCAGGATGAACTTTGACCGTTTGGCTTTGTCATTCTGTATCAGGGATGATTCATCCAACATCAGGGTAAATCCGGCAAGGTTCTTCAGTTCCGGTCTTCTGAAAATCAGGTCATAGTTGATAAACCCAATCATTGGGGAAGGGGCTTCATATTCAATCCAGAAGCAGAAGGTTTCAAGTTCTTTCTGTTTGGTCAGGTTGAACAGGGAAAATTCATCCGGGTAGTTAGTCTGAAAGTGTTGCATCCAGTCAGAAATCTTTGTTTTCTGACAGACCACAATATTGATTTTTTCCTTCAGTTCTTTCAGCTTTTCTGAACCAATGAATGTTTTCCCCAACCCCATATCCCAAAAGTAAGCAACCCGGTTCAGCAGTTTGGAATCCTGAAGCGCTTTCTTCTGATGTTCCATCAGTTCCATCAGATCACCCCGGCATATACCGCAATGTCCCGGATATCACGGGGAAGATAAACCTTGTAGGCTTGCCAGTTTGTACCGTAGGTGTTCCACGGGAAAACCGGAAGGTTGCTGTTATCCAGTGTCCAGAATCCCTGATAGGAAGCATGTTCCCCGCTTTTCCGCTTCCAGCCCCACCGACACAGGATCATTTCAGGCTTATCCCGGAAGGTCAGCACAACCAAACAATCTTCTGTATTCTGAAGGTCACAGGCTGTCAGCGGTTCACCCAACGGAAGCGGAATGAACTGCTGTTTCTTTGTCAGGATCAATTTATAAACCCCCTATTCAATTGTTGTAGTAACCAGCGTTCATGTATTTGACTGAACGTTTCTGTTCAGGATGGGCTTCATGATACCGGGCTTCCCGGATCATGTGTTTGATTTCCCGGTTGATATCCCGTTTGGGGTTTTCCATGTGCGCTAAAAATCCCATAACACAAACAATCCAAAGAACCAGTATCAGCATTTCTTTATACCCCCTGATATTCAGCAAACTTTTTCGGGCTGATGTGGTAGCACCATTTCCCGGAATTCATCTGTGTAGCGAATCCAAACGGGGCTGTTCCCCGTTGAAGGGAAACCCGGATAAACTGTTCACTTTTGCCTAACCGCTTTGCAGCTTCTTCAATGGTCATTTTCTTACAGGGCAATCCTTCCTTTGTGATATCCGGTTCTTTAGTTTCCCCCAGCAGATAAGCAACAGATGTATCAAGCGCATCAGCAATCTTCTTCAGCGCCGGGGCTTTCGGAATACTGGTTGCACCGGAAAGGTATTGACTGATGGAAGAAGCGCCAATCCCGGTCAACCCGGAAAGCTGTTTCTGTGTCATTCCCTGTTCATTCATCAGGGACTTCAGGTTTTCGGAAAAACTCATTTTGTTTTCACTCCTCATACATTTCATTACTGTTGTAAGGAAGACGGATTCTGATGAATACCCGGTCAGTATCATGGTCAATCCATTCATCCATGATTTTCATTGAACAGTGTTTCTGTTCCAGCTTGTCATTCCGCTTATCAATCCACATCTGTTTTTCAAGGGAAGATTCAAAGGAAATAATCTGTTCAATCCATGCAAATTCAATCTTCTTAGTGCTTTTCATAGTGTCGCACCCCGCAACTTCATTATTGTTGGTGTCTTATAAAGACACATCAGCAGAAAAAAATATTATCAACCTGTTCTGCTGTCAGATGATACCGGGTCTTAATTCGCTTGATTTCACCCTGTGTGAATTCAGCCCCATTGGTTTCATTCATCTTACAAGACAGGGTAGAAGCTGAAATTCCAAGGTATTCAGCAAGGTCATTATTCGTATCATCATGCAGAACCATTACTGAACGTAACATGTTCTTATTCAAAGTTTTCACTTCCCCTTTGTTCATCTTCAATAATTCGTTTTGCTGTCTGGTACAGTTCTGATAACAGATTCAATTTCATTTGATACAGTGGGTTTTCACCTTCCAGCTTTTCCCGCTTTTCCCACAAATCAAGCAACTTATCCTTTTTCTTTTCAGTGATATAGCCTACACCGTAGGCATCCAGTATTTCATGTTCACTTTTATATTCTGCCAACAGATCATAGTTTTTGGATTTCTCTTTTTCCTGCCTTTTGGATTCCGCTTTCATTACCTTATTGGTAATTTGCTTCAGTTCATCCATCCACCATGTCTGCAAGGCAATCACGGCATTAGCATTCATACTTAAAATCCTCATTCTTCAAAATGACAATTTCTGCATTCAGGCTTGCTAAACCCTATTCCATCCAACCGGAAGAACGTTTGGTTCATCTGGTTTCCCATCACCGCCCGGATTCTTTGGGATTTTACGCTTTTAGCTACCGCAACCAGTCTTCAGGAAGTGTGAACTTGTCAAGGTACGCAATTCAGGGTTATCCCCTGATATCTGGAAACCGTTGCTGATTTCCAGATATCAGAAGGGGCAAGCGCCCCGCCTGATTACCAGATGTTCATATTACAGATTCCAACATCAGTAATGATGAATTCCAGCCAACCGGATTCTTCCCGCTTTTCCTTCAGCAGCTTTTCACCCGCATCCAGTGCATCCCGGATGTTCAGGGCTTTCACCTGAATCTGAAAATCATTCCGGTTGGAATTGATTTCCGAATCAGGATCATCAGCAGCGGGTTCCCATTCCCGCTTCATTCCGTCCCGGTCAATGAAAGCGAAGTCCACAACCCAAATCTTCATGTGTGCCTGAATGAATTTTTCAACATGCTTCCGGTTATCTTCATCAATCTTCTTCATCAGGTTCAGCTTTTCACGAATCTTCATTACTTCTTCCATCCTTTCACAGCTTTGAAAACTTCCATGATTTCTTCATCCGGGTAGGTGGTCTTGACTTCATCAAGCGCTTCCTGTGCGCTGGTTGCCCACACATAATGTGGGGTTTCACCCCACGTTTCATGATAGGTCATAACAAGGAATCTGCTTTGCTTATCCATGTTCAGCGCCCCTTTCACTGTTCAATGGATTCAGTCAGGGAATCAATGACGGAATCCAGATTGTCATAAGCTTCTTCAAGGTTGTAAGCAGCGGTTTCCATTGCTTCACCCCGTTCACTTGCCTGAATCCCTTCAGGCAAGTTTTCAAAGGCTTCCTGTTCTTCATCCTTCAGCATTTCAACTTCAGACTTCAGGTCTTCCAGCTTATCAATGATAGCCTGAATAGCTTTCCTTCTGGTGTTATTCATCAGATCACACCGCCTTTTCATAATCGTAGGGTTTCACTTCCAGCGGTTCCACTGAAGCGGGTTCCCCGGTTGCGTAGTTCACATCGGAAGGGAAGAAGTAATAATCCCCGGAATAAACACCCATCATTCCCCGGCTGGAAGAATGGAAAGCGAACCATGCGGGGCGAAGGGCAAGAACCTTTTTCAGTCCCTTCTTAGCAAGTCCCTTTTCCGTATCAGCGGAAGTGAAGATAACCCGCCCATCTGCCAATTCCACCCGGCAGGACATACCGCCGAATTTGTTACTGAACCAGTTGTGACTTCTTTCGGGAACACCGTCAATGGACTGGTATTCCACAAACCAATGACAACCGCCATCCTGAATCAGCTTGATTTTCCGGTCACAAAGATTGCAACCCCGTTCTTCAACCCGGATGGAAATGAAGCAATCATCTTCATCAGTCCAACCAGCATCAATGCGGGTTCTGCGTTCTTCTCTGGACTTCATAAGCATAGCTTTTTCGTTTTCCAAAGACTTGATAAGTTCAGCACCGTACAACATAGTTTTCAACCGTCCTTTCATCGTTCGGGGGTTTGAATCTTTCCCGTTTAGTGGTAGATTTCCGGGAAGTTGCTTCCTAAGACACTACCAATTATAAAGGTGTCCTAATTGGAAGTCAAGAAGAATTTTAGATTTTTAAGAAACTTTTTTCGATTTTCTTGAAAAAGTATCTTGAAAAAGTTATAATCTTTTGTACACCTACCATTATAGAAAGGGGGAATCTTTCATGACGATGGGCGAACGGATCAAGTATCTAAGGGAATCCATAGGCATGACACAAGATGAATTAGGGGAAAAGATAGGTGTTCAGAAGTCAGCAATTGTCAAATACGAAAAAGGAAAGGTGGAAAACATCAAGCGGTCAGCAATTAAGACAATGGCTGAAATCTTCAATGTTTCCCCATGCTACCTGATGGGTTTTGATGAAGATGAAGATGAAATCAAAACCATTTCCAAACAGGTTGCGCTTCTTCAGGCTGTTCAGGATCAGTGGGGAAAGGATTCAGTGAAAATGCTGGAATTGTTCACCGGGCTGAATTCTGATGGTCAGAAGAAAGCGCTGAACCAACTGGAAGACTTGTCTGAAATTCCAAAGTACAGAAAGGATGATGATTCTTGAAGCGGTTCCTTCTTATTATGATGATTCTGATTTCAGTGATTCTGTTATCTGCTTGCGGGAAATCTGATTTTGAAAAGTCAGCGGAAAAAATCAGGAATACCAAAATCACAGTAGATCAGAAGACCATGAATGAAATCAATCAGGGAATCCAGAACTTCAAAAATGGAAATTAAAAAATCCCTGTCCAGCTACCACACAGGACAGGGAAAGACCAAATCCCCCAAACGATGAAAGGAAGGTGGTCAAAGTGTATTTTATCACAGAAACCGCCTTGTTGTCACCAAAAACAACACTTGACAACAGGTGAAACAACAGATGAACAACACTTACTTTCCTTATTTTTCAACAAGGAAACACTTACTACACTTAATTCTGATTTCTTTATATATTACATTATTAGAGTATACAGAAATCCCCCTTTCTATATATTATAATAGTCCTGTCCTGAAATGTGATATTCTAAGAAGTGAAAAACAAGTGTTGTAAGTGTTTCCACCTTGAAAAACCTACATTCTAAGTGTTGTTTTAGTGTTGTCGGAAGTGTTGTCATGTGTTTCCACCCGGAAGAAAGGCGGGTAAGCGCATGAAAAACCCGAATGGTTATGGGTCAGTTGTGAAGCTGTCCGGGAACAGAAGGAAACCATACACAGTCAGAAAAACCACTGGTTGGAATGACAAAGGGTATCCAATCTACCTGACCATTGGTTATTATGCTTCACGGGAAGAAGGAATGATTGCCCTTGCTGAATATAACCGGAATCCTTATGATGTGGATAAGCGGAACATTACCCTTCAGGAATTGTACCAGAAGTGGTCAGAATCCATCTTTCCAAAGTTGGGAAAGTCCCTTCAAGGCAGCTTGAAATCTGCTTATAAGCACATGAAGAAACTGGAAGGATTGAAATACAGGGAAATCAGGTCTTTCCAAATGCAGGATACCATTGACAATTGTGGATACGGATATAGCACACAGGCAGCAATCAAGAATCTTTGGGGATACCTTGATAGATTTGCAATGGAATTGGATGTGATAAATAAGATGTATAGCCAATTGACAACCAGCGCCCCGGTTGAAGAATCCCACAAAACACCCTTCACGGAAGATGAAATCAAAACCCTTTGGAATCATTCCGGGGAAGAATGGGTAGATACTATCCTGATTATGTTGTATTCCGGTTGGCGAATCCTTGAATTCTGTACACTGGAAACAGCAAACATAGACTTAACCAATCAGACGATGAAAGGCGGGGTCAAAACCCGCAACGGAAAAGAACGGATTGTTCCGATTCATTCAGCTATATTGAAGTTCATTGAACAGCGCTTCAATGCAGCTTCAAAAACCTTCCTGACAGATCAACAGGGAAACCCCATGACGGAAGAACAATACCGGGCAGTTTTCAAAGAAACCCTGTCCAGATTCGGAATCAAGCATAACCCCCATGAAACCCGGCACACATTCAGAACAAGGTTGGATTCAGCCGGGGCAAATAAGAAGTGTATTGATATGATGATGGGTCATAAATCCAAAGATGTAGGTGAACGGGTTTACACCCATAAAACCATTGATGAACTGAAACAGGCAATTGAACTAATATCACGTTAGTAACAAAAAAGTGGGGGAACGTTGAAAAACAACGTTCCCCCTGAACTTTTGCGGTATTATATCATGGATTCATGCCGGAAAACAGGGTGACAACATCAAAAATACACTCCTTGACTTTCCCCTGCTTCGTTGTACAATGGTTCCTGTTTCCATTTTATTCCGTAATGTTGAGGTCATTTATGATTCTGCGTCGCTATATCGGAACAAAAGCTTTCTATAAAAGCGTTCTGTCCCTGCTGATTCCCATCGTGATCCAGCAGTTCATTTCTTCCTTTGTTTCCCTGCTGGATAACGTCATGGTCGGCAGCCTGGGAACGGAAGCCATTTCCGCCGCTTCCATCGCCAATTCGGTCCTGATGGTTCATATGCTCGCCATTTTCGGCGGGCTCAGCGGCGCCAGCATTTTCGGCGCGCAGTTCTTCGGCAAGGGCGATATGGACGGCATGCGGAACACCTTCCGTTTCAAGCTGTATTTCGGCGTCCTCTGCTCCGCTGCCGCCATCCTGGTTTATCTGTTTTTCGGAAACGGCTTCCTCTCTTCCTTCCTGCAGGGAGAAAGCAATGGCGGGGACCTGGACCTGACCCTTTCCCTGAGCAACGGATATCTCCGGGTCATGCTCTGGGGACTGATTCCCTTCGCCCTGGCCCAGGTCTATACCGGCACCCTGCGTGAAGCCGGGGAAACCCGGGCCCCCATGATTGCCGGAATCATTGCCATTCTTACCAACCTGTTCCTGAACTGGGTGCTGATTTACGGCCACCTGGGCGCTCCCGCCCTGGGGGTGGAAGGCGCCGCCATCGCCACGGTTATCTCCCGGTATGTGGAGCTGCTGGTGGTGGTTACCCATTCCCACCGGCATACGGACCGGTACCCCTTCCTGATGAATGCCTACCGGAGCTTCCGGGTGCCTGCCGGGCTGGTCGGCCGGATCACCCGCACCGGCCTGCCCCTGCTGGTCAATGAAATCCTCTGGTCCCTGGGAATGACCTTTATCAATCAGTTCTATTCCTCCCGGGGCCTCAACGCCGTGGCGGCCCTGAACATCTCCGGCACCGCCTGGAACCTGTTCTGCGTCATCATGTTCGCCATGGGCAGCGCCGTTTCCATCATGGTGGGCCAGCGGCTCGGCGCCGGCAAAATGGAGGAAGCCCGGGATGTGGACCGGAAGCTGATTTTCCTGACCGAAGTGCTGCATATCATCATCGGGCTGCTGATGATCCTCTGTTCCCCCCTGATTCCCCTGCTGTACAACATCGGGCCGGAGGTCCGGGACCTGACCCGCCGCCTGCTGATCATCGCCGGCCTGTCCCTGCCTATCCACTCCTTTGCCCATGTGACCTATTTCACCATCCGCTCCGGTGGACGCACCGTCATCACCTTTTTCTTTGATGCGGTTTATACCTGGGCCGTCACCGTGGTGCTGGCCTTCTGCCTCACCCGTTTTACGAACCTGGATATCCTGCAGATTTATTTCTGCGTCCAGTTTGTGGATGTCATCAAGCTGGTGGTCGGCCTGTTCATGCTACGTTCCGACTTCTGGGCCCGGAACGTGGTCAACGAATAATGGACCGTAAAAAAGCGTATGGAAAAACCGTTCCGGAAGTCCGGAACGGTTTTCTTGAACTCTTCTGGAATCAATCCACCGTGTAGGGCATCAGCGCGATGGCACGTGCGCGCTTGATGGCCTCGCTCAGCTGACGCTGATGCTTGGCGCAGTTGCCGCTCATCCGGCGGGGCAGAATCTTGCCGCGCTCATTGGTGAACCGGCGAAGACGGTTGATATCCTTGTAATCGATGAATTCAATCTTATCGACACAGAAGGTGCAAACCTTCCGGCGGGGACGGCGTCCTCCGCGGGGCCGCGGCCTTCTTTCGCCACGATCTTCAGACATAGGGCTTTAACCTCCTTACTCAGCGTTAGAAAGGCAGTTCGTCGGTCTCCACCGCAGTGAAGCCGGCTGCCTGGGGTTCTGCCGCAGGTGCGGCAGCGGGAGCGCTGTAGGCGCCCGCTTCTCCGTCGTTCCGGGAAGAAAGGAATTCCACGTCTTCAGCCGTCACTTCCAGGCTGGCGCGGGTGGTCCCGTCGCTGGACTGATAAGTGCGTACGCTGACCGGGCCCACAACACACACCTTGCGTCCCTTGGCCAGGAACTTGGCGCAGTTTTCACCCAGCTGGCGCCAGGCGGATACGCGGAAGAAATCCGCTTCAGGCTGGCTGCTCTGGGCATCGCGGCGCACGCGGCGGTTCACCGCAACGGTGAAGTCGCAGACGTTGATGCCGGCGGATGTGGTTCTCAGTTCAGGATCACGGGTCAGGTTTCCGATAATAGTCAGCTTATTCATGGTGTCTTCCTCTCAGTCAGCCATTACTCCGCGTCAGCAGGAGCGGCTTCTTCGGCAGCGGGAGCTTCTTCAGCGGCGGGAGCTTCGGCTTCCTCCGCGGCGGGAGCTTCCTCGACGGCGGGAGCGGCCTCCACGTCAGCAGGAGCTTCCATGGGAGCGGGTTTGTTGGCGCGGGGCTTTACAGCAGAGCGCTTTTCAACCAGCTTCACCACCAGATAACGGAGCACGCTCTCGTTGATCTGCAGGTTACGCTCGAGCTCGCGGGGCAGTTCGGCGGGGGCCTTGAAGGTCACCAGCACGTACCAGCCTTCGGTCTTGTAGTCGATCGCATAGGCCAGGCGGCGCTTGCCCCATGTTTCATCGACCTTTTCGATCTCACCACCGTTGTTCTCGATCAGGGCGGAAACCTTTTCAATCAGCTCTTTCCGGGCCGCTTCCTCCAGATCGGTGTCGATGATGTAGATCATTTCATACCTGTTCATCATTCTTTCACCTCCTCACGGACTTTTGGCGCTGCTTTCCGCAGCGCAAGGATGTGCCGATTAGGGATTATAACAGAACACCTGTTGATTTGCAAGGGGAACAAAGCGTTTTTTTGGGATACAATCCGCCGGTTTTTATTCTTCCCGGACGACCGCACATTCCCGGATACCGTAATAGCGGAAAACCCGTACGGCGTCTTCCCCGATTCTTTCCCCGGCCGCCACCGCGGGCACCGCCGGCGGGCACCCCACGCACGGATCCGCCATGATCCTGCCGGATGCCAGCTCTGCCGGAATCCGTTCCGCCGGGGAGAGCATGGCCTGCCGGATGCTCATCGCCTTCTCCGGCGGCCGCAGGACGGGAATGTCCTCCGGGATCGCTTTCCGCCGCGGAATCCCGCCGATCGCCGCGCGTACACGGTTCCATTCTTCCTCCCCGGTTTCGGCGGAAGGCATCAGTACCGTATGGTCCGGGTCGGCGTATTCGCACTCGATCCCGCTGCGCCGCAGGATCTCCGCAATTTCCGTCCCGGTGTATCCGTAAGGCTTCGGGCACAGCGTCAGCTTCATCGTCTCGTCGCCCGCCGTCTCCCATCCCTGTGCGCTGAGGGTTTCCCGCAGCGCCGCCGTCCTTGCCGCGGCGGTCCGGATTTTTCCGGGCAGCATTCCGGCAAGCATCGCGTTCGCCCGATCCAGCGATTCAAGAATCAGGTAGGACGGGCTTGTGGACGCGAACAGCGCCATGGCCCGCTCCGCGTCCGCCGCGAAGGAGGCCGGCGCGGCGCCGGAGATATGCAGGTACGCGGCGCCCGTCAGGCAGGGCAGCGTCTTGTGCGCGGAGTCGCAGCAAAGGTCCGCCCCTTCGGTGATCGGATGCCGGTCCTCCTCCAGGAAGCGCAGGTATGCCCCGTGCGCGTTGTCCGCCAGCAGCGGCACGCCTTTCGCATGGCAGGCCTCCGCGATCACGCGGACCGGGCTCATCTGCCCGAGGTAGTCCGGCGTCGTGATATACGCCGCCATATACGCTTTTTCATTCAGTTTCCGGGAGATTTTCTCCGCTGTCAGCCTGCAGGACAGGAGGCCTTCCTCCTCTTCCGGGTAAACCCAGTCAATATCGATGTCCAGCAGCGCCGCGGCGGTCATCAGCGTTTTGTGCGCGTTCCGTCCGGCCAGGATCCTGCGCGGGATCTTTTTCTCCTCCGCCCGGAGGCACGCCAGGTACAGCATTGCCCGGATGCACAGCGAGGACCCTTCCGCGGAGTAAACCGTCCTCCCGCTTCCGAACAGGGCGGCGGCGTTTTCCTCGCTTTCCCGAATGATTCCCCGCGCCCTGTACAGCTCGTCCGCCCCTTCGATCTCCGTCAGGTCGCGGGCGTCGCAGCCCGTTTCCGGCCTTCCCTTGTGGCCCGGCATATGCATCCGCACCGTGCCGGACGCGCTGTATTCCCGCAGGAAGTCGCAGACCGGCGTCTTCATTCTTCGCCCTCGTCCATTTGATCGGCCACCTGCAGCATGATCGCGCATTCCATGCGTTTGCGGAACAGTTCGCAGCCATAGCGGTATACGCCGCGCACGGACCCGGTCGCGTGGTAGGCGTTCGCCGCGCATCCGCCGGAGCAGTACAGTTTGGCCCAGCATTCGCGGCATTCCTCCCGCGCGTAGACGTTGCACCCGGCAAATTCATCCTGCACTTTTTCATTCGTCACGCCGTTCCATACGTCTCCCAGCCGGAAATGTTCCTCCCCGACAAACTGATGGCAGGGGTACAGGTCTCCCCACGGGGTTACCGCCATGTATTCCGTTCCGGATCCACATCCGGATATCCGCTTGTAGATGCACGGCCCACCCGTCAGGTCCAGCATGTAGTGGTAGAAGGTGAAGGGACGCCCTTCCTTCTTCCGTTCGAGCATCAGCCGGGCAAGGTCCTCGTACTGTTTCATGACGATCGGGAGATCTTCCTGCGTCAGCGCTTCCGGATCCCCTTCCGCGCAGACGACCGGCTCCATGCTCAACTCCGTGAAGCCCAGGTCCAGCATCGTCCGGATATCTTCGAGGAAGTCCGGATTCGCGTGCGTGAACGTGCCGCGCATGTAGTAGTTCTTCCCTCCCCTGGCCTTGACCAGCTTCTGGAACTTCGGCACGATGCGCTCCCAGCTCCCGTTTCCGGCGTAGTCCACCCGGTACCGGTCGTGGATCTCCTTCCGCCCGTCGAGGCTCAGCACCACGTTGCTCATTTCCCGGTTCGCGAAGTCAATCACGTCGTCGTCAATCAGCAGCCCGTTGGTCGTCAGCGTGAAGCGGAAGTTCTTGCCGTGCTCCTTCTCGATGCTCCGGGCGTATGCAACCAGCCGTTTCACAACGTCAAAGTTCATCAGCGGTTCCCCGCCGAAGAAGTCCACTTCCAGGTTCCGCCGGTTTCCGGAATGCGCCACCAGGAAATCCAGCGCCGCTTTTCCGGTTTCGAAGGACATGAGCGCCCGCTCCCCGTGGTATTTCCCCTGGCTGGCAAAGCAGTAGGCGCAGTTCAGGTTGCAGGTGTGCGCAACGTGCAGGCACAGGGCCTTTACCACGCCGGAGGTCCGCCTTTTCAGCTCCCCGGCCATGTTTTCGAACGTGTCCGGCGAAAACAGCTTTCCCGCTTCCTTCAGTTCCGTGATCTGGTCGTAGCATTCGGCCAGTTCGGCGGGATCCTCCCCGAACTGCTCCTGCATCCGGGCGATCAGTTCCTCCCGTCCCGCCGTTTCATACGCCCCGATCATCTCCCAGGCGATCCGGTCCACGGCGTGTACGCTGCCGGAGCAGGTGTCGATCACAACATACCGGCCGTCCATTTGAAAACGATGAATCATTTTTTTCTCCCCGTATCAAAAAAATGCCGCCTGACGGCGGCAGGAACAGACTGGAATCAGTTATCCTTCTCTTCCTTGTTCTCGCACTTCTGGTTGGCGATACCGCAGCTGGTCTTGCACGCGGACTGGCAGGACGTCTGGCATTCGCCGCAGCCGCCGTTCTTCGCGCTCTCGCACAGATCACGGGTGTTCAGGGTCTGAATATGTTTCATGATCATAATCCTCCATCCAAAGATTTCATCCTGTATTTTATCACACATCCGGTTTGCACGTCAATGCGCGCGCCGTTTTTCTTTGCGGCTGTTGACGGCGCACCCGGCGCGCTTATAATAGAATCACACTGAAAAACGGGAAAGGGGATGACTGCGTGAAAGGGAGGCTCCTGCGTTCGCTGTTGTGCTGCTTTTCCGCCCTTGTGCTGCTTCTCTGCCCGTCCGCGCCGGCTTCCGGGGAAGGGGGCGGCCTTTCCCTCTCCCTTCCGAAGGAAGTGAAAGGCTTTGCCCGCTGTGAGATCATTGTGGCCGCCCCGGCCGCGGGCGATCTCCTCCTGACCCTGTATGACAGCCTGGACAATCCCTGGCTGTACCGGCGGGAAACCGTTTCCGGCGGGGAAAACGTCCTGTCCTGGGATGGACGGGGCGCCGGCGGTGAGCTGCTGATGAGCGGCCCCTTCCGGTGGGACGCCGTGCTCCTTTCCGGGGCCGGGGAAACATATACCGCCTCCGTCTCCTTTCAGATCCGGGGGTATGCGCCCGCCCTGGCGCTGGCCCTTCCCTCCTCCGAAACCCTGTACCTGGACCGGAGCGACCGCTGGTTTGTGGAGTGCTGGGTTCCGGCGGAATGCATCGTCGCCATGGATATTCTGGACCGGGAAGGAAACCTGGTTTATACCCGGAGCGCCCTCCTGAAGGACCCGGACCGGGATGTGCTGCGCTGGAACGGAACCGGCACGGACCGCCGGAAGGTGGCCCCCGGGGAATACACGGTTCACCTGTATCCGAAAAAGAACCCGGACTTTGGCTGGACCTGTCCCCTCACCGTTCTGGAAACTTCCCCGGAAACGCCGGCCCCCGCCGTCACCGGGCCCGTGGTACCCGAACGGGGAATGACCGATGAGGAAATCTGGGAAATCATGATGAAGCCCTCTGTTGTGGTAAACCGCACCGGTTCCTCCCTGCGTTTCAAGGTCCGGGAGGCGCCCACGGAGCGCAGTCCCGCGGTAGGGCTTATCTGCTGCGCCACCCAGGGGCTGGAAATCCTGGAAACCGAAAACGGCTGGGCCCGGATCCGCGCCGGCAATTACAGCACCGGAAAATATATCACCGGCTGGTATCCCCTGCGGGACCTGACCGTTGCGGAACCCGCGCCCCACTATGCCGTCCTGGTGGACAAGCGGACCCAGACCCTCACCGTCTGGCAGGACGGGCACCCCATGGCTTCCGTTCCGGTGTCCACCGGCCTGCCCACGGAAAAAAAGCCCGAAAGGGAAACCTCTCCGGGCGCGTTCCTGACGGATGTGCATTTCAGCCGGGACTTCGCCCAGGACGGAGCCCGCTATGATTATCCCCTGCGCTACCAGGGGGGCAATATCATCCATTCCACCGGCTATGCCCGGATTCCGCATACGGCGTACAGCGTCAAGGATTACAGCAAAAATCTGCCCCTCCTGGGGCAGAAAGCTTCCCACGGCTGCGTCCGGGTCAGCCCTTTCACCTCGGCGGACTGCCCGGTCAACAGCTACTGGCTCTGGACGCATCTTCCGTATCATACGCGGGTCATCATCCTGGACGACTGATCCGGACGGCGATCCCGGTTTTCCCCCGTCTTCCGCTCCCGGAAGACGGGGATCTTTTGTTGTTCAGATTCCCCGGAAAGAGAAGCTGAATTCCACCGGCCGGGAAACATCCAGCAGGTACTCCGGATGGGTCCGGGCTCCCCAGCTGTCGTCCCCGCCGACGCCCATCTGCCGGCTGCTCATCTTCAGCACCGTGTAGCAGACCGGCGGAAGCTCGTATCCGTGGGCCGCGTTCTCAATCTCGTGGGGCGACCAGGGCAGCGCGGAAAATTCCCCGCCGTTGAGCCACAGCTTCAGTCCCTGCCCCCGGTCGTTCGTAACCTCCGCCCAGCGCACCCCGGTGCGGTTGCCGCATTCCTGGGGCAGCAGGTAGGGGGTCATGTTTTCCCGCGCCGTGTATTCCCAGATGCCCAGCCGGGCGCCTTCCCTCCTGTCCGTGTAGTTTTCCTCCGGCCCCAGGCCGAAGAAGCGCACCCGGTCGTAATCCGCGTCCAGCTTCGCCAGCATTCCGAATTCAGGCATGTCCCCCAGTTCCTTCACCGGGTCGTAATGCATCTTTACATCCACCCTGCCGCAGGGATGCACCCGGTATTCCACCGTACAGGATGCCTTCGGCGAGGTGGGCAGGTCATAAATCATGGAGAAGGAAACGCATCCGTCCGCTTCCCGTGCCGGGCGTACCTCCCGGTTCTTTTCCGCGGACTCGCGCTCCAGCCCCGCATGGTTGTACATGGAGGCAATTTTCCACTGGGCGTAGCGAACCGGCATGCGGTTGCCATAATCATTGTTGGTGGGTGCCCGCCAGAAATTGGGGGTCAGCGGTGCCTTCAGCATCTCTTTTCCGCCCCACCGGTAGGAATCCACGGTGCCCAGGCCCCGGTTGAAAAGCACCTCGAAGGAATCCCCCCGGATGCCGATGTTCCACGGGCTTTCATGAACCTGAAGCTCCGCGGTTTTCCGGCAGGCCTTCGGGCCTTCGATCTTCCAGGTTCCCTGGCCGAAGGCAATTTCATATCCGGCTTCCGCCCATTCCGCCGGCTCCTTCAGCAGGAAGCTCACGGTTACCGCGTATTCGCCGGGAACCGTCTGCTTTCCGAAGGGCAGCGGGTATGTTTTTTCGCTCAGCGGCGGCACGTCGGTTTCCACGGTTTCCCGGCGCAGAACGTGTCCGTCCCGTTCCAGCTTCACTTCGCAGCGGAAAGCCGAGGTGGAGGTAAACATATGCCGGTTGATCACCGTCATCTGCTCCGCGTCCGCCTTCACCACAATGTTCTGATAGTTGTAACGGACCTCCTGCAGCTTCGGGGTCTCTTTGCCGTCCGCAAACACAATGCCGTTTCCGCAGAAAATGCCGTCGTTGGGCCGGTCGTCCCAGTCCCCGCCGTAGAGAATCGTCGGGTTTCCGAAACGGTCCCGGGCGGTCATGCCCTGGTCAATAAAGTCCCAGATAAAGCCGCCCTGGTACAGCTCCTCCTCATAGGCCAGCTCGGTATACTTGTGCATGGCGCCGTTGGAATTTCCCATGGAGTGGGTGTATTCACAAAGAATGAACGGTTTTTCCCTGTGCTCCTTCAGGAAGGCGCGGACCCGGTCCGCCGGCGTGTACATCATGGATTCAATGTCCGTAATCTCCGGAATCCGCAGATCGCTCAGGCCCATTCCGTCCACCTGGTGATCACCCTCGTAATGAACAGGCCGCGTGGGATCCAGCCGTTTCATTTCCCGGCTCATGGCCAGAATCACGGTTCCCGTCAGGCTTTCGTTGCCGCAGGACCAGATCACAACGCTGGGGTGGTTCCGGTCCCGGCCCACCATGGACCGTACCCGGTCCAGCAGCAGCGGTTCCCATTCCCCGCGGCATCCCGGGAACATTTCGTCCTTTCCGATCCGTCCGTTCCACAGCATGTCCCACATGCCATGGCTTTCCATGTTGTTTTCGTCAATCACGTACAGCCCCAGCTCGTCGCACAGGCGGTACAGCGCGCTGCTGTTCGGATAGTGGCTGGTCCGGATGGCGTTGATGTTGTTTCGCTTCATCAGGATCAGGTCCCGCCGGAGCTTCTCCTCCGTCACTGCCCGGCCGGTCTCTCCGCAGAAGTCGTGCCGGTTCACGCCTTTGAACACCACCCGGACGCCGTTGATGCGGATCACGCTGTCCGTAATTTCAATCTTCCGGAAACCAGTCCGCACCGGCACAATTTCCTCCGCGCCGGTCTTCGTCTTCAGCCGAATCTCCAGGTCATACAGCCGGGGATCCTCCGCGGACCACAGCCGCGGTTCCGTCACCTTCAGCACCCCGGAAACCTCCGCATCGCCGGCAACGGTCCGGGTTTCCTCCGCCTCCGCTTTTCCGTCCTCCGAAAGCCGGACGGTCATCTCCGTGCCTTCCGGAGCGCTGATCCGCGCCTTCCAACACAGCGTTCCGGTTTTCATCCCGGCGTCCGGTTCCGCCTGAACCTGAAGATCCCATACGTGCGCCTCCGGCACCGCGTAAAGGAAAACCTCCCGGTACAGTCCCGAAAAGCGCAGGAAGTCCTGATCCTCCAGCCAGCTGCCGGCGCAGAAACGGTATACCCGGCAGGCCAGCTTGTTTTCCCCCTCCCGCAGGGCGCCTGTCAGTTCAAACTCATGCGGCGTAAAGCTGTCCGAAGAGAAACCGATGTACTGTCCGTTCAGCCATACCGCCACGCAGCTTTCGGCGCCCTGGAAGGAAATGAAAACACGCTTTCCCTTCATGGCCTCCGGAAGATAAAAATGCTTTACATAGCATGCCACCGGATTGAAGCGCTCCGGAATTTCCCCCGGCAGTAGGGTCTCGTCCGCGTTCCAGGGATACTGCACGTTGCAGTACTGCGGCGTTCCGTATCCTTCCCGCTGAATATGGGCCGGCACCTGCATGTCCGCCCATCCCCGGCAGTCGTATTCCGGCTGTTCAAAGCCGGGAATCACCTGTCCGGGATTCACCGCGTGAAAAAATTTCCAGAGTCCGTTCAGGCTCATCCGCAGGCAGGAGTTCCCCGCCGCCCGTTCTTCCTCGCTGATGTAGTACGCGTGGTCCGAATGCGCGTCCAGCCGTCCTTCCCGAAAATATCCCGGATCCTTCAGGCGTTTTTCATCAAACATCATGGTTCTTTTTCCCTTCTTTTTTCTTTTTGATTTCCCGGCTGATCAGCGCTGCCAGGAAGGCTGCCGCTGCACAGGCCGCCAGGGCAGCCAGCGTTTTCAGGGTAAATATTCCGAGATCCTGCAGGAAGGAAGCCTGTTTTTCCTCCGCCGGTACCCCGGCCGGTGTTTCTGCCGCCGCCGGCGCTGCGGTCGGCATCGCAGTCGCCGTTGCGGCGGGCGCTGCGGTCGGCATCGCAGTCGCCGTTGCGGCGGGCGTCGCGGTCGGCATCGCAGTCGGCATCGCGGTCGCCGCCGTCTTCTCTTCCGGCGCCGCCGCTTCTTCTTCCTCCGCAAACATCTCCGCCTGCTCCGGCGCCTCCGCCGCATCCATCAGCATCGGTGCCTCCGGCCCGGCTTCCTCCATCGCCGCTTCCGTCGCTCCGCCCGCCGCGGCGCTGTAATCCGCAATTCCGTTTCCTGTTCCGTTCCCGGCTTCCCCGCGGTCGGCATCCATCTTCATGGAGAACACCATCTCCGGCTCCGTTCCGTAAACCTCCGCCGATTCTTCCGTTTCCCGCTCTTCCGTCATCAGCATTCCCGAGGAAGCGGACACCGCCCCTGCCGTCTCGGAAACCTGCGTTTTTGCCGCGGTTCCGCCGCGGTTCGTTCTTTCAAAAAAAGGATCGTTCCGGGTCAGCAGCGTACCGCCGATCAGGAAGGCAAACACGGCCGCTGCGCTCAGTATATACCTCCACTGTCTGTTTCCCGCTTTCCGGGTTTCTGCTTTATTCTGATTTACTTCCGCCTTCACCGCTTCCGTCCAGCGGGCATGGAAATCGTCCGGTACGTCCGGCGTTTCTTCCGCCATTTGCGCCAGCATTTTGTCCAGGGCAGCAAATTCATTGTCCTTTTCGCTCACGGCCGATCCCCCCTTCCTTCATCCCGTTGGACGTTTTTTTTCGGGGAAAGTTCCCCGCCTCCGGTCATCCATTCTTTCAGCCGGGCTTTGGCCCGGTTCACCCGGCTCTTGACCGTTCCTTCGGATACCCCCAGCTGCTCCGCGGCCGTTTCGTAGGGGATCCCCTCCAGCTGGGTCATAACCAGCGCTTCCCGCTGGTCCTCGGGAAGCCGGGCAATCATTTCCCGCAGCTGGCGTTTCTCCTCGGCCGCCACCACCGTCTCTTCCGTTCCCGCCTTCGGATCCGCCGGATCAAACCCCGCTTCCCGAAGGGGCTCAATGGATTCGCTCCGGTCCCGCTTCTTTTTTCGCAGCCAGTCCGTGCAGCAGTTGGCCGCCACCCGGTATACCCAGGTTTCAAAGGCGCTGTCCCCGCGCCAGTTTCCCAGTCCCCGCCAGACCCGGAGCATGGTTTCCTGGCCGCAGTCCGAAGCAGCTTCCCGGTCGCCGGTATAATGCCAGCAAATGCGCCAGATTCGCTGCTCCAGCGGCGTCATCAGCTCCCCGAAGGCAGCGGAATCCCCTTTCTGAGCCCTTCGGAGCAAAAGCTCGTCCAATGCCTGTCCCTCCCATATGTGCAGAACAGGGAAAAACCCTTCCCGCCCTTGCTTTCTGTATATGCTTATGATAGCATAGCATAAAGTTTTCGCCAACTCCTGAACGGCTGATTTTTACGGGAGGTCCGGGATGAACCAGACTGAAAATACCGCAATTGTCCTGCGCCGGGTCAACTACCGGGACAATGACCGGATCGTCACCCTCCTGAGCCCCTCCCGGGGACGGATCGACGCCGTCATCCGCAACTGCCGCAAGCCCAAGTCCCATAACCTCAACGCCGCGGAGCTTTTTTCCGTGGGGGATTATATGCTCATTGAAAACGGAGGCCGCACGCTGGTAACCTCCGTCCGCCTGATCGAAACCTTCTATCCCCTCCGGGGGGACTATACCCGCCTGACCTGCGGCACCTGGCTGCTGAGCCTGGCGGAAGCCGCCGCCGAGCCGGAACAGGAACAGCAGGAGCTTTTCATGCTCCTGCTGCATACCCTTTCCCGCCTGGCTTTCTCCCCGCAGCCCTGGAAGCCGCTTCTGTCCGGTTTCCTGCTGCATTTTTCCGCCTGCCAGGGCTTCAAGCCCCGGCTGAACCACTGTGTGCTTTGCGGAAAATCCCTCGGGGAGGAGCCGCCCCTCTTTTTTGACGTGGAGGAAGGCGGCCTTTGCTGCGGAAACTGCCGCCGGCCGAACCAGGTTTCCGTTTCCCCGGAGCAGGTCCGCTGGATGCGCCGGGCCCTGACCGTCGGTTCCGCCTCCTGGGTGGATACCCCGGAGGCCGTCGCCCCCTTCCCCGTACTCCGGGCCTATGTGGAGGCCAAACTCGGCCGCCGCCTGAAGGCCGCCGCCTTTCTGCCTCAGGAATAAGGGAGCCGTTTCCGGCTCCCTTTCCTTCTGTGTTTTCTGTTATTTCAGTTCTTCCATGCGTTTTTTCAGCACATCCGGCCTGGCTACGGACCATCCGAAAAAGCCCATCACCCCGCCCAGCCTGTGATACAGGCCGTGGCTGTAGGCGATCAGTCCTGCCTTTTCCAGGTGCAGGGCGTTCTTTTCATCCAGCAGATCCTTCCGGACGCAAACGGCTTTCACCTCACCGATGAACATGTCGTGACTGCCCAGCTCGATCACCTGCCGCACCCTGCAGCTCAGGCTCACCGGCGCTCCGTCCACCCGGGGCGCCGTTTCCATGCCCTCCGCCGGAACGGTTTTCAGGCCCGTTTCCTTTTCCTTGTCTGTATCCCGTCCGCTGCGAACCCCGCAGAAGTCCGTGGCTTTCGCCATTCGCTCATCCACCAGGTTTACAACAAATTCCCCGCTGCCGGAAATCAGGCCGTGGGAATACCGCGACTTCCGGATACTGACCGAAACCATGGGAGGCTCGGAGTTCACCGTGCCCGCCCAGGCCACGGTCACCAGGTCCCGGTTTTCCGGGTTTCCCTTTTCCGCGCAGCTGACCAGCACCACCGGCGTCGGATTCAGCAGCGTGGACGGCTTCAGGGATACATATTCGCTCATACGCTTATCCTTTCACAACCATGTTCAGAATCTTCCGGCTCCGTTCAAGGAAAGCGGTAATCTCCTCCGCCTCCAGCGGCTGGGCTGCCATCCGGGCCAGGTCGTACACCTGGCTGCAGAGCATTTTGGTGGTTTCGTCCTCCGGATCCCGTTCCGCCAGGGCCTGTACGGTTTCGTTCCGGCGGTTCAGCACCAGCGTAAAGCTGTCGGGCATGGGGAAGCTCTGGCCGTAAATCCGGCTCATCTCCTTGTACCGGCGCATCTGCTCGTCCTCGGTGACCATGGCGGTCATTCCCGCGTCTCCCAGGGACTCAAGCTTCACTTCCAGCTTGTCGTTGCCCAGGGCGCCCCGGAACAGGTTCTGCAGCTTCTCCGCGTCCAGGTCCTTTCCTTCCTCGGATTCCTCCTTCAGGCCGTCAATGTCCGCGTCCACCCGGGCAAAGGTCACCCGGTCCTCCTCGCTGCCCTGGTATTCCATGAAGGACATGAAGTTCCCGTCAATCAGGGTATTCATGACCGCAACCTCAATGCCCCGGTCCGTATACAGCTTCACGGAAGCTGCCTGGCGCTTCTCGTCGTTGGTGTAGTAGATCTTTTTATCCGTTTTGTCGAAGTTGGCCGCCTTGTATTCCGCCACGGTGGAATACTTTCCGTCCGTCTTCTTCAGCAGGATCGCGCCCTTCACCTGGTCATAGAACTTGCTGTCCTTGATGGCGCCGTATTTCACGAAGGGAGCAATATCATCCCAGTATCCTTCATAGGTTTCCCGCTCGGTATTCATGAGGCTGTTCAGCTTGTCCGCCACCTTTTTGGTGATATGGGAGCTGATCTTCTTCACGTATCCGTCGTTCTGCAGGAAGGACCGGCTCACGTTCAGGGGCAGGTCGGGACAGTCGATGACGCCCTTGAGCAGCATCAGGAATTCGGGAATCACTTCCTTGATGTTGTCCGCCACAAACACCTGTCCCGCAAACAGTTTGATCTGTCCCTCGTGGGTTCCGAAGTCGTTCTTCAGCTTCGGGAAATACAGAATACCCTTCAGGTTGAAGGGATAGTCCACGTTCAGGTGAATCCAGAACAGCGGATCCTCAAAGTCCATGAATACCTTGTGATAGAAGCTCTTGTATTCCTCGTCGGTGCAGTCCGCCGGCTTTTTCAGCCACAGCGGCGCGGTATCATTGATCTGCTGGGGCTTGGGAACCTCCATGATTTTTTCGGTCTTCGCGGTTCCGTCCTCGTTCTTTTCGTCGCCGACGGGCACTTCCTTCTCCACGGGCTTGGCGTTCAAATCCTCCAGCATCACGGGATAGGCCATGTATCCGCAGTACCGGTTCAGAACCTCCCGCACCTTCCAGACCTCCAGGAATTCCTTTTCCTCGTCCGTCACGTGCAGAATGATATCCGTGCCGTGCTCCTTCCGGCTGCCTTCTGAAATTTCGAAACCCATGCCGTCCTCGCTGACCCAGTGTACGGGTTCCGCATTCCCCTCGCTGCTGAGGGTCTCAATCTCCACCCGTTCGCTGACCATGAAAACGGAATAGAAGCCCAGTCCGAAGTGGCCGATGATGTCGCCCTTTTCCTCCGGCTTGTCTTCAAACTGCTTCATGAATTCGCTGGCACCGGAGAAAGCCACCTGGTTGATGTATTTCCGGACCTCTTCGTCCGTCATGCCGATTCCCGTATCGGAAATCCGGATAATTTTCTTTTCCTTGTCCACCGCCACGTTTACCGACATGGGCTCTTCGCTGTCGGGATGCAGCATCCGGAACTTGGTAATCGCGTCGCAGGCGTTGGAAACCGCTTCCCTGAGAAAAATATCCTTGTCGGAATACAGCCAGCGTTTGATCACCGGCATTATATTCTGGGCGTCAATCGATACGGAACCTTTTTCGTTCTGAATAGCCATTGCTGAATCTTCCTTCCATTTGCGCCCCAAAAGGCGCTTTTCCTTATTACCCGAATATTGTAACACCCCAAAACACCATTTGCAAGAAAAAATTAGCACTCACGAGACATGAGTGCTAACAATGTGTTTCCGTTCTGCCTTTTTCCCTTACAGTTCCTCATCCAGCAGCGCCAGGTCGTCCTCTTCCTCCGCGCTCTGGGCCGCCAGCGCGTCCTTTTCATCCGCGGTCAGATCCTTCGGGGCAAAAAGCTCCGCCCGGATTTTCCGGTCAATCTCCGCCGTCAGTTCCGGATGATCTTTCAGGTACTGGCGGGCATTGTCCCGTCCCTGGGCCAGGCGCTGATCGTTGTAGGAGAAGAAGGCGCCGCTCTTGTGGATAATATCCTTTTCCACCGCCAGGTCCAGCAGGGTTCCCTCGGTGCTGATTCCCTCTCCGTAAATGATATCGAACTCCGCAACCCGGAAAGGCGGAGCCACCTTGTTTTTCACAACCTTCACCTTGGTGCGGTTGCCGATTACATCGCTGCCGTTCTTCAGCTGTTCGCTCTTGCGGACATCCAGCCGCACGGAGGAATAGAATTTCAGTGCGCGTCCGCCGGGCGTGGTTTCGGGGTTTCCGTACATGACGCCGACCTTTTCCCGCAGCTGGTTGATAAAAATCGCCACGCACCCGGTCTTGCTGATCACGCCGGTCAGCTTGCGCAGGGCCTGGCTCATCAGCCGGGCCTGCAAGCCCACAAAGGAGTCTCCCATTTCGCCGTCAATTTCCGCCTTCGGCACCAGCGCGGCCACGGAGTCAATGACCACCACATCCAGGGCGCCGCTGCGCACCAGGGCTTCAGCAATCTCCAGCGCCTGTTCGCCGGTATCCGGCTGGGAAACATAAAGCTCCTCAATATTGACGCCCAGCTTTTGGGCGTACAGGGGATCCAGCGCGTGCTCTGCGTCCACAAAGGCCGCGATGCCGCCGGCTTTCTGGGCTTCCGCTACAACGTGCAGCGCCACGGTGGTTTTACCGGAGGATTCCGGTCCGTAAATCTCCACAATGCGGCCCCGGGGAATTCCCCCCACTCCGAGGGCGTAGTCCAGCGTCAGGCAGCCGGTGGAAATCACCGGAATATCCCGGTTCACGGAATCGGCGCCCAGCTTCATCACGGCGCCTTTGCCGAACTGTTTGTCCAGATCCGCCAGGGCGTGCTCCAGCGCCTTCAGTTTTTCTTCCTGCAGGTTCTGTACCTGTGTATCCTTCTCAGCTTTTGCCGTTTTTTTCGGTGCCATTGCCGTTCATCCTTTCACTCTTCATGTCTCATCGCCCGGAGGCGATCCTTTCATTGATGGTATCGTATCACTGCCCTCCCCAAAACACAAGGGGAACAAAATATTTCACCGGCTGTAGGCTCTCCGGATCCCCGCCGCGTCCGTGGTCATAACAGCCCGGACCTGCCCCGGTTCCGCCCGCAGGCTCTGCACCAGCTCCGGATACCGGAAGCTCCTGCGGAAGCTCTGCTCCGCGTAAAATACATTGTTTTCAATCCGTCCCGTTTCCCAGGCTTCCAGGTTGTCCATGGGCGTGGCCCGCGCCGGAAACAGGGGATGGTTCTCCAGCAGGCCCATCATCCGGAACCGTCCGTTCTCCGCGTCCTCCTCCGCCAGCAGCTCCGCTTTTTCCTTTCCGCAGGGGCAGATCACGGTCAGGTTGTCCGTTTTCAGCCGGGACAGGGCAATGGCTACGGCCTCCGGGTTCACGTCCATCCCTGCGAAGCGGCATTCCAGCCGCTGGGCCGCCTCAAGGGCGGTGCCGCTGCCGCAGCAAAGATCCACCACCAGGTCCCCCGGCGCCGTCACCGGCAGCAGCATTCGTTCCAGCAGCTTCAGCGGTTTCTGGGTCGCGTAACCCGTCCGTTCCGGATCCCGCTGCTGCAGGAATCCGATATCCGTCCAGACATCTCCGGGATAAACCGGTTCGTCGTCATAGTACCGGTATTCCTTGCCGTTGGACACAATGGAGGAAAACATCCGGCCCTGTTCGTCCTTTCCCCGGGCCATATGGTTCCTGCGTCCCTCTCCCCGGGGCAGGGGCACCCGGGTCAGGTCAAAGATATATTTCGGTCCTTTGGCGTACAGCAGAATCACGTCATGCTTCCGGGAAAAATGCCTCCGGGATCTTCCGCCGCTTTCATAGGCCCAGATAATCTCATTCAGGAACCGGGTCTTGCCGAAAACCTTGTCGCACATAATCCGGGCCTGGGCCGCCATACGCCAGTCCAGGTGCAGATAAAAAACGCCCGTTTCCCGCAGCAATTCCCGCGCCGCGCCCACCAGGCGGCGCAGCAGGCGAAGGTATTCCTTTTCTCCGCTGTAGCGGTCCTCGTAGGCCGGATACCGCGGCGCCGGGGCTCCGGTCTTCCAGCCCTGTTCCCCGTACGGGCGGCGGCGCATGAACTTTTCCCCTGTCATAAAGGGCGGATCAAGAACGACGCACTGCGCCTGTCCATACAGGGCCCGGATCTCCTCCGGCATCGCCATCGCGTTTCCGCGCATCAGCAGATTTTCCCCGGATCCGTATATCACTTTCTCCACGCTGACCTGCTCGAACATGGGCGCCTCCTGTTCGGTTTTTTCCCGGTCGTTCTTTCCGTCTGTGGTTCTGATTATACTCTTTTCAGCCTTTCTTTTCAATGATTTCCGGCTCCGGCATTATCTTTCCGAACTTTTTCGTTTTCAGTTTTGATGATTCATGATATGATGTCTTTGTCATCGGCTGAAAATCTGCAGGAAAGGCGGCGAACCGGTTTTGAAAAAGCTTTTGAAACGTTTCAGCGGCGGCATCATCAACAAGCTGTTCCTGCTGATCCTGATAACCGTCCTTCTCTGCGCCGTGGTTTTTTTCTCCATCACCGGCTATCAGAACAAAATGCTTTCCGACCTGAGTATCGAAACCAGCAACAGGCAGCAGACAGCCATCGCGGATACCACGGTTTCGGTCATGAAGGAAACCATCCTGAACACCCTGAACCAGACCACCCGCCTCAAGGCGCTGTCAACGGATGAAATATTCCGGAGCGCCAAAGCCCGGGTAACCCTGCTGCAGGATTACGCCACAAAAATGTATGCCCATCCGGAGTTCTACACCGCCAGGTCCTATTCGGGACCGGATCCTTCCCTGAACGGGCAGCTGGTTTCCCAGGTCATTTTTGCCGACGGCGTGGATCCTTCCGATCCGGATGTAAACTCCGCCATCAGCCTGACCGCAAACATGTCCGGTCTCATGATTTCCGTGTGCCGCTCCCTGGATACGGACAATGCCTATATTGCCATTCCCGAAGGCGCCTTCCTTTCCGTCAGCCGCGAATCCGCCAGCTGGTTCAAGGACGGTTCCCCGATCAGTTACGATGCCCGCACCCGTTTCTGGTATAAACAGGCGGTGGAAGCGGGAAAGCTGATTTTCACGGATGTGGAGGAGGATGCCAACACCGGGGAGCTCAGCCTGGTCTGCGCCGTCCCGGTTTACGGGCCGGACGGTCAGCTGCGCGCGGTCATCGGAACCGATCTGTTCCTGAACAGCATGCAGCAATCCATGCGGGAATCCGACGGAAACAACGGCTATCATCTGGTGGTCAACCGGGAAGGCCATGTGGTTGCTTCCTCCCTGAACGGCAGCGAATTCCGCACGGAAACCAGTGAAAACGCGCCGGATCTGCGGGAATCCAAAAACGAAGAGCTGGCCGCGTTTGTCCGGAACGTGCTGAAAGGAAAGACGGATGTTTCCCTGGTTCACCTGAATAACGAAGCGTTTTACATGGCCGGCGTCCCCGTGGAAACCGTCGGCTGGGCCATGATTTCCGTATTCAACGAAACCACCACCACGGACCCCGCCAATGCGCTGATTCGTCACTTTAAGGAAATTGAGCAGGACAGCCGGGATCTGTACCGTCAAAAAGACGCTCGCCTGAAACTGACCCTTGCCATAATTCTGATCGTTTTGCTTCTGGTCCTGAGCATCGCGGCCCTGATTCAGGGAAAAACGATTGTCCGGCCGCTCAATACCATGACCCGGACTATTGCCGGCCTGCGGGACGACCAGATTGAATTCAAAATGGACGATGCCTACCGTACGGGGGACGAAATAGAAATCCTGGCGGATTCCTTCGCCCGCCTGACCCACAAAACCGTTGATTATATCCGTCAGGTCCGGACCGCCACCGCGGAAAAGGAGTGGATCAGCGCGGAACTGCATACGGCCGCCAACATCCAGTCCTCCATGCTGCCCCATATCTTCCCTGCCTTCCCGGACCGCACGGAATTTGAGCTGTACGCTTCCATGGATCCGGCCAAGGAGGTCGGAGGCGACTTCTACGATTTCTTCCTGATCGACGACGATCATCTGGGCATCGTGATTGCGGATGTCAGCGGAAAGGGCATTCCCGCGGCGCTGTTCATGATGATTGCCAAGGTAACCCTGCAGAACTGCGCACTCATGGGGCGTTCCCCGGCTGAAACCCTGAAGGCAACCAATGAGGCCCTCTGTTCCAACAACCAGGAGGATATGTTTGTAACCGTCTGGCTGGGCATTCTGGAAACTTCCACCGGAAAGCTGACCGCGGCCAACGCCGGCCATGAATACCCCGCCCTGATGCGGGCCGGCGGCCGTTTCGAACTGTTCCGGGACAAGCATGGATTTGTCGTCGGCGGAATGCGGAATATCAGATTCAGTCAGTATGAGCTGCAGCTGAACCCGGGCGACAGGCTTTTCGTCTATACGGACGGTGTTCCGGAAGCAACAAACGCTGATAAGGAGCTGTTCGGAACAGACCGGATGCTCACAGCCCTGAACGAAGTAAAGGACGCTCCTCCGGAAGATGTTCTGAAAGGCGTCCGCCAGTCTGTGGATGCATTTGTCAAAGATGCGGAACAGTTTGATGATCTGACTATGCTGTGCCTGACATACAAAGGATCCCGGCCTTCCGCATGATGTTTCCCGTCAGAGCCCTCCGAGCTTGTCCCGGAGGGCTTTTATTTCATCCTGCTCTTCTGTCATTCTCACAAGGAATTCCCGGCTTTCCGGCTCTTCTGCCAGCATTCGTCCGGCTTCCCGCACCGCGTCGGTAAAATCCGGATCCATTCCCCGTATCCCCTGTCGCAGAAGAGGGCACACGGCTTTCGCCCGCTGATCCGAAGCAACCCGGATCTGGCCGTTCCGGATCACCGGCAGCAGGGGGAAAATACGGCAGGCCAGCGGCCGTTCGTCCCGCCTGCAGCGTCCGGGGCAAATGGCCAGCCATCCGGCCGGTGTTTCCCGCAGCGTCCATCCGTCCTGTTCCCGGTAAAGCGCTTCCTCTCCGGGAAACAGCAGCATCCCGGTTTCCTCGCCTTCCATGGACTGGCAGCACCGTGCGCCGCATACTTTTCCGCAGTCCGTTTTCAGCGGCGTACGTTCCGCCAGCAGTTCCCGGGCCTTTTCCAATGCTTTATTCATGCGCAGTCTTCTCCATGATTCCCCGGCATCCTTCCTCAATCTGCTTCAGTACGCCGGCAAAATCCCTTGTATACCACGGATCGTCAATCTCCCGGCCCGGCCGTCCGGCCCAGTCCATCAGCATGGACAGCTTTCCCTCCGGATCGCCACCGTAAATATACTTCAGATCCATCATGTTTTCGTCATCCATCCCGATAATATAATCCCACGCAGCATAATCCGCCCGTACCGTCTGCCGGGCCGCGTGCGGAATGCATGCGTATCCGCTGCTGTTCAGCGCTTTTTTCATCGGGGGATAAATATCGTTTCCGATTTCCTCCCGGGTTGTTGCCGCCGAAGCAATCCGCAGGTCCCGTCTTCCCGCTTCCCCTGCCATCTGCTTCAGAACCACCTCTGCCGCCGCGCTTCGGCAAATATTCCCGTGGCAGATAAAGAGAATTTTCACTCCAAAATCACCCTCATTTATGAGTATTTTTTCCGGCATTTTCCCTGAAAAAGGTATACTTTTCTACCATTTTGTAGTCTGTCCAAAAAATCATACTCATTTATGAGCAGATTTTTTACTCCGGAAATCGTTGGACAAATCGTGGAAAAATGGAACCCCGTCCCACGATTGATTTTGGGCTCATTCTTCATCGTCATCATCGGCTTCCTCGTTCAAATCGACTTCACCTTCATCCTCATCGTCATCCGGGACAATCTGAGACGCGGTATAGTCACCAAAGCCAACCTTGCCCCTCTCGGACAGATACTGGAAGCTCTGCACAATGTCCTCGTCTTCGATATGCGTATACACGTTCAGTGTAAACTCAATAGATGAATGACCCATGATCATCTGCAACGTCTTAGGAGACATTCCGGCAGACGCGCAGTTCGAGCAGAACGTATGTCTGAGGACATGAGGACTGATGGGAGGCAGTTCATCTTTGTAGATTTTATTAAACTTGTCCCTTGCCCAGCGAAGGTGATTCTGCCAGTGTTGCGCAACCTCATACTGATCATTTTTATCCAGCCAGAGGAAACAGGTGGCACTGTTCTGATGCAGTTCATCCCACACGATGGTCTCTTTGATCGCTTTCCTATTATCAATCACATGACGGAACGCCTGCTCCACACCTGCTGACATAGGAACGATCCGGGTACCATTCGCAGTTTTCGGCTCTTCGATATAAAGCTGATTGATACTGTTTTCTTCGTTGTATACACGCAGAAGCTGTCTGCGGACACGAATCACATGCTGATTAAAATCAATATCGTCCGGAGTCAGCCCGCAGAACTCAGAAATTCTCAACCCAGTATTGAACAAAATGAAGAACCCGTCGAAATACCGGCTGAAATGCTTATCACGCTGTACGAAATCCAGGAAACGTTCCGTATCATGACGGCTCAGGGCTTCCCTGGTCTTCGTTCCACCATACGCCTTCTTTTTCATGGAAAAGTCAAAAGGGTTGTCAATGACCCATCTCGCCTTCTTCGCCATGATAAAGCTCTGATGAAGCATTCCCTTCAAGGTATGCAGGGAAGAATATGACCGTCCTTCAACCTTATGAAGATCCATCATCCACTCTTCCGCGTCCACGGCATTCACATCTCTGATCCTCTTGGACGCCATCTGGATGGCGGTCTTATTTTCCTGCATCAGGTTCAGCTGTGTCTGATATCCTTTGCGAGTCGTCTCACGCACATCCTTTGACCGGATCGCAGAGAACTTCTGCATCAGCTCAAGCACTGTCATGCCGCCGCCCTTGTGATCAATGGCATTCTGCTTGCTGATGTCATACTCTACTTCCTTATCGCGAAGGGACTCACCCTTATGCTGACGCACGCCCTTCGGAATTGGATCCTTGGGAGTCAGGGTATAGGATGTGAATTCAACCGTCTTATGATCTATTGTTTCTTTGAAACGATACACCAGTCTTCCGCGTTTGTAGGTGAAGGACTCTCCTTTTCGTAACGTGCGTCCTTTAGGATCCTTCCTCTCCTTTTTGTTGTCAGCCATTGCTGTGACTCATAACTCCTTTCTCGTTATTACGCATAACCAGTGCCTACAGCGGTAATGATTGTACCACTTTCTGACTGAAATAGAAATATACATTTCGGTTTTCTGTGAATGTTTTAATGTGAAGAAAATTTCTTTTATAATTTCTTATGTAAAGCTCTTTATATAATTATTATAAATGGGACATGATGATGCTGATCGTGGGTAATTTGAATGCTGAACATAAGTAATTTATGCTTATTGCCGGACAAGAAAACGGCAGACAAGAGGGCGGAAGCACATCTCTGTTGCTCCCGCCCGCTGCTTCTTATTTTGTACTTTTATCACCGTCACGGTCAAGGGTTTCACGAGCCCTTCGGGCCCTTGACCGGACTGGTGAGTTTCATTCTCCACCTTGTCTTTCTCCGGAAATCTGATCCAGAGTTCCATTCCATTGTCTACGCTGCGCATAAAGTGCCGACAATTCTCCTTCAAGATGTTCCTTATGATCCACCGCTTCAGGATGACGTTTTTCCCTCTGTTCCAGAATGATATCATGAACGGTTCGTCCGCCAACCCTAATCCTCCTTGTGGCTTCTTCCCATTCCAGATCATCTTTCCATGTTTTCAACAATTCGGTTTTCTTAAGGTTCTTTTCCGCGGCGTCCATGACAGCTTGAAGCTGTTTATCTCTCATCTCGATCTCGGCTTCCCGAGCATCAAGTTCTGATTTTCGTTTATCATTTTCTACCTCTTGAACCTTTTCACGTTCAGCAAATTCAGCTTCCATTTCCGTACGTTCATGGTCAAGTTTTTCTCTGATCGAATTCTCCATCCTCTGACGTTCATTTTCGATCTGTGACCTGGCTTCCTGAAGCATTTGTTCCTTCGATTTTTCAATTTCAACTTCCGCTTCCCGTTTCAGTCGCTCTTTGAATTTCTTCCCGGCTCGTGGAATACTCTCCAAAGAAATTCTGTCCTCCGGATACTCTTCTCCGGCCATTTCCTTATAGAAACCTTTATACCAGTCGCTCCACCTTGAATGAAAATCTTCAAGCTTCGTTCGTTTGGTTTCTATCTCCTGATCCTTTTGGACAACAGTATCATGCATTTGAATTGCATCTTCAATTAACCGCGAAGCGTCCTCTGCCATCTGATATGATTTCTGGCGCAAATGTGAATTCACGGACAGACCAGACCTCTTCCTTTTTTCGTTTCGCTCCTGTCGATATTCCTCATCACCCTTGGCGCGTTCGAAGTCAGTTGTGTCGAGGTCGTCCATCTCCCAGCCGCGCTCACGCATCATTTTGGGGAACATGCTGTTGATCTTAACCAGCAACTTTGCATCAATTAGGTTTCCACAATAACGACCATCCTGGTCTTTACAGACACCCAGATCATGAGCATGTAGGTCGGGAAGATGACCTTCCTCCGGCGGCACGCCTTCATCCCAGTGAACCGCACTCATGATACGATTATCTTTCCGAAAAATCGGAGAGATCAATGACATACATTCACGACAGTCATTGAAAAATTTCTCGTATGTATCACGATCCCATGACATACAAACTTCAGCCGGAGGATTATAAATCGCCGCCCATCCTATGACGGCATTATGCTGCAGTCCCTTCTCACGAATGATCGGCTCACCCGACTTCGTTTTCCCCGGAACCTGAACACGATATGCAGCAGCATCCGCTTCCATCTGTTCCCAAAATTCTTTTCCGCTTCGATACCCGGTATACTCATTCAGATGCGATCGTGACCGATCTATAGTCTCGCTTCGGGTCGCTCTTTCGTACCCAGCTTCCTTCGCAATCATCATGCCATTTGCCCGGTGCTTTGCACCTGGCTTCGGCTCTCCGCGTACCAAGCCCACGATATCACTATTGACTTAGCGACTTTGCATGGCATAGCCAGCAAAGCAGTCACAATGCCATTTGGTGCCCGCTGGGCAAAAGCCCGCGTCAGTGCCTTGCTCGATGAAATGATTTACGAAGAATCCTTCGAGACCAACTATGTTTACTGCCAAAACAAAGAAAGGACGGTGACCGCTCATGCTGAAAGAGATGTGGACACTCCATATTGACATGATCTCCTACGACCCCCACCACGTCGATCCTGATGCTTCCGTCAATCTCCACATCACTTTTCCTTCCCAGAAGGAAATGCAGGACGCTTTCGTCCAGTATCACGCCAATATAGGCGAAACCTTTACCGTCCCAGGTCAGTACACCATTATCGGCGTTGAGCCTGACCTTTTCCCGACCAAAACAGAAAGGATTGGTGATGACGATGACCAGCCTATTACTTAAGCTGTCATTCGACGGCGATTTCTTCTCATTTTCCACATATTCAAGAGATCACGGTCATCATGGCCGTTTTCTGGTCTCTCCGGACGCGCTGAAGCTGGCGATGGAAACGGATAAAACCGTCTTCGACAAGGATATCGGCAGCTTTATCGAGATGAGAACACTGCGCAGCGGCGGGTGTGATCATCTCAGCGTCCGGTTTACCTGGCTGAATACCTTTGCGGACGGATCCGTTCACGGTATCCAGCAATCCGCAAAGCTCCCTATCCATCTGGTTCAGCACGTACTTGTCACCAGACAGCCTGTGAAGTATCTGTATCATGAACCTGCTGCACAAGCACGTATCGACTCATCCCGCGCCGGGCAAACTATCCGGCAGGTCATAGGTGACAAACACAAGCGCCGTGCGTTCAGCAAAGCCATGCGGAGCTGTTTCCAGTGGGCAGATGAAACCGTCAATCTCTTCTGCGACTACGGCGACAGCTTTTACTTCACCACTGAAAGCGGCTTTCCGTCTAACGGCGGTCTGGTTCTGTTCGAAAACACCTACGACGGTCACAAAGGACTATGCTATCAGGTCTGCACTTGATCAATTCGGAACTCCCACGCCGGGAGTTCCTGTTTTCTGATATGGAAAATCACCCCAGAACCGGCGCTCCAAGGTGATGTCTTTGTAATATTAACTTCCGGTTTTCCTGTCTATGGTTGTTTATATTCCGGAATCCTGATGATGGTGAACTCCTGGTCTTCCGAAGGGTATAGAATTGCGTCGTCACCGTCATGTTTTTCCGCGATGTAAAGCGTCGCGAACGCCCATAGCCCGTCCTCCATGCGGATCATCCGGTCTATTGCGAGCACAGGGTATCTGTGTACGCCTTCTTCTTCCGGATACTGCCGGTCCCGGGTCAGCCGGAAATCCTCCGGCCTCAGTGTGAGTTCTGTGGTTCCCAGTTTGTTTCCGTCCGGATCAGTCCAAAGGAAACGGACGGGTTCACCCTTGCTCCAGCTTTCGTTTTCCCCGCTTTCGAATAGCATAACAAGATAACCGCCGCAGGAAAACAGGTTTGTCAGGCGCCCGTTACGATACAGGCTTTCCATGTCCCTGATCCACAGCAGGCGTCCTTCCGCGTCAAACCTGGCCAGGTAGTTTGTATCCTCATATGAATCGTCCGCCGCGGGCTTTCTTTCCTGAACCCGTGCGGCATAGCCGCCGTCTTCTGTTACCGTAACGTCATCCAGCACAGCCGTATCAGTTTCCGGCTGCCGGTAATCCAGTACCGTTTCCCACAGGACGCTGCCCTGTTCCCAATTGATTTTCATGAGCACCGCATGACTGTTGTAGAAGGTATCCTGCCCAAAGGCCACCAGTTCTTCGCTTCCGTTGACTGAAAAGCCGTATCCACCGTACACGATAAGCCCGTCATACCGGGCGATCTCTTTTCCCTGCCAGTCATACAGCGTCGTTTCATAGCGGAAATCCTCCGGATCAGCGGCGTTGCCCAGGTATTCAAACTGCACGATGAAAGAAGGCGTGATATCGTATATCAGCCCGGTCCCGCACTGTTTTGTCAGGTCGAGTTTTTTTCTCGCGCGCTTCCCCTTGGGCGTAAAGAACTTAACCGCGATCTTTCGGGGATAATCCCAGACGACAACCGCGATTGTCCCGTCCGGGAGCACGGTTGCTTCCTCCGCCGATGTGTATCCGTTTTTTTCACGGTCTGTATACTCCCAGCGCACTGTCCGGTCCGCATTCAGGCACAGCACATATGCGCCTGTTTCTTTTCCGGCTCCGGACAAACCCATTCCGCCGGTCAGGACCAGTCCGCCGTCCGGAAGCGAGCACCGGTACTCCAGCCATTTCAGATGTTCGCTGTCCAGCTCAACCAGGTCTTCTTCAGCTACACCGATCAGCGGCATTATGAACAGGATCATTGAAAAAAGGATGAAAATAAATCGTCTGATCATGATTCAAACCCTCCCACAGGAATTAACGGCTGATCCGGTTGCTTTGTTTCATGCGAGAGTGCTTTGCCCCGTTAAATTCAAAGATATTTCGCGATGACCCTTTCCAGTCATCACTTGCAATTCTACCATATACGCACCCAAAACAAAAGAAAGAAACCTTCGGGTTCTTCCGGGTGGTCTTCTGAATAATATTTCCTTGAGGAGGAAATCATCATGAAGAAGAACTATTACAGCGCCACCGCCACTGCCGCCAAGATCACCAAGGTTCCGGTCGAAGTCATCCGCGCCGGTTTCCGCAAAGGCGCCAAGCCCACCGGCAACGTGCTGAACGCCGTGATCGTTGCCCGCCAGCTGTACAACGGCACTTTCCGTAAGGCCGCTGAACCCGTTGCTGAGCAAGCGTAAGAGACGCAACAAAGAGAACTTCTTCGGGAGTTCTTCCTTTTTTCATGTGAAAAGGACAGCTTCTCCGCTGTCCTTCAATGCTGTAGGTCACTGGTTTCATCATTCCAGATTTCTATCCTGAAATCGTGGGACAAATCGTGGGACAAAAATCATCAATGCCAAATTCGCCTTAAATATTAAGCACATTTTAAAAATCAGCAGATATTCCCGTGGCACACAAACAAAACTTTGATCATCGGCCTTCACCCCTCCTTCAAAGCCACACAAGGCGACACAAAGCCACGTTTTGCCGATTGGATACAATCACATAAGTACGTATATCCTTGTATTTTACCTTGTTTATTCGGCTTTTTGAATCAACACGTCTTCCTGCGTGATCACATAGGGCGTCCGGCCGCACACAGCGGCCCGGCACTCGCTGAGCGTTCGTTTCATCTTCTCCGCCATGATCCCGATTTGCTTCAGAACTTCTTCCTCCGCGGTATCTACGGTCAGGATAAAGCGCTTCTCCGTTACCTGCAGCGAACGGACAGCCTTCACCTTCTTATTCTCCATGATCTGCTTTTCGTCCGTTAAAGCTTCGATATCATACAGCAGGATCGGATTGCGCTCGGCAGCCACGTCGATCTCGTCCGCCAGCCGGATGAGCGCCGTGAGATAGGGAAGGCATACACGGTTCCCGCCCGGCATCTGCAGTGCAAGCGGGTATTCGTGTTCATCCATCAGGTCAGTTTTTCGGTGTCCCCTGGAAACCATTTGGATCGCCCACAGATGCTCTGCGGACGGGAACTCAAAAAGCTCCGCGTATTTTTGAATAAACCAGCCGGAAAACTCATGGTGAAAATCCCGGATAATATTGGAAATATCCTCCCGGCTGTGGTTTTTGAAATAATCCCCGAAATCGATGCGTTCGGAAAACTCCCGGTAATCCTTCATGGTAATTCCCATTCCGGTATCGTGTAAATAGCATGCCGTCAGCAGGATATAGAGTTCATCCGTGTTCAGCCGGTCGATCTGGTTCCCGATCAGCTGATTGCAGAAATCTATCACGTCCAGGCAATGAAGGTTGGAATGATCCGTGTATTCCGGAAAGATCAGCCGATATCTGGACAGATTGTATTGCAGGGCAAACACAGCGTCGGTAAAGCGTTTGTGCAGCGCCGGGTCTGCCTGGCGGAGCCGCCGTTCCATCGCATAATCATGTACCTGTACGCTTGGCAAAATCCGTTCCTCCTTCTTCCCTTCCTGATGTCCCCGCCGTTCCTTAGGGCCACGATGGTTATTATACATCATTATATCCAACAAATAACCAACAAAAAAAGATGAAGTTTTCCGGCGTCCGACAGTCCTGTTGCTGGACACGACTTGAAAACGCCTTTTCTTTCTTGTATATTTTTCCTGTAAACGCGAGATTGCGTGAATGAGGATCTCCTGTATCTCGCCTGTTCTTCCCTTCTGTGGCCAACTGCATCGTCTTCCCTTTTATCTCTCGTCTTCTGACCCTCTGAAACCGTTGGTACATAAGGCCCAAAGCTCACTCTGGCAGTACAACGGTTGTACGTTTGTCCTGCCCTTCCATACATATTTTGTCTTACTTCCCTCAAAGGTAGCAAAACGGTATCTACTTGGGCGGCGAATGGAATGAATAACCGTTAGCCCGTATAACTCCGAAATATCTTTCCAAAAGGGAGCCATCAAACCGGAAAGGTGCGTAAATCTTAGGGAACAATATCGCGTCATTTTGTTCCTTCCACGGTATTTGTCAGCCTGTGCAGTCGATGATAACAGACCATAATCAGAAAAGCTCCCGCACCAATCCATGCTGCAATCTCTGCCAGATAAACTCCCCAATATCCCAGAATCGCAGGAAGAAGCAGCGCTGCTCCAACACGCAGCACCAATTCCAAAAAGCCGGAAATCATCGGCATCACTGTATCGCCCAAGCCTTGCAGGGTAGTTCTGTAAACAAAAAGCAGATACAGCATGGGCAACCCGGCTGCCATCACCCGAAGAAAATCATATCCAATCGCCAGCACCT
>JAFXRG010000021.1 GCA_017526525.1 Clostridia bacterium | reverse complement strand
GAAGGGGTCCCACCTGTTCCCATACCGAACACAGAAGTTAAGCCCTTCAGTGCCGATGGTACTTGACTGGTAACGGTCCGGGAGAGTAGGTCGCCGCCGGATTCCATACAGCTCCGCTGAAAAGCGGAGTTTTTCTTTTGCACTGATAAACAGAAATTTTAGCGATGTGATACTTATCCCGGCTATTCTGCTTCGCCCAGATTGATCATCAGGCGAAGCAGATCCTTTTCATCAACAGTTCCGTCGCCGTTGATATCTGAGTTGGACGGATGGATTTCAAACAATTCACCGGTTTCCGGATCCTCCTCATCCGCCAGGTATTTCATCAGACGGATCGCGTCCCGGCCATCCACAAGCCCGTCGCCGTTCACGTCACCGGGAAGCGGATGGTCCGGATTGATGACGTCCCGAACCACTAGGTTCGCCATGTTATTGTACAGATACTCCGGAAAACGGATAAAGACATCTTCAGAGAGGCCCTTGCGGATCAGCCCGAAAAAAGTGTCAACGGCTTTGTCGATTTCATTGCGCCGGTAGAAGAACCGGCTTTCATGACCTTTATAAAAATTCTCGTAAAAGCTGGAGGATATTCTTTTGAAGAACCCTTCCCCATACTTTGCTTCAAGATACCGGAAAAAGATCGAACCGAAAGAATAAGCATCCTTTGGACTGACCAGATTGTCCTTCAGATCTTCATATGTCCAGGGATCATCGATTCCAAAGACCAGATTGGTATGGAACTTGTTCACTTCCGCGGAGTCTTCCGCGTCCAGGGCGTTTGTTGCATTATAGGGTTTTCCAAGCCTGCGGCATACTTTTTCACCGAAATAGGTGGCGAAACCTTCGTGATACCATTGTGAGTGGCCTACCACATGATAGGAAAGGGAAGACCTTTGAACAATGTGGCCGATTTCATGGGCAAACAGGTAGTATTGGTAATGATCCCAGCTCTCCTCTTCCGACAAAGCGGCGCCGTTAATATACATGAGGTTTAATAAGCCAATTTCAGTGTAAAGTTCATTCGTTACGACTCGCCCGTCCAGACCCATGGAACCGAGTTCGTTTCCCAGCACAAGGACCAGGATTTTATCCACCTTCAGGCCCGGAGCCAGGAACTGTTCCTCTGCCAGCCGTAAAGATTCGGCAAAAGTTTCATCCACATGCTTCAGGACATCGCTCTGAAGCATGAGATCATTGTATGCCCAGATCTCATAGGTATCGGTTCCGGCATATTTACGGAGCGGTCTTACCGTGAAGGTTTCCTCCAGATAGGAGGATTCCCGGAAAGCGGAACACTGATACAGGACAGGAGTTTCATAAAGCCAGGAAGACAGGGACGAATCACCGGAAAACCGGCTGTATGCGGATGGAATCGGTCCAAGATTGTATGACTTTTTATAGATGTGCCAGGCGGGCGGTACGTTCAGCTGATAAATAAAAGAATGAGGATCCGCCAGAATAAACAGGTTGCTGTGACCGTCTGCGGTTGCGGTTGCAAAAGCCGGGTCATAGGCACGGTCTTCCTGGGAGGCCTGAGTTGACAGGCGCATGTACGGAACCGGCAGAAAGTAAGCATATACTTTTCCCGAACCGCTGACGATACATTCCGTTGCACCGGGAAAAGAGAACTCCAGGACTCCTTTTCCGGTTTTCTGCAGCTCGTTTCCTGCAACCGTTGCGGTAATAGTGACTTCGCTGGCGGAGTACATTACTCCGTATATGCCATTGTGCTCCGGATACATGTCAAAGACCTCGGACATGTCGATCCGGACTGGTTGTCCCTCCTCAACGGAGAAGACACTTTCAGAAATTTCCCCGCTGGATTTTCCGTCCTCACCCCGGGTAATTTGTGCAATGCTGACGGTAAAGCTGTCCTGGATTTCTCCGGAAGCAGGGAGACCGAAGAGAAGGAAGACTGCAAAAACGAGGAGAAGAATCATATTTCTTTTGTGCATATTTTCAGCTCCGTTTGTTCTGTGTCATTTTGATGAATCCATCATAACACAGAAACGGAGAAGAAGCAAAGCACTGTGAAAGACAGTAAATAAAGTTTAAAAGAGCCTAAAGACGCCTTGGGTGACAGGCGGGGGAGAATATGATACAATGCGGGGAAAGCAACGCGGGGAGGAGGAAGAACGGTGCGGCGGGAAAAGAATAAATATGTTTTCGCGTCGGATTACCGGCGGTACGGGAAGACGCACCGGTTCCGGAACACCGTCCTGGTGCTGATTCCGCTGCTGGTACTGGTGTTCTTTGCGGCCAATTTCACGATTTCCAACCGGATCAGGATGGAAGACCTGCGGCTGACAGTGCTGAACCTTCCGGTGGACCTGGAGGAATATTCCATTCTGCATATCAGCGACCTGCACGGCGCCCGGTACGGAGAGAAACAGAAGGCGATCCGGAACGTGCTGGGAACGGCCCGGTATTCCTGCGTGGTGATGACGGGGGACATGCTGGGGAAAAACGGCGACGTGGAGCCGCTGCTGGAGCTCATTGACCTGATGCCGAAGGATACGCCCAAGTATCTGATTCCCGGAGACATGGACAGCCCGCTGGTTGACACCGGCGCCCACGGAAGCCTGTCTCCCTATGCGGACTGGGCACTGCGGGTGCAGCAGGCCGGGGTGACGCTGCTGGACCGGCCGGTATCGGAAACCCGGGACAAGGGGACCATCTGGTTTATTCCGGATGAGGTTTACACCCTGGACGTGGATGTGACGGAGTCGGTATACAAAAAACAGCTCTCGTTGCTGAAGGAAAAGGAAAAGGGGGATTCCCTGACGGCGGACGAGGCGGCGCGGGTCCGGGCGCTGGAGTACGAACTGCAGCGGATGGAGGAGCTGCGGGCGACGAAGGCGGAGATCAAACCGACAGATATCCAGATTGTGCTGACCCATACCCCGCTGACGGAGGATTTTGTAAAAAGCATGCTCAGCTGGACCGACAAGGAATCGGTTTTTTCCGTCCGGTATGCCAGCCTGATCCTGGCGGGGCATTACAACGGCGGCCAGTGGCGGATTCCTGGGAAAGGCGCGGTGTATGTGCCGGAGCTTGGATGGTTTCCGGAGGACAGCAAAATCCAGGGGCTGAGCTACCTGAACGGGATTCCCCAGTACATCAGCCCGGGGCTCGGCTCCGATCCCCATTATGAATATCAGCCGGGACGGCTTTTCAACGCGCCGCAGATTACCCGCATTTTCCTGACGCGCAAGGATACCCGCAGACAGGAATAAACCCGAAAGGGAGGATAAACAACAACCGAATACGAGGAGGACCGCCTATGAAAAAATATCCGGGACAAACGGACCTTGAAGTATCGGAACGGGAGAAAAAGATTCGCGCGATTTCCCGCAGGGCGGCGGCGGAATGACATCCGTCCGGAGGAAAGGAGATTTCGATGAGCCGAAAGCTGGTGGTCTGGATTCCGGAACTGGCGGACACGCTGAACCGGAAAATCAGCGCAAAAGCGGAAAGCCTGGGGTTTGAAACGGTGTTTCCGGAAAGCCGGGAGGCGGCAGAACAGGCAGCGGCGGAGGCGGAAATCCTGCTGACCCAGGACAGTGCCCTGGTCCGGAAAGCGCCGAAGCTGCGGTGGGTTTGCACGCCATCCGCCGGCGTGGATCATTTTCTTGCGCCGGGATGCTTTGCAAACCCGGAGGCGGTGCTGACCAATTCCTCCGGAGCTTACGGGGTGACCATTGCGGAGCATGTGATCATGGTGACGCTGGAAATGATGCGCCGAAGGGCTGAATATAACGAAATTGTACGGGAACGCCGGTGGGAGCGGGGCCTGCATATTCACGCGATTCACGGGAGCCGGGCGGCGCTGCTGGGCACCGGGGACATCGGCCGGGAATGCGCGAAACGGCTGAGGGCGTTCCGTCCCGCGTCCCTGACGGGAATCAACCGGAGCGGCAGGGATCCGGAGGGACTGTTTGACCGGGTGCTGACCGTGGACCGGCTGGAGGAAGTGCTGCCGGAAACGGATCTGCTGATTCTTTCCCTGCCGGATACGAAGGAAACCCGGGGCGTTATGAGCGCCGAACGGCTGGCGATGCTGCCGGAAACCGCGTACCTGGTCAACGTGGGACGGGGAAGCGCCCTGGACCAGAAGGCGCTGGAGGAAAGGCTGCGGAGCGGAAAGCTGGCCGGGGCTTCGCTGGATGTGTTTGAAAAGGAACCGGTGCCGCCGGAGGATTCCCTGTGGGAGTGCCCGGGGCTGCTGATGACGCCGCACATTGCCGGAAACATGACGCTGGACTACACCGTGGAAACCATTATCGGCCAGTTCCTGGAGGACCTGGACCGGTACGCGGCGGGCAAGCCCCCGGCACGGACGGTTGACCGGGTAAGGGCTTACTGATTTCCGCCTCCGACAGGCGCGCGGAAGGAAAAGAACGGCGCCGCGAAGAAATATTCTACAAGGAAATGATGAAGTAACGGCGGATTTCGCCGCATACTGAAAGGAAGGAACCTATGAACAACAAACAGATTTATAAGGCAACCCTTTGTTTTTCCACCCGCAGGTTGCTGTGGGACATCCTGGCTTTCCTGGTGCTCGCCGGGGTGGCGGCCATTGGCTTCTTCGTTGCGGACGCCACCATCCACCGGGGCCTGATCGGCCTGGGCATCGGCGCGCTGGTGGGCCTGATTGTGCTGATTTTTTTCCTGCGGTGGATTTCCTATAAGTACAAGGCCGGACAGATCGCCATGATGACCCGGGCGGTGACGGAAGGAAGCCTGCCGGACAACGTGCTGGAAGAGGGCAAGGCAATCGTGAAATCCCGGTTCCGCACCGTGGCGGCGTTTTTTGCCGTGACCAGTGTGATCAAGGGAATCTTCAACCAGATCGGGCGCGGACTGACCGAGGCGGGCAAGGCCATCGGCGGGGATACCGGCAGCACGGTCGGCAGCGCGGTGAGTTCCGTGATCCAGGTGATCGTCAGCTACCTGTGCGACTGCTGCCTGGGCTGGGTTTTCTACCGTTCAAAAGAGAAATCCGCCAAGGCAACCTGTGAAGGCGCGGTCCTGTTTTTCAAGCACGGAAAGACCCTGGCGAAGAACCTGGGCCGGGTTTTCGGCATTGGCCTGGCGTCCCTGGTGGTAATCGGCGGCGCTTTCACGGGAATTTTCTACCTGATCGCGTCCCAGTTCCCGCAGGTGTTCAGCTCCCTCTTCAATTCCATCCGGGATGTGGCCATCCGGAACAACGGCACCATTCCCTCCTGGCTGTCGGATCCCACCATCCTGACCATCGCCATCAGCGCCATTGCGGGCCTGATCGTCTGGGATATTATCCATTCCGCGTTTATTCGTCCCTTCACGCTGGTGGGCGTGCTGCGCAATTATATTCAGAGCGGCATCAACGATATTCCCACGGAGGAAGCCTTTGCCGTGCTGGACGGCAAGTCCGCCAAGTTTAAGAAGCTGCATCAGGAGGCAGCCTGACGTAAAAGGCAAGGCACGGCCGCCTGTGCGGGGCCGTGCCTTGCGGTTTTTCAGCCTGATGATCCGGGAGGGCAGAGATGAAGGTTATTGACGATTTTATGAAAAAACACCCGCTGGTTTCCGACTGGGTGAATCTGGGCATTGCCATTGTCATAGCGGCGGTTGTGGTTTTTTTTCTGCTGAAGCTGGAGAAGCGGCTGGGAAAGAAATGGGTGTCCAAGCATGACGGGATCAATGCCCGGTTCAGCGAGAAGATTCTGCGGTTCCTGATCGTGTTTATCGCGGTGCAGTGCGTGATTATGACCTCGCCGCTGACAGCTTCCTTCGGCAACTCCCTGTTCCAGGGGACTGCGGTCATCGCCGCCATTGCCGGTTTTGCCGCGAAGCCTATTCTTACGGACATGCTCTGCGGCGTTATGATCAGCACCACCAAACCCTTCAACATCGGGGACCGGATTGAATTTGAAAACGGAACCGGGGGCATCGTGAAGGACATTACCATCCGCCACGTGGTGCTGCAGGGCATTGATACCCTGAAAATTGTGATTCCCAACAGCGAGATCAACGCCCGGACGATTACGAACCTGAGCCACCGGCCCCGGTGCCGCAGCATTCATTTCCGTTTTACCATCGGCCTGGATTCCGATATTGAGAAGGCGAAACAGGTGATCGGAAAAGCGGTTCAGGAAAGCCCCTATACGGTTCCCCGGGAGGGGGATACATATTCCCCCGTGTATTTCATTGCCTATGAGCAGAACGGCCTGACCATGGCCGTGACGGCATACTATGAACCCGTCAGCCCGACGGAGCGGGTCAAGGACGACGTCAACAGCCGGGTGAAGGCGGCGCTGGACCAGGCGGGTGTCGAAATTCCGTATGCCTACCTGAACATCCTGACGGAGCAGGACCGGACAAAAACCACGGATCTTCTTTCTTAAAGGAAATTTTAAGGCTTCTCCCGTATCATAGGGTTGACGGCCTTCCACCAAAACAGAGCGGGCGGGGGAATACATCTCCCGCCCGTTCGGGCCATACCGGAGGAAACATATGAAGGTACTGCTGGTTGAGGATGAGAAAAGCCTTTCCGCGGCGATCTGCAGGCTGCTGGAAAAACAGAATATTGTGGCGGACGCGGTTTATGACGGCATTGACGGGCTGGACTGGGCGCTGAGCGGAGAATACGACGCCATCATCCTGGATGTGATGCTTCCCGGGCGGGACGGGTTTTCCGTGCTGCGGGAACTGCGGAAGGAAAAGGTGCGGACACCGGTCCTGATGCTGACAGCCCGGACGGCCCTGGAGGACCGGGTCACCGGGCTGGACAGTGGGGCGGACTACTACCTGGCCAAGCCCTTTGAATCCGCGGAGCTGATTTCCTGCCTGCATGCCATAACCCGGAGGGGCGGCAGCGAGCCGGTGATGGAGCTGCACTGGGCAGATCTCCGCCTGGAGCAGAAAAACGGGAAGCTGCGGTGCGACCGGACGGGGCAGGATATCAAGCTGGGAATCAAGGAATACCAGCTGATGGAGCTTTTCCTGCGGAATCCCGGGCAGATTCTGCTGAAGGATACGCTGCAGGAACGGGTGTGGGGACTGGAGAGCAGCGCGGAGGGCAACGGCCTGGAGGTCTACATCTCCTTCCTGCGCAAAAAGCTGAGCTTTATCGGGTCCGGCGCCAAAATCCGGGCAACCCGGGGCGTGGGGTATTCACTGGAGGAAGAAGAATGATACGAAAACTGCAGGTGCGTATGACGCTGATGGTGATCTCCGTGCTTGTGCTGGTTACAGCCGGAATTGTGGCGGGCATCTGGCGGGCCAATATCCGCAGCATTCAAACCCAGGCGGAGAAAACGCTGTCTGTACTGGCGGAAAACAGCGGCCGCCGGCCTTTTATGAGAGGACTGCGCAGCGGAACGGATGAGCAGGGATACGGTGGTTCCCAGCGGAGCGAGAACCGGACCCGGAGCGAACGGTTTGAACAGTCCGTATACCGTCCGGAAGCGGTGGCCGGCCTGGCGAATTTTTACACGATTGTCCTGAACGAAGACGGAACGGTATGGGAGTGGGAATCCGACCGGGCGGAACAGTATTCGGAGGAGGAGGTTGCCGAAACGGCGAAGGCGGTTCTGGCGGAAGGCCGGGACCAGGGACAGATCGGCAGCCGGTTTTTCCTGAAAACCAACCGGGACGATAAACAGCTGGTGATTGTGCTGGATGCCCGGCTGGAATACCTGGCGGCCGGCAACATGCTGCGGTCCACGGCCCTGATTGCCTGCGGAGCCTGCCTGCTGCTTTCCCTGCTGGCCTGGCTTCTGGTCCGCCGGATGGTTAAACCGGTGGAGGAAGCGTTTACCCGGCAGAAGCAGTTTGTTTCCGATGCCAGCCATGAGCTGAAAACACCGCTGGCGGTGATTTCCGCCAACGCGGAGGTGCTGGAAAGCGAAATCGGGGAAAACGAGTACCTGGGATACATCCGGTCGGAGGTCAGCCGGACGGACAACCTGGTGAAAAACCTGCTGCTGCTGGCCCGGATGGACCAGGGGAAAATAAGCATGGAAATGAAGCCCTTCGATCTCGGCAGGTCCCTGCTGGATGTGATCCTGCCCTTTGAAAGTACCGTGTATGAGGCGGGAAAAACGCTGGAAACGGAGATTCCGGACGGGGTGGAATATGTCGGCAACGAAGCAATGATTCAGCAGCTGGCGGTGATCCTGCTGAGCAACGCCCTGAAATATTCCGACGAACACGGAAAAATACGGGTGTGCCTGCGGGCGGCCGGAAAACAGCGTGAAATCCTGGTGGAGAATACCGGGAAGGCGATTCCGGAAGCGGATCAGGCGCACCTGTTTGACCGGTTCTGGCGGGGGGATTCCGCCCACAGCCGCCAGACGGACGGGCATGGGCTGGGACTGGCCATTGCCCGGGGCATTGCCGAAGCGCACCACGGCCGGATCAGCGTTCACAGCCGGGAGGGGGAGAACACGGTTTTCACGGTGACCCTCTGAACCGGATCCCAAAACGAAAAAAGCTTGAGAAACCGGTGAAATTGTAATATGCTTAAAGACGGACCCCTGAAAACTGAAGATTAAAAGATCCGGAGGAAGCATGAAAAGAATTCGCAGAAATATCTCTCCCCTGTTTCTGATTGCCATCGGCGCGTGGATGGTGCTGAACCAGAACGCGTCCATGACGGTTCTGGGCATTGCCGCCCTGGTGCTGAGCACGCTGGGAATCACACTTTCCGTGACAGACAAGGAAAGCACGAAGACCAGCAAGGGCCTGCACGTAGGCCTGAACGGCGTGCTGGCGGCGGCCGGCGCCTGGATGCTGATCAGTCCCCTGACGCTGACAAAATACCTGAAATACATCCTCGGCGGGATCGTGGTGATTTACGCCCTGCTGACGCTGCGCAGAATGTTCCGGTTCAAATACCGCATGGGATTCAAGATCGCGGAGGCGGTTCCCGTTGCGCTGGGAGCCGGACTGATGCTGATTCCCCTGGGGGAGGATATTTTTACCCCGGCAGCGGGCGGGGTCATGGCCCTGACCGGCGTTGTGACGCTGGCGGGAAACCTTTTCGGGAAAAAGAAAATGAACGGGGAACCCGCCGGATCCGGGAATGAAAAACAAAAAGGGGCAGAACAAGGATGAAAACGGAAAAGCTGTGGGTCAGCAATACGGTCCGGAGAAACCCGGACGTGGAGGAAATCCTGAAGACTTTTGCGGGGAAAATCGGCATTGCCGGCCGGAACTACCAGCACATGTGCCTGCTGGCAGAGGAAACCCTGGGCATGGCCAACCAGCTGATTCGTCACTTTGACGGGGAAATCTGGCTGGAAACAACGGAGGCAGGGTATGACATTGTTCTGGAAGCCCAGGTGCGGGAAGGGGAGGAAGGACTGCCGAGGCCTTCCGTTTCCCCGGAGGGGTTTATGGCGAAAATTGCCGAAATGCTGAACTGCTCCTATATGTTTGAGAACGTGGGGGAGATGCCGGAGGAGCTGGCGGACACGCTGCCGGACTACATGAGCTACGGGGTGCGGCAGGATGAAAAATCCCCGGTTTGGGCTGGCAGGTGGTCCCTTTCCGCATACCGGTATAACCTGGAGCACCGGTCGAAGGACGATCCCGAAGCGGGCATCGACCTGGACGAGCTGGAAAAATCCATTGTGGCCCGGCTGGCGGACGAGGTGACCATCGGGATCCAGGGAAGCAGGATTCGCCTGGTGATCAGCAAGGCTGTAAGGAAATGAGGACATAAGAATGGGAGAATTTGCACTGTCAACCACAAACCTGATTAATGCGCTGATGATCGCGGCCGGCATCGGCGTCTGCGGCCTGAGCATTGTTCAGCTCCGGAAATCGCCGATCCGGCAGGATGTACGGAAGTTTTTCATTGCTTTTCTCTGGACCGTGCTGGTTTATATTTCCATGCACCTGGCCCGGGAACTGCTGGAAGGACATCCCGGGGATGTCATCCGGTTTGCCATCGGGACGGTTACCTTCATTGAGTTCAGCGCTTCCGGGGTGATGACCCTGATGCTGGTGACGATGATTCTGTTTACGGCGCTCGGGCAGGATGCGATTCTGGGCCATGTCCGGGCGGCTGCCCTGTTGACCGGCATCCATATCCTTGCGCTCCTGATTTCCGCTTTTACCGGGTTTTTCTACAGCTTTGACGCAAACAATGTTTATCATCGGGAAAAGTGGTATATCCTGTCCAACCTGATGCCGCTGATCATGATGATCCAGGGGGTTTTCCTGCTGGTTCGCCACCGGGACCGCTTCGAAAAGCCGGTGCGCCGCGCATTCTGGGTTTACCTGATCGCGCCGCTGGCAGCCATTGCGCTGCAGGCCTTCGTTCCCGGGATTCAGTTTGTGATTATCGCGACGGTGGCCGGAGCGGTCTATATGTTCGCGGTGATCACCAGCGTGCTGCTGAACAGATTCGAAAAACAGCGGATGGACGCGTCCCGGATCGAGACGGAGCTGTCCATGGCCACCCGCATTCAGGCGGACATGCTTCCCAACATCTTTCCCGCTTTTCCGGAACGCAGTGAATTTGACATTTTTGCTTCCATGAGCCCGGCCAAGGAAGTCGGAGGGGATTTCTATGATTTCTTCCTGATTGACGAGGATCACCTGGGGCTGGTGATTGCGGACGTTTCCGGCAAGGGAGTTCCCGCGGCGCTTTTCATGATGGCTTCCAAAATCCTGGTTCAGAATTACGCGATCATGAAGAAAAACCCGAAGGAAGCGCTGGAGGCCGCCAATTACCAGATCTGCCAGAGCCGGCATGAGGAAATGTTCGTCACCGTCTGGCTGGGCATCCTGGAGCTGAGCACCGGCCTGCTGACCGCGACCAACGCCGGTCATGAGTATCCGGTGCTGAAACAGCCCGGCGGGAAATTTGAACTGTACAAAGACAAGCACGGCTTTGTGCTGGGCGGTATGGAAGGCGTCCGGTACAAAGAGTACCAGATGAAGCTGGAAAAGGGTTCCGTTCTGTTTGTGTATACAGACGGCGTGGCGGAGGCCACCGATTCGCAGAACGAAATGTTCGGGACAGACCGGCTCCTGGATACGCTCAACAGCATCTCCGGAGACGATCCCCATGAGGCGCTGGACAGCGTACAGAAGGCTGTGAACGCTTTTGTGAAAACCGCGCCGCAGTTTGATGACCTGACGATGCTGTGCCTCAAATACAACGGACCGGACCCGGCTGCCTGACCGCCGCGCGCGGCTGGGAAAACCGGGTTCGGTGAAAACATTCTGTGAAAAAAAACGAAAAAGACGGGACAGCTCAGGAGCGATGCTTCCGGGCTGTTTTGTCGCGATACAGCGCCCGGTCGGACTCCGCCAGGATTTCATCCAGGGAGAGGGAAGAATCCACCGGACGGGAGCAGGCGCCGAGGCTGGCGGAAATCAGGTAAGCCCGTTTTCCGCTGATGGCCCGGGCGGATGTTTCCAGCCGCTTCCGGATTTCTTCCAGCTCCGGAAGCATGGAATGATCCGCAATACAGGCAAAGGCAAACTCATCCCCGCCGTAACGGGCGCAGATGCCGGTGTCCTCCGTTTCCCGGCGCAGGGCCTCGGCCAGGCTGCGGATGGCGAGATCGCCTTCCTGGTGGCCGTGCACATCGTTGATTTCCTTGAGCCCGTCCATATCCATGGCGAACAGGGTCAGAACCTGGCTGCGGGATTCCGGAAGCTGCAGGCGGCGCTCCAGCTCCCGCAGAAATCCCCGCCGGTTATACAGGCCGGTGAGATAGTCATGCTCCGCCAGGTGCAGGATTTCACGGTTGGCCTTTTCCAGGCGGCGGTTGGAGAGCACAGCGTTCAGCGCGGCGGAGAGGAAAAGGGCTTCCTCCTCAAAGCGTTCCTGCTCCCGAAGACTCCAGTCATTCAGGCCGGAAACGAGATATCCCATGGTTTCGTCTTCATTCTGCAGCAGCTGGGCTGCCAGGATCCGGACCGAGGGATCGTTCCGGACGGAGGCTTCGTTTGGAATGGGGGATTCCTTGTAGAGAAAGGTTTCTCCCGCAGAATACCGGCCGTTCCGGCCATGAAGAATGGAAGTGGCCTGGTTGTGGTTGTTGTCATCCAGCACCGCGGCGAAACAGAAGGGAGTCTGCCACATGGAAAAAAGCGGGGAAAGGCTTTCATTGAGCCGGACGAAGGAATTCATGCTGAGGGTCCGGCGCATGAAGTTGGCCATGGACCGGATATGGCGGGTATAGTCCAGATTGGTAACCTTCAGGCCACCGACCTTCCGGACCACGCTGAAGACGTCCCGCTTCCGGCAGCCGCAGGACTCCCGGGGTATAAACCGGAAGGGAATGGGCCAGGTTTCCGTGCGGCCGGTATCCTCCGGATTCCAGTTTTCCATCCGGTCCAGCATACGGCCGAACATATACGCAAAGTCAGGCGCAGCGGTAGTGATGGACGGATCGTGGTTTTCCCCGGGAAGAATTCCGTCAAACCCGGCGACCCTGACCTGTCCCGGAACCTGGATATCCCTTTCTGAAAGCCAGATGCTGGTGGCGATGGCCATGGCGTCATTGGCACAGAGAAAAGCCTCCGGCATATGCCCCCCGGCGCTGAAATATCCGTCCAGGGCCCGGAAGGTGGGCTCATCCCAGTATTCGCCGTAAATTACCTGTTCCTGCGGCAGGGAGCTGCCGTTTTCCTCCAGGATCCGGCGGAGCAGGGAAATGCGCTCCTCCGAATAGGAATTGCCCTTGATGCCGGCCACCATGACCACATCCCGGCAGCCGTGCTCTTCCACAATGTGGCGGGCAACGGACTCAAAGCCTTCCGTATAGCAGAAGGCCAGATTGATACAGCCTTCATACTGCCTTTCCAGCATGAAGACGGGAAGTTTTTTCCTGTGAGCCAGGTCAATGAGATGCTGATTAATGATATCGGAGCGGATCATTTCCCCGAAGAGGAGGAATCCGGCCAGGTTCGGAAGATCGAATGCATCGGTCAGCTCCCGGATGCTTTCCTCCCCGCGGGATTCGGTGGTGGGCCGGTCAAAGGGAATGCACAGGGGAAGGAACGGGGTGCCGTCCGTTGCATCCATCAGCCGGTTAAGCACGAGATTCAGGTTTTCGACATCCTCCCAGGAGGTACAGACAGCAATCATTCTGCGATTTTCAGAAATCAAAACCATTCCTCCCGCAAGACCGGCCGGAAATATCCCTGCCTTTTTTTCTTTTCATACATTCTCTTCAAATATACTTCAGCCGGCAGGGATTGTCAATTCGCGGAATATATTTTTGTTGCGAAACTGTGAGAATTGCTGTTATAATTCTTTTTATGAATCCGTTCCGGAAAAGGAATGAGGTCAGGAGGAAAACGGAATGAATGAAACGATTAAAAAACTGCAGAGAACAAAACTGGTTCCCGCGGTGCTCAGTATTGCTTTCGGCATCGCGCTGATTATTGCCCGGAAGGGCGCCGCGGATGTGGCGGTGAAAATCGGCGCGGTGATGCTGATGCTTTGCGGCGTCGGCTGCCTGCTGATGTTCCTGTTCGGACCGGTGAAAAAAGAAGGCACCCAGCTGGTCGTAGGCGGGATTCTGGCCCTGATCGGTCTGCTGATCTGGTTCAACTCCTCTGCGCTGGTGGATCTGATCCCGGTTTTTACGGGCATCGGCCTGGTGCTGAACGGACTGAGCAACCTGGCGCCCCTGAGCCAGCCTGAGGAAAACGCGGGGAACGGGCTGATTATTCTGTTCTCTGTGCTGATGATCGCCGGCGGCGTGATGATTCTGATCCGGCCGGCGGCCATTCGGGATGCGCTGCTGATTTACGTGGGCATCTGCTACATCCTCAACGGTGTGATGGACCTGATTCTCCTGCACCGGGTTCGGGAAGTGCTGCTCAGGCAGTAACCCGACCGGCGGAAAAAAGCGGCAGGACTCTTTTGTCCCGCCGCTTTTTTTCGGGTTTTTTTATTTGTTTTCCACAATTCTGCGGACCCGGATAACGCCGTCGATTTCCTTCAGGCGTTCCACGGTATCGTGGGGCATCGGGTGACTGATATCCAGCAGCGTATAGGCGAAATCACCCCGGCTGCGGTTGGCCAGGTTTTCGATGTTCAGTCCCTGGTTTCCGAAAAAGTTGGTGATCTGGCTCAGCATGTTCGGAATGTTCCGGTGCAGGATGCCGACCCGGGCTTCCGTTTCACAGAAGCCGAGGTTGATTTCCGGATAGTTGACGGAATTGTGGATATTGCCGTTGTCCAGGTAATCCTGCAGCTGGCGGACCGCCATGACGGCGCAGTTGTCTTCCGCCTCTTCGGTGGAGGCCCCCAGGTGGGGAATCACAATGGCGTTTTTCATGTGGGTGCTGCCGGGTGTCGGGAAGTCGGTGACATAGCGCTTCACCGCGCCGCTTTCCAGGGCGGCGGCCAGGGCCGGCTCCTCCACCAGGGTATCCCGGGCAAAGTTCAGCAGCACCACGCCGGCCTTCATCCGGGCCAGGGCTTCGGCGTTGATCATGCCTTTTGTGGCGGCGGTGGCAGGCACGTGAAGGGTCACGAAATCGCTGACGGCGTAGATTTCCTCAATCTTTTCCGCATGAATGACCAGGGGGGAAAGATTCCAGGCGGAGGAAACAGACAGGTACGGATCAAAACCGTAGACTTTCATGCCCAGGGAAACCGCGGCATTGGCCACCAGGACGCCGATAGCGCCCAGGCCGATGATGCCCAGGGTTTTGCCCTTCAGTTCGTTTCCGGCAAAGGCTTTTTTTGCTTTTTCCGTTGTTTTGGCGATATCCGCATCCCCTGCGTTTTCCCGGACCCAGGCGATACCGCCGGCGATATCCCGGGAGGCAAGGAGCATGCCGCACAGCACCAGCTCCTTGACGGAATTGGCATTGGCGCCGGGGGTGTTGAATACCACGATGCCTTCCTCGGCGCAGCGCTCCAGCGGAATATTGTTGACGCCGGCACCGGCGCGGGCGATTGCCCGGAGCCCGGCGGGGAAGACGGTTTCCTTCATATCCGCGGAGCGGACCAGCACGCCGGCGGCTTCGTCCATGGAATCAATCAGGGTATAGCCGCTGCGGAAACCGTCCGTTCCCACTTTGGCGATGTTGTTCAGGCAATAGATTTTACGGTCCTTCACGGTGAACGCTCCTTGCTTGCGGCCGGCCGGGAGAAGCGAAACCCGGAAGCGGCTGCTTTTTATTGATCGAACTGAACTATAGCATATTTTCCGCTTCTTTTCCAGCTTGCACCGGGGGATTCCCCGCCAGGCAGCGAAAACGTTGCGGACCGGGTGCGGCAGATGCTATAATTTTCTCAGAGTATGAAAGGCAGGAAGTGTTCCGATGCGGAAAAGAAAAAGGAGGACGAGGGAATGATCCGGTTCAGTGAGATTGAATACCGGCGCCCGGATATGGAAGCGCTGGAGGCGGCGGTTACGGAGGCAGCCCGGAAGGTTCGGGGGGCAAAGAGCTACAGGGAAGTCCGGGAAGCATATTTCGCGTTGCAGGAAAAGGAAATGCAGGCGGATACAATGTATACCGTTTGCCATATCCGGAACACGGTGAATACTGCCGACGCGTTTTACGACAGCGAGATGCGGTGGCTGCGGGAGGCGGAGGCACGGATGATTCCGGCTTTCAAGACCTGGCAGAAAGCCCTGACGGAATCTCCGTTCCGCGGGGAAATGGAGGCGGAATTCGGAAAACAGCTGCTGCGGAAAATGGATGCCGCCCTGATGACCAGCGATGAGCGGATCATTTCCGAAACGATCCGGGAGGGCGAGCTGCAGCAGGCCTACAAGAAAGTGACGGCCGGCGCGGAAACGGAATTCCGGGGAGAAAAGTGTAATTTCTACGGACTGCTCAAGCATATGCAGAGCATTGACCGGACGGAGCGGAAAGAAGCCTTTGAGGCCTGGGCGGGGCTGTACGAACAGATCAGCGGAGAGCTGGAGGCCATTTACGGGGAAATGGTTCAGCTTCGGAATACCAAGGCCCAAAAGATGGGATTTTCATCCTATACCGACATGGCCTACATTGCCCGCAATCGCTTCGACTATACCCAGGAGGACGCCGCCCGGTTCCGGGAACAGGTGCGGACAACGATCAGCCCGGCGGTGGCGGAGATCCGGGAGGCCCAGAAGAAACGGCTGGGGATTGACCGGATGCATTATTACGACGAGGCGCTGAAGTTCCCGGACGGGAATGCCATGCCTATCGGCACCGCGAAGGAACTGGTGGAGAAAGCCCGGAAGATGTACCGGGAAATGAGCCCGGAAACCGGGGAGTTCTTTGATTTCATGACGGAATACGAGCTGTTTGACCTGGAAACGAAGCCCGGAAAGCATATGGGCGGATACATGACCCGGCTGCCGTCCCTTCAGGCGCCGTTCATTTTCAGCAATTTCAACGGCACCGAGGCGGACGTGGATGTGCTGACCCATGAAGCGGGCCATGCCTTTCAGGGATACCTGAGCATGCGGTCGATTCCGGTGGCAGCCCTGTGCGGATCCACCTCGGAGATCAACGAGGTTCATTCCATGTCCATGGAACACTTTGCCTATCCCTGGATGGAATATTTCTTCGGCGCGCAGACGGAAAAGTATACGACGGCGCACCTGCTGGGGGCGCTGTGCACGATTCCCTACCTGGTGTGCGTCGATGAATTCCAGCACGCGGTGTACGCCAATCCGGAGATGACGCCAGGTGAATGGCGGAAAACCTGGCGTGAAATTGAAAGGAAATATATGCCCTGGCGGGATTACGACGGCAACGGATTCCTGGAGGAGGGCGGATTCTGGATGCAGAAGCTGCATATCTTCCTGTATCCCTTCTATTATATCGAATACGCGCTGGCGCAGATTTGCGCGTTCCAGTATTACGGCCGCATGAAGGAAAACCGGACGGCGGCCTGGGAGGACTACCTGCGGCTGTGCCGGGCCGGCGGGACAAAGGGATACTTTGAACTGCTGGAAACCGGAAACCTGCTGAATCCCTTCCGGGACGGAACCGTGGAAAAGAGTACCGGGCATGTGATTGAAGAGATCCGGCGCCGCTATATTCAGGAATAATTCAGGACTAAGGCGAAACCCGCTGCGCTTCCCCCGATCCGGAGGGAGCGCTTTTTCATTGCCTCCATTTTTCCAGCTGCTCCTGGGGAATCGGCTTCGAATAATAATATCCCTGGAAGCAGTTCACCTGGAAATCCCTCAGGATATCCCGCATCTTTGCTGTTTCGACACCCTCGGCGCAGACTTTCGTGCCGATGATGTTCGACAGGTCGATGATGTTCCGGACCAGGCGGCGTTCCGTTTCGCTTTCTTCAATGGCGCTGATAAAACTGCGGTCGATCTTCAGGGTGTCCAGGGGAACCTCCCGGAGAATGCCCAGGGAAGAAAAGCCGGTTCCGAAATCATCCATGGCAATCAGGATGTTTCTGGACTTCAGGGCCGCGATGACATTTTTCAGCAGATCCATATCCAGCAGCCTGCACCGCTCCGTGATTTCCAGGCAGAGGTGTTCCGGCGGATAATCCAGTTCCTTCAGGAGACAAAGAACCATATCCGCAAAATCCGGTTTTTCAAGCTGGGAATAGGACAGATTGACATTGATGATAAACCCGGGATACAGCTTCAGGAACTGTTTGGCCGCCAGAATGGCTTCCCGGAGAACCCACTCCCCGAGCGTCGGAAACAGCGGGTCCGGTTCAAGAACCGGAATGAACTCATCCGGGGGAACCAGTCCGTAAGGATCGCCCTTCCAGCGAAGCAGGGCTTCCGCCCCGACCAGCTGTTCCGTCTGCGCATCCACCACCGGCTGGTAGAGCAGGAAGAATCCCCTGAAGTCATGGAGGACCGAGGCGCGGATGGCATGCAGCATCTCCAGCCTTTCGTGGTTTTCCTCGGTGAGGTTGTTCCGGAATTCCACCAGGTCGCCTTTCCGGAGCATTTTGGATTCCTCATCAGCAAAATTCAGGCAGGCATAAACGGTCTGGGAATCGACGTCAAAGCTGTTGACCCGGACTGCGCCGCAGTGCGGCTCCAGAAGAACTTTTTTGCCGTCTGTCTCGAAATTTTCATGGAGACGGGTCCGTAACTGATGATAGACTTCCCGGAGCTCGTCGATGGAAAGCGTGTTGCTGATGACCGCGCATTTTGTTCCGTCAATCCGGTAGGTATGGCCGGAGTTTCCGACGGTTTCAAATACAATCCGGGCATAACGCTGCAGAACCCGGTTTCCGAAATGATACCCGTACATTTCGTTGATTTCGGAAAATTTGCTGATTCCGAAGAGAAGGACGCTGACTTCCGCATTCCGCTTGATACAGGCTTCCAGATCCTCAAAGAAGCCATACTGATTCCGTAGCCCGGTCAGCGTGTCGATATGCCCCTGGAGACCGTGATTGCGGATTGTGCCGGCGAAGTAATCCGGTTCGCCGGCGGGATCCCGGATCACAACGCCGCGGCAGGTGCAGACATCGTATTCTCCGGTTACGCGCCGGGCCCGGTACTGCATATCGTGATCCGCGGCGTTTCCGGTGAAGATTTCCTCAATTCCCTGGTGATAGGCGGCCCGGTCCTCCGGATGAATCCGGTTTTCCCAGATGTCTCCGGCCCCGTACATGTATTCGGAGGGCAGGCCGTAGGTGTCCACCGCGTTTTTGGACCAGCGGGAGAAGTCATATTTCATGTCACAGAGATAGACATACGTTCCTTCCGAAACCACCTCGAAGGACCTGAACAGGGTATCCAGCATCAGCCGGCGGTCTTCGCTGATGAGCTGCTGGTTTTCCCGGTTCATGAAGGAGTGGCTTTCCTGAAGCAGCTTCTGCTCCTTCAGCCGCGCTTTTTCGGCGTACATCCGGGTATCTGCCCGGTTGAAAACATCTTCAACGGAACGGTCTTCGGAGGGCAGATACTCCGCCAGTCCGGAAGCCAGGACCGGGCCGCTGCCGATCCGGATGTTTTCCCCGACCTGCTTCTGCAAACTGCTGAGCAGGGCTTTGCGGTCCGTGTAATCCGCGCCCCGGAGAATGACCGCAAACTCATCGCCGCCGATCCGGAAGACGGGACTGTGGCGGAAAGTTCTGCAGATCAGGGCACAGGATGACTTGATATATTCATCGCCTGCTTTATGGCCTTCCGTATCGTTAATGACCTTCAGCCCGTTGATGTCACAGATCACGAGGCCGAAAGGCTCGCAGTCCGGACCCAGCTGCTTCTGCAGTTCCTGTTCCGCTTCCCGGTAGGCGGTGCTGTTTTTCGTATGCGTCAGGTCATCCCGCCGGGCCATTTCATTGGCCGTGGAAAGTTCAGCCAGGTGCTCCTGCTCCCGTCGGACATCCTTTTCCCGGTTTTCAATACAGATGATGAAATGACTGCGGTCGGAGGAGTAGGTGACGGACATGCGGGTATACTGCGTTTTCCCGCCGCCGATATTCATGCGGTAGTCCTCCGTCGGCCGCCTCCGGTTTTCCAGCTGTGAAATCAGGCGGTCCCGGTCCAGGAAATGCTTGATTCTTTCCCGGTCTTCGGAATAAATCAGCCGGTCCGCGTTTTTCTGGGCGGCTGCGAAAAAGTCATCCCCTTCGTCCTGCACTTTCAGCTCGCCGGATTTTTTCCGGATGGAAAACTCCGCGTATTGGAGGGTTTCACAGTCAATGTAATAGATCAGGTCGAAGTGGGATGCCAGCGTTTCGGCAATCTGCGTATAGGTGACGCTCTTCTTCCGGGCTTCCTTCTGGGCAAGATTTTCCCGGACTTCCTCGTCGATGTTTTTGATACATACGATCAGGTGTTTTCCGTCCCGGGCCATGATTTCCGTATGCCGCATGTGATGGACTGTTTCGCCGGCGACCAGCCGGAAGGTCAGGGAAAATGACTTCCGGCCCTTCAGGTTTTCCAGCATGGTATCCCTGAAGTGCAGGCGGAGGATTCTTTCCTGATCCTCGGGATGAACGTATTTCCGGATGATTCTGCGGCTGCTGGCAAAGAAATCGTCTCCGTTGGTCGGCATTTTCAGCTTTTTGTATTCGTCCGTTGAGGCAATTTCTGTGTAGGTGCCGGTGTCGATATCAATATAGAACAGGAAGTCATACTGTTCCGCAAGTCTTTCCGTGATCTGGTTGTAGACTTCCATCTGCCGGGCGATTTCCTGGCTGATTTCCTTCTGCCGGTACTGGGCATCCACATTAATGAGTCCCACGACCAGGCGGGTACCTTCCTCTTCATCCACCAGGGCCGCCTTCAGCTGGACGTGAAGGGGGCTGCCGTCCATCATAATGCGGTAATCCAGCGTAAAGAGCCCGAAACGGCTGATTTCCGCCATAACCTTTTCTCTGGTGAAAGCGGAGAGGAAATACTCCAGGTCGTCCGGATGGTTGAAGACAGGGGCGCTCTTTCGGACCGCAGCGAAAAAATCCGTTCCTTCCCGGGCCTGTGCAAAGCTTTTCGTGTAGCTGTCCGCAGCGCTGAACTCCCGGTACTTTCCGGTTTCCGGATCCGCCACATAGACGACGAAAAAATTCCCCGTGAGGGCATGGAGCCGGGCATATATGACCCGCTCCTCCCGGATCTGCTGTTCCGCGAAGCGTTTCTTCATCAGCTCGTCAATATCCGAGACTGCGATGACGATGAAGGGTTTGTCTTCCTCCGGCCGGGTGACCCGCATCCGGACGTAAAAGGTTCTTTCGTCCTTGATCCGGCGGTAGGTCATTTCAAAAATGCCGGATCTTTTCAGCACATCCGCCAGGAAATCCTTGTCCATGGCATGAACAAACACGGCCCGGTCTTCCGGAGGGATATACAGCTGCGCTTCCCTTTTGCAGCTGTCAAAGAAATCCGTTCCCTGCCGCGAAACGGTGAGCACGCCGGAGGGGTCGTCCGTGCGGTAGTCGATATACTCGCCGGTATCCATGTTGACATAGAACAGGTCCGTATACTCCCGGGCCAGGGAATGAGCAATATGCATAAAGATTCTGTCTTCTGTCAATTGCTGTTCCTCCGTTCTCCGCGGAATTCATCCGTCCGGCAGGCTGTGATGAACGGTTCTGATCGTTCCTGATAACTGAATGTTCGATAGAATTATCATATCAGATCTTTCTTTGCTTTTCTACCCAAAAAACAAAAAAAGGAAAGTGTTTGCCTGAACCGGGGAGGATGAAGTATAATTTTTTTCAGAGAATAACCGATCAGCCAAGCTGAACAAAAAAGGAGTGCTTTTATGAGAATTCCGTGGAAAAGACTTTTTTCCCTGATGATCGCCGCTGTCCTGCTGGGAACGGCGGTACCCGGCATTGCAGCCGACGGGGAAACGCTTCATGTGGTGATTCTGGCGACCTCCGATATGCATGGGAACATATGGGGCTATTCCTACGAGGATGATGCCGAAACCACCAACAACGGTATGGCACGCCTGTATTCGTATATCCGGCAGGCCCGGGAGGAAAACCCCATTGTGTTCCTGGTGGACGCGGGGGACGATCTGCAGGGAACCATTCTGACGGACACGGTTGCCGTCAGGGAACCGGAGAAGGAGCATCCGGTCATAGCCGCAATGAATGCGATGGGCTACGACGCGATGACCGTCGGGAACCATGAATTCAACTGGGGCATTCCGGTGATGAAAAGAAACCTGAGCCAGGCGGACTTTCCGGTGCTCGGCGCCAATATCCTGGATTCTGAGGGCGGATATGTGACCGGAAAGGGCTGGACGATCGTTGAACGCGGCGGCGTCCGGCTGGCGGTAATCGGCGTGTGCACCCCGGAAATTCCAAGGTGGGATGGCGGAAAGGAGGGCATTGCCGAAACAACCTTTGAGGCGGCGAGTACCGCCGTAAAGAAAGCCATGGAGGAGATCGGCGACCAGGCGGATATTCTCCTTGTTTCCGCCCATATGGGCCGATTCCCCCAGTATGATGAAGAGGGAGGTTCTGATTCCGCCGCAAAGATTGTGGAGGACAATCCGGGGATCGATATTCTCCAGGTTGCACATATGCATATTACGGAAAACGGAAAGATCGGCGATGTGCCGTTTGTGGGTGTCCGCAACAGGGGACGGGAAATTGCCCGCATTGACGTGACGCTGGACCGGAACCGGCAGATTACGGATATTCAGACGAAAATCATCGACATGGCCGGATATGAACCCAGCCCGGAGATCCGGGAGATTCCCGTTGTGAAAGCGATGCATGAGGAAACTATCCGGCTGGCTACGGGCACATCCGGCGGGGGCGGGGAAAAGGGGACGCCGCTGGGGACTACCACGGCGAGATTCCAGCCTGAAAACGAAATCAGGGATCTGCCGGAGGGCCGGCTGCGGGACACGGCGGTGATGGACCTGATCCTGAAAATTCAGCTTCTCCGGTCCGGGGCGGACGTGACTTCCGTCCCCCTGTTTAACGACGACGGCGACCTGCCGGAAGGTGAAATATATTACCAGGATATTTTTAATATCTATAAACACGACAATACGCTCTATACGATGGACGTTACTGGAGCGGAACTGAAAAAATACATGGAATGGTCGGCAGAGTATTTCAACACATGGAAACCCGGGGATATCAACATCTCCTTTGACCCGGACGTTCCGGGATATAATTATGACATGTTTGCCGGTGTGGATTATGAAATCAACCTTTCCAGGCCAAAGGGCCAGCGGATCGAAAATGTGACCTTCAAAGGGGAGCCGCTCCGGGATGACCAGGTGCTGAAGCTGGCCGTCAACAATTATCGCTACTCTTCCTGCATCAAGACGGAGGGGATAGCTGAGGGAAACCGGGACTGGGAATCCTCCGGTTCCATCCGGGATATGATTGTGGAATACTTTGCCGAAAATTCCCCGGTGGCGCCGGAGACGGACAACAACTGGCGGATTACGGGGGTGGATCTGTCCACGGAGGATCCGCGGCGGGCGGAAATCATCGGATACATCAACGCGGGCTTGCTGCAGTGCCCCTATGACCGGAGCTACAACCTCGGGGATTACGACGCGCTGGCTGCGGAAGCGGAGGCCAACCGGAAAGAGGGGAAAACCTTCGGGGCGCGGGAAGACTATCATTGACCGGTACCGGACCTGGAAGGGACGGAAGGATGAAATATAATCATGTGACAGCCGGTACTTTTATTGAACGGCCCAACCGTTTCATCGCGCGGGTTAAAACCGGCGGCCGGACGGAAACGGTTCATGTCAAAAACACCGGGAGGTGCCGGGAACTGCTTTTGCCGGGGGCGGAGGTGTGGCTGAGCCGGTCGGAGAATCCTGCGCGAAAGACGGCGTATGACCTGATTGCAGTGAGAAAAAGGAACGGATTGCTGATCAACATTGACAGCCAGGCGCCGAACGTTGTGGCCCGGGAATGGCTGGAAACCCAGGGGTTTGATGAGATTCGCCCGGAATTCCGCTTCGGGCTCTCCCGGCTGGATTTCATGATGCGCCGGGGAGCGGAACGCTTCCTGATGGAGGTCAAGGGATGCACCCTGGAGCGGGACGGCACCGGCTTTTTCCCGGACGCGCCGACGGAACGCGGGGTGAAGCATTTGCGGGAGCTGGAGAAGGCGGAGGGATACCGGCGTATCCTGATGTTCGTCATTCAGATGGACGGCATCGCAGAGGTGCGGGGCAACCGGGAAACGGATCCGGCTTTCTGCGCTGCCCTGGCGGACGCGGAGAAAGCCGGGGTTCGGATTCTGTACCTCTGCTGCCATGCGGAACCGGACCGGCTTGAATTTACGGGAATCCGGGCCGGGGAAGCGACTGGCAAAGCGGAAGGTTTTATGATATAGTACCGGGGAGCTATACGGGAGCCGCCGGAGGGGGCGGCAGGAAAGGAGAGCGGAGATGGAAGAAAAATATGCAAGGATGGCAAAAGCGTTCAAAGCACTCTCTGATCCGAAGCGTGTCAAGATTATCGATATGCTGGCCTGCGGGGAAATGTGCGGGTGCATGCTGCTGAAATGCTTTGAGATTACCCAGCCCACCCTGGCGCATGACATGCGGACCCTGACGGAAGCAGGGATTGTTGCCAGCCGGCGGGAGGGGAAGAGAACCATTTACTCGCTGAACTGGGACATGCTCAAGCGGATGAATAAAACGATACAGGGCCTGCTGGACTGCAGACCGGAGGGAAAATAAATTACTATTGAAATATAGACATATTTCTATTGATTTTTCCTGTTCGGTTCAGTAGAATAAGGCAAGGGTAAAAAGACCCGTGATAAAGGAGGAAAGGTTCCATGAAAAAAATCTTTGGTTTGCTTCTTTCCCTGATGCTGGTGCTGTCTGTGACGGCTTCCTTTGCGGAGGGAGAAATTGCTCTCGGCCAGGTGGATTATGCTGCCCACGGCACCGGCTGCTTTGCCGTGATTACCGTTGCCCTGCAGGATGATGTGATTATTGCCGCGAAGATTGATGAATTCCAGTTCATCGGTGACCGGGAAGACGTGAAAGCCATCGGCGTTCCGAACAGCGACGGTTCCTTCGGCGAGAGCTATCCGGAAGGGAAGGTGCTGGGCTCCAAGCGCGTAAACAGCGATATGTACAGCCTGAACATGCAGCGCGCCGGCTCCACCGTGCAGATCGCTGCCAACTACAACTATATTGAAGCCTACGTGACCGGCAAGACCGTGGCGGAGCTGGAAGGAATCGTGGCCGGATATACCGAGGAGACCAAGGCGGACTTTGTTGACGCTGTTTCCGGCGCCACCACCGCGGACACCCTGGGATATGTGCAGGGCGTCCTGGCTGCCGCCAAGGCTGCCAAAGCGTCTACGGGAACCTATACGTTCTTCAACGGCACCGGCGAGAACGTTACGGAACTCTACCTGGTCAACAACCTGACCGGGGATAAGGGCGTCAACTACGCTGTGAACGGATTTGCCCCGGATGCGTCCTATACCATCACCCGCACCGTTTCCGCCGAAGAGATCGAAGCGGGCTACAGCATGACGATTGCTTTCAAGACCGAGAGCGGCTATGAAGCAAAGTTTGAGACGCTGCATATTGAAACTGTGCCCGTTACGCTGCTTTCTGCCGACGCCATGACCGGCGCGACGGCCATCAGCTTCTCTGCTCCCGAGGCAAAATAAAAACTAACGGACAAAAAATCATGCAATCCCGTCCGGCCGGAATTCATTCCGGCCGGATTTTCCGTTTTATACGAATAAAGAATAAGGGAAATATCAACGGGTAATTCTGTTTTTTGGGCCTTCGGGATTTTATCCGGCCTGGAAATGCGCTATAATCAGACCGGACAGATGAACGGAGGAAAAAAACAGATGCGCAGATGAAATGATCCCGGGAGGAGCAGCAGGTTCAAAGCCTGCCGCTTCTCCCGGTTTTTTCAGAACCGCAGGTGAAAAAAGGAGTGGAAACCGATGAAACCATACAGTGAGTTTGTATTCGGGGATATGCTTCTGCGCTATTTTCTCGATGACCGGAACTGCATGAGCATGCTCCTGATTCCCGTTTCCATGCGGGAGAAAGCGCTTCAGAAGGAATATCGGCCGGAACCCCTGGTGCAGCTGCACGCCCGGGGAGATCATTTTCCGGACGGATACGGAAACGGACATACGCTGGCCGGAACGTCCGCTTCGTATGCGCTGAAGTTTGTTTCCCAGACCCGGAACGGAAATACCGTGGAAACCGTGGCGGCGGATGAAACCGGACGGACGGTGCGCCACCGGGTTTCCTGGAGCGAAGGCCTGCAGGGACTGACGGTTTCCTGTCTTTTCGAAAACAAGGGCCCAGAACCGGTAACGCTGAACCTGCTGTCCAGCGTCAGCCTGAGCGGCATCACCCCCTTCACGGAGGCGGACGCTCCGGGAGCGCTTTTCCTGCACCGGATCTGCAGCATGTGGAGCGCGGAAGGACGCGTGAAAACCGAAAGCATTGAGGAAGCCATGCTGGAACGCTCCTGGACCGGGCATGCCCTGCGGCTTTGCAAGTTCGGCCAGCTGGGCTCCATGCCGGTCCGGGGGTTTTTCCCCTTCGCGGCGCTGGAGGACCGGAAAGCCGGCGTGACCTGGGCGGTGCAGCTGGCCTGTCCTTCCTCCTGGATGATGGAGATCCGGCGGAAGGATGACTGCCTCAGCCTGATGGCCTCCCTGCCGGACGAGGATTACGGGCGGTGGGCGAAAACGGTGCGTCCGGGAGAAAGCTTTGAAACCCCGGAGGCATACCTGACCGCCGGGTGCGGAGGCCTGGATGAGGTTTCCCAGCGGCTGCTGACCCTGCACCGGAAAAACCTGCCCCGGCCGGACAGGGAACTGCCGATTCTGTTCAACGAATACTGCACCACCTGGGGAAATCCCACCCACGAAAACCTGAAGCGCATCGCGGAATGCCTGGACGGACGGGGACCGGAATACCTGGTGATCGACGCAGGATGGTACCGGAATCCGAAGAGCGGCTGGTCGGACTGCGGCGGGGACTGGATTCCGGAAGAGCAGGAAATGTTTCCGGAGGGCCTGAAGGCCACCGCGGAGATGATCCGGGCCCACGGAATGAGACCCGGCCTCTGGTTTGAGCCGGAGACCTGCGCGGGATCATCGGAAATCGCCCGGCGGGAGGACCTGCTGCTGACAAGGGACGGTGCGGTAATCGATACGGACAACCGGCGGTTCCTGGACCTGCGGAAGGAAGAGGTCCACGCATATCTGGAGGACCGGGTCGTCGGGCTGCTGAAGCGCTGCGGTTTTGAATATATCAAGATTGACTATAACGACTGCATCGGCATCGGATGCGACGACCCGGACAGCCTGGGGGAAGGCCTCCGGCGGAATATGCAGGGAACGCTGCGCTTCTTCAGGCGCCTGCGGGAAGCGATTCCGGAGCTGATGATTGAAAACTGCTCCTCCGGCGGACACCGGCTGGAACCGTCCCTGATGGCCGTATCGGACATGGCATCCTTCTCGGATGCCCATGAATGCCGGGAGATCCCGATCATTGCGGCGGCGCTGCACCGGGTGATCCTGCCGGCCCAGTCCCAGATCTGGGCTGTGCTGCGGGCGGAGGACAGCCTCCGGCGGATCAACTATTCCCTGATCAATACCTTCCTGGGTGTTATGTGCCTTTCCGGGGACGTGACCGGTCTTTCGGAGGAACAGTGGCGGAAAACGGAGGAAGGCATGGACTTCTACCGGGAGGTGCGTCCCCTGATCCGGGACGGCGTATCCTCCTTCCTGGGAACGGTTTCGGAAAGCTGGCGGCATCCGGAAGGCTGGCAGGCTGTGATCCGGACCGATGGAAAGGAAACCCTGGCCGTGATCCATACCTTCGGCGGAGAGATTCCGGAGAAAATCACCCTTCCCGTGAGGGCGGACAGGATCCTTCGGGTTATGTGCTCGGAAGGAAACGCGGTATCCCTGGAAGGGAACGAACTGACGGTTTCCCTGAAAGCGGAGTTCGAGGCAGTGGCGGTTCACCTGGCGGCAGGGAGATCTGACGCCGGCTCCGGTGGGAAAAATTGACAAAACGGGGATTTGAAGGTATAGTCATTTTGTTCACAAGAAAGACAAATTTGTCACTTTTCACTGTGCGCTGATGAAAGCAAAACAGGAGTGAAAAAAATGGCGATACAGATTGAGGGGAAAAAACGGTCAAAGTTCAGAGTGGGACCTGTATGCACCAATCCATATCCCGCGCATATGCATGATCCGGTGGAAATGGCGATTGTCCGGAAGGGTCACCTGATGATGACGGTGAACGGAATCACCTACGACCTGGAACCGAATACGCTGATAATCGTTTTTCCCGGCGTGGTTCACAGCTACGAGAGTGCTTCGGAAGACGCGGCCGGCCTTTTTGTCGGCTTCTCGACGGATTCGATTGCCGAGTACCGGAATACACTGGCAACCATGTGGCCGGTGGTTCCGAAGGTATGGCTGAAGGACTGCCCGCCGGAAGTGGAAGAAGCTATTGAAAAGCTGGAGGGATATTCGGGCCGGGAAGGTTCTTTCCCGCTGATGCTTGCGTATATCCATGTGCTGGTTTCCTGCGTTTTTACCCAGCTGAAGCTGGTTCCTGCGGACGAGATGAACCGGGATAATTTTGCCTACCGGGTCATGTCCTATATTCAGCAGCATTCAAATGAAAACCTGACCCAGGAGTCCGTAGCCCGGGAAATGGGAGTCGGACGGTCCTATCTCAGCCGCCTGTTCTCGCAGAAAATGAATGTCAATTTCCGGCGGTTCCTGAATATCATCCGGATTGAGAAGGCCTGCACACTGTTACAGGATACAAAGCTGACCAGCAAGGAAGTATGTTACGAATGCGGTTTTGAGAACACCAGAACCTTCCACCGTGTTTTCCTGGAGGAGCAGAAAATGACCCCCGGGGAATTCCGGGAACGGATGCGGAAAGGCCTGTCTGCGGCCTATGATGACAGCTACCCCATAGCATAAATACAAGCGAAAAACAAACCAAAGCAACCATCCGCCGGTAAAAAAACCGGCGGATGCACTTTTTTGTCTGTCATTAAGCAAAAAATGACAACCATTTATTGCCATGTAACCGTTACGTGATTGAACTGTAATAGTTGTATTAATATAATAGTACATGGGGGAGAAACGTTTCATTTTCCCCGAATGAATAACACAGTGACAATGACCGAATGTGAAGATAAAGGGGTATGGATCATGAAAAACAGGCTGATCAGAATTCTTTCGATGCTGTGCGCGCTGGCGATGACCGTCGCTCTCCTGCCTGCTGCATTGGCGGAGGAAGGCGAAGAGATCCTGCAGGCAGCACCTGCGGTGATGGAAGCGCCGGTTTCTGAGGAACCGGCCGGTGAAGTGACAACTCCTGCGGCGGAAGCGGAGAGCGAGCAGTCCGCCGAACCCGCGGCAGAAGAAGCGGAGAGCGAACAGCTCGCTGAGCCCGTGGCAGAAGAAGCGGAGAGCGAACAGCTCGCTGAGCCCGCGGCAGAGGAAGCGGAGAGCGAGCAGTCCGCTGAACCCGCGGCAGAGGAAGCGGAGAGCGAGCAGCCCGCCGAACCTGCGGCAGAAGAAGCGGAGAGCGAGCAGCCCGCTGAGCCCGCGGCAGAAGAAGCGGAGAGCGAACAGCCCGCCGAACCCGCGGCAGAAGAAGCGGAGAGCGAACAGCCTGCCGAACCCGCGGCAGAGGAAGCGGAGAGCGAGCAGCCCGCCGAACCTGCGGCAGAGGAAACGGAGAGCGAGCAGCCCGCTGAGCCCACGGCAGAGGAAGCGGAGAGCGAACAGCCCGCTGAGCCTGCGGCAGAGGAAACGGAGAGCGAGCAGCCCGACGAACCCGCAGTTGCGGAAGCGGAACCTGTCGAGCTGCGTGTCGGCAAATCCGTGTCCGGAACCGTTGCGGCCGGAGAGGAATGCAGAATCCGGCTGACGCCTGCCAAAACCGAAACGGTTCTCCTGACCTTGACCCTGAATGCAGGACAGACCCTGAATGTGAAAATCAACGGCAGGGACAAAAAGTTTACGGCTGCCAAATCCGAAGTGCCCGGCAAGGCCGTGTACGTTCTGGAAACTGCGGTGACGGAACGGGTGAACGAGATGATCACCCTCTCTGCGGACACCGAAACAGGATTCAGCCTGAAGGCGGAATCCGTAATGACGGAAGCGGAAGAACCGGCGCCCGCCGGGATCCCGGAAACCGAAGAACCGGCCGCGGAAGAAGCGGCGGCAGAACAGCCTGCTGAAGAAGAAACTGAAACCGAAAAACCCGCAGAAGAAGTTCCGGCAGCAGGAGAACCTGTGAACGGGGAACCCGCGGCGGCAGAAGAAACCGAATCGGAAGACCCCGCGGCAGAAGAACCCACAGCAGAAGAACCGGCGGCGGAAGGAACGGAAACCAAAGAACCTGCGGAAGAAGCTCCGGCGGAAGAATCCGTAAGCGAGGAACCTGCAGCGGAAGAGGAAACCAGAGCTGAAACCCCTGCGGAAGAAACTCCTGCAACAGAAGAATCCGCGACAGAAGAACCTGCAGCGGAAGAACCCGCAGCCGAAGGGCCTTCGGCTGCAGAAAAAACGGAATCCGAAGAACCTGCGGAAGAGACCTTTGTAAGCGAAGCACCCGCTGAAGAAGCAGAAACGGAAGAGCCTGCAGCGGAAGAGCCTGCGGAGGGAACTCCTGTGAGCGAAGAACCTGCGGCAGATGAAACCGCGATCCAGGAGCCTGCGGCGGAAGAGTCCATTGTAACCAAAGAGCCCGTTGAAGAAACCAAAGCGGAGAAACCTGCGGCAGAAGAACCTGCGGCGGAAGAACCGGAAACAGAAACCGAACCCGAGGATCCCGATCTGGAGATGCTCGAGAACGGCTATGTGAAGGTCATGGTGATCCGTGAAAACGGAACCAATCTTTACAGTGAAATGGATGCGAACGCGGAAGCAGCCGGCAGTCTGAACCACGGGGACGTGGCCTGGATCCGGGCCGTCGGCGGTATGTGGGGAGAGGTTTATACCGACACGGACGACAGCGTGCTTTTCCTGAACCTGAACAATGTGGCCTTGCTGAAGGGCGAGGTAGAATACAACATTCCGATTCGGAAGGTTCACCTGACCTCCACCCTGGACGGCCTGACGGAGGTTCAGGAAGGAACAGAAATCTTCATCACAGCGGAATTCAGTGGTTTCACCGAGGATGAGATTGCGGAGATCACCTGGCAATACCGCACGGAAAACGACGAAGAAGGAATCTTCTTCGACATCGAGGACGCGCATGATACCATCTACAGCTATTTCATTTCCGCCGAAAATGTTCATAACGAGTGGCGCATTGTCCTGACATTAAAATCGTAAGGAATGTCAAGCCCGCTTCCACGGATGGATATGTCGAGAGGAGACAACAGAGATGTTTAAACTGAAAAAGGCAATCGCTTTCCTGCTGGCCCTGATGATGACCTTCTCCTGTGTGCCGGGTTCCCTGGCCGGGGATGGAGATAACCAGGTGACAGATACGGTTCAGAACAAGGACGTAGTTCTGACGCCCAAAGAAGGAGAACCGGAAGAAGCTGAAAAAGCGGAGCTTCTGGAGCTTGCTTCGGAAGATCTCTCTGTCAGTCCGCTTTCGGCACAAAGGCTGGAAGAGCTGAAAGGCATGATTCCGCCTGCCGGAGATAAAAAAGGCAATCCCAACGGCCGCGGCATCAAACTGATGTCCCGGGGACCGCAACCGGTAACGAATACGTATACCGGTTTTGCTGCTTTTGAGATTTCCCCGAAAGAAGAAGCGGAAGCCGAACAGTATGACGTGAATGTACGGCTGGGCAGCCCCATTGCGCTTCTGGAAACCCCGGAAACCGTGATCGACAGCGTAACCTGTGAGCTGTATCATTTCCATACAGACGAAAAAGGAAGTACATCAGTTGACAGGATTACCGCGGACAGCGGCAATCTGAATGTTGCCTGGGAAAACAACGAGATCACCGGTTTCTCCTTCTCCACCGGAGACTTCAGTGAATTTGTGCTGACGTACACGGTCGTATACCACTACGAGGACAAGGAGTTTACCTGCACTCTCCCCGGTGCGAAGGATATTCCGCTGGTACAGATCCTGACCGGCCTGGAAATTGTTTCCGCGGAGAATGCCGATGAATTCCTGGCGGGGATCCTCAACGTCGAAGTTTCCGACGCTGACGTATTCCGGCTTACGAATGACGAGGAGGGCTGGAAGTTCCGGGTCCTGAAGGAATCCAAAGAGCCCCAGACCCTGACCGTGACCCAGCAGAACGGCCGGAAGTATGTGATTACCGTTGCGGCTGCAGGCAACACAGAACTTACTACGGAAGACAACCAGGCGACCATCAGCACCGTCAACGGTTACTACCTGCCTGAGGAAGCCAGCGCTTACGCGGAAATCCTGACGGACGAGCAGGCAGGCGGCGCCATTTCCGCCGTGCAGGGCCTGAACGGAAACGAACAGGCGGGCAGCGATGCTGCCTGGCAGGCCTTCAGCATCGGGCTGAACAATGTGGACCGGAACGAGTATGAAGGCTTCGACGTGAATGTTAACCTGACCGAGGATCTGTCCGGACGGGATTTCCGGCTGTATCAGGTTCAGAACGGCCAGGCGGAGGATATTACCGAAAGCCTGCAGCTGAACGCTGACACCCGGTCTGACGGCAGCCGGGATGTCCATGGCTTCAGCTTTACCACGGACGAATTTGCAGAGTATGTTCTCTGCTATTCCCTGGTCACCTACTACACCACCGTCGACGGTGCTACCTACCGGATCACCCTGAGCTACGGCCGGAAAGCCGATATTCCGGACGGGGCGGAGCTGAAGGTTACAGAAATTACGGAAAACCAGGAGAATTATGCCCGCTATGTCGCGGATTCCGCCGCCAGGCTCGGCGTCAGCAGCGAGGACGTGACCTTTGCCCGGTTCTTCGACATCGAAATCCAGAAGGATGGAAAGAAAATTGAGCCCAAGGCGCCCGTTGATGTGACGATTGCCTATGTGGACGGAATGCCCCTGGAAGGGAACGCGAAGCTTAGCGTTGTTCACTTCGGAGATGAAGGTACAGAGGTTATCCCCGAGGTTTCCGTGACTGACGATAACAGGGAGATCACTTATCAGCAGGGAAGCTTCTCTGTGACAGGAACGATTATCACGGCAGGTTCTGCAGGAAAACATTATGCTATTATCGTCAAGAATGGAGACAAGTATTATTCGGTCAGGACTGACGGAAGCCTGGACGAAGTTGAATATTCACCGGAAACCAATGAGGCTGATATTGATTATCCGCTTTTCTGGACCTATGCGTCAGAAAATGTGGATAACAGCGTAACCCAGAGCGGGAATCAGACAGTAAATCTTCTTCGGATGGAATCATCTGCTGCCCATATAGGAGACTGGGCTCAGCCGGATGACTGGTATTACTATTATATTGATCCAACAGTAACTGCAGGAATTACGTTGGAACCGGCACTGAATCCGGTACCGAAGCCGTGGGACTACAGTAAAGCTAAAAAGCATCATCAAGAATACCATTGGCAGTGTGCACTTGTATATGAAAACAATCAGATTAAGAGCCGTAACAATAACCTTTATATCGGTATAGACGAAGATAAGCACTGTATTAAGGGCGGTGCTTCACAGGAAGAGGCCGCAACAATTTACCTTGCGGAAGTCAAATCTGTGCCAAATTCGAATAATCTTAATCATACAGTGAACCATATCGATATTTCCATCAGGGGTAAAGTAAAATTAACGGTTCCCTTGGCTTATGGTGACTATACTTATGTGGATGAAAACGGTGAAACCCATACTCTGCATGTGGATCAGGACATGGATCTGGAACTGGAATCGACAGTTCCGATTACAATAGGAGATGTGAAAAAGGCAGAGCTTACTGCTTTTTCCAAGAAAACGGGTAAAGTTCTTAACAATGCTTTCTACATTACTGGTTATTCTCAAAATACCACAGATGAAACCGATTATTCCAATCCTCAGGTTCGAATTGAAGGATCCTTTAAAGTTGCTGATCTGGAGCCATATGGGCAGGATCAGTTGGATTCCAGACTGGTAAGACCAGCCAACGTAAATGATCAGACGCCTGACAATGAATGTCAGATTATTAATGAGGAGTCGCCGAAGGATTATTTACAGCAGAGATTGGACAACAGAATCTATTACACGGTTACTGTCAATAAAGATCTGGAGTTCCCATGGATTTATAAGGATAAGGGTACTGGACATTACGGTCAGCTCAAGAACTCGTCCGGGCTTTTAAGCAGCAAAATCACCTTAAACCTTTCAAAAACATTTGATTATTGGGACCCGAAAAATGAATGTCCTCCGATGTATAAACCCAGCTTTAACGGGGTGACGGATGAGGATATGGCTTATTGGAGAGCAGGACATATTCTATGGAATACCAGCAGCAAACAGGGCAGCGGAATGGATTTTGTTCTGGATGTTGAATCCACAAGTGATCCGGATGTTATTGCAATAGAAATCAAAAAGAAAATCCTGACGAAATCCGGTGAAATTATCCATCCGGAGGAGCCGGTTTCAAACCGCTTCATCGTCTATCAAAAGACGGGAACAGTTCGGGCAGATTGGGACAGTGTTATTGATGTGGGTGTTCCGGGATCCAATAAGGCTGCAAACTATAATGATTTTAGCGGAATACATACAAAGAGCATTATTGTGGGCGAACCCGGCGAAGGCTTGGTAAACGATTACGATATACAGCCGGGAATGATTTACATCGAGGAAGAAAAGGATTCTGTTCCCTCGGTTATTACGGATACCCAGGGAAGAGAGTGGCACTATTCAGATACAAAAATAGAAACAGAATATGTCTGGCGTCCGAGTCCGGTCGTTATACCGGAAAGCGGAGTGCATACTGCGGACGGATTTAAGAGTATTCCGGAAGTAGTAGGCAACTACGGGACTTGGAACGATAATGGTACAGTAAAGGAGCTGAAAAACAGATTTCTTGAGTTTACGGTATACAACGTTTACGTTCCGCCGGAACCTGTAAAAAAAGAGGTAGAACCTCATGCAGGTACAGGCCTTCTGGGGAATGTAAAGGTTGGCCAGGATATCACATATGAAATTGACTATTACAATTATATGGATCCCACCACAACGGTTGTGGTTAAAGATAAGCTGGACAAGAATGTTAAGTTCAAGTCAGCAGAACCTGCAAATCTGGCGGAATATGACGAGAATACTCATACTGTGACCTGGACAATTAAAAATGCGCCAGTCGGCGAAGGCTATGTACGGCTGACTGTGGAAGTACTTCCGGGAGCGGAAGTGCCTGCGGCAGGACACGAAATCGGCAGCGTGATCAACCAGGGAACAACCGTAAAGGTTGGGAATGACAAGGAAGTCACGCTGGAGCCGGTAGAGAACCCGGTGCCGGAGAAGCAAGAGACAGGGGCAACCCGTAACGGGACCGCTCTCGAGGGAGACTACAAAGGCACGGGCCTGCTGGGCTTTGTGAAGGTCGGCGACGAAATCACCTATAAGATCAATTATCGGAATTACCAGAAAGACAAAGCAACCGTAACCATCGTCGACACGTTGGACAAGAATGTGGCGTATGTTAAGTCTGTACCGGCAGGCACGTATGACAATGCAGAGCATAAAGTCACATGGAGCCTGGCGGAAGTGGAAGCCAGTG
>JAFXRG010000020.1 GCA_017526525.1 Clostridia bacterium | reverse complement strand
TATCCCGACGATGCACGGACCATTGTCCGAAATCAAGCCTTATGTGGACGATTTCATCGAGTATGCCCGCCCGGCGTAGCCACCCCCAACTCCGGTTTTTCTGACCGGGGGGCCTGCCCTGCCTTGTGCGTGTGCGTGCGCACAAACCAAACGGCCATCAATTCCAGTAATGGCCTCGCGCTCCGCCTTTTTCCGGGTGTGCTTTGTTGTGGCATTTCTCACAGAGTGCTCGGCCGTTGTTTACATCATATTGCAGCTCAGGGTATTCGTCCCGGTGCTTGATGTGATGTGCCGTCGTCGCTTTTACCGGAAGCCCTTTTACGTCCAGCCTTCCGTACCTCTTGCACTCCTCGCATAGATAACCGGCTCTCCGCAAAACTTTTTCTGCCCATGCCTTGTGCCTGGCTGAATTGTAATGTTTGTCATGTGGCATTTTCTTTCCCCTTCTGTTTCGCTCGTAAGCATTGCCCACCCCTCGCGCTCTCGCGCTGCGCTTCTCCCGTCTGCCTGCGGAAAGAAAAAAGACAGGCAGCAACCGAACGAACGAAATTAAAATGGACGCCGGCTTGTTCGCCCTGCGTCCTGGTTCACAACTTTTGCTGATCTTATTCTAATGTCGCCGGAATGTCCAGTCAATGTATTATACATCAACTTTTATTTTTGCGTCGTTCCTGTGCCCGCTCACCCCATAGTTTTCCTTGCTTTGAGCGATCCGCGTTTTTTATTTCCAGCTGTTCTGATTTTTGTTCCGGTTTACCCGCCGAAACAGGCTGTCGAGGTTGATACACCGCGCCTCCAGGGTTAAAACCGCTGACAGATTTTTTTCGTTCGTCCTCGTCGATTCCGATATACCGTCTTGTGACCGCCTGGGTTGCGTGGTTGAACCACTGCCGCAACAGCTCCAGGTCTTTGTTTTTCTTGTAATGCCAGTATCCAAACGTCTTTCTCAGCGTATGGCAGCCGATATGATCCCCCAGGCCGTAAGCCTCAGCGATTGCCCGAATATCATTGTATGCGTTCCGTCTGGTCATTGGCCGCTCCACCTGTGAACCGCTGGCTGTCTGCATGCGGCTCGGAAATAGCAGGCTGTCCGGCTCCATATCTCGGCACCTGTCCTGTATGATCTGGCGCAACTGCACATTCAGCGGAATCCTGGTAACCTTTCCGGTTTTCTGCTCCACCGTTTCGATCCATTCCCCGCAAACGTGTTTCTTCCGCAGCCGGATAATATCGCTGATCCTCAGGCCCGTGTTGATTCCGATCTCGAACAACAGAAACATTCTTTCCCCGTGCCAGTCTGTTCGGCTGGCCAGCCCCTCGCGAATCTCCCGCAGTTTGTCCGGGTCCTTAATCGGTCGAACCTTATTCATTTTCCCTCCCCTTTTCTTTCACTCTTTTACACATAGAATACTATTATTTTCCTGTTTTCGCCGTTTCCAGGTTTCCCGCTGTATCTAATAGGAAAAAACCGGTCCGGAAAACCTGCTCTTTTGCTACACTTTCCTTCAATTTAGCAGAGCAGGAAACATCGAAAAACATCAAAAAAAATTTATGATCTACTTCCGGCACTGTTCCCTCCTATTATTTCCACTTCACCGCCTGTCCTGTTCTGCATATTTTTTGTGGCGTGTTTCCCATCTCCTGCAATATTCCTCGCTATCAATTTCTTCATTGTAAAAAGCAATTAAGTCATCAGCGCAGTCAATACAGTCATGAATCAGGAACGGTTCTCCATCGCAGAATCCTCGTTCAGATAATGCGAAGTCTCCCTTGCTGATTGGTGCTCCGCAGTAAACGCACTCCGTGTCCTTGCGAACTTTAACAAGGTGGCTGTGCCAATTCCTGATGTCGGTGTCCATGTCATCGGATGGCATCTCTAAATCATCATATTCAGCAATCGGATATTTGTTGGTCTTCATTCCCACATCACCGACCTTCCCATTCTTTTCCGTACAGTATTCTTGCTCCAATCCTTATAAAGAACCAACCGAACCGCACCCTTGCACCACTTACAATCCGTTTCGGAGAATTATGTGTGACGGTAACTGGCATCAATCCATTGTCTGCGACCATTGAAATTGTAATTTCATGGATTCTCATTCCCATTTTACCGCCTTCCCGCAGTATTTACAGAAAGCAACCGTTCCTTCTTTTTCCGGATTCCAAACTATCTTTCTATCGCATTTTGGGCAGTATCCAACCTGTATTCCATCTACTATATCAGCATAATCTTTTACTTTCACTGGTTCCTGCTCTTTCAGCATTCCCCGAAGCCATTTGATTTCTTCCCGTGCTTTTTCGAGTGACTCATCACGGGTTTTTATTTGCTCTTCCTGCTCTTTCAGCAGAGCAACTGTTTCTTGCAATAATTCCGTCTGAACGCAATCTACATAATCAGAATCAACGAATAGCGCAGATTTGATATGTTCAGAAAGCTCGCTAATAACCTTCTCTCTGTCATTCATCCCACTGCATCTCCGGATAAATCTTTTTCGGCTCTCCAAGGGCGATCCTGACAGTAATCTCTCCCTTTTCCACATCGATATACATTCCGGTTTTCCACGGGAAGTTGTTGCAGCTGATGCCTGCTTCCTCAGCTGCTTCCGCAAGGATCCTGTCCGGACCATAATCCACCCAGATGCTGCGCCACATATACGGCAGTTCTGCCGTCATGATCTTCTCTGCCAGGATCTCTTCGAACCGCTCCAGGGTCCCAACCTTCGGCGGCTCGTTCATCGTGTCGGCCAGGATTCCGGCGAATACGCTGGCTAGATCACCGCCGCGGTTGTTGTGATGCGCAGTTCCATCCGCTCTCTCAGCCCACCAGTGAGCAGCTGCCCGGGCCATTGCCTCGGGCACTTCGTTACGTACTAATGTTTCCATCTTTTCGTCTCCTTTCAGTTTTCAACATTTCCGATGTTCACCTTGATATGACGCCCCAGGAAATTCAGGCCACGGCGTGTAAGCGCGTAGTTCGGCACATCCTTGGGGATGAATCCTTTATTCACCCATTTCTCACACAGCCCGACATGAGAAAAGTATTCCATATACTTGTTTTCTCCGGACCAGTAATTTCGATAGGGCTTATAGAACGTGGTTCCGTAGCGCTTATACGTACGCCGGCATCCTTCCGGATACATGCCGATCATGTGCTTCATGTCCTGGATCGCGTCCTCCATCTTCCAGCCTTTGCTTTCGAAATCCTTTTCGATGCAGATATCCTCTGGTATCATTGTTCGTCTCCTTTACGTTGTCTCCGGATAACCTGTCTTTGCAGCTCCTTAGTCCCACGGAAATTCCTGTACAAAGTCCGCGCCCATAATCTCCCGCAGGCTTTCTTTCATGAACACCGGCTTCCTGACCTTCCGGCACGCTTCCACGATCTTGTCAATCCACTCCCGTTTCGGCGCAACCTTTCCTTTTCTCCGTCCGGTTTCCGCGCCGATAATCACCCATTCCATATGCCCGGCATACTGCGACGCGATAGCATCGTTCAGTGCGCTTTTCCCGTAGTATCCTGGAAGCTCCATAACGTCCGTCAGTATCGGCTCAATGCTGATGAACCGATGTGCTATGGATGGAATCATGTTGCCGCCCATCGCGTACAGATAGCGCCCGTAATGCCCGTCATACCGCGTAAGGTCTTCCGCGCCGGTCATGGAACATCCGATCCAGAAATTGTCCGAATCGAACTCATGCACCACCGGTCTGTCTTCGCTTCCCAAGTCGGTGTACCCGTAAGGGTTCTTCGTCAGAAACAGGTACCTGTGCTGTGGTGCCGCCTTGCACGCGGCAATCACATCCTGTTTCCAGCTGTCCGGCACCCATTCCCCGCACAGATCCGCCATCGAGCACACAAAGATATTCCGTGGTTTCCGCCAGTGTTTCGGCTCGTCCAGCCGGTACCGGTGAAACGTCGGAATAAACCCGAACGGGTACGAGATGATTTTTTTGTTTATATTCTTGCACGGTGCATCGAGTGCAACTCTTTCAAGGGTTGTGTGTTCCTTGTCTTTATAATAGCAATGTGCTATCGGGATGAAAGCAGGAATTTCCGTGAACCGATCCGCAATCCGCCGCGCATAGCAATACTCGCATCCGTGCAGACACCCCGTAACCGGATTCCAAGATGCGTCGCACCAGTCAATCTTTGTCCGATCTCCCATTTTATTTCTCCTGTGTCATACTTTCTTCGTCGTTTTCATAAAAACTGATTTCCAGGTACATCCGCTTTTTCTTATGGTTTGTGACGCTCCCGCTGATTCTCGCGTCACCCTTGATAATGTCTTTCAGTATTGTGGCAAGAAGATCGTCGCCCAACGTGTGCGGCCACGGCTTTTCCTCCTGTGCCTTTACAAAATCAAGAAGGTCTTTCTGTAATTCCATGTCAATCTGTCCAAGCAGTCCCATAAATTTCATCCCCCTTCTAACTTAAAGTTGCCTTTAAGTTACTTCTTCCGTGCTCTTTTCGGACACCATTCCGGTCTGTGTTGTCCTCTTTTCAGACGGACTTCCTCACCGTCTGCAAGATTGCAGTACGATTCATCTGAATTGTAATTAACCTCTAATTCCGGGCATTTTTTGCAGGTATCTTCTCTGCTGTTTTGCTTTATATATCTGATTGTCATTCTAACTTCACCGACCTTTTTCTGGTAGTTTTCGCCCACAAATAGGGCAGAAGAATATCCTGAATTGTACGGAGGTTCTTCCATTCCTTACGTATATTGTCCATCCAGAGTGATTGTATTTGAATTCTGGATCGGCATCTTCTCTCCAATGGCTTTCTGGCGTATAGCCGATGCTTGCCAGTGGATTTTTTGTGTTGATTGGAATATTGGTATCACTCCGGCAGAATGGACACTCTATTTTTCCTCTCTCTTCACTCATCCCATTTCACCACCTCACATTGTATGACGTTAATCTTTCGTATCTTCCGTACCACTCATGTGCAGAACATAATTTGCATTCGTCAACGGTAACGTCAACTTCGCCAGAACACTCAAAATTTGCATCTTTCACCATAGCAACACGATCATCCATATTGCACCAATCCATTTCAAACCGTCCGTTGTAACACTTATCAAGAGTCGGCTTCCGCAATGCTCTCATTTCTGTCCATTCATAGTAATCGAAGCATCCGTCACAATGGTCGAGTGCATATCTTATAGCCTTTGCTCTTGTTTCAGCGAATACGATATAACTGTATCCGCAGTCACCGTTTCTGTCTGAAACTGAATATGCTTTCATAATTCCTCCAATTCATCTTAAATCCTCAACATAGCACCAACTCTGTGGCGGTCTGTTAATACGTTTCGGTTTCCCGTAATAATGGAACCATGTCAGTTCTCTTGGGTCTGCATAGATTTTCAGCTTTGAAATATGCCATCCCCAACCTTCTGCATCAACATTCATCCCGTTTGTCAGGTATTCGATAAGTTCCGCATCGTACAGGCACGTTCTCAAGAATGCTGTATTCGCAAGATGAATTCCGTTATCCTCATGCCGCACTTGGATGCAGGTAAAACGGTCGCACACAAACTCTCCGATTACCTTTCCAAGCATCATGCGTGCTTCTCTGTCACCGTACATCCTGCTCAATTCAGTCCTGTCTCCGTGTTTAGTGCAGTAAATATAAACCTTGAACGGGCATTGCAAACTCGGTGTGTTTTTCCTGACTTCTGTATCTTTCTTCTCGTCGCATATATAAGCGCACCATTCCGGTTTAATCGATGCCAATACAGCCTTATCTCCACCAATTTTTACCTTCATCACTTTGCAATACTCCTATTTTTGCATGCTCTCCAGGTAAATCTTCTCGACCTGTTGCGCCTCTTCTTCCAGGCTAACCGACTTCCGAAAGTAAGCGTTGCTTTCATCCCGCAGATACCGCGTGAAGCATAACACCATCGCTTTTTCGTCGTATAGCTTCGCCTGTCGGAATTTCTGCCCGCTGTCCTTCAGATCATACCGAAACACCGCCGATGAAACCGTTGGAATCCATACGCCGTATTTCCTCGAAAACGCGCTGATTGTTATTAGGCCGTCGTCCCGATCGCCGATTGCCTGGATTTCCGCTTCCGTTCTCCTCGTGGCCATTAGCCGTCAACCTCCGTCTTTCTTACCCTTTCGCTGATAATAGTTAACCAATTGCGTGCCGATCCCCAGCCGCTCGCCGATTTCCTTTGCTTCCACGCCCTGCGCCGTCAGCCGTTTTACCATGGCTTCCCGCATTTTCGGCGTCATCTTGCTCCGCTTCTCTGCTGCCCGTGCTGCTTTTTCTGCCTTGCGCTTTTCCCGCTTCCGCATGCAGCCCCAGCTGCAGAGCATTTCCGGCCCGTCCCAAAACGACCACAGTTCCACCCGCGCCAGACAGAATATCTTTCCGCATTCCGGGCATTTTCGCTCATACGGCCACGCCGTCGTCCCATATTCCGGGTCCGGTATTTTTCGCTTTTTCTTTTCTGCCATACCGTCACGCAATCCCGGCCTGCAGGTTTTCCTGCCGCCGCTTTTCTCTGGCCTCGTCCCGGATCCGCATGTCCTCCACGGCGTCACCCGTTCCGGAAAGCCCGCATTTTTCGTTTTCCCGCAGATACTCCACCTGGTATTCGTCCACCTGGTGCGGCTGGCGCACTTCGGCCTGTCGCCAGTCGTCCAGCACCGTCAGGGCATAGTCCACCGGATTACTCGCGCCATGCCCGGAGGTCACCTGAATCGCCCGCAGCACCATTTTCGTGGAAAATCGCCACCGCCCGGCCGCGTTGACGAGCCGGTCAACCTCGCCAGGCGTCGGCTTCCGGCCGATCATCCTCAAAAAGCCCACGGAAATCCGCATCCTCGCGTGCGCGTCATCTTCAGCCAATATATCATCATCATCGTTATCTTCAGCATAACCCTGTTTATTATCGTTTATGTTTATATTAAAGTCCCCCCTTTTGCCCTCTTCGTTGCCCTCTTCGTTGCCCCATTCGTTACCCCCCGTGTTACCCCCTGTGTTGTCCGTTTTTAACGGATAAAAAGGAATCAACCGGTATTCCGGCGCGCTCTTGTTTCGGTTGCCGTTCCGGAAGTCGATCAGCCCGGCCTGTTTCAAAGTGTTCCTGGCTTTGGCCATTGCGTCCCATTTAATCGGGAGAAACATGAACAATCGGTCATTGTTGATCCGGATGAAGCCGTCCGGCCACTCGCTGCCTTCCGCGCGCTGGTTAAAAATGTGCATTAGCGCATACCATAGAAGTTGAGCGTTTGCCGGTATCTTTTCATCTGCGGCGTACTCAATAAACCGCTCGTGTTCACGAACGTAATTGACCAGCATTTTTTTCTTTCCTCTCTCTACATGAAATCCTCGACGGTCATTTGTCCTGGCAGAATTCCCCTTACGGCCCCCCCTCGTCTTCCGGAATCTTGCTCACGTTCACCGGCTTCCCGCACCCGGCGCAGAAAACCTTTTCTTCCACCTTGCAACTCATAATCGCGTTAAAGCATTTCACGATCCACTCCGCGCCCTTTTTGTCGCCGATCTCGCTCGCCCTCTCTTCCAGCTTTTTTATCCTTTTCAATGCCTCACTTCTCCGAATCAACGTCGCCATCCATTGTCACCTCCTCCCGTATCAGGCCCAGCTGTGCGGCCAGAAAAGCGGCGCGGATCACGTACCGATCCTGCCGCATCTTCACCGTTTGCCGGCTGCACTCGCACATTCTGGCCAGCTCGGCCTGTGTCATTCCGTTTCCGTAAATCATCCCGATCACAAACCCCTCGTTTGTGTCCTCCGGGAAGATTTGATCCATTTTCCGAAAAACCGCTTCCCATCTTCTCACGGTTTCCAGCCGTTTTTCCGCCCGAACGACGGCCAGCGCCCCGCGCTCCGTTCGGCTGCCGCTTTTGCTGCCTTTCCCGCCGCCGCTGCCAGGCCCGGAAGGCGCGGAGATGTTCACGGCCTTAGCCCTCGCCCTCGCCAGCGCTTCCTCGGCTTTCTGCCTCATCGTCCAGCGCTTCCGCAGGCGAACTTCGACCGTCCGGTATGCCTCGTCTGAGATATAATTCATCGTCCGCCGCCCTCCGTTGCCAGGCTTCATCCGCGCTCATTGCCCGCAGTATGATCCCATACTTGCAGCAATAGAAATGCCCGATGTAATGGTGTGATTTCTGGTGCGGGCATTTAATGCACTTTCTTTCCGAGTAGCATCTAAGTGCCACCCTCGGCCGCCAGCGCGTCCCGGCATTTCATCATCAGCCGCACGTCGCTCCAGCGCGAAATCTGCGCCTCGACGGCCTGCCGCGCGATGGCGGGCACGTCGTGCAGGTCTTTTACCCCGTACCGCGTCAGGACCGCCCGTTTGATGCCGTTCGATACCCTCCGCAGGTTCCCGGGGCTGACAATGTTGTATTTTTCGCAGTATTCTGCGCTTCGAAGCCGAATCAACAGCTGAACGTCCTTCACTTCCGCATGGCTCAGCGTCACTTTCCGCTCGTTTTCTTCCAGCTGTTCCAGCCGGTTCTGAATCGTTTTCATCATGGCGGCCATTTGAACCAGGTACCGCCCCAGCTGCTCGGTGTTTCCGGCCAGATCGGCCGCCACCTCCGGCATTAAAACAATCGCGTTTTCGCTCATATCACGGCCGCCTCCGCTTCCACCAGATCAGCGTCCAGCGCCGCCGTCATGTTCCTGCACCACTCGTTCAGCTGCTCCACGCAGTGAAGAATTGCGTTTCCCTCTTCTTTGATGCCAGGATCAAAAACCATCAGCTCGCACTGGCTCAGAAAAGCGTGCGTGGCCTTCGCGATGATGAAAGCCGCCGAATCCTTGTCCGGACTCTTTCCGGCTTTGTAAAGCTCCAGTTCGGCCTCGGCCGCCGCGGCCCTGTCCTCTGCTTCCGCCGCGGCGTTCAGCAGTTCCTGCCGCTCCTGGATCATCTTCTGATAGTCCGCCGGCTCTTTTTCGACCTCAACTTCAATGCGGTTGTTTTCGGCGAATAACAGCCGCCCGTGCTCCTGCTCCAGTTCGGCCTTCAGCTTGTCCACACGTTCCTTTTCTTTCTTCAGCGCGTCCCGCAGCTTGACATTCTCTAGTGTTTCATTGCGATGAAGCCTGCATTCATCGTCAATTTCCCGGTCCCTTTGATCAATAACTCCGCGTAGAAACTCAATATCTTTTTCGGCTTTGTTCGCCCGTTCCGTCTCCGCGTTCGCCGCCTCGGCCGCCTTGTTCCGTTCCTCGGTCAGTCGCCGAATCTCCGCGGCGCTCATGTCCTCGGCCATCTCGGCCAGTTCTTCCCGTTCTTCCGG
>JAFXRG010000019.1 GCA_017526525.1 Clostridia bacterium | reverse complement strand
TACCTTCTTTTCCATGTAATGTCAATGTTTCGTCTTTATGCCAAAAAGCCAAGATATTCATTGAATACATTAAAAAGCATATCTCCTGAGCTTACCGGAAGAATATAATCCGTTTTTCCGATCTTACTGTATGTAAACATTTCCTTTTCACCGGTCAGAACAAGAGCCGGACAGATATCCGTATTTCTCCCGAAAACCACTTCAAGATAAGGGACATATTTTGCCGCCTGAATCACTTCGTCCGGATCGATATCCTTTTTCATTTTGAACTCAAGGGAAAAAACCTTTCCGGGAATCATAACCAGCACATCGGAATAAATCCGGATCATTCTGCCCACATTCAGTCTCAGTTCGAATGCGATTTCCCATTCCGGAAAAGGAAAATCTGTCAATTCTTTCAGATCATCAAAAAGACAGAGCATTGTTTTCCGGCAATCCAGAAAGGAATGAATCAGACCTCTCTGATCATTCAGGTTCCGGCCGATTCTCCTGCATCCTGATTTTAATTCTTCAAGCCAGGCTTTTTCATCCGTTTTCAGAAATTCGCCGACGGTACCGTACCAGCCGGAGAATTCGTACAGCCCTTCATAGGGTGCTTTTTGCCGCACCAGCGCATGCCAGCAATACTCCCGATCCTGATAACACAATTCCCGCATCAGGGCAGAAGAAACCATCCACCGGCTGACTTCTGTCTTATTCATTCCGAGTCTTCCGGCGATTTCCCGGGCTTTGATCCCGTCGTTTCCGGCAATCAGGGCATAAATCTGCAATTCCGTTTCAGAAAAAAGCAGGGTTTCGTTCCTTCGCATGCTTTTCCTGTCTTTCTCCGAACGTCAGCCGGATATCTGATTCAGGTCATAGGGAGTCGTTTGATAAACCATATAATTAAGCCAGTTTGCGTAAAGCAGATTGGCATGACTGCGCCATGAAACAATCGGTTCTTTTTTATCGTCATCATCCGGATAATAATTTTTCGGAACTTCAATCGGCAATCCTGCATTTTTATCTCTCAGGTATTCTTTTTCCAGCGTCCGGGGATCATATTCACTGTGTCCCATAATAAAAACCTGCCGTCCGTTCTCCGTTGCAGCGGCATATACCCCGGCTTCATCTGAGACAGCAAGGATTTTCAGCGCTTTGCAAGCCTCCAGATCTTCCCTGCGCACCGTTGTGTGACGGCTGTGCGGTGCCATGAACACATCATCAAATCCACGCAGCAGAATATAGTTTTTTCGTACAGCATGATGTGGAAACACTCCGAAAAGTTTCTGCTCCAGCGGATACTTTTCAATACCGAAATGATAGTACAGGGCAGCCTGCGCTCCCCAACAGATATGGAATGTGGAATGGACGTGCTCTTTGCTCCACTCCATAATTCCGCAAAGTTCCTCCCAATACTCCACCTCTTCAAATTTCATCTGTTCCACGGGTGCCCCGGTAATGATCATTCCGTCAAAATTTCTGTCCTGAATTTCAGGAAATGTTTTATAAAAAGCTGTCAGGTGTTCGGCAGAAGTGTTTTTGCTCACATGGCTTTTCATTTTGATCAGTTCGATTTCCACCTGAAGAGAGGTATTTCCCAGCAGTCTCAGCAACTGTGTTTCCGTATCTATCTTGGTGGGCATCAGATTTACGATGGCAATCTGCAGAGGACGAATATCCTGTGTCAGCGCACGGGTCTCCGTCATGACAAAAATGTTTTCTTCCGTCAGGGTTTTGTAAGCCGGCAGCTCGTTGGGAATCTTAATCGGCAATAACTTTCATTCCTTTCCGGGAATATTAAACAGCAGTAAGTGTACCATATCTTCCGGGAAACCTCAAGAAAACAACTGACGCAGGGAGGCCGTCAAATGAAAAAACAGTGCCCGAACAATCCGGGCACTGCAAGTAAATCCTCTCAGGAGCAATCAGTACATTCCACCCATGCCTGCTCCGCCGGCCGGAGCTGCAGGTTCGGGTTCGGGAATATCGGCCACCAGAGATTCAGTCGTAAGCACCATCGCAGCAATTGAAGCCGCATTCTGCAAAGCGCTGCGTGTTACCTTGGTAGGATCGATGATTCCTCTTTCAACCATATCCACGTACTCGCCCTTCAGCGCATCATAACCGTAGCCTGGCTTCTTTGCGTTCTTGATATGATCGACAATCACGCTTCCGTCAATGCCCGCATTCAGCGCAATCTGGCGAATGGGCTCTTCAAGCGCCCGAAGAATAATCTGAACACCGGTCTTGGCATCTCCGGCAAAGTTGTCCAGGATAGACGCCACCTTCGGGATCACGTTCAGCAGCGCAATGCCGCCGCCGGGAACGATGCCTTCTTCCGCTGCAGCACGGGTAGCACTCAAAGCGTCTTCAATCCGCATCTTCCGCTCTTTCATTTCAACTTCGGTAGCAGCACCAACCTGGATCACCGCAACACCGCCGGCCAGCTTGGCCAGACGTTCCTGCAGCTTCTCCCGATCGTAGTCACTGGTGGTTTCAGCAATCTGGGCTTTAATCTGGGCCACGCGCGCCTCGATAGACGCCTTATCGCCTGCACCGTCAATAATGGTGGTATTCTCTTTGTTCACCTTTACCTGACGGGCTTTACCCAGCATATCCACAGTGGCTTCCTTCAGTTCCATACCGGTTTCGGAGGAAATCACAGTACCGCCGGTCAGGATGGCAATATCCTGCAGCATTTCCTTGCGGCGATCGCCGAAACCGGGAGCCTTTACAGATACGCAGGTGAAAGTTCCGCGCAGCTTATTGACAACCAACGTGCTCAGCGCTTCGCCTTCCACGTCTTCAGCAATAATGAGCAGTTTCTTTCCGGTCTGAACCACCTGCTCCAGAACGGGAAGAACTTCCTGAATTGCGCTGATCTTCTTGTCTGTAATCAGAATCAGCGGGTCATCCAGTACAGCTTCCATCTTTTCCGTGTCGGTAACCATATACGCAGAAGAATATCCGCGGTCAAACTGCATTCCTTCAACCGTGGTCATCCCGGTTGTCATGGTCTTGCTTTCTTCAACGGTAATAACGCCGTCCGCACCGACCGTTTCCATCGCGTCGGAAATCAGCTTGCCGATGGTTTCATCCGCAGCCGAATTGGAAGCAACCTGTGCAATCGCCTGTTTTCCGTTAATGGGCTGGCTCTGTTCACGCAGGCCTTCGACAGCCGCGTCCGTAGCAGCTTCAATACCCTTTTTCAGGATCATGGGGTTGGCGCCCGCAGCCAGGTTCCGCAGGCCTTCGCGGATGATCGCCTGTGCAAGCAGTGTTGCCGTGGTGGTGCCGTCGCCGGCAACATCGTTGGTCTTGGTGGATACTTCCTTCACAAGCTGGGCACCCATATTTTCAAAAGGATCTTCCAGCTCAATTTCCTTCGCGATCGTCACGCCGTCATTGGTGATCAGCGGAGCGCCGTATTTCTTGTCCAGCACAACATTGCGGCCTTTCGGTCCCAAAGTGATTTTTACTGTATCAGCCAGCGCGTTAACGCCTTTTTCAAGGCTTCTGCGGGCTTCTTCACCGTACTGAATCTTCTTAGCCATAAATATCTTCTCCTTTATCTTTTTGCTCGGATCAATTATTCAACAATCGCCAGAATATCACTTTGACGAACGATGATCAGTTCTTCCCCATCAACCTTCACTTCAGTTCCGGCATATTTGGAGTAGATTACTTTCTGTCCGGGCTGAACATGCATTGTGATTTCCTTGCCGTCAACATTTCCACCGGGGCCCACGGCAATTACCATGGCCATCTGGGGCTTTTCCTTTGCTGTACCGGCCAGAATCAGACCGGATTTGGTTGTTTCCTCCACTTCACAGTTTTTGATGACAACGCGGTCACCCAAAGGCTTCACGGTCATAAATCAGTTCCTCCTGTCTATACATCACTCTGCTGTTTAGCACTCATCGACCATGAGTGCTAACAACATCCTGTAATATATAGCAATCGTTCTGTTTTCGCAAGTGCTTCTGTTCGGAATAATTTGGCATATTATCTAATATTCTTCATTTTTTTCCATTTTTCTCTGTTTTACTCCGTTTTTCTTTCTTTTGTCATTTATATTCGTTATGTTACAATTCATCCAGCCGTTTTTCATTCCTTCGGCAGATAACCTGAACCCTTCCTCAAATCATTCTGTCAGGTTCAGGTTTGAAAGGACGCTGCAGCGTGGATTATAAAAAGATTTCTCTTTCCCTTCTGGAATGGTATGACCAATACGCCCGGAAAATGCCATGGCGCGGAATTCAGGATCCTTATAAAACCTGGGTCAGCGAGACCATGCTGCAGCAAACCCGGGTTGATACGGTGATCCCCTATTATCTTCGCTTTGTTTCCCGTTTTCCATCTGCGGCGGAACTGGCAAAAGCGGATGAGGCAGAAGTTCTGAAGTTGTGGGAAGGATTGGGATACTATTCAAGGGCAAGAAATCTGCATCGGGGTGCACGTCAGATCATGGAACAGTATCAGGGAGTTCTCCCCTCCGATCCGGTCCTGCTGAGAAAAATCAGCGGAATCGGGCCCTATACTGCCGGTGCTGTTGCATCCATTGCCTTTGGTGTTCCTGTACCTGCTGTTGACGGAAATGTCCTGCGGGTTTATTCACGCCTGTTTGGAATCCGGGAAAGCATCCTGATTCCGGCTGTTCGCAAAAACCTTGAAAAAATAGCTGCAGATATGGTTCCTGCCGACCGTCCCGGCGATTACAATCAGGCCGTAATGGATCTCGGCGCCACGGTTTGTGTTCCCGGAACCCCAAACTGCAAACGCTGTCCTCTTTCAGTTTTCTGTGATGCCGGCAAACGCGGTGACGCTTCCGATCTTCCGGTTATCCCCGGAAAAGCGCCGCAAAAGGTTGTTGTCATGACCGTTGCAGTTTTGAGATCCGATAACGGGTTTCTTCTTCGTCAGCGGACCGAATCCCTTCTGAAAGGAATGTGGTGTTTTCCGCTTCTTGACTGCCGTCCGGAGAATGCGCCGGATTATCTGAAAAGAAAAATGCAGCTTGAACTCCTTTCAGCAGGCGCCGTCATTCATGCCAGGCATGTTTTTACCCATCTGATCTGGGAAATGGACATCCTGCCGGCTGAAGTCCCTTCTGACGTTCCTGCGCCGGCGGATTATCAATGGATTCCTGCGGATGCGCTGGACTCTCTTCCCATGCCTGCGGCCATGAATATTCCCCTGGAAACAGCAAGAAATTTTCTGCGCTGATCTTTCCGCAATCAAACAAAAAAAGAAGCGTTCATGATAAGAAAGCTTCTTTTTTGTTTCCGGCGAAAGCAATGCCGGCTGCCTGCGTTATGCGTTGATCATAAATGCGCGGAATGCTTTAACCGCTTCATACAGATCCGCCTTGGAAATCACTTCCATAGGAGCATGCATGTTCAGTACGGCAATTCCGCTGTCAATCACTTCCATGCCATACAAAGCGCATATATATGCAATGGTACCGCCGCCGCCCAAATCCACGCGGCCCAGTTCGGCAGTCTGCCAGGATATATAGTTCTCATCCATAATTTTCCGGATTTTTCCGATGAATTCAGCATTTGCGTCATTGGAACCGGATTTTCCCATTCGGCCCGTAAACTTGTTATAGCAGACACCCCTTCCGAGAAATGCTGCATTCTTCTTTTCAAATGCCGAAGCGTACAGTGGATCAAAACCCGCGCTCACATCACAGGACAGCATTCTGCTGTGCTGCAGCGTTCTGCGCACGGTAAGCTCGCTGCTTTTTCCCATCAGAACGGCAATTTCAGCAACTGCATTTTCCATGTATCTCGCCTGCATTCCCGTAGCTCCGACACTGCCAATCTCTTCCTTGTCCACAAGCATCCCGCAGCAGGTGTATTCCGGTATTTCCGTAATCCCCAGCAATGCTTCCAGTTCGGCAAAAGCGCAGCACCGGTCATCATGGCCGTACCCCATAATCATGGATCTGTCCAGTCCGTAATCACGGGCCTTTTCCGCCGGAACCGCCTCGATTTCCGCGGAAAGCATATCTTCTTCTTCAAGCCCGTATTCATCCTTCAGAATTTTCAGCAGCTGGGCCTTTACCGGTTCTTTCTCTTCGCCTTCCAGCGGTTTTCCGGCAAGGGTGATATCCAGATTTTCACCGGTAATTGCTTCTCCCAGTTTCTTTCCTGCCTGTTCCTGAGAAAGATGGATCAGCAAATCTCCCACGCCAACAACCGGATCGTCTTCATTTTCACCGATACAGATCGTTACGACGCTTCCGTCCTTCTTCACCGCAACGCCGTGAAGAGCCAGTTGGCGCGCAACCCACTGATATTTTTTGATGCCGCCGTAATAGTGCGTGTCCGCCAAAGCAAAATCGTTGTCTTCATAGAAAGGATTCTGCTTCAGGTCAATCCGCGGAGAATCAATATGGGCACCGACAATGTTCATTCCTTCCTCAAGCGGTTTTTTACCGATGAGGAAAGCAACAATGGCCTTGTTCATCTGATTGATGTAGACCTTGTCGCCAGCTTTCAGTTTCTTTTTGTCTGCAATGGCTTTGTCCAGCAGAATGTAACCTGCTTTTTCCAGTGCTTCCGCCGCATATGCAGCACATTCCCTCTCCGTCTTGCCGTGATCCAGAAAACTCCTGTATTTCTGCGCCAGCGATTCCACTTTTTTCAATTCCGTTTTTTTATATTTTTTCCATGCATTGGGTCTTTCCATATGATTCACACTCCTTTGCGCTGTATTTTATCATGAAGACAAAGAAAAAACAAACGCTTGTTCCCCAAAAGCAGAAAAAGCAGACGAATCCGTCTGCCGCAAATTTTATGGGAAGCTCTCAGCCCGCCGGTCTCAGCAGACGGAGCGCGCCGGGAGTAACAAAATAATTCCTTCTGGACTGTTCTCCCTGGATCAGCAAGCCTTCGTTCACCATCCGGCGCAGATAGCCGGCTGTTGTGGATGTTGAGGTAAGCCCGGCTGCTTCCCCGATTTCACGTATGCTGGGCTGACGTCCCTGTTCATCCGCGAAGGATAACATGTAGCGAAGGATCGTATATCTGGTCTTGCTGTTTCTCGGTTTGCAATTTCTCATGTTTCATCGTCCTTTCTCACAAATCCTGATCACGGATTTCATCCTCCCGGGCAAACAGTTCATCTGCTGCAATCCCGAGCACTTTGCCTATACAACGAACATCGTCGCCTTCGTGGAAATGCATGGTGGCATAAGCCGGATTCAGGCTGTGCAGTCCGTCCCGCTGATATTCCTTAATGTATCCGGCATCCCCGTTGACAAAAATGCCGATATCTCCCGGGCGCAGGGAAGCCCCATGCTGTACAAGCACCTGATCTCCGTCATGGAACTCCGGCTCCATACTGTCGCCGCTGACACGGATCAGTTCATCCGCCGCGCAGGTCAGAGGCGTTTCTTCAATCCAGACCGGTTCTCCCATGCTTTCCCCGATGGTATAGCTCGGACCGGCACAGGCGGACAGATTGTTCCGATAAATCCTTATCAGTTTTCGCGCCGGCTTTTCTGTTCTGCCCTGCAGAAGCAGTAAATCCTCCATTACGTGCAGAACAATCTTCCGATGATCCTCTGTCAGTTCAAGATACTGTGAAACAAATTCCGCAGTTTTTTCGTTTTTTTGCCGGTTCGCGTGATTATTTTCCGGAACCTGCTGATCTTTCCCGGATAATTCATACCCGTAAAACTCTTCCAGCGTAAGGCCCAGCGCTTCACAGATTACCGGAATGCTTGCCAGGTCCGGTCTGCTTCTTCCGGCCTCCCAGGCACCCACAGCATTTTTCCCGACAGAAACAAGCGCGCCAAGCTCTTCCTGGTTCAGGCCTTTTTGCCTGCGGCGGGAACGGATCAGGTCTGCATAGGAGATTCCCGCGGCATTCAGCCGGGCGTTTTCTTTCTGTTCCGGTCTGCTCATATCCTCGCCTCCTGTACCTGAAGAGTAGCACAAAACCATTGTGCTTGTAAAGGGGAACAAAAAAAATTTGTGTTTTTCTGTGTTTTCTCTGTCTGCCCCTTTTCATTTCATTGACTTGCTGAAAAGGAAATCCTATAATTTTAAGCAAATTACTGTAACAGGAGTGTCTGACCATGTTTCATCTTCAGAACAGGTGTTTTCTAAAACTGCTGGATCTTACTCCCGGGGAAATCAACGGTCTCCTCGATCTTGCTGCCGATTTTAAGGCCAGGAAAAAAGCCGGCATTCCCCATGCCGTTCTTCCCGGAAAAAATATAGCCCTGATCTTTGAAAAAACGAGTACGCGTACACGCTGTGCCTTTGAAGTGGCAGCTCACGATCTTGGAATGAATTGTACCTATCTGGATCCTTCCGGAAGCCAGATCGGCAAAAAGGAAAGCATTGCCGATACCGCCAGAGTGCTGGGCCGCATGTTTGACGGCATTGAATACCGCGGATACGGGCAGCAGATTGTGGAAGATCTGGCCCGCTATTCCGGCATTCCGGTCTGGAACGGTCTCACCAATGAGTTTCACCCCACTCAGGTTCTGGCCGATCTGCTGACCATCCGGGAACACTTTGGATTTCTGAAGAATATCAAACTGGTTTACATGGGCGATGCACGGTATAATATGGGTAATTCCCTGATGGTGGGCTGCGCCATGATGGGGATGCAGTTCATTGCCTGCTCGCCGAAGAAATACTGGCCGGATACAAAACTGATTGAATGCTGCCGGAAAATTGCGGAAGAAACGGGCGCCGTTATTGATTTTTCAGAAAACATTTCATGCGTGGAAGGCGCTCATGTAATTTATACCGATGTATGGGTTTCCATGGGAGAACCGGACGCTGTCTGGGAGGAAAGAATTCAGGACCTGACCCCGTACCGGGTTACTTCCTCAGTGATGCAGAAAGCCGGTTCCCAGTGTGTTTTTATGCATTGTCTTCCTTCCTTCCATGATCTCGACACTTCCATCGGAAAAACCATCTATGAGAAATTCGGACTGGACTGCATGGAGGTAACGGATGAGGTTTTCGAAAGCGACCGTTCCATTGTTTTTGACGAAGCAGAAAACAGAATGCATACCATCAAGGCTGTAATGGCTGCCACACTGTAACGGATCGGTTCGGAGGAACGGCAATATGTTCATCAAAGGTTTCACTTACGGCTATAACGGACGCCGCGGGGATTACCGTACACCGGAGGCGGCGCTTTCCATTCAGCGCCTTGCCGCTCTTGGCGGAGACTGGGCCGCGCTGGCTTTCCCGATTCTGCAGGATACCTACCATTCAACCGTTATCCGTCCGGATTACCGCTGGTCGGTTACAGACCGTGATCTGACTTCTGCCATCGCGCAGCTTCATGAAAACGGGTTAAAAGTCTGTCTGAAGCCCATGGTGAACTGTGCAGACGGCGTATGGCGTGCATATATCAGTTTTCCGCCGAGAGAATTCGGTTCCGGAACGGATTCCTGGCAGGAATGGTTCTCATCCTATACGGCCTTTCTCTGCCATTATGCTGAAATTGCCGCGGATACCGGCTGTGAAATGTTCTGCGTCGGCTGTGAAATGCTGGGAACTGAATTCCGGGAAGCGGAATGGCGCAAAGCCATTTCATCCGTTCGTTCGGTATATTCCGGTCCGCTGGTATACAACACCAACCATGGCCATGAGGGTCAGATAAAATGGTGGGATGCCGTGGATTACATCGGCACTTCCGCCTATTACCGGGTAACGGATCACCCAGGCGATTCAATGGAAAACATGCTTGTGGCCTGGAACCGGCATAAGGAACGCCTGGCGGAAATATCACGTGCCCACGGAAACAAGCAGATTATCTTTATGGAAATCGGTTGTCGAAGTGCTGCCGGCTGTGCTTCCATGCCGTATGATTTTTCCCATCAGGAATTCCCCTATGATGAAAATGAGCAATCGAATTTTTATGAATCATGTTTCCGGGCTTTCTGGAATGAACCCTGGTTCGCCGGATTCTTCTGGTGGGACTGGTACACAAAGCTCCCGGCCAAATCTCCCGAAACCGGGTTTTCCATTGTCGGCAAAAAGGCTGAAGAAACCGTCAGAACCTGGTATTCAAAATCCAGAGATCTTCCTGAATGATCACTTTTTCAGTCCTTTCTTTTCTTCCGGATCCGTGATCCTTCAGCAAAAAAAGCTTTCCGGCTGATCGGAAAGCCTTTTTTCATTCTTTATCCATTCCATTCTCCGTCGAACACAAATTCCGCCGGCCCTTCCTGATATACATGCTGATCTTCCGGGCTCCACTCAACCGTCAAAGCGCCGCCGTTCAGTTCCAGCACCGCTTTCCGGTCCGTCAGCCCCTTGACAACTGCCGCCACAAGGGTCGCACAGGCTCCCGTTCCGCATGCCAGCGTTTCTCCCGCGCCCCGTTCCCAGACCCTCATGCGGATTCTGTCACGGGAAATGATTTTCGCAAATTCCGTATTCGTTCTGTTCGGAAACCTGGGGGCTGATTCAATCAGTTTTCCATATTTTTCAACCTCCAGAGACTCAACTTCATCCAGGAAAATCACTGCATGAGGGTTGCCCATGCTGACTTCAGTAAAAGTAAACTCTTTTCCCGCAGCCGTAATTTTCTGATCCTTTCCATATACAGCCGGTTCACCCATGTCCACTCTTATTGTATCTGCTTTTCCTTCTTTTTCCCGAATCTGAAGGATTTTGATTCCGGCGCCTGTTTTCAGGCAGACTTCGGTCTGTTTTGTCAGTCCCCGATCAAAAACATATTTCCCGACGCAACGGGCGGCATTCCCGCACATTTCAGATTCACTGCCATCTGAATTAAACATTCGCATTTCAAAATCCGCATCCTGCGCCGGGCAAATCAGTACAAGGCCGTCACTGCCAACGCCGAAGTGACGGTCGCTGATTTTTCGGGCTGTTTCTTCAGGATTTTTCACTGTTTCCTCAAAGCAGTTAATATAAATATAGTCATTTCCGATTCCCTGCATCTTGGTAAACTTCATCTCTCCGAAACCCGCCTTCCGGTTTTATTCCACATGCCCTGCAGCCGCCAGTACGGCTCCTTCTGCTTCCGGGGCCTGTTCTTCTTCGTCTTCTTTGTAACCCTGCCGGATATACTTGTTCAGTTCATGCAAACGGTTTATCCTTCCCTGAACCCGCCGTTCTGTTAACGCTTTGCTCCGATACCGGTCAAACAGGGCACGCACCCCCATTGTCACAGGAATCGCCGCCCAGAACCCGGTCAGGCCGCTTACAGCAGCGCCAACCCCCATGGCAGCTCCGCTTTTGACCATCCGGAACGCACCATCTTTCACCCCAGTGATCCCGGGCTTTTTCTTAAGGAGAACCTTTGTTCCTTCTGTAGCGGAAATAATCACAAAGGGCAAAAGACCGCTCACGCTCTGCGTCAGCTCCGTCAGAATCCCGGTCTCTTCAAGCAGCCCCGTATCCACGGCGATTTCATCCACATAGGTTAATCCTGTCGCAATGGTATCCACAACGGTATCATGCTGACGTTTCCGGTATTCCCGGACCAGTTCTTCATATTTTTTCATCCGGGAAGCCTCCCTTCTCAGAAAAATTTGTTGATAACGGTTACAATGACCCAGGCAGCAGCAGCAATCGACACGAGAACGGTCAGATCACGAATCAGGCTTCCCCGCTTACTTTTTTCTTTTTCGGGTTTACTGTTTGCTTTCTTCTCCAGTGCTGCCAGTCTTTTCCGTAATTCCGTCAGATCACTGTCATGGGCTTTCCGCTCTTCTTCCTGTGAAGTTTCAATTACATCAATTCTGCTCTGCAATTTCTGAATCCGCCGGTCATCCTCCGAGATCATCCGTTCTGTATCCCGCCGCAATGTACTCTGATCTTCACAGAGGCCCTCTGCTACAAGCGTCATTTCGGCTGTGAAATTTTCAATCAGCTGCGCCGTGTTTTCACCGCGAACCATTTTCAACGCGCCGTTCCAAATGGACTTTCGGGGTTTTTCTGCCGTTTCGGTCTGTGCACCGGCCTTCGCCAGCTCTTTATTTTCGTTCATTGCTCCTGTCCCTTTCCCGGTAATTCTTGATCAGATTCTGAAAACAAACCGGTCTCCCCTAATCAATTGAAGACTGTTATGAAGCGGTCTTCCTTTCTGATCGTAAACAACCTCATGCAGCCGCATAAGCGGGGCTCCCGGATCCACTTCGAGAAGCTTTGCCTGGCTTTCCGTTGCATAAGCCATGGAAATATCATGGGAAGCCTGCTTCGGTTCAATTCCGTAATCCCGCAGAACAATATATAGGCTTCCGGCCAGGTTTTCGTTCTCCAGATAGGAATACGCCATGGAAAAGTGATTTTTTTCCAGCACCACCGGAACTCCGTCTGCGGTGCGAACCCGAAGGGTTTCAATGACTTTGGATCCTTTCGGAAGCTTCAGCTCTTCGAGATCCGCGGAATTGGCTTCCGTTTCCTTTACATGAATTACAAGGGTTCCGCCCTGAAACCCGTTTTGTTTGCAGGCATCATGAAAGCTGTGAATACTCTTCAGATCCTGGCTGATTCTCGGGGTGGACACAAAAGTCCCTTTCCCCTGTTTTTTTTCAAGAAGGCCCTCCGAAGTCAGCTCCGCCAGTGCACGCCGAACCGTTACCCTGCTCACCTGGTACAGGGCTTCCAGTTCATGCTCCGGCGGGATCCGGGATCCGACGGAATAAACCCCGCGTTCAATATCTTCCGCCAGCCGCAGCATCAGCTGATGGTACAACGGACTGGAACTGTCTGACTGAAGTTTCTTCATTTGGCGCTCCTCCTGTTGTATTGATACATATTAATACAACAGAATTATCATACCATTGCACACACAAAAAATCAAGCTTCTCCTTTAGCAGACGATTGAAGGCTGAAAGATCCCGGAAACCATTTCCGGGATCTTTCGTATTTCAGCTGATGGTCACGTCGCCGCTTACGCTTCCGGCGTCAATGGTCAGGATTGCATTGGCGCCTGCGTCAGGCACAGAGCATTTTATTTCACCGGATACGGTGGAAGTGCGGGCGTGAACACTGTTGGTTCCTTCCGGCAGCCTGATTTCCACATCTCCGCTGGTAGAGCGTCCTTCAATGGTACGGACTGACGCGGAATGGATACGAATATTCACATCTCCGCTGACAGAATGAACGCGCACTTTTTCGGCTGCACCGGCCAGGTCTGCTTCTCCGCTGGTGGATTTCAGTTCAGCCTCGGTAAAACTGCCTTTGGCTTCAACATCGCCGCTCATACTGCTCATTGTAACTTTGCATGCATCTCCGGAAAACTCCGTATCACCGCTCATGCTGGTTATGGTCACTCTCTCTGCTTTGCTGCCGTTCATTGCTTTGACTTTTGCATCGCCGCTCATGGTATGAATCGTCAGCGCTTTCGGTACGCAGGCTTCCATCTCCACATCCCCGGACTTTGAATTCAGGTCCATTTCTTCCAGCATCATATCCGGTAGTTCGATATAAACATTCCAGCTTACCGTAATATTGGACGCCACGCTGCTGATGGCTTTCCCGATAAAACTCAGCAGCCCGTTCAGAGAAAACTCACTGTTTTTCATCTTTTCTCCGGCTTCCTGGATCGACTGACGAGTTTTGTCTTCCGTCCGGATCCGAAGGCTGTCCCCATTCTGCTCACAGATCAGCTGTTCCATATCTTCGCAGCGTACATGGATTTTTCCGTCGGAGGAACGGCTGATTTTCAGGTCGCTGCTCTTCAGATCCGTACGGATTTTACGGATTGTTTCCGGTGAATAGCAGTATTCAGAAGGTTTCTCTGTTTTGACCTCTTTCCGTTCAGGTTCCTGTTCAACCCTGATTTCGGGGACTGTATCCGTCTTCCCGGATTCAGCGTTGTTTTTGTTGCCGGAACCCGGTTTTTTCGGATATTCGTCAATAACCTCCTTCATTCCCTTCAGGCTGTCCACTACAGCATCAATAGCCTCGGTTTCACTCATGCCGCGTCCGATCAGGTCCTCATAATGTTCCAGGCAGTTATTCAGCAGTTCCTCATGAAGGGCCCTTGTCTCCGCATTGTCTACCGTGTCCCTGAACATATGATCAATAATTCCCCGAATACTTGCATTCATCTGATTTCGTCCTCCTCCAGCAATTTATTCAGTACTTCCCGGGTTTCGTGCCAGGCCAGCACTTCCTCTTCAAGCTTCCTTTTTCCTTCTTCGGTAATACTGTAATACCTTCTTCGTGCACCAACCATCTCGTCTCCCCAGTAGGAACGGATGAAGCCCGCCCCTTCCAGCCGCCGGAATGCCGTATACAGGGTTGCTTCCTTCATTTCCAGCCGACCGCTGCTGATGTTTGATACTTGCTTGCTGATCTGGTATCCGTAGCCATCTTCCTTTGCCAGCCGGCGAAGAATTACTGCATCCGTATAACCTCTCAGCAAATCCGCAGAAATCATAAGTAATTCACCTCCCGATGAATTTTATATCACAAGATACTTCGCCTGTCAATGTATTTAATTAAATTATTTATCTTAAAATGAAAATCTATCAAATCCTTTGTTTACGATTTCCCTGTCCGCTGCTTTCTCCGCAGTTCAGCCGCCTGATATTCTTTCTTCTCTTCTTCAGTCTCCGGGATAAAAGGCGGAACGGAGGACGGCCTGTCATCGTCGTCCAGCGCAACAAAGACCGCATAAGCCACATTGATCAGTTCCCGGTTTCCGTCCAGGTGCTCAACCAGGCTGTCCACCCGTACTTCCAGGGAAGTCTTTCCGGTCCAGGTAACCTTCGCCTCCTGAACAACGGTGTCGTTCAGATAGGCGGGTTTCAGAAAAGTCAGATGATCAATACAAACAGTAGTAACGGCTTTTTGCGTATATCTTCTTGCCGCAACGGCTCCGATCACATCGATCCACGCCATGATCTGTCCCCCGAACAGTCTGGGTCTTGCATATCCGTTGCAATGCTGCGGCATAACGATCTGAACTGATGTTGTTTTCTTCACCTTTTACCCTCCTGTCAGATTGTCATTCTTTATTTCATATGATAAAATCATAGCTGTTTCCTGATCGATTGTAAAGGAGTCTTCTGTATGAAAGCCTGGCTGTCCCGTCTGACGGCGGATCTTCCTTCTTCCCTGACGTCCTGTGAAGATCTTGCCCGTTTTGAATTGGCTCACGCGATCCCTTCCGTTTCCTTTGAATTTCAGCATGATCCGGCTCTTGGCGAAGAATTCAGGATCAGCAGAAAAGAAAACCATGCCGTGTGTATTGCCGGGGGCTCAGCCGGTATCCTTTACGGTGCTTATGCGCTGATTCGCAATTTTCTTGAAGGGAATTCCCTGCCGGATCATCTGGAATCCTCTCCGCGTTATTCCCTTCGCATGATCAACTGCTGGGACAATGCAGACGGATCCGTAGAACGCGGTTATTCCGGACAAAGCCTTTTCTTTCAAAACGGAAAACTTTCCTATGATCCTTTCCGCATGCGTGAACTGGGTCGTCTCATGGCTTCGGTAGGGCTGAATGTTTTGTGCATCAACAATGTAAATGTTCATTTTCCCGCCCAACTGCTGCTGGAAGATATGCTTCCGGACGCTGCAGCGCTGGCGGATCTTTTTCGGCCGTTTGGGGTGCGGCTTATGTTTTCTGTTGACTTTTCACAGCCGATGCGTCACGGCATCCCTACTGCCGACCCGCTGAATCCCGCGGTTCTTTCCTGGTGGAAAGAAACCGCAGCCCGCGTATACTCCGCCATTCCCGATCTGGCAGGTTTTCTTGTCAAAGCGGACAGCGAAGGCCGTCCCGGTCCGTTCACGTACGGAAGAAATCATGCAGACGGGGCCAATATGCTGGCCGAGGCAGTCCGTCCTTTCGGCGGAATCATTGTCTGGCGCTGCTTTGTGTATAACTGCCGCCAGGACTGGCGTGACACAATGACCGACCGGCCGAAAGCAGCGTGGGAACATTATGCATTCCTGGACGGAACGTTTGCAGACAACGTGATTCTCCAGGTCAAACATGGACCCTTTGATTTCCAGGTTCGTGAACCAGTATCCCCTCTGCTGCTTGGAATGAAAAAAACGAATCTGGCCATGGAACTTCAGCTCGCTCAGGAATATACCGGTCAGCAGATCGATCTGTATACCATGATCCCCATGTGGAAAGAACTCTTTGAGGAACTTCCCGAAGAGAATATTATGTCTGTGGCTGCCGTATCCAATCTGGGAAATGATGAAAACTATACAGGCCATCCCCTTGCCGCTGTTAATTTCTATACCTATGGTCTTCTGGCCTGGAATCCGGCAATTGATCCGCGGAAGGCAGTATCTTCCTGGGTAAATCTGACCTATGCTTTTTCTCCCGAAGACGAACGGACGCTTACCGATCTTCTTCTTTCCTCCCGGCGCACCTATGAAAAATATACCGCACCGCTTGGACTTGGCTGGATGATTACCCCCCATACTCATTACGGTCCAAATCCTTCCGGTTATGAGTATGACCTCTGGGGGACTTATCACAAAGCCGACCGCAATGCCGTAGGCATTGACCGTACAGCGTCCGGAACCGGATATCTTTTGCAGTATCCTGATGATCTGCAGCGCAAATATGCAGATCCGGAAACCTGCCCGGATCTCTACCTCCTGTTCTATCACCGGCTGCCCTATTCTTTCCGGATGAAAGACGGCCGTACGCTGATCCAGCGAATCTATGATGATCACTTCGAAGGCCTTGCGGAAACAGAAAAAATGTCCAGGCTGCTTCTCACCCTTCCGTTTCCCGAGCCGGATAAGACCGTTATTTCTGACCGGATGCAGCGTCAGCTGCACAATGCAAAAGAATGGTGCGATATCATCAACACCTTCTTCCATCGTCTTTCCGGAGCAGATGATCTCCACGGACGTGTTATTTACGAATAATCGGTCAAACAAAAGGATGCTGCCTGACAGAAAGCAGCATCCTTTTTTGATTCATCTTTTTAATCATCTGTCAGTCCGTATCCCATCGGAAGCCAGGCGTTCTCCGTTCCCAGCTGATCCATGGAGCTGTACCATGGGCTTGGTAATTTCCCGGTAAATGGTTTTCTTCCGCACAGCACATTTGCAACGCCCTGACCCTCGGATCCCGGGAGATAACACATCACTGCGGCATCCCACTGATCTATATACTCACTGATCAGTACCTGGCGGCCTGCAACAATACAGGTCACAACGGGTTTGCCGTATTTTTTTGCGTTTTCCATGGCTTCCCTGTTTCCGGAAAGGCCAAGGGAACCGCAAAGATCCGGATTTTCAGCATCTCCGTTCCATTCTGCATAGGCTTCCTCTCCAACAACCAGCAGAATGACATCCGCCTGTTCCGCCTCTTCGCCTTTGGTGATCACGCGGATTCCATATTCATCTGCCTTTTTTTGGAACCCCTCAAGAATTGAAGTAACGCCCGGAATATTTTTCTCAGGACTTTTGTTCCAGCCAATGGTCCATCCGCCGCACTGCGCCTGATCATGATCTGCGGCAGGACCCGTAATAAATACGGAGGTGCCGTTTTTCAGGGGAAGAATATTATTATCATTCTTCAGCAGCACCAGACTCTTTTCCACAGCTTCCTCCGCAACCGCCCTGTACGCTTCCGAACCGGTTCTTTGCTGAACCGTAACCAGTTCTTCACAGAAAGGATCTTCCAGAACTCCTGCATCCATTTTAACCTGAATAATACGCCGAACCGCGTCGTTTACCCGTTCTTCAGAAATCAGTCCGATCTTTACGGCGTTTACAATCGACACCCTGGCTTCCCGAAAATGATCCGCTTCCATCAGCATATCGACTCCGGCGTTTACCACTGCTATAACCTGGTCAAAATAGTTTTCCGGCGATGTCTGGCTTACCGCCTCCCAGTCGCTGACTACAATCCCATTGAATCCGATTTCGTTTTTCAGCCAGTCAATATATTTTTTGTTCTCATGCATTTTGACTCCGTTCAGTGAGGAAAAACTGACCATTACCGTTTGAGCACCGGCCTCAATCTGTGCCCGGTATACAGACAGCAGCGCTTCGATTTCATCGTCCGTAAGAACGGCATTTCCCCGATCGATGAGTCTGGGCTGATCTTTGCTTTCACCGGTTCCGAAGACCACATTTCCGTCCCCGAAAAAGTGCTTTGGACAGGCAACAATCCCGTTTTCAACAAGGCCGCGGGTATAAGCCGTACTGAGTCTTTTAATCCGTTCAAGATCTGCGCCGTAGCATTCATACGTCCGTCCCCACCTGGGGTCCACAGACTGAGCAACCACCGGAGCAAAATTCCAGAGCATATGGCAGATTTTTGCCTCATCTGCAGTTATTTGTCCTATTCTGTACATGAGCTCTTCATCATCTGCGGCGCCAAGGCCGATGTTATGCGGAAAATAGACCGCACCCACACAATAATTTACTCCATGAACGTCATCCTGTCCGTAAATATACGGAAGAGCTGCCTCTGATTCCATTGCGCCTTGCTGAAACCAGGCCGTATATTCCTGCCACTCTGAATCACTCAGATGCTCTCCCTGCGAAAGAATGCTTCCGTAACACATTCTTTTCATTTCAAAAGCATCAATATTGTAGCAGGCAGGCTGAACCATCTGGCTGGCTTTCTGTTCCAGCGTAAGCTGTGCAGTGATTTCTTCCGCTGTCATTCCGGCATAGTTTTTTTCCGAAAGCGCGGAGGAAAGAAAAACGAACAAACAGGTCATCCATATCATGACTGCCGTCATTTTTCTCAGATTCGTTTCCATAAAAATATCCTTTCTTTTCTGTCGGCTGCTGATCCTGAAAACCTGCTGAAATCTGCACCAGCCGGGTCTCAATTTCCGGATGTTATTCTATCATATTCTCTCTGGTATGGAAGTATGTCTCATGTTTTTCTCCGTTACATTAAAAAAGGGCTGTCATCAGCACGCTGATGGAGCCCTGTGAGATTCTTTATCCGGATTCCGGAAAAGATCATTCAGAGTTTATTCCTTTTTAAATTTTATCCAGGCAGGCAAGCTCATTTTCTTTCCTCTGCGGGAAAGCACAACGCTCTGCATCAGGATAAACAGGGCCAGCATGGAACCGCTTGCAATTTCCTGCCAGTAAGATTCCTGTACCTTGCTTGCTGCCATGATTTCCTGAATCGTGGAAAGAATCATTACACCGAAAAATGCGCCGAATACATTTCCAACGCCGCCGGTCAGAAGGGTACCGCCGATAATGGCGGATGCAATGGCGTCCATTTCACTTCGAAGGCCGATACTGGTTTTTCCGGATGATGCGTGCATGATAAAAATGTATCCTGCCAGTCCAGAAAGCACTCCGCTGATCACATAACTCAAAAAACGGGAACGCTTTACATTGATACCGAGCATCAGAGCGCTTTGCTGGTTTCCGCCCAGTGCATAAATGCTGCGGCCCAGCCGATGATGCCGGAGCAGAAGATACATCAGAAGCAGTATCAGAAGCGCTATAATTGCTCCAAGCTCCAGTTTTCCGACGGAAGGAATCTGAAGCGCTGTTTTCTTCATTTCCAGAAACGCCTCATGCTTAATCGGAACGTTTTCACTGGAGATCATGGTTGTAACCCCTCTGGACAGGAACATCCCTGCCAGGGTGACAATAAACGGCTGAATTCCCAGATAGCTGACCAAGAAACCCTGTTCCAGGCCGAAGAGCAATCCAATGCCCAGGGCCAGCAGCAGGGAAACAATCACGCCTGGAACCCCTTCCATTCCGGAGGTTTGCAGGAATTTGGCGCAACTCATGGCAGAAAGACACACAACGCCGCCCACACTGATATCTATACCGCCGCCGATCATCACAATGGTCAGCGAACAGCCAAGAATAATCAGATAAGCATTATTGTTCAGAAGATTGAAAATCTCCTGGGTATTCAGGAAACGTTTCCCGATGAACAGCATCGCAGCACCGTACATCACGACAAAGATTCCGATAGCGATAAGCATCAGCAGTTTTGTATCGGTCATGGGCTGGCGGTTTCCCGAATTTCGGGAGGTGGCTTTCACTGTCATCTTCAATGCACCTCCCCGCTGACGGTTTTCTTTTCGATGCCGTGAATTTTTTCCCAAAGATTGGAAATCTTGCTCTTGAAACCGGGAGAACCTGCGATCACGATAATAATAATCACAATGGCTTTATAGGCTTTGATAGAGTCCGGTTTCACACTCATGTCATTGAGCGTATTGGTCAGCATCAGAATAATATAGGAGCCCAGAATACTTCCTGAAAGACGGAATTTTCCGCCGCCCAGGCTGTTTCCTCCGATCGCCACCGCAAGAATGGCGTCCATCTCTATCGCATCCAGCAATGTCTTATGGGAAAGCTGGTTCAGACGGCAGACCTGGATCATGGCAGCCATTGTTACGCAGATACCGAGAATCACAAAGGAAAGGAGTTTAATCAGGGTCGGATTGATTCCGTTCAGCCGGGCGGCTCCCTGATTGATTCCGACCGTCTGCGTATACAGCCGAAGGTTCGTAACCTTAAAAATCAATGTCAGGATCAGGCCCATTATAATCACCAGGAAAATGGGAGTCGGAATCGGGATTCCCGGAATCGTTTTACCAATTGAGTTGATCAGCGGTGCGTTCAGCTGCGGTGTTGCACTGCCTGTAATCATATAGGCAATGGATCTGCCGCAGGAAAAAAGAATCAGGGTAGCAATCATGGGCTGAATTTTAAAAACGGATACCAGGGTTCCGTTAAACAACGTGAAAATGATTGTTACCAGGCATGCCGCCGCAAAAGCCGCCAGAACTCCCGGAAAAGTAATATGATCCAGGCCGAAAGCAGCCAAAACGCGGACATATACCGCGCCGGAAATTGCCCCGACTGCACCGACGGAAATATCCTGTCCTCCGCAGGCCGCCGTAACCAGTGTCATGCCCATTGCAATAATGGCAAGCGCGCTGGCATCGTCAATAATACTGATGATGTTACCGGTCAACACAAGATTTCCGTCATTGTTCACCCGGGTTCCGATGCTGAAAAAGCCAAGATCCCCGATGATAATGCCCCGAATCAGATTAAAAAGGATCAGAATTCCCAGAGCTGCCAACGGAATTACCAACTGAGAAAGTCCCTGCCTGTTCCGGGAATTTACTTTCTGCATCATCTTACCGTCCACCTCCAGCAATGGTCTGCATCACAGAAGCCTGATTCAGGTCATCTCCTGTCAGTTCACCGACAATGTTCCTGTCCCGCATGACAATCAGTCTGGAACAGGTCCTGAGCATTTCTTCTATTTCTGAAGAAATAAACGTAATGCTCATGTTTTCTTCCGCGGCCAGCTTCAGCACCAGCTTCTGAATCTCAAGCTTTGTGCCGACATCGATTCCGCGGGTCGGTTCATCAAGAATCAGATAATCCGGATGAGTCAGCAGCCACCGGGCAAGAATCACTTTCTGCTGGTTGCCGCCGGACAGACTCCCCACCGGGGTTTCCTGCCCGGCGGTTTTGATCTTCAGCGTCCGGATATATTCATCAGCGAATTTTTCCATTTCCCTGCGGCCCATGGGATGAAAAAACCCCTTCATTACCTGCATGGCCAGGATAATGTTTTCTCTTACGGAAAGATCCGCAATGATTCCGTCCCTCTTTCTGTCTTCGGACAGATATCCGATGCCGGCTTTCATCGCTTCATGCGGCTTGGAGATATGAACGGATTTTCCCTTGACTTTCACCTTCCCGCCGGTCACCCGGTCTGCGCCGAAAATCGCACGAACGCTTTCACTGCGTCCGGATCCCAGCAACCCGGTAAATCCGTTTACTTCTCCCTCCCGGATCTGGAAATTGAAGGGTTTGCATTCCGAACTGGAAAGATTCTCTGCCTCGTAAACAATGTTTCCGACATTTTCCTTTTTCTGACCGATCTCTTCAAGATCAGCCAGGTCGTTCAGGTTCTTGCCCATCATTCGGGCCACAAGTTCAACCTGCGGCAGTTCGCTTACAGGATATTCCCCGACCAGTTCGCCGTTGCGCAGTACTGTTATACGGTCGCTGACCTCATAAACCTGTTCCAGAAAATGAGTAACAAAAATGATTCCGACTCCTCTGGCCTGAAGATCCCGCATCAGTCCGAAAAGCATCTGAACTTCCTTATCATCCAGGGAGGATGTTGGTTCGTCAAGAATCAGAACTTTACAGTTCATATCAACGGCCCGGGCAATCGCAACCATCTGCTGAACCGCCAGAGAGCAATGGGAAAGCTCCTGATTTGCCTGTGCCGGAATTCCCAGATTTGTCAGTATTTCATTGGTTTTTCTTTCGTTTTCTTTCCAGTGCACCCTGCTTCCCCGGGTCCGGCCGATAAACATGTTTTCCGCAACGGTCAGATTCGGGCACAGATTGATTTCCTGATACACTGTACTGATTCCGATATTCTGGGCGTCCTGCGGGGAGTGGATATGGGCCTCCCCCTCCACGCCGTCCACAAAGATCTTTCCGCTGTCTTTGGGATAAACTCCCGTCAGCACCTTGATCAGCGTGGATTTCCCGGCACCGTTTTCTCCCATCAGCGCATGGATTTCACCTTTTCGAAGGGTAAAATCCACATTATCCAAGGCTTTTGTACCCGGAAATGATTTGCTGATCCCTCGCATGGTCAATACTTCCATCTGCGGCTGCTCCTTCCCGGCCTGTTGTATAAAGCTTCCCCTGTTGAATCTTAAAGAAAGCGCGGTATGAACGCGCGTTTGCCGAACGTTCATACCGCGCCGGTTTACAAACTAAGCCGTGAATTATTCACCCAGACCGTAGGTAGCGATGTCTTCTTCCGTAATGGTCTTCGCATCGAATCCCTTTTCTTCGTTGATGATCTGGTTCAGTTCGTTCAGGCCTTCAATGGTTCCGCCGTTTTCCAGGGTCTTGATCATTTCGTCGATCAGCTTTGCCTGGAAGGGGCTGCACTGTCCGTCATAGTTCCATTCGCCGGCAAGCAGCTTCTTCAGAGCCCACTTGTTGCAGTCAAAGCCCATAACAACAACCTTGCCATTCACACCGTGGGTGATTCCCTTGGCATCCAGAGCTTCCACAGCGCCGTTCGCCATACCGTCGTTTTCAGCGTAGATTACGTTGAAATCTTCGTTTGCATCAATAGCCGCCTGAGCGATCTTGCGCGCTTCGTCGGGATCCCAGCTGTCTCCGCCGGTTCCTTCACGAACGATGGTCCATTTGTCATCCGCAGCACACTTGGCTTCCAGAGCGCCGGAGCGTCCCAGCTGAGCAGCGCTGCCCAGCTGACCCTTGATGTGCAGGATCTTGTACTCTTCCAGACCCAGGCTTTCCAGCCAGGCCACAGCCGTTTCGCCTTCCTTGGCCATGTCAGAAACTACAGCCGCGGTGTACAGGCTGGGATCCGCATTGACCATACGGTCGAACAGGAACACGCCGATTCCGGCATCTTTCGCTTCCTGAAGCACTTCATCCCATCCGTCAGCATCAGCGGCGGAAACCAGGATGTACTTTACTCCGTCAGCAATGAAGCCGCGGGCGGCGTCCAGCTGTTTGTCAGAGGTGGTGGCCGTTGCGAAGGTGGCGTCGTATCCGTTCTCAGCGGTGAAGGTGTCGGTCATGTCCTTTACGTTGGCTTCACGGTATCCGGATTCAGCGGGATCCAGATTGATGATGCCGACTTTGATGCCGTCAGCGAGAGCGGCCGCAGTGCACAGCACCATGACCAGAGCGAGTACCAGAGCAACAATTTTCTTCATAGGTTCTCTCCTCCATTTTTTTGGCATTCCTGCCTTTATTGATTGCATTATAGAAAAAAACCTCTGTTTTTAAAATACAGAGGCTTTTTATTTTGGTTGATTATTTTCCGTTTTTGACAGGATTCCATCCGAAAACAGTTTGTTTTTTTTATTTATCGTTTGTTTTTTTCATTTCGCGCATTTCTTCTGTATTCGCTGGGCGTAAGGGAAGTATTCTTTTTAAACAGATAACTGAAATAATGGGAATCATTGTACCCTACTTCTGTTGCAATCTGGGAGGACCGCATCTCCGTGGCTTCCAGCAGTTCCTTGGCCTTTCCGATCCGAAGTGCCGTAAGGTACTGCGTAAATGTCAGGCCGGTTTCCTGGGAAAACACTGTGGAAAAATGGCTTTGTGATAAATGAACTTCATCCGCCACATCCTGCAGCATCAGGTTGGGATCGGAAAAGCGTTGAGCCAGATAGGCCCTGGCGCGGCTGATGGTTGTGTCGCCGTATCCAACCCTGTGCCGGTCCCGGTAATCCATGGCACAGCGCAGCAGTTCAGACAGCCGGAGAAAACCTTCTTCCCCTTCCGCGTGCACCGCTTCAGCCATTGCTGATTCGCTCAGTTCCTCCCGGGGATTCCCTCCCGCCTCCTGAACAATTCGTTTCGCCGCCAGCAGTGCGGCGACTCTCAGATACCCCAGTGCCAGAGACGGCTCCATGGTTTCGGAGTATTCAGCAAGAATCCGGTCCACATTTGCTGCCGATGCATACTGCAGGCGTTCATAAAGGGGGCTCAGTTCCGTTTCGGACAGCGGCGGTTCTGCTCTTTGCCCTTCATTTACACCGATAATCCTGTGATCCACCGGTTCCGCGGCATTTTGCAGATGCCGCAGATGCCTCGCCGTTTTCATGGACTGACGCACAGAATGGAAATCATTCACGGTTTCCCCGATGGATATCAGCAGGTGTCCCGCCTTCTGGAGCTCAGGCAGGTGAATAACGGAATTTGCAAAGGAATAGGCCCGCTCTTCCGCGTCATCCGAGCGGTCTCCGAGGACCAGTGCCCTTGCACCTTTGGGGGCGCTGCAAACAAAAACGCAGCCGCCGCTCATATCCGAAAGAGAGAACAGGGCATTCCGGCATGCCATTCTGCTTTCACCCTCCGCATCAAAGGCAATATCAATCACCGTGTAACATCCGGCAGACAGATTTACGCCAAGCCCGCGCATCTGGTTCAGCAGCGTATCATCATCTGTCGAGTCCCCCTCATCCGTAAACAGGGAGGCGAGCAATTTGTCCTTCAGAAACTGATTTCCCGAAAAAAGCCTTTCCCGCATTGCAGTCAGGTTTTCCCTCTCCCGCCGTTTTTCTTCAATCTGGCGGCTGACCCGGTTCAGCGCAGCTTCCAGTTCCCCGGCGGTTACCGGCTTGAGCAAATATTCCCTGACTCCCAGGGAAATTGCTTTCTGCGCATAGGCAAAATCATCATATCCCGAAAGAATTATTCTTTCCACCCATGGCATCGTCCTCTGAACTTCTTCGCAAAGCTTCATTCCGTCCATAAAGGGCATCCGAATATCTGTCAGCAGGATATCTGCATTCAGATCTCTCAGCATCGGCAAAGCCATTTCACCGTCCGGTGCTTCACCGACAAGCTGATAACCCTTTTCTTCCCACGGAAAGGAAATCCGAAGGTTTTCACGGATAGCTATTTCATCATCCACGAGAAAAACTTTCATCATGATCTATTTCCTCTCTTGTACGGATTGGAATCATAAAGGAAACTTCAGTTCCCCCGGGCCCTGATACAATGTTCAGGCCTTTTTTCTTCTGGTAATAAAGCCGGATGCGCATATCCACATTTCGCAGCCCGAATCCGGAGTGTCCCGGTTCCATCGCCTTCGAAACAGTTGGCTGTTCTTCCTGCAGCAGCGCCAAAGCAGATTCGAGTTCCTCTTTCGTCATTCCTTTTCCATTATCCTTCACAATAAACGTCAAAAGACCGCGGCCCACTTTTACATGAACTTCAATTTTTCCGCCTCCGCGCTTTGTTTTGATCCCGTGATACAGCGCATTTTCCACCAACGGCTGCAGCAGCAGTTTGGGAATATAAATATTTTTCAGATTTTCGCATTCATCCACCTCATATTCCAGTATATCCCTGTAACGGGTTTTCTGGATACTGAGATAAGCAGACACATGTTTCAGTTCCTGAGTAACCGGTATCCAGTCGGCACCGGCAGAAAGGGAAATCCGAAAAAAGTCGCTCAGGTTCCGGGTCAGGCGGATCACCTCATCCTCCTTTCCGCTTTCTGCCTGCCAGACAATTGTGTCCAGTGTATTATAGAGAAAATGCGGATTGATCTGCGCCTGAATCGTTCGAAGTTCAGCTTTTGCCAGATGATCCGATTTCTGCCTCGTTTCACGAATCAGTCTTTCCAGCTGATCCGCCATTTCATTTATATGTTCACCAAGCTCCTGCAGTTCTTCCACGTCCGTTTCCGTAACGCGCTCTTCAAAACGTCCTTCCGCAATTCTCTTCACGGTTTTTTCCACGGAGCTCAAAGCGGTCCGGATTGAGCTGGTCATACGGTCCGTCGATGACCGGCTCAAAAAAAGTGCTGTAACCAGCAGAATTATTTCCGCGCCGGATGCCACCCACATCCATTGGTGAAGCCGTTTGCTGACGGTTGTTGCGTTTCTGATTTCCTCCGTCACGAAATTGTCCAGCATATTGGCCACCAGGCGTCCCACGTCACGAACCTCGTCAACCACCTCTTCCATCTCAACAACGGGTTTTCGCTCTTCCATACCGTCCCGGACCCGAAGGGCATATTGTTCCATGGTTTCCATGGTCCTTCGTGCAATCGTGAGCTGAAGATGGCCGCTCCCGGAAGTTTCCGCAGTCAGTTCATCGAGGGTCATGTCGATTTCCCTGATTTTGCGCATAACACCGCTGTTTTCAAAAGCATTTCTTCCTGCGACAACGGAAAACAGGTCTTCCGCAATGCTGTTTTCCAGAGCGGGTTTCAGTTCTGCAGCCTTATCCATCCGCTGAATCATCGCCTGATATCGGGTGGAATACATAATCATAATGATCAGCCCGATAATCACCGGCATTGTCAGCAGAACGGTAATCACGCTGACGGAGTGCCTTACTTCCGTGGATATGCTTTTCCCTTTGTGCTTCATTGCCATCAGAATCCCTCCACTGAAGGATCCTGTAAATCATCAAAATCAGTAAATGCACTTTCTTCCGGATGTGTTATTTTTGTAATGGATTCGCCCTTTTTCAGTTTCCGGACCAGTTCCATCACCGCATCGCCAAGTTTCGGGGTGCACTGTACGACACAATTGATTTTTCCGGCTTTCAAAGCATCCACCGCTTCCTTCTCTCCGTCAACGGTAATCAGGATAATGTCTTTTCCGGGATTTACATTTCTTTTCTCCAGGATATCAAGGACGCCGAGCATCATGGAATCATTATGGGAATAGATGACATCAATTTCATCTTCCCCGTATTTGTCAAGCAACTGTACCGCGCATTCTTCTCCTTTGGACCGAAGGAAATCACCGTCCACGCTTTCGATCACCGTGAAGCGGGGATCGTCACGAATTACATCCATAAACCCGCGCTGCCTGTCCCGCATAGGCGTCGAATCTGCAGTACCGCAGATTTCACAGATGTTCATATGTTCCGCACCCATGGCATTTGCCTTGCGGATCAGGTATTCTCCCGCACGTTTTCCTTCTGCGTAAAAGTCCGCGCCGACATAGGATGTATAAAGAGTTTCATCGTTCGTTTCAATCATCCGGTCCATGAGGATCACCGGGATTCCGGCTTTTTTTGCCTCATTCAGCACGTTGTCCCAACCGTTTTCAACGATCGGCGAAAAAACGATCACATCTACCTGATAGGCAATGAAGGAACGGATAGCGTCAATTTGTTTCTCCTGCTTCTGGTTTGCATTTTCCATCATCAGACCAAACCCGGCCGCTTTGGCCGCTTCTTCCATACTGGCCGTATTGGCGATTCGCCAGGAGCTTTCGGCACCCAGCTGAGAGAAGCCGACCACCACCGCATTGTGAACAGACTCGTCTTCCTTCTGTACACCGCAGGATGTAAGCATAAGCAAAAACATCAGTACTGCAAGAAGCGCAGAAACTTTTTTCATACGGAAAACCTCCCCCGCAAATCCATCCTGTCCCGTTACAGATCAGCAATCACCATATCTTTGCACTGCTTCAGCGCATCTCCGTGCGCAACAACGCAGATGCTGCCTTCCGCCGCAAAACGGTCCAGCCATTCACCGCATGCCTCCAGCTGTTCCGGCGTGGTATTCAGCACTTCCTTCCGGATTCGTTCATTGTCTGCCCGGGTGTAGCCTGTAAGGATCCTTGCATCCGCCAGACTGCCTTTTTCCCGCGGGGACATTAATGGATTCATTTCATTCAATGCAGAGATGATATACTTGTCCAGGTTTTCCCCTCTGCGGGAGAATTCACGCAGATAGTCGGCCGCGCCTTTGTCCGCACAAAGCGTTTTTACAGGGGTTGGATCCCGGAAACTGTAGGAAAACAGGTGTCCGGTCCGGTCAATCTGAATTCCGGCCCCATAAGCGCCGCCCTGTACCCGTACTTTGTTCCACAGGTACCCCAAAGTCAGAATTCCACCGGCCAGCCACATGCTGCCGTTGAATTCTTTTCCGCAGCGGCTTAATTTGTAGCCCCGGGCCGCGAAACCGATCTGCGCAGGGATTCTGAAACCAATCCTTTCACAAACCGGTTCGGAATATTCAGCCGTATCTGCCACCGGCGTTCCTTTGGAAAAAGAGGCACTAAGGATGTCCGGCATGCAGTCATTGCCCGATGTGACGCTGAGCGTCATTCGCTCGCTGCATACGCTGCTGTGAAGCATTTTTTCCGCAGTTCTCAGAAAGCTGCCCATCATCCCTTGGGGATTCATGGAAAAAGCGTGAATATACCGGACTGCCCGATCTCCGTCCAGCGCATTTTTAACCGCCGCCTCAGCACTGTATCCGCTCAGGCTTTTTTTCACGGCAATCAGATGCCCTGCGCTTACAATACGCTGTCTGGCGCTCATTTCGCTCTGCAGCATCATTTTTTCAATGCGTTCTTCCTGTCCCTCTGTCAACGTGTTTTTCAGCACTTCCGCAAGAAGTTCCTGCGCCTTTCCGGCATTTTCTTCCAGCGCGCTTGCAAAACCCACAAGACACGGACAGCATTCCGCCTCGTTTCCGGCCTTTGTTCCCGGAATCAGCGCAAATCCAAGGCTTCCGGTATAACGTTTGATTTCCTGATAAAGCTCAAGAGCATTATATTTTCGCGTCGGAAGCCGGCCAAGCATTCCGGCAAACATGGAAGCCTCAGTCAGTTCCTCAAGGCTGAAATCCGTCAGTGCAAAATAGGCACGCAGATGAACAACTCCGTTGCAGGGAATGCGATGAATCAGGATACGCACCCCGTTTTCACGGACTTCTTCGGTTTCTGTCCATTCCGGTTCAATATCCGCATCTTCTTTTTTCAGCAGCGGAAGCGTGGCCAGATCTTCCTCCCGGTCCGGCGTTTCCTGCCAGCGTTCGATCTCCTCCGCAAGGCGGAAAACATCATCCTTTTCTTTTTCCGACATTTTCCCCAGGGTTTCTGCAATCGTTTCCGTTTCCCTTTTCCGCTTTTCATCGCCAAGGGTTCTGGATGGCAGAGCCCGCAGCGTCACCTGGTTTTCATGATTCAGCAGCATATCTGTAGCCAGCTGATCAAAAGTACCGTTGTTCAGATATTCCTTCAGCGTGCTGATCAATTCCTGGCTTCCGAGAGCTTCCTCCGGTTCGCCGCCGTAAAGCCAAGTGCCCATACTGCGTATGCAACGCCCGATTCCCTGCGGTTCCTCTTCCTCCCGCAGATGATAGACAGCCCGGTTCATGGAAGCTTCCACGGCTTTCTTTTCCAGGCCGTCCCGGAGAATCTTTTCTCCGGTTTCCTGCAGCAGGCTGAAAATATCCTTTTCCCGGCCGTCCGTCACATGTTCCGCATGAATTGCAATCCAGCTTTGAAGCCCTGTATCATCCACAACCATTTCAAGATCCTGGGCCAGTTCCCTTTCCAGGGCAGCACTTTTCAGAATGGATTCATTGCTTCCGGTCAGCACATCGCAGAGGATTGCCCTGGCCATATTCTGCGCCCGGTCCTTCCAACTGCCGGTAATCCGCGCGATGGAAAGATATCCTTTGTTTTTTTCATCTTCCTCCTGCCCCAGTTCATAGCAGATGGTTCTTTCGCACGCCTTCGGGGTCTGATAAGCAAATTCCGGAATATTGTCCCTTTTTTCGTATGCTGAAAAATACCGGTCCAGCAGCGGCAGCATCTGTTCCATGGGGACGGCGCCGTCAAGGTAAACCAACGCATTCGACGGATGATAATACGAATCATATTTTTCCCTGAACCGATCCCATGTCAGTTCAGTAATTGCCTCCGGATCTCCTCCGCTGTTGAACCCGTAGGAAGTATCCGGAAAAAGCATGCTGGCCAGTTCCCTGTCAATCAGCGTTTCCGTGTCACTCATGGAGCCTTTCATTTCATTGAACACGACTCCTCGGTATTCAGGATTTCCGCTTTCATCCCGGTCAATATGCCAGCCTTCCTGGCAAAAACGTTTCAGGTCCGTCAGGACCTTCGGCGCAAAGACCGCATCAAGGTAGATTTCCGTAAGGTTCATCAGGTCCCTGGGGTTTCTGCTGGAAACCGGATACATGGTCATATCCGGAAAAGTAAGTGCGTTCAAAAAAGTATTCATGCTGCTTTTCAGCAGTTCAACAAACGGTTCTTTAATCGGAAATCTTTTGCTTCCGCACAGCACGCTGTGCTCAAGAATATGAAAAACCCCTGTTGAATCCTCAGGCAGGGTTCGGAAAGTGATTGAAAAAACCATGTTTTCCGCTTTGTTATCCAGCCAGAAAAGCCTGGCACCGGTTTTGACATGCTCCATCTTCACTGTGTTTCCTTCCGGATCCCGGCTGAATCCGGCGCGAAGAACACGAAATCCGTTTTTTGTTTGGTTCTCTTTGTATTCCATGTAAAATCTCCTGCTTTTTCTTTCTTTCCCATTTTATCGGAATCCCTCCTCTTGTCAAGGATCGTGGAAGCAGGATTTCCGATCTTTTTGTTGTATATAATGCTTTGAAGGTGTCCGCATTTGCCTGATAAGGAGGAATCCGGCATGAACGTCCGTCAGCGTCTTGAACAGCAGGAATACCTGCTCCTGGCTCCCTGGGCCTCTCATGCAGCGGAATCAGCCGGACGTGAAAAACCTGAACCATCCTGTAATCTCAGAACAGTTTATCAGCGGGACCGGGACCGGATTATTCATTGCAAGGCCTTTCGCCGTCTGAAGTTTAAAACTCAGGTTTTTCTTTCTCCTGAAGGGGATCATTACAGAACACGGCTGACCCATACCCTGGAAGTCTCCCAGGTAGCCAGGACCATTGCGCGTTCTCTCCGCCTGAATGAAGATCTGACAGAAGCGATTGCCCTCGGGCATGATCTCGGGCATACTCCTTACGGCCATATCGGAGAAAGAACGCTGGACGGCCTTCTTCCGGAAGGTTTCCGCCATAACGAGCAAAGTCTCCGGGTGGTGGAAAAGCTTGAAAACGGCGGATCCGGCCTGAATCTGACCCGCGAGGTCCGGCACGGTATTCTCACACATTCCGGATCGCTTCAGCCGGAAACACCGGAAGCGGAATGTGTCCGGAGAGCCGATCGGATCGCTTACCTGAATCACGATCTTGATGACGCGCTTCGCAGCGGCATTCTCCGGGCGGATGCCATTCCGCCGGATTGTATCAGGGTTCTTGGTTCCACCCACCGGGAGCGGATCAATACCATGATTGTGGATGTGGTAACCCACAGCGAAGGTCAGCCGCATCTGTCCATGAGCCCCAAGGTGGAAAACGCTATGAACGGCCTGCGTGAGTTTATGTTTGAACGCGTTTACCGAAACGAATGGAGAGATCCTGAAGAAGCACGCTGCGATTATGTTCTCCGCCATCTGTTCGAGTATTATTGCGAGCATCCGGGAGAAATGCCGGAAGAATTCGTTATGATCGGTTATCAGGACGGCATCGAGCGCAGTGTCTGCGATTATCTTTCATGCATGACAGACCGTTATGCAACCCGGCAGTTTACCGCGCTCTTTGCACCGTCCTCCTTTCCGGCCTTCTGATTTTTTACCTATCTGTATACGCTGAGGTGGATCATTGATGGCATCCCGATACCCTGCTATGTGGCTGGACGAGCTTCGTTCCCGCTCAGATATTGTGCAGATCATTTCCGGCTATGTCGGGCTGAAAAAATCCGGCAGGAAATACTGGGGGCTCTGTCCCTTCCACGGCGAAAAAACCGCTTCTTTTTCCGTAGACGGCGAACAGCAGCTGTATTACTGTTTCGGCTGCAAAGCCGGCGGAAATGTTTTCAGCTTTATTATGGATATCGAGCGGTGCAGTTTTCACGAAGCTGTGGAGATTCTCGCGGATCGGGCCCATATTCCCATGCCGGAACTTGTAAATGATGCCGAATGGGAACTGAAGCGAACCCGGCGTGAGCGTTATCTGCAGGCTAACAGGGAAGCTGCCCGTTATTATCACGAAATGCTTTTTGAACCCGGCGGTTCCGCTGTTCTGGCATATTTCCGGCGGCGCGGCCTTTCCGATTCCGTGATTCGCAGATTCGGTCTCGGCGCCGCACCGGATCAGTGGTCTGCTCTTACAGATCATCTTCTTTCTCAGGGATTCACCCTTGAGGAGCTTTCCGGCGTCGGCCTGACAGTGGTCAAACCTACGGGTAAAGAGGGAGAAAAAGTCCGATATTTCGATATGTTCCGAAATCGTGCAATCTTCCCCATCATTGATATGTATAAAAACGTCCTGGCCTTCGGGGGCCGGACGCTGGGAAAAGAACAGCCAAAGTATCTCAACACATCGGACACACTTGTTTTCAATAAACGAAAAGGGGTATACGCTGCAAATCTTCTTCGCCAGCAGCGTCATCTGAACCATGTGATTCTGGTGGAAGGCTATATGGATGTCGTCAGCCTTTCACAGTTTGGCGTTGAAGGTGTCTGCGCCACCCTCGGAACAGCTCTCACCAATGAACAGGCCCGCCTCCTGCGCCGTTTTGCCCCGGAGGTCTATCTTGGATATGATGGGGATTCCGCGGGTCAGCATGCCATTCTGCGGGGGCTCGATATCCTTGAGGAGGAAGATGTTCCTGCCAGGGTCCTGGATTTCCCGGATGGCCTGGATCCGGATGAATTCATCCGGCGGGACGGCGCGGAGGGTTTTGCAGCACTTCCTGCCCTTTCACCCGTTTCCTACCGGCTTCTTCGTCTGAAGGAATCCTTTGATCTGTCCAAGAATGAAGAAAAGATGAATTATATACGCAAAGCCTCTTTTATTCTTGCCCCGCTGGATCCTGTCGGAGAAGAAACCTATCTGAAAACCCTTATGCTGGAAACCGGTTTTCCCCATGATGTTCTGAAGGAACAGGTAGATAATGCCCGCAAAAAGGCCAAACCGCAGGATTCCGTTCCGCCTTCTCCTCAGATTTCCAGGAAAAAAACATTTCCGGATGCCGTTCCAGGAAAAAATGCTTCACCGGATCAGTCCGCTCAGGAAACTCTTCTGGGGCTCCTTGCCACCGGACAAATTCCGAAAGATATGGTCGAAGAAAAGGATTTTGAGGAAGATGAGTTGAAATCATTATATACGGCTCTTGTCTCCGGCGCTTCTCCGTCCTCTCTGGTGGACCTGGCTCCGGACGACGAAACCCGTTCACGGTATACCCGGATCCTGATGTATCCCATTGCCGAAAATACCGATCAGCTGATCGATATGGCAACCCAGTGCCTTCTCCGGATCCGCAGGTCCGCCTGCCAGAAGCAGTATGATGCTCTGATGCAGCAGATTAACTCAATGGATCCCGGGGATCCTGCAATGATCTCCCTTCTCCGGGAAGCTCAGGAACTTCAGCAGAAACTGGACAGAATGAAACAATAAAAAACTTTGTTTTCCCCGGAATGCCGGGATGTTTGCGGCTCCGTGCCGATTGAAAAGGAGAGGATTCCCTTGTCTACCCTTTCACCCGATAGCAAGCAGAAACGTCTGGATGAGCTGTATGAATACGGCAAATCCAAAGGAACTCTGACATATAAGGAAATCATGGACCGTCTGATGGAGCTGGAAATGGATTCGGACCAGCTGGATCACGTTCTTGAAACCCTGGACGCCTATGGCGTCACCGTTGTCAATGACACATCTGATACCATCCATATTTCCGAAGATCAGGCTGCCGACGTGGCTGCTGCCGCTGCATCCCTTGATGCATCCGCGAATGAACCGATTGATCTGTCTATTCCGGAAGGCATCAGTATTGACGATCCTGTACGGATGTATCTGAAAGAGATCGGCAAAGTTCCGCTTCTTACCGCTGAAGAGGAAATCGAAATAGCCAAACGGCTTGAAGCCGGCGATGAAACAGCCAAGCAGAAGCTTGCTGAGGCGAATCTCCGCCTTGTGGTTTCCATCGCCAAACGGTATGTAGGCCGCGGCATGCTTTTCCTGGATCTGATCCAGGAAGGCAACCTCGGACTGATCAAGGCTGTTGAAAAGTTTGATTACAGGAAGGGTTTCAAATTCTCCACCTATGCCACCTGGTGGATTCGCCAGGCCATTACCCGCGCGATTGCGGACCAGGCCCGCACAATCCGCATCCCGGTCCACATGGTCGAAACCATCAACAAACTGATCCGGGTCTCCCGTCAGCTTCTGCAGCAGTACGGCCGTGAACCCACACCGGAAGAAATCGCTGCCGAAATGGGGATTTCGGAGGCAAAGGTGCGTGAAATCATCAAGATTGCCCAGGAGCCGGTTTCCCTGGAAACGCCCATCGGCGAAGAAGAGGATTCCCATCTCGGAGACTTTATTCCTGACGATGATGCTCCTGCCCCTGCTGAAGCTGCGTCCTTTACCCTGATGAAAGAGCAGCTGATGGATGTTCTGGATACGCTTACCCCCCGCGAAGAAAAAGTTCTCCGCCTCCGTTTCGGGCTGGATGACGGCCACCAGCGCACGCTGGAGGAAGTCGGTAAAGAATTCAATGTTACCCGGGAGCGTATTCGTCAGATTGAAGCAAAAGCGCTCCGCAAGCTTCGCCATCCTTCCCGCAGCAAAAAGCTGCGTGATTATCTGGACTGAGAATATGCTGCAAAGAAATCTGGATCCCCGTCTTTCCCTCGCTTTTGATCTTTATGGTTCCTGCTGCCTGGCGGCGGATATCGGAACTGATCATGCTCATCTGCCGGCCGCGCTGCTTCAGCGCGGCCGCTGTCAGCATATGATTCTTACAGACATAAGCACCGGTGCATTGGATAATGCCCGAATGGAAATGATTCGCCTGAACCTTCTGGAAAAAGTATCTCTTCGTCTGGGGGACGGTCTCTCACCGGTTCACGAAAAATGCGATGTGATTTCTGTGATGGGAATGGGCGGACGAACCATTCGTGATATACTCCGCACGGGTGTTTCCCGTCTTCAGGGAGCCTCCCTGATCCTCTCTGCACATACAGACTGGCATCTGATCCGTGCAGTGCTTCCGGAAATCGGGTACATTCTGGAACAGGAGGAACCCTGCTTTGCCGCAGGACGATACTATCTGGTGCTTCGTGCCATCCCCGGCAAAAAGGATCTCACCGATCAGGAAATCCGTCTTGGCGGTCCTCTTTTTTCGTCCTCATCACCGGTTCTTAAGCCTTTTCTGAAACGCCGTGCCGAAGTTCTGAGCGAACGCCTTGCGGGCCTGCTTTCGGCAACGGATCCGGATCCGGATCAGATTGAACAGCTGCGACAGGATATCCGTTTCCTTTCCTCCCGGATCTGATTTCATTTTGTACACCAGCCGCCGGCTGAAAACCAAGCCTGTTGTGTTTTTCGTTTTCCTTTCCACGCTTTTGTAAGAAGGAGGCAAAAAAATGAATGTTCAGACAATTTACAATCTTATTCAGACGGTCGCGCCGTTTGATACCCAAATGGAATATGACAATTCCGGTCTCCTGGTGGGTTCTCCGAATCAGGAAGTCACCAGCATTCTTTTTGCCCTGGATGTAACCGAACCTGTCATCGATGAAGCGGCAGCCCTTGGCGCGGAACTCATTGTAACTCATCATCCGCTGATGTTTTCCGCCATTCGCTCCCTGACGGATGAAACTTACGAGGGGCGGCTCATCCGCCGCCTCACCCGCGAAAACATCAGCCTGATTTCAGCCCATACCAATCTTGATCAGGCCGCCGGCGGCATCAATGATACGCTGGCAGCCCTTTGCGGACTTGTGGAAATTTCCGGCGAAGGTTTCTTCCGTTCCGGCTTCCTGCCTGAACCGATGACCGTCCGTGATTTTGCTGATCTGCTGGAAACAAATCTTGAAACCACCGTTCGTATTATGGCTCCGGAGGATCGGATCATCCGACGCGTCGGTCTTTGTTCAGGAAGCGGCGGAGATGAATGGATCCAGGCCAGGGAATCCGGATGCGATGCTTTTGTTTCCGGTGAAATCAAGCATCATTTTGCGCTGGCTATGGCAGATGCGGGCATCGCAGCCCTGGAATGCGGCCATTTTGCCACGGAGGAGCCGGGCCTCGCCGCTTTGGCCGAAGCTTTACAAAACTCCCTCAATCATGTAGAATGTAATGTGCGGGTTTTTGTATCCGCAGTTTCTGCGTATTCATTTCCCCGTACGCCGTGACAGGCGGTTTTTCCCTGTCAGAAGGAGGTTCCTGTATGGCAAATTTTGAAGCATTATGGGCTTATCAGACAGAAGATATCAAGGCTGATGCCATCGCCAACGCAATCCGGCGTTCACCTGTTCGCCAGAAGCTGGAAAAAACCCGTGATCTGATTCTGGACCGACAGAAACAGTATAAACAGATCGAGGCAGAAATCACCGCCATGGCTGACAGAAAAGACATCATCGAGCAGGCTGTTGCCCATTCTGAATCTCAGCTTCAGAACCTGAAAGACCGTTTTGAAGCCAATCCGCCTTCCACGCCGGAAGATGTAAAAGCACTGATGACCGAGGTAAGTCACTGCCGGGATACAATTCGTCAATATGAAGCCGAAATCGCACGCATTGTCAAAGAATCTTCCGCACATGAAAAGCAGCAGCATGTTGTCCGTGTGGAAGCCGCCAATGCCAAAAAGGCTTTTGACCAACTGAAATCAGAATATGAAGCAGAATCCCAGAGCAAAAAGGAAGAGCTGGATGCCCAGCGGGCACGCGCCAAAGCGCTTTCCGCAGATGTGGATCCGGATCTTCTTGAAGAATATAACACCATCAAGAAGCATATTTCACCGCCTATGGCGCGTCTTACCTATGGCCAATGCTCCGGCTGTAACACATCGCTTCCTTCCGCTGTTCTTTCCCGGATCAAAGGCGGCGCCCTGGTTGAATGTGAAACCTGCGGAAGAATGATTATTCAGTAAAAACAAGCACAGGAAAAGGCCGTTCCTTCCGGGAACGGCCTTTTCCTGTAATCCCTTTACGGATCATAGTATTCAATTTCGCCCAGTGCGGGACAATTCTCAAAGGCGTCTTCAGCAATTTCCGTTCCTTTGGGAACCCGTACCTTCTCGAGCTGGGAACAACTGTGAAATGCCTGTGTTCCGATGGATTTAAGGTTCTTTCCGAACGTGATTTCCTTCAGTTCAACACATCCGATAAAAACAAGCTCATCCACCATCTCCAGGCTTTCCGGAAGAACAATTTCCGAAAGCCCGATACAGCCGCCGAAGGAACACCTGCCGATTTTTGTCACACCCTCCGGAATCTCAATCCGGGTAAGGCTGATACATTTCCAGAACGCCATGTTTTCGATGGATTCCAGTGTTTCCGGAAGATCCACGGTTTCAACCATGGTACAGTCGGAAAAGGTCTGGTACAGGCTTTTAACGGTCATTCCGCCAAGCTTCTCCGGCACTTCCGCGTCCTCGTCGAAACCCTTGTAGCGCATAGCCTGACAGGATTCATTGTCTTCCATCGGCTGATAAACATAATCGCCGTCTTCCAGAAAATCCAGATCATGGTATCCGGACAGGGCACTCATGTTTTCCTTGGATTTTTCGAATTCTTCTTCGGTGGTTTCGCCAAGATCGTCGTCAAACTCCATATCACCGTCGTCGAATTCATATTCTGCGTCATCGTCAAATTCTTCATAATCTTCGGCGGAGGAAGGCAGTACGGACATGAAAAGGATGAAAACCAAAAGCAAAGACAATATCCGCTTCATGTCAGCACACCTCCTTTACGCCCTATTTTCCTTATTATAAGAAATATCTATTAAAAAATCAACCTCCTGAATACCCGTTTCACCGTCTTTTCATCGTCTTCCCCCCAATTTCCCGATTTTATCCAAACAAGCATAAATCGAGATTGACGGGATGGGGAAATTATGATATTCTCTTGCCGGAAACGTTACCGATATCGTTTCCGGAATTGTTCCGAAAGGGAGACCGGTATCATGCAGGTTTTAACAATCAAAGATATCGCAAAACTGGCAAATGTTTCTGTAACAACGGTCAGCCGCGTACTGAACCGCCGTCCCGATGTAAACCCTGCCACCCGGGATAAAGTAGAGCGGATCATCGCAGAGCATCATTTCGTCGGAAATCAGAATGCCCGCGGCCTCAAACAAACCAGCGAGGTCATCGGCCTGATTATCCGCGGGCGTTCAAATCCCTTTCTGAACGCCCTCTCCGAGTCCATACTTGAAAACGCCGCTTCCCTTCCGGATTATTTTGTTACGCAATACATTGACGAACAAGCCGACGAATTTGAAACAGCTCTCCGCATGACCCGGCAAAACAGGATTAAGGGAATGATCTTTGTCGGCAGCCTGATCGATGAGCGCGTCAGCGCTATTCGCGGTCTGGAAATCCCTGTGGTCTTTACAACCGTGAACGCAGGCGCCGCCGCCATGCCCAATGCTTCCTCCGTATCCGTAGATGATCGGGCCATGGGCCGGCAGATCGGTGATTATCTTCTTTCTCTCGGTCATCGTAAAATAGCTGTTTTCGGCTCCAATCCGATTGCGGAGGATTCTCTCGCCATGCGCTTTCAGGGTTTTTGCGAAAGCTATACCGAGCGGGGTCTTTCCTTTGATCCCGGGGACTATGTGGAATGCCGTTTTTCCCTGGAAGCCGGTTATGCCGCTGCCCGTGACTATTTTTCCGGCCACCCGCATACCACCGCACTTTTTACAATGAGCGATATTGTCGCGGTGGGAGCAATCCGTGCTTTGAAAGATCTCGGGAAAAACGTGCCGGAGGATGTCAGTGTGATTGGATTTGACGGCATTGACCTCGGTAAGTATACCGTACCGCGGCTTACGACAATTGAACAGCCAGTGGAGGAAATTGCCCGCCGCAGTGTCAGCCTTTTACAGGATATGATGGAGAACAATGCTGCTCCCAGGCATATGGTTGTCAGGGCAGTCTGGAGAAACAGGGATTCTGTTTCCGCCCCTTCGGAAATCAATCGAAAGGAGTCCTGATCCATGCGAACAAGCGGTGTCCTTTTGCATATCTCGTCCCTTCCTTCGCCGGGAGGGATCGGAAGCCTCGGCCGGGAAGCATATGCTTTCGCAGACTTCCTGCAGGCTTCCGGTTTTCACATCTGGCAGGTGCTGCCCGTCGGCCCTACCGGGTACGGCGAGAGTCCATATCAGTCTTCTTCTGTTTTTGCCGGTAATCCGTTGCTGATTTCCTGTCAGGCCCTCCGGGATGAAGGACTCCTTTCCTATTCAGATGATGAGGAGTTTACTCCGAAGGATCCTGAAAAGGTTGACTTTGACGAAGTGCGAAAAAATAAAATGATGCTCCTTCGCCGTTGCTTCCGTGAGTCTTCCGCCAAAGTATCGCATCAGCTGGACCGGTTCCGGGCGGATCAACCGTGGGTACTTGATTATGCTCTTTTTACCGCATTGAAAGAGCATTTTGGCGGAATCATGTTTTCTGCCTGGCCTGACAGGGATGTGATCTATCGGAAGCCGGAAGCGCTCCGGAAATACCGGGAGCAGCTGGCTGAGGAGATTGACTTCCATATTTTTTGCCAGTTCATTTTCAGGCATCAGTGGATGGCACTCAAAGAGTATTGCAACCAGCGGAATATCCTTCTGTTCGGAGATATGCCGATTTATGTTGCGGAAGATTCTGCAGACACCTGGACGCAGCCGGAAATTTTCCAGCTGAATTCAGAACGAATTCCGAAACGCGTAGCCGGCGTTCCGCCGGATTACTTCTCTGCCACCGGACAGCTGTGGGGAAATCCTTTATACCGCTGGCGTCGCCTTCGCCGCCGTCACTATGACTGGTGGGTCAGCCGGATGAAAAATATGGCGCAGTTATTTGATATGGTACGGATTGATCACTTTGTCGGTTTCGCAAATTACTATTCCGTGAAACACGGCCTTCCGGACGCCCGCAAAGGAAAGTGGGTCATCGGTCCGGGTTCGGATCTTTTCCGCGTTCTTCAGCGTGAAGTACCGGATATCCGGATTATTGCCGAAGATCTGGGCTGCGTCAATGACCGTGTCAAAAAGCTGCTGAAGTGGTGTGGCTATCCGGGAATGAAAGTCCTCACTTTTGGCTTTGACGGCGATGAAACCAACCCCCATTTCCCTGCCAATTATCAGCAGAACACGGTGGCCTATACCGGAACCCATGACAATTCCACGCTGCTCGGATGGGCAGAAACCGCTTCCGACCATGCGATGGACCTGGCCCGGAAAACACTGCATTTTGAGAAAAAGGAAGATGCGCCTGATTCCTTTATCCGCTGTCTGTTCGAAGGTCCCTGCGATACCGTGATCATCCCCATGCAGGATATCCTGCATCTTGATGATCATGCCCGGATGAATCTTCCCGGAACCATCGGAGGGAACTGGCTCTGGCGTATGAAACCGGATTCCCTTTCGCTGGATCTGACCATGAAATACAACAAGCTGATTGCAGAAACCAACAGGAGGTAAAAAAAATGATGAACGCAAAACAACTGCTGCAGGATGCAGCGCAGCGTCTGATGACGGAATCTCACAAAACCTGGAAAGACGCTTCTGTTCCCGAGTTGCACAATGCCATTTCAGGCGCCGCCATGGATGCCATTGCTCCATTATGGAAGAAAAAAGAAGATGCCCGCTTTTCCCGCCGCCAGGCCGCTTATCTTTCCATGGAGTATCTGGTCGGCCGCCTGGTTTACAACAACCTGTACTGCATGGGACTTCTGGATGAAACAAAAAAACTGCTGGCGGAAAAAGGCGTGGATCTTGCTGTTCTGGAAGACGTGGAGGACGATGCCTTCGGTAACGGCGGCCTGGGCCGGCTGGCTGCATGCTTCCTGGACAGTGCCGTAACCTGCAACGTTCCCCTGACAGGATACGGTCTTCGTTTCCGCTTTGGTCTTTTCAAACAAACCTTTGTGAACGGCCGTCAGTGTGAAGAACCGGATGACTGGTCCCGGTTCGGAGATCCATGGTCTATCCGCCGGGAGGATGAAGCGGTCATCGTTCACATGAAAACCGGGGATGTTCTTGCGGTTCCCTATGATATGCCGGTCGTTGGATACGGTGCAAAAAACATCGGAACGCTCCGTCTGTGGCAAACGGAAAGCCTTCGTGAAATCGATTTTGCGCTTTTTAACCAGCAGGAATATGCCAGGGCTTCCGCTTCCAAAAACCAGGCAGAAGATATCACCAAGTTCCTCTATCCGAACGACAGCCGCAAGGAAGGCCGTCAGTTGCGGGTAAAACAGCAGTATGTATTGGTTTCCGCCACAATGCAGGACCTTCTGCGTTCCTACCGGCGCCGTCACGGAAACGATTATTCCTTCTTTGCTTCCGAAGTCGCCGCCCAGCTGAATGATACGCATCCCTCCATGGCAATTCCTGAACTGATCCGCCTTCTGGGAGACGACGGAGTTTCCTTTGAGGATGCTTTCAGAATCGCCCGCGATACCTTCGCATATACAAACCATACCGTCATGCAGGAAGCACTGGAGAAATGGGATCTTGCCCTTCTTTCGTCGGTATGTCCCGCGATTGTTCCTGTGATCCGGAAAATTGATTCAAGATTCCGGAAAGAAATGAAAAAAGCCGGAAAAGAAATCTCTCCTTCCCTCTGTATCATTCTTGACGGCCGCGTACATATGGCTGAACTGGCCGTTTACGGCACCCATGCCACCAACGGCGTTGCTGCCCTGCATACAGAAATCCTGAAGAATGACGTTTTTTCCGAATGGTACAAACTTTATCCGGAACGGTTCCAGAACAAAACCAACGGCATTACCCAGCGGCGCTGGCTCGGTCTTTGCAATCCCGAGCTCTGCAATCTTATCGAAAGCAAAATCGGTTCCGGCTTTATCACGGATCTGGACCGGCTGAAAAATCTTGATCCATTGATCGATCCCAGGCTTTGCAAAGAATTTATGGCTGTCAAAACAACGAAGAAGCAGCAGCTGTGCGCGGAAATCGCGAAACGCGAAGGCGTTATCCTGGATCCTTCCATGGTCTTTGACGTACAGGTCAAACGTCTGCATGAATACAAACGTCAGTTTATGAACGCTCTGAGCATCCTGGCGCTCTATGATCAGCTGAAAAGCGGCATCCTGAAAGATCTCCCGCCTGTCGCCTTCATTTTCGGCGCCAAAGCAGCCCCGGGTTACGACCGGGCAAAGGCAGTGATCCACTGGATCAATATGATTGCGGATCTGGTGAATAACGATCCGGAAACCAAAGACCGTCTGAAAGTCGTATTCGTCCGGAATTACAACTGCTCCTGGGCGGAGAAAATCATTCCTGCCGCTGATATTTCTGAGCAGATATCCCCTGCCGGCACGGAAGCTTCCGGAACCGGAAACATGAAGCTGATGCTGAACGGTGCCGTTACGCTGGGAACCTTTGACGGAGCAAATGTGGAAATTGTGGAAGAAGCCGGCCTGGAAAACAATTATATTTTCGGTGCCACCGTGGAAGAGCTGGAAAAAATCAAGGATACCTATGATCCCGTTGCAATTTACAAGAGCAATCCCCTGCTCCGCCGTGTCCTGGATACCCTGACAGACGGGACCTTCCCGGATGAGGATGGCGCTTTCCGCGAGCTTCATGATGCAATCCTGAAAGGAGCCTCCTGGCATAAGCCCGACCATTACTATGTCATGAAGGATTTTGAAAGCTATTACGAAACAAAGCTTCAGGCAATCCGTGATGCCGGCTCCGGCAGCGAAGCGTTCGCCCGGAAATGCCTGATGAACATTTCCCACGCCGGAAAATTCTCTTCCGACCGAACGATCCGTCAATATGCAAAGGAAATCTGGAATGTATAACTGAGAAGGCCGCCGGCACCGCCGGCGGCCTTCATATTTCACTGAACAACTGTTTCAGGGTAATCGCGGCCTGTTTGACAGCGTTCTTTTTCTCGCCTTTTTCTATCAGCGCCTCCTGCGCCTCCCTCAGGTTTTTCCCTTCTTTCATTATCTCAATCATCTTCGCCTCCATGGAAAGACTGATTTCTTCTTTTATTTCCCTGGGCGGAACGCCGTGAAGATCCAACACGACACAGTACTCGCCTTTTTCGGATTTTTCGTTGGCTTTCAGTGCCGCAAGGATCTCGGAAGGATTTCCGTAAATCGTTTTTTCATGTATTTTGGTTAAATCGCAGCAAACGGTCATTTTTGCTTCAGGAAATACTTCCTCCACACCTTGCGTCAATTCGGCTATCCTGAAAGGGGATTCGTGCAAAATGGCTACAGCAGGCCCGTTCATGATCTCTTCCAGCTTGGTGCGCAAGTCTTTCCTTTCCCGGGGTAAGAATCCGTAAAATGCAAATTCCCTTGCATCAAATCCGCTGACGGAAACCGCCGCAATCCCGGCACAGCATCCGGGAATCGGGATGACCCGAATGCCTGCAGCAATACATGCGCGCACGACCTCATTTCCCGGGTCAGAGATGCACGGAGTACCTGCATCCGTAACAAGCGCCGCATCCAGGTTTTCTGATACGATCTTCGATGCCAGTATTTCCGCTTTGCTTTCTTCGTTATGCCGGTGGCAGCTGATCAGGGGAACATGAAAATCAAAGACCTGACAAAGCTTCATGGTCACCCGGGTATCTTCCGCAATAATCAGTCCGGCATTCCTCATCGTTTCAACCGCACGGGGCGAAAGATCCTTCAGGTTGCCGATCGGAGTAGCAATCACGTAGAGTGTCGGCATTTCTCAGCCCTCCATGATTTTTTGAGCCACACGAAGCTTGGCACTGCGGGCTCTCGGATTCCGTTCCGTTTCTTCCCCGGAAGGGACAATCACGCCTCCTCCCAGCACCTTCAGGCTGGGTTTTCGTCCGCATGTGCAGATTGGCGCCTTCGGAGGACAGATGCATGGATTTTCAAGCGTTTTGAAAGCTTTCTTCACAATGCGGTCCTCCAGGCTGTGAAAGGTAATCACACAGATCCTTCCGCCGGGTTTCAGACAGTCTACAAAATCTTTGAGCGCCTGCTGCAGCGGAGCCAGTTCGTCATTCACCTCAATCCGGACAGCCTGAAAGGTTCGCCGGGCCGGATGCCCGTCGTCTTTTCGCCGGACTGCCTTCGGAATGGCTGCATCCACGGCGGAAACCAGATCAAAAGTGGTTTCCAGCGGTTTGGATTTCCGATGTTCGCAGATCATGGATGCAATCCGGACCGCCCATTTTTCCTCGCCCCAGTCTCTCAGCACCCGTATAATTTCCTTTTCATCCGCATGGTTCAGAAATTCCGCTGCCGTCATGCCCTTGCTTCTGTCCATCCGCATGTCCAGAGGTGCATCCGTGTGATAGCTGAACCCCCGCTCCGGCGTATCAAGCTGCGGGCTGCTGACGCCCAGGTCCAGCAGCACTCCATCCAAAGGCCCGGCGCCTGCTTCTTCCAGCAGTTTTTTTCCATCGTGGAAATTACCCGGAAGGGCGTGGAATCCCGGAAAACGCTGCAGCCGTTCGGTAGCTGCCGCGATTGCTGTTTCGTCTCTGTCAATGCCGTACAGGACAGCGGTACCTCCCGAAGCCTTCAGAATTGCTTCGCTGTGTCCGCCTCCGCCCAGGGTTCCGTCACAGTAGACGCCGTTTTCCCGAACGTCCATCCAGTACAGAACTTCCTGCAGCAGTACCGGCGTATGCTGAAATTCCATAATGCTCTCTTTCCGCTTTCAAAAACGGGTCATCCTGAACGAAGCGGAGAAATGAATGACCCTTCTCCCCTTCGCCAGGATGACCGGTTATGCTTTCCGTTTGCTTCAGATGCTTTCCTTCAGTTCAGCGATTCTGTTTTCCAGGGCCTTCGCCTTAGCCTGAGCAGCCTCCAGCTTGTCCCTTTCCTGCTGAACCAGCTGAGCCGGCGCCTTGGCAATAAATCCCTGATTGTTCAGCATGCCTTTGGACCGGTTCATTTCTTTCTGAAGATTCTCCAGTTCTTTTTCCATCCGGGCAATTTCTTTTTCAAAATCCACAAGTTCACCCAGCGGAATAAACAGCTCGCCTGCCGCAGTAACGGCAGATACCGTTTTTTCGGTCACTTCATTGCGATTGCTGATCAGCCTGCTTTCGGAGGCTCCAGCCAGTCTGCGGAAGTATCCTTCGCCTCCCTGCAGCGTTTCCGCCCATCCTTCTGCCGGCAGCAGCACCAGATGCGTGCGTTTGGAGGGCGCCACATTCATTTCGCTTCGCAGATTCCGTACCGTACGGATAATTTCCATGATTCCCTGCATCTTCTGCTCGTCCTCGCCGAAGGCAAAATCCTTCCGGATTTCAGGCCATTTCTGCAGCATCAGGAATCCTTCCGTTCCGGGAAGATACTTATAGACCTGCTCCGTCAGGAACGGCATAAAGGGATGAAGCAGCTTCAGCAGATTCTCAAGCACATACAGAAGAACGGCTTTTACGGTTTCCTTGCTTTCCCCGTCCTCACCCAGCAGCCTGCTTTTGCTCAGCTCAATATACCAGTCGCAGAATTCACTCCAGGCAAAATCATAAATCTTTGTGGCAGCCAGTCCGAAATCGCCGTCCTCCATATGGTCGGACACGTCCCGGATGGCTTCCTGCAGCCTGCTGAGAATCCACTTGTCTGCCGTTTCAAGCTTCCCGGTTTCAAAGTCTTTCCGTTCGTTTACATTCATCAGCACGAAACGGCTGGCATTCCAAACCTTGTTGGCAAAATTACGTGCTGCCTCAACCTTATCCCGGCTGTAGCGGGTATCATTTCCGGGGCTGACTCCCATAACAAGACTGAAGCGAAGCGCGTCTGCGCCGTATTCATCAATAACTTCCAGCGGATCCACGCCATTGCCCAGGGATTTGGACATCTTCCGGCCCTGCTCGTCCCTTACAAGACCATGGATCAGTACTGTTTCAAAGGGTGCCTCCCCCATGTTTTCGATGCCGGCAACCATCATCCGGGAGACCCAGAACGTGATAATATCATAGCCGGTTACCAGCATATTGGTCGGATAGAAATACTTCAGATCCTCTGTATTGTCCGGCCATCCGAGGGTTGAGAAAGGCCACAGCGCGGAGGAGAACCAGGTGTCCAGCACATCTTCATCCTGGTGAAGCTTTCCGCCGCACTTCGGGCACACGGCCGGGTCTTCCCGGCTTACGGTCATCTCGCCGCAGTCGTCACAATACCATACAGGAATCCGGTGTCCCCACCAAAGCTGACGGCTGATGCACCAGTCACGGATGTTTTCCATCCAGTTGAAGTAAAGTTTGCTGAATCGGTCCGGAACAAACCTGGTTTTTCCTTCCCTTACCGCCGCAATAGCCGGTTCCGCCAGCGTCTTCATTTTGACAAACCACTGTTCGCTCAGCCTTGGCTCCACCGGCGTGGATTCATGTCTGTAACAGAATCCCACATTATGACTGTAATCTTCAATTTTCACCAGCAGACCCAGCTTTTCAAGCTCTTCCACCACAGCCTTCCGGCATGCCATCGGATCCATCCCCGCAAACCGCCCGGCGTTTTCATTCATAGTGCCGTCATCATTGGTTACATTAATGATCTCCAGGTTGTGCCGCTGTGCCACTTCATAATCGTTCGGGTCATGTGCCGGCGTCATTTTGACAGCACCGGTACCGAACTCTTTTTCCACGTAGTTGTCCGCAACAACCGGGATTTCTTTGTTCACAATGGGCAAAATAACCTTCCTGCCCACGATTTCCGTATATCGTTCATCGGAAGGATTCACCGCCACGCCGGTGTCGCCCAGCATGGTTTCGGGCCGGGTTGTGGCCACCACGACACCTTCACTTCCGTCAGCACCCGGATAGCGGATATACCACAGATGGCTGGCCTGTTCCTTATACACCACTTCCGCGTCACTCAGTGCGCTGCGGCAGGCAGGACACCAGTTGATCATACGGTTTCCGCGGTAAATAAGGCCTTTTTCATACAGGCTGACAAACACTTCGCGAACCGCGCGGCTGCAGCCTTCATCCATGGTAAAGCGTTCCCGGCTCCAGTCACAGCTGATCCCCATTTTGCGCTGCTGATGCACAATGCGTCCGCCGTACTCTTTTTTCCAGTTCCAGGCACGTTCCAGAAAAGCTTCACGCCCGATGTCCTTTTTGGTCAGCCCTTCCTTCCGCATGGCATCCACAATCCTGACTTCCGTTGCAATGGCGGCATGATCCGTACCCGGCAGCCAAAGGGTAGGATCCCCCTTCATCCGGTGATACCGGATCGGAGCATCCTGAAGAACACAGTCCATGGCATGGCCCATATGCAGCTGTCCGGTAATGTTGGGCGGCGGCATGACGATGGTGAAAGGCTTTTTCCCTTCCTGCCGATGGGCGGTGAAAGCGCCGGCTTCTTCCCACGCCTTATAGAGATCGGCTTCAATTGCCTGCGGATTAAATCTGGTTTCCATGTCGGCGCCGGTCATTTTCTTTTCCATGTCAAGTCCCTCCTTCTGTGAACGCAAACAGCTCCGACCCTGATGGGCGGAGCTGCAAAAAGTCCCGGTGTAAAAAAGCAGTCGACAATCAGGCGTTCTTTTCTTCGTCCATATTGACGACCTGGACGCCCTTATAGTAACCGCAATGCTTGCACACGCGATGAGCCAGCTTCATCTGATGGCACTGAGGGCATTCACTGATCCCCGGCAGAGCCAGCTTCCAGTTGGCGCGGCGGCTGTGTTTGCGAGCCTTAGATATTTTCCCCTTCGGAACAGCCATGATTCACACCTCCTCATTGTTATCGAGCATTTGCTGCAATCCTGCAAACGGAAACTGAATTCCCGGTTCAGATCGGATTGCATCCGGGTCCCTGTATTCAAAGCCCGGACAATCCTTTCTGCAAAGAAATCGGATTGGCAGAGCCATGACGGCGTATGACATAACCAGTTTGTCCAGGGAAACCTCATGCCCTTCATAGGCAAAGATTTCATCATCCTCGGGATCGCCGTTTCGCAGAAACACTTCGTCGAAGTCATTTTCAACTTCAGCCGTTGCTTCTTCGAGACAATTGGCGCACGGGGCATGGGCAACAGTCCTGAGCTTGCCTTTTACCGCAATGTTTCCTTCTTCATCTGCCATAAAGCATCCTTCCGTCTGACAATCATCCAGCCGGACGATGTCCCCGGAAATTTCCTGATCCGCAATGGCCTGCGTTCCGGAAAAAAGATACTCCTGACCGGGATGAGATAAAGCATCTGCTACATCAAGCTTCATGTCCTCACCTCAAAAGTGACCGTTTGACATTATAAATGTTTCCAAATCGTTTGTCAACAATCTTTTTAACCCTTTTCGGCATTCTGTTCAGTTGTCCCGGACTTTTCCGGTGGTAACCAGATCCAGCGTGTCCCGGGCAATCATGATTTCTTCGTTTGTCGGGATGACACACACGGTCACCCGGCTGTCATCTGCAGAAATCACAGCCTCGCTGCGGGTCTTGTTTTTTTCCGGATCGATTTTTGCGCCCATGAATCCGAGGCCGTCAATCACGCGTTCTCTCAGATACGCATTGTTTTCCCCGATTCCGGCGGTAAACACGATAATATCCACACCACCCATGGCGGCCGCGTAAGAACCGATATATTTCTTGATTCCGTAAATCAGCATTTCCCGGGCAAGTGAAGCATCCGGATCTCCGGCATCCGCCAGATCGTCGATATCCCGGCAGTCGCTGCTCTTTCCGCTGATGCCCAGCAGTCCGCTCTTTTTGTTCATCATCGTCAGCACTTCATCCACGCTGATGGCATGTCCCAGAGGTGTTCCGTCTTCCTTCAGGGGATTATTGGCAATAAACTGTACCACCGCAGGATCGCAGCTGCCGCACCGGGTTCCCATCAGCAGTCCTTCAAGAGGCGTCAGGCCCATGGAAGTATCCTGGCACTTTCCGTCCATAACGGCGCTGAGGCTGCTTCCGTTCCCCAGGTGGCAGATAATGATCTTTTTGCCTTCCGGACTGATTCCCAGGAATTCGCATACCCGGCGGCTCACATAGCGATGGCTGGTGCCGTGAAAGCCGTAGCGGCGTACATGCAGCTTTTCCTCGTACATTTTGGGAACGCCGTACATATAAGCTTTCGGAGGCATTGTCTGATGGAACGCTGTATCAAACACAGCCACCTGGGGCGTTCCTTTCATAACCTTTTCGCAGGCTTCGATTCCCATCAGGTTCGCCGGATTGTGAAGCGGTCCCAGGGGGAAGCAGTCGCGAATGGCCTGTTTTGCAGCCTCATTGACTATAACGGAAGCCGTAAACGCGCTGCCTCCGTGCAGCACCCGATGGCCAACCGCACCGATTTCATCCGTGCTTTTGATCACGCCGTATTCAGGATCCTGCAGAATTTTCAGCATCAGCTGGGCGGCGGCTTCATGATCCGGAATCTCCTGTGCAATCTCGGTTTTCTTTTCTCCTGCACTGTGTTTCAGGCGGCTTCCTTCGATTCCGATACGCTCCACCAGGCCTTTTGCCAGTTCCTTCTCGCCGTCCATGTCAATCAGCTGATATTTCAGGGAGGAAGAACCCGCGTTTACAACCAGAATTTTCATTTCAAACTCTCCTTTGCATTCATAGGTAAAATTTATTATACACGCTTTTCCCCGGAAAAGAAAGACGATTGATTGAAAATCTTTACCCTTCATGCTACACTCAGACAAAATGCATCTGCACGGTCATTCCGGCTGCAAAAATGCGTATCCCCGCGGCTTCATTCTTCAGCCGTTGCGGAGGAAAGGAGGTTCCATGTCCGTTCTCGGAATCATTGCGGAGTATGATCCGTTCCACAACGGACATCTGCGCCATCTGCGGACCGCCGTTGAAACGATCCTTCCGTCCGCGGTGCTGGTAGCGCTTTCCGGTCCTTTCAAGCAGCGCGGAGAACCGGCGCTGCTGTCCCCCTTCCTGCGCGCGGAATGCGCGCTTGCAGCCGGGGCGGATGCGGTTTTTTCCCTGCCGGTGTGCTGGACGGTCCGGGATGCGGAGCATTATGCTCTTGGGGCGGTTTCCCTTCTCGCTTCCCTTGGGGCAACCCATTTGGCCTTCGGCGCCGAAAATGCCGACCTGTCCCTGCTTCAGCGCACCGCAGATCTGCTGGAAAACCCGTCTTCCACCCTGAACGAATCCCTTCACGCCCATCTTCGGGAGGGCTTCGGTTATCCTGCCGCCCTTTCAGCGGCTGTGAACAGATGTTTTCCCGAAAGCGGTTCAGTTCTGGAACATCCCAATAACATTCTGGCTGTATGCTATCTTCGGGCTCTTCGCAGGCTCAGCCTGTCCCTGGTTCCCGTTCCGGTATCCCGAAGCGGCGCCTATCATTCGGACCGGGTTGATCCGGAAGCTCCTTCAGCATCCGCCCTGCGCAGCGCCTTTCGTCGCGGTGCCTGGGGAAATGCCCTGGAGGCCCTTCCTGTTCCGTCCCGCAAGGCGGTGCAATCTGTTTTTCTTTCCGGATACATCCCGGATTCAGCCTGCCTGGACGCCCTTCTTCTTTCCAGGCTTCGTTCCATGACGCCGACGGAAGCCGCTGCGCTTCCGGATTGTTCCGAAGGGCTGGAAAATGCCCTGCTGAAAGCTGCTGCCCGGGCAAATTCCCGGGAGAAACTGATCTCGCTGCTGACCGGCCGGCGTTATTCGTCCTCCCGGATCAGCCGGATATGCACTTCTGCCCTGCTTCACATCACAGCCAAACAGCTTTCCTCCCTGCCGCTTCCTGCCTCCGCACTTCTTCTGGGCATCAGAAAAAGCCCTTCTCTGAATGGTATCTGGAAGAAGGGCCCGGTTCAGATATCCGATATGACAAACTGGTGTTCTTCCGCATGCCCTGCCGATCTTGAAGCCTGGCGTGTCTGGAGTCAGATCTGCGGATTGCCGGATTCATGGTTCCTGACGCGGAAAGTGGTTACCGTCCGCTGAGACTATTTCGAAAGAATCTGTCTCGCCACATGCACTCCGCTGGCGCTGGCATGGCTCAGGCTGTGGGTCACGCCGCTTCCGTCGCCGATCACATACAGCCCAGGATACTGGGTTTGCAGGTTCTCATCCAGTTCCACTTCCATGTTGTAAAACTTGACCTCAACACCGTACAGCAGCGTATCATCGTTCGCTGTGCCTGGCGCAATTTTGTCCAGAGCATAGATCATTTCAATGATACCGTCCAGAATCCTTTTCGGAATCACCAGGCTCAGATCCCCCGGAGTAGCAGAAAGCGTCGGTGTCACAAAGGAATCGGCAATCCGTCCGGGTGTGCTTCTTCTTCCCCTTACCAGATCCCCGAACCTCTGTACAATGACACCGCCTCCCAGCATGTTGCTGAGCCGTGCAATGCTCTCACCGTAACCGTTTGAATCCTTGAACGGTTCGCTGAAATGCTTGCTCACCAGCAGGGCAAAATTCGTGTTCTCCGTATGACGGGACGGATCCTCAAAGCTGTGTCCGTTCACCGTCACAATTCCGTTGGTGTTCTCACTGACAACCGCACCGTGAGGATTCATGCAGAAAGTGCGCACCAGATCCTCAAATTTTTCCGTTCGGTAAACGATTTTGCTTTCGTACAGCTCATCGGTCAGATGGCGGAATACTTCTGCCGGCAGTTCCACCCGGACCCCGATATCGACCCGGTTGCTTTTTGTTGGAATCCCCATGTTCCGGCAGATTCCTTCCATCCATTTGCTTCCGCTGCGTCCAACGGAGATCACACAGTTTTCCGCCGTCACGGATGTTCCGTCTTCCAGAAATACACGGTATCCGCCCTCAATACGTTCCACCCTGTCCACAGGAGTATCAAACCGGAATTCAACTTTTTCCTTCAGATCGTTGAACAGGTTTTCAAGGACAATGTAATTGATATCCGTTCCCAGATGCCGGACCTGAGCATCCAGAAGATGAAGGCCGTGCTGCAGGCACATCTGCTTGATCGCGCTGTTGGCGGTTGAATAAAGCTTTGTGCCTTCCCCGCCGTATTTAAGGTTTATTTCGTCCACGTAGCGCATCAGTTCAAGCGCGCGGGCCTTTCCGACATGTTCATGAAGGCTGCCGCCGAAATCATTGGTAATATTGTATTTTCCGTCAGAAAAAGCACCGGCCCCGCCGAACCCGCTCATAATGGAACAGGTTTTGCAGCGAACGCAGCTCCTGATCTTTTCACCGTCGATCGGACACTTGCGCCGGTTCAGAGGATTTCCCAGTTCAAATACAGCTGTTTTCAGCGGACGTCCTGCCCGGTGTGTCAGCTCATAGGCGGTGAAAATCCCGCCCGGTCCCGCTCCGATAATCAGAACATTGTAATCCATGATTCTTCATGCTCCTGAAAATATTCTTTTACCATGGGATTATACCATCCTTTTCCTCAAAATCAAATTTACATTTCCGTTTTAAACATATTTATAGTATAATAAAATATCTTTCCATTATGCATTGCGAAGGAGATGTTCGGTGTTGCACCTGTTCCGTAAATTACTCTGTCTGCTGTTCGCTCTTCTCTTGCCTTTCTCCTGCGCCGGCGCGGAAAAGGGCTGGGCCGATGCGGATGTTCCGCTGGTCCGCATTCCTGAAGAAATCAGCGTAATTCCCTGGGAAGAACTGGGAAACAACGGCCTCGGGCAGCATCACTATCTTCTTCTGTGCATTGATCAATGGCGCTCCAGGCCCCGTCCGGAAGGAATTGCCCCGCCCACCGATGAAGAGGGCCATCGCCGGGATTTCTTCGGCAACACGGACGGCATGGTTATCCTGACGCTGGATACCGCAGCGCGGCGGATCATGCTGTGTTCCATCGTCCGGGATGCGATCATTCTCAAGCCGGATACCACGCCCGAAAAGCAGTCCTTCGGCCGCATCAATTACGTATACAACGATTACGGTCCGGAAGCCCTCTGCCGGCTCATCAGCCAGCATCTTGGAATCAAAATCGAAAAATACATTCTTTTCAATTTCTCCCAGATTCAGGACATTATTGACCTTCCCAGCCTGGACGGTGTCGAAATCGAACTGACACGGGATGAAATCGGCTATCTCTCCCGTTATGCCGTTCCCCGTCATTCCGTCATTAAGTCAGAAGGCTACTATTCTCTTTATGGGGATCCCCTTACCCTTTCCTATGAAACCTCAAAAGGACAGAAGCTGGAGTTTTCCTTTCCTGCGTCAGCCTTCCAGGAATCCGGAAACGGAAAAGTTGCCCGAAGTGTTTCCTTCCCCGGTTCCGGAGATGCCACAGCCACCTTTGAAAAAAACGGCAGCATGAAAATCACCCTGCCGGACGGAACCTCCGAAAAAGGCTGGTATTCCTATGATCACGGGCGTCTGGCGGTTATGACCGGAGCTGATGTCTATAAAAACGCCCGGGCTCCGGTCGGTACCTATCATATGTCCGGCCATTCCGCGCTGCTTTATATGCGTATTCGGAAATCCAGCCGGGGCGACACGGATTTCATGCGTACCCAGCGGGTCCGGAATGTGCTGAGCGCCCTGGCGGATCATTGCCGCAAGTTTACCCTGGATCAGGCCAACGATCTTGCCAACAGCATTATGCAACACAACGACACCACCAATATGTCCCTGAAGGAAATGACGGATGCCGCCGCCATTGCCTATGACCTTCGTGACTGCACCATTGAGGAATTCAGGGTGCCCGCCCAGGAGGATGTCCGCTCCATCAACTTTGCAAGCATGTCCGCCCTGGAAATCAACTGGGCTTCCACCCGCAGCAAATATCTTGAATTCCTCGATCACACCACCCTCGTCCGCGATATGGATTTTGTTGTCGTGGACGATGATAACTGACAGGAGTGGCAAGATATGAAATGTCCGGAATGCGGTTTATGGAACCGTGCCTCCCAGCCGCACTGCGTACGCTGCGGTTCTCCGCTGAACATTGACGAAGCTTCCCGTTATGCATGGAAGGATTCCCTGCGCGACGAGGGATCTTCCACTACTTATCTCCGTGCCGATGAATTCGGCCAGACAGATCAGACACCTGAGCCCAGGGATGCCCTTGCCGGGGAAATGCAGGATCTGAAAAAACGCAAAAAGCGCGGCGCTGCCCTGCAGGAACGTCTCCGGTCTGAAAGCCGTGAAACGGAATCTGCCTCTCAGATTCTGGATCAAACGGACCCGGATCAGCCTCCTGTCGGAAGAAAGGTCGTTCTTCGGCAGGAATCCGAATCCGGACTCCGTGCCAGACGTGAATCCGAAATCCGTTCCCGTGTCCGCTTTATGGATGAAAACGGCGCCTTCGTGGAATCCCGAGTCTATGATCCCCTGATTCCTGATTCCGTCCGCACCCGGGAAGAGTTGCTTCCGCGCCGTACCAGCCGTTTCCTTCCCAAACGTCACCGCCTTTTCCCCCGCATTCTCATCGGAATCCTGTGCGCAGCTCTCTTTTTCGGCGGCGGTTTCTTTGCATACCGTTATTTCTTTGTGGATCATCCGGGACGCGTTCCGGAAAACGCGCCGGGAGTGGTGGTTTCCACCGGCGTGCTGAACGATCTGGCCGCGCATACGATTCTGATTCCCGGAACGGACGGAAGCACCATTTACGTCAGTGAACTGCATGCCAGTTATGTGGTCAGCGAAGGCTTTGCAACCATTGAGATTCCGGACCATATCTGGTATGACAATCTGGAGGGTTCACTGGATGAAACGATGAATGTTACCCTGACGCCTTTCCTCAAATCCTCCACCGGACGCCAGACTCCCATGAACCCGATCACCTATACCATTTCCATTCCCCCGAGTCCGGTGGAGCTTATTTCTCCCGAAACAACCCGCACAACGGTTTCCACCAGCATGGCCGCAATCAAAATTGCGGTCCGCCCCGGTTCGCACGTTACCGTCAACGGAAAGGATTACAGTGATACCGTATCTTCGAAAACCGGTGAAATGACTTACAATGCAACCATTCAGCCCATCGGGGACAATGAATTTACCATTGTGGTGCGGGCTCAGTACTGTCGCGACAGCACCGTCAAGGTGGTCTACTACCGCGCCCGTCAGGATATTCCCCTGGATCTGTCTGTCAACACCTACGGAACGACAGATAAAAAAAATATGAGGGTAACCGCCACCACGCTGCCCGGAGCCTATGTAGAGGTGCTGACCCCCTATTCGGATCTGAACATTACGGATCTTGACACCACGGGAAAATTCTCCTTTTATGCAATCTTTGACAAAATCGGCAACAACACCATCAGCATTGTTGCCTCCTATCCGGGCAAAAAGCCTTCACAGGTGGATCACGTTGTGTATTACTGTCCGCCGGCAGACGAATACACCGTCAAAGCCTGGCCTCTTTCTGCGGAAAGCTATTCCGAGCTCCTGAGCAATATTTCCGTCCGTTCCGCCCGTTCCCAGGTCTATGTGGTCAAGGGCATTGTTCAGTACGAGGTTTCGCAGAAACCGCAAATGGTGGTGATCAACACCAGCGAGGACGGAAAATCCCAGCCGGTGGTTGTTGAAAACTGCACAAAAAACAAATGGGAAATCGGCAAGTATTGCCGGATTTATGCCGATGCCGCTTCCACCTATTCCGGAATGCCGCTTTTGAACGGCCGCTACAAGTACGACAAATAAACCCTTATTCCCAAAGGGAGGTGATTTCCGTGAAACGGATCCTTCTTCTTCCGATTCTTCTTGTCTTTTTCCTTCTTCCGACGGCGTCCCTGGCAGATCCCCTGCCGCTGACCGACGATTATTCCGACACGATCACGGTTTTTTACAACGGCTCGGATGACGCAGACGGCCGATACCGGTACACCTACCGCTATCCCCACGCAGATCCGTCGGACCCGACCGCCTATCGGATCAACTCATGGTATGAATACCAGATTCCCGATACGGTCAACAATACCATTCCCAATCTTTCAGACCTTTATGCTTCCCTCGGCCAGAACGTCGATGTTACGGTTTCCTACACCGTCACCTGCAACAATGATGAGTATTTTTCCGTCCTTATTCACACAGTAACCGAAATTCAGGAAAGCGATGACCAGACGGATTTCTCCGAAAAATGGGAGGGTAATACCTTTTCCCGGTTCAACGGCATGCCGAATTCTCTCTATTCCCTCCCAAATCTTCTCGGAATCCTTAGCACCGGGGAAAACGACGAGTGGCTTGAAACCCGCCAAACCGGAAAGGTATCGGAAACCGTTCGTTCCATGGTCTGGAATGAAATCAGGCGCAATCCTCACGGACTTCCCTTTGATCCGGAACTACCGGAAGAAGACCTGGAACTGATCTTCAATCCCGATCAGGATTTTTACCTGGATGAAACCGGCAACCCTGTTTTCTATCTGTTTCCCTGGGATGTCCTGGCCGAAGAAGCCCTGGACGGGGCTCCGCTGATTACCATTCCGCTGACCCTGGAAGAAATCCGGGATGAAATGTGATACAGGAAAAAAGCAGGATTTTTATCATCTGAGGCGTATAATTAATTATCATTTTTCTTAGAGAGGAAGGGATTCCCTATGCTGGATATCAAAGTAACGCTTACTAAAAATCCGAAAACAAAACCTGCGGATGAATCCGCGCTCGGTTTCGGCCGGATTTTTACCGATCATATGTTTATGATGGATTACGAACTGGGCCTTGGCTGGCATAACGCCCGGATCGTCCCCTACGGCGATTTTTCCATGGATCCCGCTGCCATGGTTTTCCATTACGGACAGGCGATCTTTGAAGGCTGCAAGTGCTACCGCCGGGCAGACGGGGGCCTTCAGCTTTTCCGTGCCGGGGACAACCTGGCCCGTATGACCCGCAGCGCCCAGCGTATGTGCATGCCGGCTCTGGACGAGGAAACCGCAATGGAAGGCCTGAAACAGCTCATCCGTATTGATGCGGACTGGGTGCCCCATAAGGAAGGTACTTCCCTTTACATTCGGCCGACAATGATTTCCACGGATGTCGGCCTGGGCGTTCATGCATCCAAGAAATACTGCTTCTTTATCATTCTCAGCCCGGTTGGTGCCTATTACAAGGAAGGCCTGAAGCCGGTCAGCATTTACGTGGAAGATGAATATGTCCGCGCGGTTCGTGGCGGTGTAGGCTTCACAAAGTGCGCGGGAAACTATGCTGCTTCCATCCTTGCCGGTGACATTGCCGAAAAGAAAGGATTCTCCCAGGTGCTGTGGCTGGACGGTGTGGATCAGAAATACATTGAAGAAGTCGGCTCCATGAACATGATGTTCGCTTACGGCAACAAAATCGTGACGCCCCGCCTGAACGGATCCATTCTGCCCGGTATCACCCGGGACAGCGTGCTGAAAATAGCCCGTCAGCTTGGGTTCGAAGCCGAAGAAGCCCGGCTGGATGTCCATGAAATCTTTGCCGATGCCAAGGCCGGAAAACTGACGGAGGCATTCGGTACCGGAACTGCCGCCGTGATCAGCCCGGTAGGCGTTCTGGCTATGGAAGATGAAAGAATTACCCTTGGAGACGGCGGAATCGGCCCGGTAGCGCAAAAGCTGTATGATACCCTGACCGGTATTCAGTACGGGCGGCTGGAAGATCCTTACGGATGGATCACCAAGCTTTGATTTTTCCGCTGTTTCCTTTCATGAATCAAGTGAAGTGAGGAAACCGATGCTCAGACAGGAAAACACCCGTCCTTATCATTGGGCAGACAAGACGATGAGCGTCCTGCGCGCCAACCAGCTGGAGGCTTGCGAGAAGGATCTTGCAGGCCTTCCTTTCCTTTGCCTTTTTGACAATGACTGTACCGACAAGGATGCTGAATCTTTTTACGCTCTTTCGTATTTTCCCAGGGAGGATCTGAAAAAAAAGGAGTTTTCCCTGCACACGGTCGAACAGCTCCGGATCCGCGTTCTCTCTTCTTTTGCCCCGGAGCTTGCGCTCCTTTCCCCGGAAGAGCACGATCTGATGGTTCGCCTGGTGCTTTTCGGCGGCAAACTGACTCTTCAGGACTGGGATGAACTGATCCCCGCCCGCAGTCTTGTTCGCCGTCTCTGGTGCCGAACCCGTCGGGAGGACAGCGGACAGGTTCTGTACATGCCCCATCAACTTTGCGCCTCTGCGCTCCTGCTGCTTGCCCGGGAAGGCCATAAAAAAATCAGGGATGCCGTTGAACTGGTTCAGGAAAGCATTGACAATTCTCTTTACCTTTCCGGGATCACCCAGGCTTCGGGTCCTGTTCTGCATCTTCAGTCACTGCTGAAAGGAACCTATGCGGAAAATCATCCCGAACTGATCGAACGGATGCTTTTCGCAGCCTGTGACTATGTTTATGATGAATCCGGCCGGCTCGTCCTGATTCACCCCGGACTTGCAGATCCTGAAAAAACACTGAGGAGCCTTTCTGCGGCTTCCTGTGCATTCCGGCAGATGGACGACGTTTCCCTGCAGGAGGCATCGGACAGCATCAGCGATCTGGAATCTCCTCTTTATGAACAGATGCTTTTTGCCATCACGGATGCCGTACGGCCGGAACTGACTCCGGAGGACGCGGTGGAAGACCTCATCATTCTTGCAAAACAGGATGTCCCGCTGACGGACATGCAGGAGGTTCTTTCTTCCATGCTGGTTTCCCTGCCTACCGAAGAAATGCTCAAGGCCCTCCGGGATCTCAGCAGCCGTATTCCGCGCTGGCTGTGGTTTTCTTCCTCCCGCGTACAGTAAGGTCGGTGTTTTATGCCGCTGAAGTCATTTGTAATTCCGCCTGAAGCGGACGGTATGAAAGTTGCCCTGCTTTTGCGTCATCTGCTTCCGGATACGCAGGAAAGCGTTTTTCGCAAACTTTTTTCCTCCCGCGATGTAAAGCTGGACGGAGCACGTGTCGGCCGGGATACCCCGGTGCGGGCCGGCCAGTCCCTTTGCGTTTACCTTCCGGACAGAACAGACAGTGAAGACCTTCTCCGCGTAGTCTATGAAGATGAGGATATCCTGCTGGTCAATAAGCCTGCAGGGATCAGCGTGGAAAGCGATGCTCCGGGTCAGTTGTCCCTTACGGATCTCTGCCGTATGCACACGGAAAAAAACAATCCTTCTGCTTTCGCTCCGTCTCCCTGTCACCGGCTGGACAACAAGACCTGCGGACTCTGCCTGTTTGCAAAGAACAGCGCCTCCCTTACCGTTCTGCTGGAAGCCTTCCGTTCACGATCCCTTGAGAAGTACTACACCTGCCTTGTCCGAGGGTTTATGAAACCGCCTTCCGCTGTTTGTGAAGGCTTTCTGCTGAAGGATGCCGAAAAGGCAAAAGTCAGGATCTTCGATCATCCCGTGCAGGGCGCCCGGCCTATTATGACCGGATATGAAACCCTGTCCGCAGGGGCTGTGTCGAGGCTCCGGGTCCGGCTCTTCACCGGCCGCACCCATCAGATCCGGGCCCATCTTGCTGCTCTGGGGCATCCCGTGCTGGGGGATGATCTCTACGGAGACCGGGAATTCAATCACCAGCAAAAAGCGCGTTCCCTGAAGCTCTGTGCCACAAGGCTTGTTCTCAATGTTCCGGATCTTCCGGCCCTGAACGGCCGTGCTTTTGAAATTGATCCCCCGTTCTGATTCAACGGGGCGACGGAAAAATAAACAACAGGAGGATTTATTGTATGCTTGCATCCCTTCCCCCGCTGGGCTGGAATTCCTGGAACACCTTCGGAGAAAAAATTTCCGACAGTCTGATTCGTGAAATGGCTGATTTTATGGTGGATCGTGGTTATCGCGATGCAGGATATGAATATCTTGTCATCGATGACTGCTGGTCTCTGAGGGATCGGGACGAAAACGGACTTCTGGTGCCGGATCCTGCCAAATTCCCATACGGCATGAAAGCGCTGTCCGATTATGTCCACTCCAAAGGGCTGAAGTTCGGCATGTATTCCTGTGCCGGCGTCATGACCTGTGCCGGCTATCCCTCCAGTTATGATCATGAATACATAGATGCCGCCACCTTTGCTTCCTGGGGCGTTGATTTCCTGAAATATGATTTCTGCAATTTCCCGCAAACCGGAGATTGCCGCACCAGATATCAGACCATGTCCATGGCTCTGAAATCCACCGGCCGTGACATTCTCTTTTCCGCCTGCAACTGGGGGCAGAAAGATCCCTGGAAATGGATGCGCAGTGTCGGAGCGCATATGTACCGTTCCACGGGAGACATCATGGATAACTATCGTTCTTTTACGGAAATTTTCAAATCCCAGCTGGATAACCTTTGCATGAGTGCCCCCGGCTCATTCAACGATATGGACATGCTGACGGTGGGCATGGGCGGCAAAGGCAACGTCGGAGTCGGCAGGGTCTGCACTTACGAAGAATACCGTATGCAGTTTGCCCTCTGGTGCCTTTGCGGTGTTCCCCTGATGATGGGTGCAGATCTGCGTTCCGTTGCCCCGGAATACGAAGCCCTTATGAAACATCCGGATCTTCTGCGCATCAATCAGGATGAGGAATGCCGTTCCCCCTATCTGATTCGCAAAACCTCCATTTTCACCGGCAATCCGGACCCGAAGGAAGGCGAAATGCCCTGGCGTGAAATCCCGGATTCTTCCTACACGATTTTCCGTCATCTTTCTGACGGTGAATTTGCCCTGGCCTTCCTGAATCTTTCAGAAGCAAAAAGCACCATTCACTGCGAACTGGTGGATCTCGGCGTTCCGGTTCTTTCCGGCTTCGCCCTGGACGTGAAGGATGTTTTCACCGGGGAAAACCTTGGGCGCAAAAGCGACTATTTCAATCAGGAAGTTCCCGGTCACGATATGAAACTTTACCTGTGCCGGCTGGTCCGGAAAAATGGATAATCCGTTTTGCGAAAAAAAACAGGCCGGCTCATCTCAGCCGGTCTGTTTTCAGTGCGGCCGCCTGCTGGAGACGGATGAAATTGCCCTGACAAAAAAGCTGATCAACCGGGGCGCGGAGCATTTCTTCTGCCTGTCCTGTCTGGCGGTTCATTTTGAGGCCACAGAAGAAAGCCTTCGGGAAAAAATCCGTTATTTCCGGGAGATGGGCTGTACCCTTTTTGGTCCGCCGTCTCCCTGATTTCCTTCCCGCAAACCCATCCGTTGTGTCATGGAATGTATCTGAAATCTATGTTCCTGACGGTTCCGGATTTATTAACCAGGTATTCCAGCTGAATCCAATGTGTATCCATATGGCAGCTGTAGCGAATAATCTTTTCGCCGTTATCCTGAACCCAGATCTTTCCTGTCCCGTCTCCGTTGGAATACAGCCCGCGGTTTCCGCTCTTGCTTTCCACCTGCTGCATGTCCTTGAACTTTTCAACAACTGACTGCATCGTATCGCCTGCCCGGGTTTCCCGCGGCCCTGTCAGCGGAGACGCATCATGAAAGGAAATCGCGGCCAGTACCCAGGTCCTTTTGTTCAGGGTCATCACAGCATACCCCCAGGAGTAGTCGTACCGCCTGCACTCAGACTCCATGCCTTCCATTTCGATAGCACCGGCAGCGGTTCCCTCCCCGTATTTTTTGAAAAATTCGTTCTGCGTTGTGGTCATCAGTTTCAGGCTGTCCACGGTATCCTCAAGGGTGAAGGATGTTTTGGGCTTGGGATTCGCTTCGATTTTATATTTGATTTCAAGCGTGTTGCTGAGCTTATGATAGCGGTTTACAGCCACCGCCTTCAAGGTTACCCATCCGTTGGGCAGCTGAATCGGTTCCCCATCGAAAACAGGGCTGTCCGAATCCGGTGCGGACCCGTCCACTGTATAATAAATCACAATGCTTGTATCATTCATGTCATCCAGGCCGGGTTTGAGCTTGACAGACTGCCTGGATTTATATGTATTCGGTGCCAGGTTCGCCCGGGGTGTCTGGGGAGAAGGCATAATAATCTTGTAAGTGCCCCTGAGTTCATCCGAAACCAGCTCGCCGTTCACCGCCACAGCCCGGAGGTTGTAAACCCCCTCATCCATCATATATCCTTCTTTAGTCGCTTTTGTTCCTTCGTCCGGCAGCACTGCATCCTCCCGGAAGGTATAATAAACATCATACCCCTGATACTGGGTAAAAATCAGCGTTTTCTTCGTATCATAATAGGCGGCCGTCAGATTGACTTCCGGCGGGGCCGGCAGCAGGTCGTTCCGCTGCGTCAGGAATGTTTTTTCACCCGTTTTTTCGTAAGCCTTTTTCATCAGCTCTGCGGCCTTTACAAGGTCCTTTTCATCCTGGCTGTTTTCAAGGATTCTGATGTGATTCACATAAGCCTCTGTGCGGGACGGTGTATTGGTATAAATCTGTTCATAAAGGGCGGCAGCATCTTTCGGACGGTCTGCAGCCTCATAGGCACTGCCCAGAGTCAGCAAACCGTCCACGTCCACAACGCCTTCCGCCTCGTCCTTTTTTTTGGCCTGTTCAAAAAGCTGAATCGCTTTATCAATATTCCCCTGATTCAGCATTTCATCGCCCACCTGCCACATGGCAACCGATGTGGCGTCTCCGCCCATCCTGGCAATCAGTTTCTGACCGGGATTGGTTTTATTCAGAAAAAGCCAGCCGCCTCCCATCAGCAAGGCTGCGGTAATAATGCCGATAATGGAGATTTTCATCCAGTTGACCATCCGTCTGGAAGAACCTTTTCCATCATGCGCTGCCAGGTATTTCAGCGCTGTGATTTCATCCGCATCTTCATCGTACGTATTCCGGCGTCTTCTTTCAACAATTCCGGGGGCTTCCCCTTCCGCTGCCTCGTCAGCGTCCGCTTCATCCGCTGATTTTCTTGTGTCCCAAACCTTCGGAAGAACGCCTTCTGACCGGTTTTCACGGTTATCTGCAACCTTTTGACCCCGTATTCCCGTTTCAGCGATGTGTCCGGCTGACACCCTGCCGGCGGCAGCCTCCCGGGCCCGCTTTCCCTGACGCAAAGACTGAATGCTGCCTGTTGCGGCCAAAGAAGCATCCAGCAGGTTTTTCCCGCATTCCGGGCATACACTTTCCTCCCGGTCGGAATAAAACCCGCAATTCGGACAAAGCAATCTGATTTACCTCCTGTGAATGGTTTTCCCCTCAGGTCCGGTCAAGATCCCGCAGGGCTTCATACTCCGGATCGTCATCATACTCTCTTTCCGGACATTCGCCTCCCAGCTCCTCGATGGCGTTACGAACTTCAATGTAGGTCAGATAAGGAAGTTTCGGATCCCGGGCTGCTTTAAGCAGTGCCGGCAGGGCCCGTTCATCCCCGAGCCGTGCAAGGTATCCTGAAAACAGTGCACGTTTCTCCGGCCGCCTTTCAAAAGCATCCAGCGCGAGTCGGAAAATCTGTTCGTTTCCCGGAAACCGGCTCAGCACTTCCAGCAGGGCTTCCTGGCCGGCTTCATTGGCCCTGGCAAAAACCTGCAGGATCGATTGGATAACCGTTTCTCCCATCATACAGAGGCTTTCCACGGCATTATCCCTCAGTTCATCCTTTTCTTCCCGGTTCAGCTGCCAGTTGATATAGATCATCTTAGGCTGAACACTTTCCATCTCCCGCAGCAGACCGACTGCCGTCATCCGGGCTTCCTCCCCGGCTTCCTCATCCTTCAGAAGTTCCACCAGCCGCTTTTCACAGGGTTTTCCCACAAAAGAAATCTGTTCCAGCAGCGGATCCGGTACCGGAACCCCTTCCTCGCAGTATTGACGAAGCCAGTCCACAAGCACCTTGGGATCCTCAAATTGTGTAAAGTAGGATCCAGGCGTTACTCCGCCCAGCCATCCGGCGCGGGTATTGAGAAAGGACATATAAATACGGGGCATGTCCTCTTCCATCTGATCAAAGTTCTTATATTCGTTCTGGTGTTCCTTCATCCAGGCAGAAGTATATTCCGCAAATTTCTCATCGAAGTTGTGCACCGGCATATTCATCGTTTTTTGTCCTCTCCGTGTCAGTTCTTTCCGTTTTCGTCAGCCATCGCCTGCAGTTCCTCTGTTGTGAAAAAATACTTGGTTCTGCAGAAATGGCATACCAGCTCCGCACCCTGGTCCTCGTCAATCAGGCTTTGCAGATCTTTCCGTCCCAGGGATATCAGGGCCCGTTCCATCCGCTCCCGGCTGCAGGTGCACCGGTATTCCAGGTCATTCTTTTCCAGAATCCGGGGTTCCATTCCGCGGAACCAGTCTTCACAGAGCTGCTCAATCGGCGCAAAAGTCATTTCCCGGCTGATGTCGGCAAACATCGGGCTTCTCAGTTCCAGCTGATCGATAATTTCATCCGGACAACCCGGAAGGGGTTGAATCAGCAGCCCTCCGGCCTTCAGCACCGCATTCCCGCTGACCAGTACTCCCAGCGCAACCAGACTTGGTTTTTGTTCTGAAACCGTAAAATAGTTGGCAAAATCCATTGCAATTTCGCCGTTCACCAGCTCGCACTGTCCGATATAATTCTTTTTCAGTCCAAGATCCTTGATGACACTCATCCGTCCGGTATGACCCACAGCACCGCCAACATCCAGCTTTCCGTCTTCCCGGAGCGGAAGCTGAACCTGCGGATGATCCGCGCAGGCCCGGACCCGGCCGTGATCCGCGACGGCTACCAGCGTTCCCATCGGCCCGTCGCCCTTCAGCTGCACAGTCACGGATTCGTTCTCACCCTTCATCATGATTCCGAGCATCAGCGTTCCGGTCATGAGTCTTCCCAGGGCGGCGGTGCATACAGGGGTCGTTTCATGAATATCCGCGCATTTCTGAACGGTCTGCGTCGTTTCGCAAAGCATCGCCCGAACCTGTCCTCCGCACAGGTCAATTTGCAGCATTCTGTCCTGATCCGCCATTTTAATCGCTCTCCTGTTCCTCTCCGCGGGTTGCCGCCACATGCCAGCGCTGATTCTGCTCCTGTGCCGCATTCAGGCTGTAATCACCGTAAAGGCTGACGCCTCTGAATCCGGCGTGCCACAGCGCTTCTTTCAGCGTTTGCTGATCCCAGGCCCGCTGATGCTGTCTTTCATCAATCCGGCGGTATTTACCGTCCTCGTCCCTGACAAAAAAACACAGTTCCATTTCCACTGTCTGTCTTTTTTCATGCCATGTGTTCTGCCAAAGGTAAGTGATCGTTTCCCGGTCTTCTCCCATCAGACCGCTGCATAAAACCTGTTTCAGTTTGAAAGGTGTGGAAACATCAAAAATCAGAGCGCCGCCCGGGCGGATCGATCGGTGGGCTGCCTGCAGGAACTTCATCAGATCCTCTTCTGTAAGCAGATAATTGACCCCGTCACAGGTGGAAAGAACCGCGTCCATGGGTCTGTGCAGGTTCAGGGAACGCATGTCCTGCCGGACGAAAGGAATTGCAATCCCCTGTTTCCGGCTCTTCTGCGCCGCCTGCCACAGCATCTCCTGGCTCACGTCCACGCCGGTCATCCGGAATCCACGTTTGTAAAGAGGAAGGGTCAGCCCGCCCGTACCGCAGGCACATTCACAGATCTGACCTCCGCGGATGCCGTAAATCGAAAGCAGGCGGGTATAATAATCCGCCCATCTTTCATAGTCCACGTCGTTCATCAGTTCATCGTATAATTCGGCAAAGGCCTGATACATGCTTTTTAATCCGTCTCTTCCCTTTTATCGTCTGTATCGGTTCCGCTCTCTTCTGCGGCATCCTCTGCGTCTTCCTCGTCATCATCGTCGTCCTTTTCACGCAGTCCCTGGTTTACCTTGGCGCCTTCAATCCGGCTGTTGATAAAACGGTCAAAAACCGCATTCGTGTAGCTGGCGGTAATAAAACGGCTCAGAGCGAATCCGATTAATGCATAATAGGCAAACAGCAGAACGACAGCCAGCAGCAGATCCATTCCGAAAAACCATACAGCCCCGGCCGCAATCAGCGTCGGTACGCAGTGCAGCAGCCGGATTCCGACGCTGAAGGGCAGTCGGGCAATCCCGAGCAAAAATCCGTTTTTCAGCATGTCTCTCAGCTTCAGGGAATAAGTAACCGTCAGCGGATGCATGTAGGTAATGCTGATATACCAGATCGCACCCACCATGGCCACCAGCATCTGAGGAATGACCGCCAGAACGCTCCGGTCTGTCATCCTGCCGTAGGTGATCCAGCCGATATAAACGACCACCGGTACCGCACCGGTAATGATGCTCAGCACGAGGGAATGCTTCCAGTTTTCTTTCGCCGCATCTTTCAGATCGCTCCAGATGAAAGCATGCTCATCCCGCGCCCAGTTTCTTGTCACATAGCTCAGTCCTGCAGTAAGCGGCCCCGTAATGGCAATGCACGGAATCAGCCACAGCAGAACCTTGATCAGTTCGTTCTGGAAATTGTACCCGACGCTTCTCACATAGATAAACTCATCCTGCGTCAGGATTTTTTCCTGTCTCTCTTCCGTTGCGCGTTTTGTGTAGGCTTCGTAGTTGGCATCGTTTCTGATCCGAAGGAACTCACGGCGGCTGTTGTATTGCTCTTCCGTCATCGGAACTTCCATTTTTGCGTCCTGCAGAACCTGAACATAGGCGGCATAATCATTGTTTTCCACCATGTAGTCATTCTGAATCATGCTCCAGAAATTACTCACGGAAAGCAGGATCACGATGAATGTGGGAATCCAGGCGACCATATAAATCAGGTTCAGCCGGAACAAACTGCTCAGCCGGGTGCGAAGGGTGTCCCAGAAAAGCTGCATCCGGGTCTGCGGCAAATCATCTTTCCGGAAATCGCCTTTCCCGCTTTTTCCGTAGTAGTAGTTGTTCATCATTCTGCCGAACATTGTCTTATTTCCTCCGGTGTCCGGAAAATGTTCCGGTTCTTTATGCCATCAGGGCTTCGCTGGCTTCACACAGCTTTTTGTTCAGTGCCTCGGCCGCGGCCTGGTCCCTGTCGTTGGCGTTCACATACAGTTTGATTTTCGGTTCCGTTCCGCTGGGCCGTACGCATACCCAGCAGCCCTTCTCCAGTTCGAAATACAGAACGTCGGAAACCGGCAGTCCGGTAGGCTCCTCCCGTCCGTCCTCCGTGCGGATCCCCTTCAGATAGTCCCGCACAGCCTTTACCTTCAGCCCGCCGATTTCCTTCGGCGGATTCGCCCGAAGCCCGGCCATGATTTCCTTCATGCGGGACAGGCCGTCCTTCCCCGGCAGTGTAGTGGAAACCACGTGATCCACATAGTATCCGTACTCCCGGAAAATCTGCTGAACCCGGTCATACAGGGTAATCCCTTCCGCCATGCACGCACAGGCCACTTCGCTGATCAGAAGGCTCGCATTGACGCCGTCCTTGTCCCGCACAAACGTACTGCTCAGGAATCCATAGCTTTCCTCAAAGCCAAACAGGAACGTATGATCTCCACGATCCATAAACTGCTGAATTTTCTCGCCGATAAACTTGAATCCTGTCAGGGTTTCGAAAATGGAAACCCCGAAGCTTTCGCAGATTCTGTTGGCAAGGCTTGTGGAAACAATACTCTTTACCGCTGCGCCGTTCTTTGGCAGCTTTCCGGCTTTCTTCAGGCTGCTGAGAATATAATGCAGCAGTACGCAGCCGATCTGGTTTCCGGTCAGAAGGTGCCATTCGCCTTCCCCGTCCTTCACGGCCACGCCAAGACGGTCGCAGTCCGGATCCGTGGCAAAAATGACGCTGGCTCCGACCTGGCCCGCCAGCCGGAAGGCAAGATCATACGCGCCGGGATCTTCGGGATTCGGCACTTTGATGGTGCTGAAATTGGGATCCGGCATTTCCTGTTCCTTTACCACGGCCACGTTCGTCAGTCCGATTTCCTTCAGCAGTCGCCGCACCGGTACGTTCCCGCTCCCGTGCAGGGGGGTATATACAATGTTCAGCTTGGAGCCTTCGCTTGCCAGCAGCCCCGGATTGATGCTCAGCGTTTTGACCTGGGCAATGTAGTCGTCATCAACTTCCTTGTTGCCGATGTATCGGAGCAATCCCTTTTTCAGAGCTTCCTGCTCATCCATCAGCTTGCAGTCCGTGTAATCGGTTGCCCGAATCACCCGCGTAATGCCGGCTGCGGCTTCCGGTCCGACCTGCGCACCATCCTCGCCGTAGACTTTGTAACCGTTGTACTGCGGCGGATTATGACTGGCTGTGATGACAACGCCTGCGATTGCATTCAGATGACGAACCGCGTAGCTCAGTACCGGAACAGGGCGAAGCGCGTCAAAAAGGAACGCGGGCACCCCTTCCTGGCAAAGAACAAGCGCTGTATCCTTTGCGAATTCCGCGCTGAACCGCCGGCTGTCATAGGCAATGACCACACCGCGTTTTGCCTCCTCAGGTTTTTCAAGCAGATACCCTGCAAGACCCTTCGTGGCCCTGCGCACGTTGTATTTATTCATGCGGTTCATTCCGGCGCCGAGCACTCCGCGCATACCGGCAGTACCGAAGTTCAGTTCGGTATAGAACCGGTCTTCGACTTCTTTGTCGTCGTTCCGTATCGCTTCAAGTTCCTGAACCGTTTCCTGATCTCCCGCAAAATCTTTCAGCCATTTCTCATAGTTCTCACGGATCGTCATCGTTAAAGCCGCCTTTCATTCAGAATAGGTGATATATAAATGATTATACGTTTGATCACTTTATTTTTCAAGTTTTTTCAGACTCTTTGGCCTTTCCGGCCCGGCAGAAAAAACGCCGAAGAAAATAACGCAGCTTGCCCAGGCGTGTCATTTCAGCCCGGATCAGCCTGGCCGTATCCCGCATCAGGCCGGTATCACTCTCTGCAGGGATCATTCCGCCGTACCGGATCTGATACAGACACTCGCCCGCCGGCGTCAGGCTTTCGCTGAAGGCGCCGGATTTGTCCACCCTTCGCGCAAATGCCATGGGGGTTTCTCCTTTTTCCCTTTCCAGCTTCTCTGCTTTCAGCATTTTCGGAATTTCTGCTTCCCATACTTCAAAGCGCTCTGCCTCGGACCGTGCCCGCCGTGCCCTGAAGGCAGGAGAAGTCATCAGCACCCGAAGTCCGGCCGCTGCGGCAGCGGCCGCCGCAAGAAGAATCCACCAGGGAAATGAACTGCTTTCCCGGCTGTCGTGTTCTTCTTCCGGTGTGTCCGGCGGACGGTCTGAAGGCTGTTCCTGCGTTTCCGGGGGATTGCTTTCCACAGTGGGCGAAGGTGTCTCTGCAGGTTCCGGGGTGCTGCCGTTTTCATCGTTTTCTGCCGGAGGCGTTGGCGTTGCCGTCGGTTCGGGACTGTCCGCCGCAGGGGGCGGACTTTCCGGAGGCGCGGACTCCTGTACACCGGAATTGCCGGCATCCTGCGAGGATCCGTGATGCTGCGGAGGCGTGGCATCAAAGGTCAGCCAGCCAAAACCTTTAAAATAGACTTCGGTCCATGCATGTGCTGAAAGGCCGGTAACATACGCCAGCCCGTTCTCGTCCGGTTCCGCCAGGTAGCCTTCCACATACCGGGCCGGCAGTCCCGCCATTCTGCAAAGCACGGTCATGGCGGAAGCAAAGTAGGTACAGTAACCTTTTTTTGTCTCCATCAGAAAGGATGTCACAAAATCAATGTTTTCCGGATGTTCCCCCACATCTATGGTATATCGGAAGTTCCGGATTAAATAATTCTGAACAGCCATTGCCTTTTCAAAGGGCGCGGAAACTCCGGACGTAATTTTTTCCGCAAGCTCCCATATCGGCTTTTCCAGATGTTTCGGCAAATCCAGGTACGTATTCAGAATGTCATTCCATCGGGGATCTTCCGACTGCGCGGCGCAAATCTCCGTCAGCGCCCCGATTCCTGGATCCGCATAAGAATAAAGCGGTGCTGAAACTCTCCAGGTATCACCTGCCTGCACATTCCGGGTAATAAAGATTTCAGACGAATTGGAAAAATACGGAACTGCATCCCCGCCAGGTTTCAGCTCCCGAACGCGCTGCGGTACAAAAAGCGTGCTGGCGCTGTCCGAAACCATTCTGACGGAGATCTCAACCGGTGTACTCAGGGAATTCTGAATGGATTCCGGCGGCAGCGTCTCGTCAAACAATTGGGAACGGAGTGCAGCGTTTCTGCGGTACTGCCAGAGATAGCGCCTGCCTCCTGTGGAATTCTGCCATCCGTGACCGGTATACCGGTTATACACCGTTCCCCTCAGGTACGCGGTTTTCGGGGTGGATACCTCCATCACCGGATCGTCGGACGGATTGGGCTTTCCTCCGAGCTGCTCAGCGCCCTGCGGAGAGTATCCGACGGAATAAAGGCTGAAAACATCCCGGGGTTCTGTGAAAAAAAGCCGGTCCAGAACCTGTTGTCGGATTTCATCCGCTTTGTTTTTCAGTGTCGTCTGCTGCGGTCCCAGGCAAGCCAGCAGAAATGCGGCAGCAACCAGCGCTGCTGACCAGGGCAGTACCCGGAAAACCGGAGTATCGTCAAAGCGGTAGCTCATCAGCATGGTCAGCACCGCGGCAAGGGCTGGCAGCAGCCAGGGAATCATCTCCATGGAGTCCGTCAGCCACACGACTGTCATCACAGCAGCGGTCAGCATCAGCGCCGGAACACAGGTCGCCCTGCGGTGAACCGCCAGGCAGCATAAAAGCGTCGTTCCGCCGGCGGCGATTACGGAAACCGGTTGAGCTGCCAGGGGCACTGCCGTCATCATTCCGCGCATACGCAGCGTAACCGCAATTCCTGCATCTGAAAGGATCCGGGCCCCGCCTCCCGCAAGAATCCATACGGTCAGTCCGAGTACTGTCCCTGCTGCAGCAGTCCAGGCTGCGATTTTGTGAACAGAAGCCGCTTCATAGAAGAAAACCACACCGGCAATCACAAAAAATATCAGAGGAGAAACCAGACTTCGGTCCATTGATCCGCATAACGGGACACTCAGCCCCACTGCCAGCAGCAGTGCAGGAACGCAATGCCTTATCCTTTCCCGGATCATCCGGTATTTTCCCCCCTGTTACTGTAGATTCGTCTGATCCTGCCGTCCGGAGACATCCGGTGTCACGTATCCGACCTCAATTCCGGCATGCCTCAGTTTTGTTATGAACGGAACAACCGCCGGATCATCCGGAACAAACGTAATCAGATAAAGACGCAGGTTCGGTCCCATTCTGTGAATCCGGATCATCATTTCAGAGATGGATCCGTTCAGCTGTGCCGTCACAACCGCTATGCATCCGACCTTGCTCAGCCGGCGGCTTTCCATCATCAGAACCCGTTCAAACCGGTCCGCTGCGTCAAATTTCAGGCGAGTCAGGTAATCCATCGCAATCGGAACACCCATCAGGTCATCCACATCCATCGGGCTGCTTCCGGTCAGAGGCATTCTGACCGTATGATCCGACCGGATCTGATCACAAAACAAAGAGGCCGTCGTTTCAATAAGCGCGTCCCTCAGGTCCGCCTCCGCCTCCGGATGTCCCTGGGCCGGCGGCTGGGAGCAGTCCATCAGGATCAGGACCTCCTGCAGCACCGGTTCATCGAATTTCCGAACCATCAGCTCTCCCTTCCGCAGGGACAGCTTCCAGTGGATTTTCTTCATGGCGTCACCCGGCTGGTACTCCCGGATATCCGACGGAGCATTCAGGTCTTCCGTGGCTCTTGCCATGATTTCACTTCCCGGATCTCCCGGTGCCATCACCAGCGGATCCGTTCCGAAAGTAAGCGGCAGAACGGTCAGGGAGTATTCCGTATTCCCCGGAAGAATGCTCCGCCTGAAAAAGCCCATCAGATCTTCCACCGCGCAGCTGCGGATTCCCGCAGAAAACACCCCCACATGGGCCGCGTGCAGCGGCATCCGCAGCATTTGCATCTTTCCGGGAAGATTTTTCAGCCGAATGGTGCGATGTCCTTCCCCGGTCACCGTATCAAGGTCCAGCTCTACCGGTGCAATCGGAATCCACCCGTTGTGGCGTACACGGATGAGCAGGGAAACATCGTCCCCCCGATGGACCCTCTCTGTATCGGTTTCCGCGGAGATCCGGATCGTGGCGGAAGCCCACAGCACACCTGCCAGGCTCATTCCCACTGTAAGCAGAACCAGAACGGCCAGCATGTACAGCAGCCGGTTCCCGGTTGCAAGCGCGGAAGTCAGAAGCGTGATAAACAGCGCGGAGGGAATTGTCAGGTGAACCTTCATAGCTTTACGGGAACAACGGTGCTCTGCAGAATTTTCAGCAAAACCTGTTCCGCCTGTATTCCTTTCATTTTTGCTTCCGGACTCAAAACCATCCGATGGCTGAGAACCGGCAGGAACATATGCTGAACGTCCTCCGGAAGCACATAATCCCTCTCATCCAGCAAAGCACAGGCCTGTCCTCCGCGAATCAGTGCAATGGCCGCCCGTGTGGAAGCTCCCAGTGTAAGGGATGGATCGTTCCGCGTCGCTGCCGCCAGCGTTGCCACATAGTTCCGGACTTCCGGAGAACAGTAGACCCGGGTTACTTCTTCCTGCATGGCCAGAATGTCCTGCGCTGTGCATACAGGCTCAATGGTGGTCATCGGTGATACCGTTCCGGAATACCTTTCCAGGACGTCCATCTCCTGTTCCACTGTCGGATATCCGATGGATATTCTCAGAAAAAAGCGATCCATCTGGGCTTCCGGCAGCGGATACGTTCCGACAAACTCACCGGGATTCTGCGTCGCAAGAACAATAAACGGCTGGGGCAGCGGATGGGTAATCCCGTCCACCGTAACCTGATGTTCTTCCATAACCTCCAGCAGGGCGCTCTGGGTTTTCGGACTGGTACGGTTGATTTCATCCGCCAGAACCACCTGGCTCATCACTGAACCTTCCTTGTATTCCATTTCACCGGTTTTGAAATTGATCAGGGTAAAACCGGTCACGTCGGACGGCATCAGGTCCGGAGTAAACTGAATCCGGCGGAATGAACAGTCCAGGCTCCTGGCCATAGCACTTGCCAGGGTCGTTTTTCCGACGCCGGGAACATCCTCAATCAGCACATGCCCTTTGCATAGCAGGGCAATCAGCGCATATTCAACCGCTTCCTCCTTCCCCACGATGGCTTTTCCGATGTTCTGCTGCAGGGAAAGAATCATCCGTCCCGGATGGAGCATATCCGATCATCCTCCTTCTGGATGAAATGCCTGTTTTCCTTTCGTCAAACAAGTCACTCTGAATTATATCTGTATTTGATGAAAACCGCAAGCTATGGTATAATCACCGTTGAAAAGGTACGGAATGCTGTGGGTTCCGCCATGTTTGCATTCCGGAAAGGCGCTGTCTGTGCTGTGGGATATCCGCTGGGTTGACGAAACCGGTTCAACCAATGAGGGAAGGCTTTCCTCCCATACGCCACCCGGTTGAAACCAGTATGGTTCACCTCGGCTGTCCCGTACAGGTTTCCGGCGGCCAGTCCGCGGAAGGAATCGTCACCGGCCTCGGGGATCAGGGAGAACTTCTGCTCCGGCTTAAGGATCAGTCTCTGTCTCTCCTTCCCGTTACCTGCGGGGATGTATCCGTCAGAGGAGTAAATGGCTATGTGTAAAGGTTTGGGTCTTGATCTGTGTGAAGTGTCCCGGATGGAAAAGCTCCTGAAGGATGACCGCTTTCTCTCCCGCTTTTTCACTCCGGAAGAAGCCCTGTATGTCCGTTCCCGCGGGGTCGGCGCGGCCTCCACGCTGGCCGGGCTTTTTGCTGCCCGTGAAGCGCTGAGCAAAGCCCTCGGCAGCGGGCTGGACTTTGACCTGAAGGAGGCAGAAGTCTGCCATACCGCCGATGGAGCCCCGTATTTCCGTCTTTCCGGCCGGCTGAAACAGCGTCTGGCCGGCTGTACTCCCCATCTGTCGATTTCCCATGACGGGGGGATTGCTGCTGCCGTTGTTTATCTCGACATCCCGGATCATTCCTCCGGAAACTGAAAGGAGCCTGTTGATGGAAACAAGGATTTTCGGCCACCGCGGTGCCTCCGGCTATGCTCCGGAAAACACCCTGGAAGCATTCAGCCTCGCTGTCCGTATGGGCGCCCATGGCGTGGAACTGGACGTTCATCTTTGCCGAACCGGTGAACTGGTGGTTGCCCACGACGAAACCGTGGACCGGGTTTCCGACGGTTCCGGCGCAATCCGGGATCTGTCCCTCTCCGAACTGAAAAAGCTTGTCTTCAACCGTACCCATCCGGAATACACAAACGCCCGGATACCGCTTCTCTCAGAAGTCTTCGACCTGCTCCGTCCCACCGGGCTTTCCATTAATATTGAACTGAAAAACAGCATTGTGGATTATCCGGATCTGGAAAAAAAGGTGCTGGATGCCGCGGAAAGAGAATTTGACCTTTCCCGGATCCTGTTTTCTTCCTTCAATCATTTCAGCATGCTCCGCATGAAACATCTGAATCCGGACGTCCCCTGCGGTCTCCTGTATGAAGCGGCTATGGTCCGCCCGTGGGAATACGCAAAAAGCCTGGGGATGAACGCCATTCATCCCCATTATTCAGAGGTGCTCCTGACCCGTGAGGAGTGCCGGTTCGCTCATTCAGCAGGTCTTCAGGTAAATACCTGGACCGTCAACAGTCCTGAGGCCATGGACGCTGTTCTGGCTGCCGGGGCCGATATTCTGATCACCAATTATCCGGATCAGGCTTTGAAAAGAACTACCTTCGGCTGACATTCCAGATCCCTGTCTGTAATCCGCAGCACCTCTGCATCCCGCCGGATGTCTTTTTCAGGGATTCCTTCCAGGAATTCCTCCGGTCCGCTGATGGGCCAGTCCGAAATATATTCTGTCCGGTAATGCATCGGCATGATCACATTTGCCCCAAGCATTCCGGCTATTTTTGCTGCATTTTTTCCGTCGATTGTATAAAAGCCGCCGCAGGGAATCATCAGTACATCCGGCCGGTCCAGAATGCGAATCTGTTCCGGATCCGGAATGCATCCAAGGTCCCCGAGATGAACAATTCTCAAGCCTTCAGCCTCAATCAGGAAAAGAAGCGTTTCTCCCCGTTTGCTTCCCCTGCAGTCATCATGCCAGCTTTGCAGGGCGGTCACACGAACCCCCTTTGCCGGGGTATGGATTCCCGGCCGGTCAATCACATTCAGAAGTCCTTCCAGGTTCTCCACGGCATTGTGATCATGATGACCGTGGGAAATGAGCGCAGTATCCGCCTGCAGTTTTCTGACCGGATATCCGCATGCCGCATCGTATGGATCAATAACCAGTCTGGCTCCCTCTTCCGTCTCAATCAGGAATTCTGCGTGCCCGATCTGCTGAATCAGCATTTTTCCTTCCTCCCGATAAAAAAGTCCGTTTCAACGGCCGGCAGCTTTTCTCCGCGCCGCAAAGCCCCCGCCCATTCCCGGTGGAGTCTTTCACATACCTTTTCGAAAGCATCGGCCCCTTCTTCCCGGGCTTTCAGCAGCATCCGTTTTTCCCGGTCCGCGCTTCGTTTTTCCGCATTCATGTGCCGCAGCAGCAAACTCAGGCAGCATTCAGCCTCTGGTCCGATGCCGCCTTCCGCGTCGGTTTCGTTTCCCGTAAGGCCCTTTCGGTCCAGCTGAATCCAGTCCCCTTCGTTTTCTGTGATCCATCCCGCTTCGTTTGCCCGTTCCAGAAAAGCAGAAACCGCCTCTTTCCCTGCCGTCTTCGGAAGATCCGTAGCATAAAGCCATTCTTCCTTCCGGCTTCGTCTGAGCGCCGGCGGTCGTCTGCATTCCGTTTCGGAAAGCAAGCTTTGTATCTCGCTGCGCAATTTATTCAACGCTGCGTTCCTCCGCCGGTGTATTTTTCATGTATTCGCGTACACTCTCCGCAGCTCGTTTCATGGCCTTCTGCTGTTCCGCGTCCATCCCGTCCGGAACCGTTCCGCCTGCCGGCAGGCAGCGGTAATAAAAACGTCCGTCCTGTTTGAATTTCCAGGTATACAGAGGAATAAAGCGGAAATCCGGAATCGCGGTTCTTCCGTGATCCGTCAGAACGGTTACTTCAAACATCATCCCCGCCAGCCGGCGGATATTGCTCCGATCCCCGCTCAGGGCGGCTCCCAGGCTCCAGACACATAAAACCTTGCGGCCATCCTGAGTGGTAAGGGTTTCCGCACCGGAAACAATTCTGCTGCCGTTTCCCACAATCAGATCAGCCCCGGCATCTGCGGCCTTCATGGCGATTGTCTGCATTGTTTTATCCGGAGTTTTCCCCGTTTTTCCCCAGTTCATCAGTACAATCACGGCATCGCTGCCCATTGCCCTGGCTTTCGAAATATCTTCTGCAAGAGTTTCCTCCTCCGGTGCCGGCACGGCAAACCCGGTGCCTTGTTTGGTCATGCTTTTGCGCCGGTTTGCCGGAACCGTATCGGTATACTGCAAAAAAGCAATCCTCACACCGTTTCTGCTGACGATCCGAAAGCGTTCCTCCTGTTCTGTTTCGAACGTTCCGATGGACTGGATTCCGGCCTCTTCCAGGATCCTGCGGGTTTCCCTGATTCCGGCTCCTTCTTTTTCGTAGGCTTTTCCGAATCCGCAGGCCGCCATGTCAAAGCCTGCTGCCTTCAGCATCGCTGCTGCCGATGCATCTGCAATGATGTCGGAAGCTTTTTCGGTTTCGCTCAGAATGCTTTCAAGAAAAACAATGTTCAAATCCGCTTTCAGTTCCCGCCCCAGAGGAAGCATAATATCGTAATAGTCAAAAGCTTTGGCATCCAGGGAATAACAGTTTTTCCGCACTTCACCGTCAAAGGTCACCGTTCCGGTAAAGCTCACGGTCATTTTTTTCGTTTCCGGCTCAGGCGTTGCGGTTTCTTTCGGGGATACAGTCGCTGCGGCGGAATTCGTAATTTCAGAATTTGGATCCGTAATCCTCTCTGTTTCAGCGGGAGGATCCTTCAGGGGAAGCGCCGCTGTTTTCAGCCGACTCAGGTCCACGGAGGCTCCGGAAGAAAGCCGCGCCCAGACGATTGCTGCCGCCGCAAGAACAACCACGGTCAGCACCAGCATAAACACTGTTCCCGGCGAGGTTTTTCTTTTCACAGCCGCTCCTCCTTCGCTTTCTTTCGAAAAGGCCGCGCAGCCTTTATTCAGACTGCACGGCTTCCGGGTATTTTACCTGATGACCATTGCAAGCACAATGGACAGCGTCATAATGGCCGCCACAATCAGGGCTCCGATCCTGATGAAATTCTTCTTTCTTTCTGAATTGTTCCTGTTCATGTCTCTGATTCTCCGTCTCTGCCGGACCGGTTGGCGTCACTTCTTCTCCGGGGACCGGCGGTTTTGTTTCTGCTTTCCTCCGGCTTGAAGGAAGCTGTATAGGTAGCATCTTCTTCTCCGGCAGTGGTATAGCGTCCGTACGGGTTCTCCACCGTCTTCCGGTACGGCCTGTCATTGCTGCTTCCGGTCTGTCCCGCAGGTCTGGAGGCCGTGGTTCCGTTTTTCTCCGTATAGGTTCCGGTTCTTACCCGTGCCGCCTGTTGCGCACCGGCCGGTTTCTGAACGGTTCCTGCAGTTCCGGCCGGAGTTTTCCCGGCAGGCATCCTGCCCGTTGTCTGTTCTTTCCGCTGTTGCGCCGCTTTTTTCTGGGCAAGCCGCTGCGCTGCTTGCCGTTTCTTTTGGACGGATGAATAGTAAGCGTATCCTCCGCCGCCGGCTCCGGCCAGAACCAGTCCGCCGATGATCCAGCCCAAAGCGCTGCCTCCCTGGCTTTGCTCCTTTTCAAACTGGGCGTTTTCTTCCGTTTCCATCTGCGGAATTTCAGCGGTAGGAGCTGACTCTGTTTCAGCCGGCTTCCCAAGCTTCTCCCGTACATAATTCATCGCTCCGGAAATCAGCGTATCCTTGTCAGCACTGTCCCTGTATGCTGTCTCCAGAAGCTTCTGCAGGTCTTCCTCTTTCAGGGAGCCCTTCTGAATCCGGTCTGCCAGTGAGTCCAGATATTCCTTGTTCCGCACATTGTTTTCCGGCAGCGGTTCCGGCGTCGCAAAAGGATCAAAGGGAACGTAGCTCACGCTGACGCTGCTGTCCGGATTCGTCCAGGTTTCCACTTTCCAGTCCTCGGCGCTGACAATGCCGGAGGGGGTTCCGGTGCTTTGGGGTGTATTCACGTTCTGGCCGTTTCCGGCGGTGTTGTTGTTCAGCCCTTCCTGATATTCCCGGCTCGTGAAGAAGTCCTCGGCCTCACTCATGCTCATCTGCCGGAAATAATCGCCGTTCACATAGCCGGTTACGCCGTTGTATCCGACCTTGAACCATCTGGTTTCGTCCACAACTTCTGAATCATAGATCAGGCAAAGCGCGTATTTTTTCAGCCTGGAAATCCGTTCGCTCTGAGCACTGGGGCCTTTCCGGAAGTTTACGCTGTCTGCGCTTACGTAACCGTAGCAGCTCATAGCCTCCGGATTGTAGGGAGCCACTGTAATTTCAGGTTCGGGTTCTGGGGTATTCTCCATTTCTTCCAGGTACGCCAGGACCTCGTATTCATTCATCATCCGCAGCATATCCGCCCGGATGTAGCCCCAGGACTGATCATACTGAACAACATGCCACCCGACATGATCCACGTAGGTTTGCCCGGTAACATAAACCACCTTGTTCGCCGGCAGTTCGTCAATAATCACGCTGGCGCTGCTGGGCCAGTTGCGGACAAAGGCTCCGTCGCCGATGGTAATTCCGTAACCCACCCGCTGGAAAGGTTCCCGGGTCGCTTCCGGCGTCGGTACTTCCGTAGGAAGCTCCGCAGGCACTTCCGTGGGGATTGCCGTTGGCACTTCCGTCGGAACCTCTGTGGGCACTTCCGTCGGAACCTCTGTGGGCACTTCCGTCGGGATCTCTGTCGGGACTGCCGTCGGAGCTTCGGTCGGGACCTCCGTGGGCACTTCCGTCGGGACCTCTGTCGGGACTGCCGTCGGAATTTCTGTCGGGACCTCCGTGGGCACTTCTGTCGGAACTTCCGTGGGTACCTCGGTCGGTACTTCCGTCGGAACTTCGGTCGGCACTTCCGTGGGCACCTCAGTGGGCACTTCCGTCGGGATCGGAGTCGGTTCCACCGTGGGCTCTTCAGTCGGCGGCAGTGTGGGCTGTTCCGGAGACGCTGTAAACAGGTCTTCCGGTCTGTAAACCGGCGCAGGGCTGGCCTGGCTCACATCATAAAGGGCGCTGGCAGCTTCACTCAAAGGACTCAGGAAGCTGCTCATCAGATAACCTTCCGTTCCGTCCACCAGAACCTGCGTCCACTTTTCGTTCTTGTCGTTGACCATTTCCCGGATCATATAAACATATTTCTGGGCAGGGAGTACCTTTTTGACATCCCCGTTTTTTCCGGGTTTGTTCCGGAAATTCACGCTGTCGGTCGTCACAGCATACCGGTTCAGAATGGTTCCGGGAACTACCGGCTCCGCAGTCGGAGCCGGAGTCGGTTCTGCGGTTGGTGTTGCTGTCGGGGTCGCCGTCGGAACAGCCGTCGGTTCTGCCGTCGGTTCTGCCGTCAGTACTTCCGTCGGCACTTCCGTCGGAACCACGGTTGCCTCTTCGGCAGGCGCTGCGGTCGGTTCCGCTGTCGGAATTTCCGTCGGTGTGATTTCCGGCGTGGGTACTTCCGTCGGGGCGGGCATCGCCGTATAGAATGGAGCGGCCGTAGCAAGGCCTGCAGTATAAGCAGCACTGGCTTCTTCAGAAAGTGCATAGACAAATTCACTCTTCAGATAGCCTTCTGTTCCGTCCACATTGACTCTTGTCCACATATCCCCGTCAACAGGGCCGATGACGTTTTCAATCAGATAGAAATATTTACCTTTCGGAATCACATCCATAGAGACGCGCTTGCTCTGTGTACTGGGTTCCGTTCTGAAATTCAGGTTGTCAATGGCGGCGCCGTACCGGTTCAGCATTCCGGCAGGCAGCGTGTCTGCTCTCTGCGGTACTTCAGTGGGCGCCGGGGTCGGAGTGGGTTCCGGGGTCGGGGTGGGTGTCGGGGTCGGTTCCGATGTCGGCGTAGGAGTCGGTGTCACTTCCGGGGTGGAAGTCTCCGTCACTTCCGGCATCGGTGCGGGGGTCGGCTCTGTTTCCGCGGCAGGCGATTCCACCGGATCCGGTTCACGGAAATAGGGCGCCGGACTCGGCTGCATCGCGTCGTACATCATGCTGTCCATCTCACTCATTGTGTCGATGAACATGCTCATCATGAATCCTTCGGTTCCGTTGTACAGGATCCGGCTCCAGACTGCGCCGTCTTCCCCGATCACGTTTTGAACCAGGTAAACATAGCTTCCGGCAGGAAGAGCGCTTTTCCCGATTCTTCCGTGATTCTTCCCTGCTCCGGTTCTGAAATTGACATCGTCGTTGGTGATTCCATAGCGGTTCAGATAGAGATTCAGCGGCAGGGTATCCGCTTTTTCGGCAGGCACTTTCACGGGAGCCGGTTCAGGTGTTTCCGTCACAATGGGTTCCGGAGTCTCCGTAATCACGGGTTCCGGCGTTTCGGTGATAACAGGTTCCGGGGTCTCCGTAATTTCAGGTTCCGGCGTTTCGGTGATAACAGGTTCCGGGGTCTCCGTAATCACGGGTTCCGGTGTTTCCGTGATTTCAGGTTCCGGAGTTTCGGTAATCACAGGTTCCGGAGTTTCCGTAATCTCCGGTTCCGGAGTCTCCGTGATTTCAGGTTCGGGCGTTTCCGTCACTTCAGGTTCCGGAGTTTCCGTAATCTCCGGTTCCGGAGTTTCGGTGATAACAGGTTCCGGAGTCTCCGTAATCTCCGGTTCAGGTGTTTCGGTGATAACAGGTTCCGGAGTCTCCGTGATTTCAGGTTCGGGCGTTTCCGTCACTTCAGGTTCGGGAGTCTCCGTAATCTCCGGTTCCGGAGTTTCAGTGATCTCCGGTTCGGGCGTCTCAGTGATTTCAGGTTCAGGGGTTTCGGTAATTACGGGTTCCGGTGTCTCCGTAATCTCCGGAGTCGGCGTTTCCGTAGGTTCCGGAGTCGGGGTCTCTGTGGGTTCCGGTTCAGGTGAAGGAGTCACAACCACCGGAGTATCCGTTACAGTCGAAAGATAAAGCTTGAAAAACTCTGTGGTTCCGTCCGGTCCGATTGCCTGGATCCCGATATAGGAGGTCATATCATCCAGCGTATCCAGTGCATCCTGCACAAGATCAACGGTAACCCCCACCGGCACAGGCACAGAGTCCTCCCGTCTCGGGTTTGTATTCATCATATATTGCCAGCCCGGGTGCATGCTTTCATCGGTAACCGCAAGCGTTAGCCGGTTCCATGCAGCATCCTGCGGCAGCATTGCCCAGTAGCAGCCGGGAGCCTCAGGTACTGGCTGTGCCTGCACTCCGGTTACAGACGTGCCTTCCTCATCCACAGTCCAGTTCACATAGATTTCGAGAAAAGGCCAGTCTTCCGGGGATGCCAGGGAAACAGGCACAATACCGGCGATCATCAGAGCCGCCAGTGTCAGCGCGATCATTCTCCTGAGCCTGATAAACTTATTCATGTGCATCTCCGTCCTTCCGGTTTTTTTCATGCGACCTGAGTATTTTACTTCCTTTCTCCGGGGGTTGTCAATCAAACCACCCTGCAGAAGGAGTTGCCTTCCCGACCGTCGAATGAAAAAAAGATTTCAATCTATGGAACGATCCTGTCCGGTCTTTCGTTCCCGAAAGGCGGTTTTTTATGTTCTCCTGGGCCCGTTTCCTTTCATCCGGCGAGGACGGCGTGGTACTTCCCTCCGTATATTTTTCATCCCTTCCCGTTCTGGATACCACGCGCCTGGTTCTGCGTCCGGTCCGGCGCCGGGATGCTCCGGATATTTTTTCCTACGCCTCCGATCCGGAAGTTTCCCGTTTCGTCCTCTGGGAACCGCATCGCTCTCTTTCCGAAACGCGATCCTATATTCGGTATGTCCGTGCGCTGTACCATCGGGGAATGCCGTCCTCCTGGGCGGTCGTTCTCCGGGAAACCGGCCGTGTTGTCGGCACCATCGGTTTTATGTGGTATTCCGATGTCAACGGTTCAGCTGAAGTAGGCTACAGTTTTTCACGGGATGTCTGGAACCGCGGTTACGCCACTGAAGCCCTTCGGGCTGTTATTTCTTCGGCATTTGCTTCCCTGCCCCTCAACCGGCTGGAGGCCCAGCATGATGTACGGAATCCCGCCAGCGGCCGTGTCATGGAAAAATGCGGCATGAAGCGCGAGGGCACCCTTCGTCAGAGAATCAAAAACAAAGGAGAATATGTGGACGTGGTTCTCTGGTCGCTTCTGCGTGCAGAGCTTGAAAACAAATAAGTTTTCTTATATAATAATGTTTTGTGCGATGATTATTCCGTAACGGTTTCTGACATGTGAATCCGTAAATTGTTTTGACTCGAAGAGGAGGGATGGACGCCATGAACGAATACCGCGGAAAGCACGCTCCGTCCACCCCGTGGCCGGTGGCCTCCTCCGCCTCGGTTCCGGTCCGAGCCGCCCGTCACCTGCGCAAAAACAAGCACCGCCGGATCAAATGGATCCTTCTTCTGATCTTCCTGCTTCTGCTGGCCGTCTGGCCTTTTCTGGAAGCCCGCATTCTGACCACGGATCAGGTGATTCTGAAATCCGAAGCCCTGCCGGCTGACGCAAATCACCTGCGCGTCGTCTTCCTCAGCGATATTCACTGGGGCTTCTGGTATACCGACGGGGACCTGGGCCGCCTCGTGGCGACTGTCAATTCCCTCCGGCCGGATCTGGTCATCTTCGGCGGGGACTATGCCACAGATCATGATTCTGCTCTCCGCTTTTTCAAAACCCTGCAGTCCCTTCCGAAGATTCACGCGCGTTACGGGATTTTCGGAGTTCCGGGTGAATCGGATTGCGGGGAGGATGCCCAGGACCGCACCCTCCTGAAGGAGGCCATGTCCAACGCCGGGATCACCCCCCTGTTCAACTCATCCGAACGGATTCTGATCGGTTCCGGCAAAATCTGCATTGCCGGTATTGACGATGTCATCGGCGGCAAGCCGGATCTCAAGGCTGTGGTTGCCTCCGTTTCGGATGCGGATTATGTGATCTTTGTTGCGCATAACCCTTCCATCATTCCGGAAATACAGCTGACCCGGGATGCCTCGGGTTCCCTGAACTGGCTTCATCTCGGTCTGTTCGGACATACCCACGGCGGTCAGATGAAGCTGTTTTCCTCTCTGCTTGGCATTGCCGAGGATGTTCCGGAACGTTACCTTTCCGGCTGGTTTACTGAAAACCGGGTGGATCTGCTGGTTTCCCGGGGAATCGGCACATCGGTTTTCCCCGGCCGTTTCCTTTGTCCGCCCCAGATTCACCTGATCGAAATAGTCGCTTACTGATTTACAGGGAGGCTTACCGTCCATGGAAACCGATTCCCGGATTGAGCTGAAGGATGTTTCCTTCACCTATGATGAAGCGCCCTCACCGGCGCTTTCCCACATTTCCGCTTCTGTTCAGCCGGGTGAGTTTGTGGCTGTCCTGGGACATAACGGTTCCGGAAAGTCCACGCTGGCAAAGCTGATCAACGCCCTTTACATTCCTTCAGAGGGAAATGTGGTGGTCTGCGGGTATAATACAAAAGAAGAAAAAGTCGTGTGGGATATCCGCCGGCGGGCCGGTATGATTTTCCAGAATCCGGACAATCAGATCGTCGCCACCGTTGTTAAGGAAGATGTTGCGTTCGGCCTTGAAAACCTGGGAGTTGCCCGGGATGAAATGATTCCCCGTATCGAGCAGGCTCTCTCTGCCGTCCGTATGAGCAAGTACGCCGATTCAGCACCCCATACTCTTTCAGGAGGCCAGAAACAGCGGGTAGCCATTGCAGGCATTCTCGCCATGGAGCCGTCTGTCATCATCGCCGATGAAGCCACGGCCATGCTGGATCCCTCCGGCCGCCGGGAGGTTCTGGATACTGTTCGGATGCTGAACCGCACAAAGAACATTACCGTTCTCTGGATTACTCATTTTATGGAAGAGGCCGCCCTGGCGGACCGCGTTCTCGTTATAACCGACGGGGAAATCCGTCTTCAGGGAACTCCGGCGGAGGTTTTTGACCGCGTGGAGGAAATGCAGGAAATGCACCTGGATGTTCCTCCCATGACAGCGCTTGCCAATTCCCTCCGGCAAAAAGGCATGCCGCTTCCTGCCGGTATTCTCACAGTCGATGATATGGTACAGGAGGTGGAAAAGCTTTTATGTCCATCGAAGTCCGTCACCTGATCCATACCTATTCAGAGGGGAGCGCGCTCAGCGTTCGGGCGCTCAACGATGTATCCCTGACCATTGAGGACGGGGAATTCCTCGGAATCATCGGTCATACCGGATCCGGAAAATCCACCCTTGTGCAGCATCTCAACGGTCTTCTGAAGCCGACTTCCGGGCAGATTCTGGTAGACGGCGAAGATCTGAACGGAGAACATGTCAACCGGCGCGCGCTCCGGCAGCGGATCGGTCTGGTTTTTCAGTATCCGGAATATCAGCTTTTTGAGGAAACCGTCGCGAAAGATATTGCATTTGGTCCGAAAAACCAGGGTCTCTCCAAAGAAGAAATCGACGAACGGGTTCGTTATGCCATGGATTGCGTTCATCTGGATCCCGCCACATATTCAGAACGCAGTCCTTTTGAGCTTTCCGGCGGCCAGATGCGGCGGGTGGCCATTGCAGGCGTTCTTGCCATGCGTCCTTCCGTACTGATCCTGGATGAGCCTACGGCGGGGCTGGATCCACGGGGCCGGGACCGTATTTTATCCATGCTGGAGGAGCTTCATTCCAGGGAAAAAACCACCATTGTCATGGTGTCCCACAGCATGGACGATATGGCTCGCCTTGCAACACGCCTGATTGTGGTGGCGGACGGCCAGATCCTGGCTTCCGGCACGCCCCGTGAAATCTTTTCCAGGGAGGATATGATGGTTTCAGCGGGTCTCGGCGTTCCGGAGGCCTCCCGTCTCTGCAGCGCCCTGCGCAGCAGGGGGCTGGACCTTCCGCCGGATCTTTATCGTCCGGAAGAACTCCGGGATCATCTGCTCCGGCTCTGGCATGCTTCTTCCCCGAAGGGAAAGGAGGGATCCGTGTGCTGAAAAATATAACCATGGGACAGTATTACCCGGTGGACAGTCCGGTTCATCGCATGGATCCCCGGATGAAGCTTGTCCTCACCATCATTTTTATCGTCACGGTTTTTCTTTCTCATTCCTTTGTGGGATATCTGCTGCTGCTGGCTTTTCTGGTGCTGGCCTGCCGTGTTTCCAATGTCCCTTTCAGGCTTCTTCTGAAAGGACTCCGCCCGCTCCGGTTGATTATTATCATTACTTTCCTGTTAAATTTGTTCTTCACATCCGGCGAGGATGTCTGGGTTTCTGTCTGGGTCATCCGGATTACCCGGGAAGGCTTCCTGCAGGCGCTTTTCTATTCCCTGCGCCTGGTTTTCCTGGTGGCCGGCACATCCCTTCTGACACTGACCACTTCGCCCGTAGCTCTTTCCGACGGCATTGAAATGCTTCTTTCACCCCTGAAAGTCATTCATTTTCCCGCCCATGAGCTGGCGATGATGATGACCATTGCCCTGCGCTTTATCCCCACACTTCTGGAAGAAACGGACAAAATTATGAAAGCCCAGATGGCCCGGGGTGCGGATTTTGAAAGCGGCAACATCCTGGCCCGTGCCAAAGCGATGATTCCCCTTCTCGTTCCGCTGTTCGTCAGTGCTTTCCGTCGGGCCGGAGATCTGGCCATGGCCATGGAAAGCCGCTGCTACCACGGCGGAGAGGGCCGCACCCGTCTCCGGGTGCTGAAAACCACCCGTAACGACTGGCTGGCTCTGCTGACCGTTCTCTGTCTGCTGGGCCTGATCATTCTGGAAGGCATCTTTCTGAAGGGAGTCTTGTTTTGAAACGTATTCTCCTTTCCGTGGAGTACGACGGTACGGGCTACGTCGGATGGCAGCGGCAGATCAACGGCCTGGCTGTACAGCAGGTTCTTGAGGAGGCTCTTGGCCGTGCCTGCGGTCACCCGGTTCAGGTCACCGGTTCCTCCCGTACGGATGCGGGCGTACATGCGCGTATGCAGATGGTGCATTTTGATACGTCATCCACCATTCCGCCGGATAAATATCCTTTTGTCCTGAACAACATGCTTCCGGCGGATATCCGGGTTTATGCCGCCCGGGAAGTTCCGCCGGATTTTCATGCACGTTTCCTGACCTCCGGAAAAACCTATACATACCGGATTTATAACGCCCGCCATGCCAGCGCGCTGAACCGGAATACGACCTGGCATGTTCCGGTTCCGCTGGATACGGACCGGATGCAGGAAGCCCTGCTTTCCCTGCCCGGAACCCATGATTTTGCTGCCTTTCAGGCCTCCGGAGGAACTGCCCGCACCACGGTGCGCACTGTTGAAAGTGCTTCCCTTTCCGTTTCTCTGCCATCCCTGACCCTCCGGGTCAGCGGCAATGCTTTTCTTTACAATATGGTACGCATCATTACCGGTACCCTGATGGAAATCGGTCTTCACCGGCGGAACGCGGATGCTTTTTCCAGGGCTTTTGTGTCCCTGTCCCGGCTGGATCTCGGCATGACCGCTCCGCCTTCAGGCCTGGAACTGACCGAGGTTCGTTATCCGTCTCTGGCTTTTACGGATCCGTCCGCGGTTCGCTGGCACCGGCAGGATCCTGAGGAGGAATAACCCATGCTGCTTCTTTCAGGTCTTTCCCTTTCTCTTGATTATACAGATTCATCCCTCCGGGATGCAGTGCTGAAAAAATGCCGGCTGCCGGCGGATCAGCTGATATCCTTCTCGGTTGTCCGCCGTTCTGTGGATGCCCGTAATAAAGCGGATGTCCGTTTTGTTGTATCCGTCCATCTGAAGGTTCGGAATGAAAAAGAGCTTCTCAAAAAATGCCGTTTTCTCTCGCCGGTTCCCCCGATTCCGGCTTTTACCGTTCCCGCCGCCCGCATGAGTCATCCTCCGCTGGTGGTCGGCGCCGGTCCCTCCGGTCTCTTTGCGGCCCTGACACTGGCCCGCGCCGGTGCCGCCCCGGTATTGATCGAGCGCGGTAAAAACGTGGATTCCCGCACCGCGGACGTGGACCGGATGATCTCAGCCGGAGTTCTGAACCCCGAATCCAATGTTCAGTTCGGAGAAGGCGGCGCCGGGGCCTTCTCGGACGGAAAACTGACCTGCGGGGTAAAATCCCCCCTGCTGCGGCCGGTTCTTGAGACGCTGGTTTCCCACGGTGCACCGGAAGAAATCCTGATCGATGCCATGCCGCATATCGGAACCGACCGTCTTAAAAACGTCGTTGCTTCCATTCGGGAGGAGATCATTTCCCTCGGAGGCACGGTTCTGTTTGAAACAAAGCTGGAAGAGCTGCTTCTCCAGGGTTCCTGCATTACCGGGGCGGTTCTGTCGCAGAAGGAGCTCCGTCGGGAAATCCGTACGGATACGGTTCTCCTCTGTATCGGACACTCTGCCAGGGATACCGTTCAGCAGCTTTTCTCCCAGGGCGTAAGGGCTGTTCAGAAACCCTTTGCTATGGGGGTCCGGATCGAACACCCCAGAACCATGATTGACCGGGCACAGTACGGTTCCTTTGCGGGTCATCCTGCCCTCGGCGCCGCGTCCTACAAGCTCGTCTGCCATACGCCGGATTCAAGAGGCGTTTATACGTTCTGTATGTGTCCGGGCGGTCATGTCATCGCCGCGGCATCACAGAGCGGCGGCGTGGTGGTAAACGGCATGTCCTTTCATGCCCGGGATGCGGAAAACAGCAATTCCGCCCTGCTGGTCGGCATACGTCCGGAAGACTTCGGGGACGATCATCCTCTTGCCGGTATGATCCTTCAGCGGCGCATTGAAAAAGCCGCCTACGAGGCGGCCGGCGGCGGCTATCGGGCTCCAGCCCAGCGCGTGGAGGATTTTCTCCTGTCCAGGCCTACTGTGGAATTCGGTCCTGTGCAGCCCTCCTATCGTCCGGGAGTCACCCCAGCAAACCTGCAGGATGTCTTCCCGTCCTTTATCATCGAAGACCTGAAAAAAGGAATCCGGGCCATGAACGCGCAGCTTCCCGGCTTTTCCATGCCGGATGCGGTCCTTACGGCCCCCGAGACCCGTTCCTCCTCCCCGGTGCGTCTTCTTCGCACCCGGGACGGTGAATCGGAATCCATCCGCGGACTCTGGCCCGTCGGGGAAGGCGCAGGCTATGCCGGCGGAATCGTTTCATCCGCCATCGACGGGATCACCCAGGCCTGCAATGTTCTTCACTGTCCGGAAAACTGATCCCTGCAGATCAATTTCCCATCAGCCTCCGGGACAGCATTTCCGCTTCCTCCGGAGTATACAGGCTCAGTGTCAGCCGATGAGGCGCGCAGATGACCATGTTCCACAGCAGTCGATCATGCATGTTTTCCAGGGTTACTTCCCCCTCCAGCACACAATCCTGTCCTTCGCAGTTTGCTTCCTGCATGCTGAAGCCCTCCGGCGTCATCCGGATCACATTGCGCCAGAGGCTTCCGTCTCCCAGCTCCACGCAGATTTCCTGTATTTTTTCTCCTTCTTCCGGCAGCGGCAGGAAACCGCTCCTGTTTTGATCCTGAAGGAAAATATAGCCCGGAGCGGGATCTTCCCGGCGCACCTGAATCAGAAGAACCAATTCCGCGGTTTCCTCCGCCGCGCGGCCTTCCCCGTTCGTATCAGGCGCTTCCTCCTGTTCCGTTGCCGACGGAGAAATCACCTGAAATGCCGTTCCCTCTTCCAGAAAATATCCCACGCCGCCGGTTCCGTAAACGGACCGGTCTTTTTTGATGAAAAGAGCTTCCACACCTTCCATGGATTCAATCAGTGCAGCACCTTTTTCCATTCCGAGGGCAAAAGCCGTGGTGCTCAGCGCATCTCCGGTCATGGAGCTTTCGGAAAAAATCGTTACTGAGGCCAGGTCATTCTGAATCGGCCATCCGGTTTCAGTATCCAGAATATGATGATAGTAGTTTCCGTCATCCGCCTGAAAACCCCGCTCATAGATTCCGCTGGTTACAGTGCTTCCGCCGTAATTCCGTGAAACCAGCATGGATTTTCCGGTCGGTTCGTCAATATCCTGAACCCCGACCCGCCAGGGGGAACCGTCCGGTTTCAGCCCGATGGCCACGATATTGCCTCCGAAACTGAGAATTGCACTTTCAATTCCGGCTGCTTCAAGTTTTTTCTTCACCGCGTCCGCAATATATCCCTTCGCAATGCCTCCCAGGTCAATCATCATACCGGCCGGCAGCGTCACCCGGTTTCCCTCAAGCTCCACTTTCCGCCAGTCGATTTTCTCCGCTGCTTTTTTCAGCTGTTCCGGATCCGGAACCTTTTTCTCTTCACTTCTGAAATCCCACAGAACGCTGGCCGGTGCCACGGTGACGTCAAATACGCCGCCGCTTTTTTCGCTGATTCCCGCTGCCGTTCGAAGAATATCCGCAGTTTCCGGATCAATATCGACGGCTTTCCCTTCCGCGTGATTGATTCTCCATACATCGCTGCCTTCAATGGTGCGGCTCAGCAGCTTTTCATACCGTCCGCATTCCTCCAGCGCCGCGTCCAGCAGTTCCGGATGTTCCGTATAGGCGGTCAGGCTGATCACGGTGTCAAGGTAAAAACCGACTCTGGTCTGTTTTGTTGCTGTTTCCGCTTCAGCGTTCTGGTTTTCCCCGAATCCGCCCGGCATTGCCAGCAGAAAAGCCACCAGAAGAACCGGAATTCTCCGGATAATGTTTTTCATGGATTCTTTGCCTCCGTCTTGTATTTTTCAGGATGCAGATGCAGTGCCCGGAAAACCCGCTCTGCAACAACCCCGGTCAGGAATCCCACTGCAGCCCCAATCCCCACCAGTACCGGAAGATATGTCGTCAGGAGCTGCGGAGTCCTGAGCACCGCGCTGGCGGCAAGCACCTGTCCCACATTGTGGGCAATCGCTCCCGCAACGGAAGTTCCCGAAACACCCCGGATTTTTCCTTTCCGAAGGGCAATCCAGCATACGAAACAGGCAGCGCAGGCAATTCCGATCAGAATCACGCTCCAAAGCCGCTGGCCCCTCGGATGCGGATTCTGAATCAGCAGCACAGCCTCCGCCGCTGCCGCTGCCAGGCCGGCGGAAAGGAACCCGATATCGGGTCTTTTCCGGATCGCCAGCATGACCGCCAGGCTCAGAATTCCGCCGCTCAGGCTGTAAAGGATCGCTGTCAGGCTGCCGAAAAGAAATCCGCTCAGCAGCACCTTTGTCAGCATCAGAAACACAGCGCTGTGCCAGTCCATCAGGTAAACTGCATACAGCAGCACGGTATTGGCCAGTCCCAGCTTGATTCCCGGGGCCGCCCCTCCCAGCAGGGCAGTCAGCGGAATCGCCCGGTCCAGAAGACCCAGCACAAGGGCCAGGGCGGTCAGAAGGCCGAACCTTGCAACGCGCATGGTGGATGTATTCCCGTTCAGACCCATCTTTCCGCCTTCCTTTCCCCGGATTCGAGTCTCCGCTTGTTTCGGTTTTTTATTATACTGATTCCCTTTATGAAATGCAAAGACTTCCTTCTTCGACTGACGGTTTATTTTTTTCCTTTTTATGGTTATTCTTTCTTGACGCAATCGTTTACACGGATATAAAATATTATTTGTGCGGACAAGTTCCGTCCGGTACTCTTTTGTTTCCATTATTTTATACAGGAAAGGATGAGACCCATGAAAAAAATCGTTTCCCTTTTCCTGACCTTCTGCCTCGTTCTGGGCTGCCTGGCGTTTGCCTCCGCAGACGGTGCCTACACTCCCGGAACCTATGAAGCGTCAGCCCAGGGCTTTGGCGGCAACGTCAAAGTTCAGATCACCGTTGATGAAAAATCCATCACCGATGTGGTCATCACCGGCGACAGCGAAACCGCTGAAATCGGCGGAAAAGCCATTCCGGACCTGCAGAAGCAGATTCTGGAAAAGCAGTCCGCTGAAATCGACGGAGTAACCGGTGCGTCCCTGACCTCCGGCGCCGTAAAGGAAGCTGCTGCGGCAGCCCTGGCGCAGGCCGCTGCCGGTGCCGCTGCTGCGGATACCGCTGCCATCGCCTTCAAAGCCGGCACCTATGAAGCCACTGCAGACGGCTACAACGGTCCCGTAAAGCTCAGTGTCACCTTCTCCGATTCTGCGGTCACGGCTGTCGAAGTCGTTGAATCCGTGGAAACCGCCCACGTGGGCACCTCCGCCTTTGATATCATGATTCCCGATATCATTGCCGCCAACGGAACCGGTGTGGACGGCGTCTCCGGCGCCACCTTTACCGGCCGTGCCCTGCGCACTGCCGTGAACGCGGCGGCCGAAGCAGCGGAATGCAGCAACCTGTCCCTCTTCAAATCCAACACCGTTGCCCATGAAGCCGGTGAAGCCATCACGAAGAATGTGGACATCATCGTCGTGGGCGCCGGCGGCGCCGGTATTGCCGCCGCGGCGCAGGCCACCCAGAACGGCGACTCCGTCCTGGTGCTGGAAAAGAACGCTGAAGTCGGCGGTAACACGCTGGTTTCCGGCGGTCAGTATCAGTCCGTGATGCCTTACCTGGTCTGGGATCCCAAGGATCCGGATGCCACGGAAGGTGTCTATGGCCGTGATGGACAGTCCTACGCAAAGGTCAAGGCCAGTGCCGGCAACCTTGCCACACTGAAGAATATCCTTTCCTGGAGCGAAGAACCCTTTGACGAAGAATACTACAAGACCCATGATTTTGTGGCCGGTGATGATGTGGAGCTGGCGAAGCACGGCGTTCATGCCGAGTACCTCCCCATCCTGAAGGCCCTGAAAGAAGAAATCCAGGCTTATCTGGACTGGGCGCAGCCCAAGCTGGATGCCGGAACTCCCGAAACCGAACTGACCCTCTTCTCCACCCTGAACCTGCACATCTTCCAGACCTATTATGGCGGTCTCCGTCAGACGGCGGACAAGTCCCGCTGGATTTACGGCAACATCAATCTGGTCAGCCAGTTCATTAACGACGGCCAGGGCCTGAAAGAGTGGCTGGAAGATATGGGTGCTGAATTCCTCCACACCCAGCCCACGCTGATCGGTGCCCTCTGGAATCGTGAAAACGAGTATCCGGCGCCCAGGGGCAACTGGGGCACTTACTTCGAAGGTCCCCTGAAGGTGATCGGCCAGGATAACATCATGACCCGCACCACCGTCAAGGAACTGATCGTGGACGGCGGCAGAGTCGTCGGCGTCAAGGGTGTCCGTTATGACGGAACGGAAGTAACCGCTTATGCTGCCAAGGGCGTCGTCCTGTGCACCGGCGGTTATGCTGCCAACATTCAGTGGGTTCTGCGGGACAATGCCTACTGGGATACCGCTTACCTCACCGAATCCACCAAAACCACCAACCGCTCCTCCCAGGTGGGTGACGGTATCGCCATGGCCCAGGCCATTGGCGCCGATGTCACCGGCATGGACTTCACACAGCTGATGCCCATCTCCTGGGTGGACAACGGAAACCTGGCCTTCGGTTCCGGCACCTATGCCTGCTGGGTCAGCCCCATCACCGGCAAGCGCTTCGTGGATGAAGCTTCCGAACGTGATGTGCTGTCCCTGGCAGAATTCCAGAACGGTATGGTCAAAAACGGAACGCCTGGCGTCTTCATCGAGTTCTTCAATGCTGCGCAGCATATTCCGGGCCCGCCCACCGCGCAGCTGACCAAGGACGCTTTCGAAGGCCGCTATTACAAGATTCACTGCAATGAACAGGAGCTCTCCGAGCTGCTGAAAAATCCTGAGTTTGCCGGTGTTGAGACGGATGCAGCCACCATGCTGGCCACGGTTCGTGCATATGACCAGGCGGTCATGCAGCTGAACAACGAAGGCTCTGCTGAATTCCCGGATGTAAAGAAGCAGGCTGCGGACCGCACTGTCGGCGATGTTCAGAAGGATGAATCCGGCAAGTATCTGACGGACACCTATGATCTGGATAATACCGAAGTGTTCGTTCGCCTGATGGCTCCCTCCACCCACCACACCATGGGCGGTCTGAAGGTTGACATTTCCCGTCATGTGCTGAATGTGGACGGAGGCATCATCCCTGGCCTCTACGCGGCCGGCGAAGTCACCGGCGGCATCCATGGCGGAAATCGTCTGGGTGGCAACGCGATCGTTGAAATCCTGGTTTCCGGTCGTACCGCTGTCAACGCCATTGACGCTGAAACCAAATAATTTCCCCTGATGAAAGCAGCCCCGCCGCGTTTCCGCGGCGGGGCTGTTTGATTGGTTTTCATCGGACCATCAGGCATTCCGGATCCGTTCCATAATCTGTTCCTTCAGGAATTCCTTCAGCGGAGAAAGCTCCAGTTTTTCCGGTTCCGCTCCGTTTCCGGTAAAGCGCATGGCGGAAAGGTCCTTTTTGCTCCAGCATTTCCATTCCGGCAGCTTTTCGCCGTTCTGGTCTTTCCCATTCGGGTCCAGCGTCTTTACAAAATTGCAGAAATAGTCGCACATCTGCCTCGCCAGGTCATAATGTCTTCCGACAAAGGGCCGCCAGCATTTAGCCAGCGTTTCGAACCAGAACCACAAGTCGGAAGAATGGAAGGTGCCGGGATTGTCCCATCCGGGAATATCGGGATCGAAAATGTATACATATCCTTTTTTTCCTGCCGCGGCTGTATCTGCCAGCACGCCTTTTACGGTGCATTCAATGCCGCTGACCGCCCCGTAGCCCAGGCCTTCTGTCCGTTCATGGGCTTCCGGAAGCGCCAGGAACTCTTCCGCTTTGTCCCCGAAAATTTCCCGTGCTTTCGCTTCCAGTTCCTTTTCATCCTGTGCATCAATGGCATTCGGAAACTCCGCTGCGGTGCTTCCTGCCATCATGACCACATCCTGGCATTTTCCTTTCCGGTACAATGCAATCGGATCCCCGGTGCAGAACAGATCGTCCTGTACCGTAAAGAACGGAGCATGACCCGTCATATATTCCTCATATTTCCGCTGCAGCGACACCGCGTCCAGCTGCCGGGCTTCCTTCAGTGTTTTCACGCCCAGGAATTCAAAAAAGTTTTCCCCTTTCTTTTCGGCATCCTTCAGCTTCTCCGGACGGCCCACCTCCCGCCGCCGGTAAGGATCGAAAATCATGGCGCTCATGACGACGGCACCGCTGAACAGTCCCCGGTTATCCGGACACGCCACCTGGCTCATCACGCTGCCGCCGCCGGCGCTTTGCCCGGCGATAGTTACCCTTGAGGGATCTCCGCCGAAAGCAGCAATATTCCGCTGTACCCACCGAAGTCCTGCCTGCTGGTCAAGGTTGCCGAAGTTGGCCGGTGCTTCCGGCTGTTCCTTCGTAATCTCCGGATGTGTCAGGAAGCCCAGCGCTCCGACCCGATAGTTCACTGTTACCACAACGATTCCCCGCCGGGCAATCCGTTCCCCGTCAAACTCCATCTCCGCCGTATATCCGCACTGCAGTCCGCCTCCGAAGAACCAGACCAGTACGGGCATTTTTTCATTGCCTTTCTTTGCATTGGTCCAGATGTTCAGATACAGGCAGTCTTCCCCCATCGGAATATCCGGATCCACATGCCATTCCCGGCAGTAAATATCATCTCCCAGGCCCGGAATCCACTGCATGCTGATCGGTGCAAACCGGGAAGCATCCCGCACGCCGGCCCAGCTTTCACAGGGCTGCGGTGCCCGCCACCGGTTCTTTCCGATCGGCGGCGCAGCAAAAGGAATGCCCTTGAATGCCGTAATGCGCGGGTCCGCCGCCTCAATTCCCCGTACCCATCCGTTTTCTGTTTTAACCTGTCTCAGCATCGCTTTATTCCTCCGAAATTTTCACCTTGTATTCTCCGTCGCCCGCCTTTTCCCATGTTTCCCATGGGCCAGGCTTTCCCTGAACCTCTCCCGGATCCAGAATCAGCCTCAGCCGTTCCATCTGTCCCCGGAAACCGAAGGGAGTTTCCGGGCTCTTCCGGAAGGAAACGGTTCCTTTTTCAAAATCAGGCTCAATATCAAACCATCCGTTCTGTCCCTGCAGATCGAAACCCAGGAATTCCTGCCAGGCCGGCAGGTTCAGGCATACTTCCGGTTCGGGATACATCACCCGAAGATATCCCCCGTTCATTTTCACATACAGGTTTCCGTCCGCTTCGTTGTCCCGCGTCGGGAAAACGATGGCAGCCTCGCCGCAGTCAAAGAAAATATTGTTGAAAATCTTTGCGTTCCGGGAAGTGCCTCCCCGCTCCAGTCCGTGCATCCGGAAGCCCACCGGCTTCAGATAGTATCCGCTGTGCCGGCACCGGCCGATCAGGTTGTTTTCCACCCGCAGCCGGTCTGTCCCTTCGCCGTAGACCCCGTAGCCGTTAACCACGTCATGTTCCCGTGTCTTGTACCATCCGCTGGATCCGGGTTCCTGCGGAACCTTCGCCGGATCAAACCGTCCTTCCACATTCCAGATGATGTTATGGTCAATCCGGTTGATTCCGTCCCGGGTGCATTCAATGAAAATGGCTTCCCGCTGTTCAATTCCGTCAAGGAACAGATTCCCGCAGATCCGGTTATTTTCGTTCCCGCAATCCAGCCACAAATGGTCCGCCCGGAATGTATTCCGGAATATGTTGTCCCGGATCAGCCCGTTCACACTGTTGTGCAGCTTGATGGCTCCGGCTTCCCAGCTGAGTTCCATCTTCTGCCACCCGGTACCTTCAATGATGTTGTCCTCAATCAGCATCCCTTCAGCAAACATTCCTGCAATCCCGCAGACGCCAGCGTCCCGGATCCTGCAGTTCCGCACCACACTGTATCCGATGATTTCCCCCGGCGTATGGGTATGATGCCAGCATTCGTTTCCCACATCCACAGCCACGCCGTTGGACCAGTTTACCTCGCAGTCTTCTATAATCCAGTGATGGCCCCGGTATGCGGAGATCGCGCCCCGCTGCGGAACCGGTGCCCCGGTGGCCGCATGCTCACACTTGAGCCCCTTCACCCGGATATAGTTCAGAAACGGCTTGTCCGGAGCAAAGCACTGCTCCCGCACCGTGACCTCAATCCGGTGTTCCCGGGGATCCGCGTCTCCGGGCAGCCGGAAATGAACCTTTTGTCCGTTGGCTTCGACCCAATAGGTATTATCCTCCCGTCCCATCCCGTTATACAGAGGCACCTGCTTCAGGGGTTTTCCGTCACAGAAGATGCATCCGCGCCGGTTCAGGTACGTGGTCATGTCCGTTTTGTCGTATTCGATAAACAACCGGTCATGCAGAATATTCACTGCGCAGAACGGATTGTATCCCCGGAAAAGATCCGGATCCAGATCATATTCCCAGATTCGGATCCCTTTCGCTTCCTCCGGCCGGGGTCCCGGCCCCCGGAAAAGCATCCATCCCTCGCTGGGAAGAAACTCCTTCACTTCCTCCGAAGCCCGGATGATCACATCTCCGTCTCCGCAGGCTTCATAGCTGACCATGTGCTCCGCATCCGTTCCGCCCCAGGCCGGATGAACGCATTCCCGGTAAATACCCGCATGAATCCATACCCGGGTGCCCGGGGTGGCTTCCGCCGCTGCCCGGTTGATGGTACGAAAAGGACGTTCCTTGCTGCCGTCATTGTGGTCTGACGCGGTCGTATCCGTATTGTTCACAAACAGTTCCCGCTCCCACACAGGAGATTTTTCCCAGAATTCAAAGCTTTCACCATCCGGCAGGATTGCAGAAAGCTCTTTCCGTATCATCATAGGGTTCCCTCCATGTTTTTTGTTTATAAAAGGGGGCGCCCCTGCAGGAGCGCCCCCGATGGGGTTATTTCAGTAATTACTGGACAGCCTTGGCAGCTTCAGCCTTGGCATCCGCTTCAACCTGGTATACGGATACATCATAGTTGTATAGGGTTTCGTATCCGAAGCCGTCCATCTTTTCGATCATAGCATCCCACAGGCTTTCAAAAGCATCGTCGTTCTCGGCGAAGATCAGCTGCCAGGTGTAGGTGCACAGGGTCTTGTTGGCATCCACGCGCAGCGCGGCAATGTCGTTGTCATCGGGAGCGGGAGTGAAGTCAACGCTGGGGCTGGCCAGCAGCTGGTTGTTCTTCTTCATGTAAGCCACGGCATCTTCCGCGCCGAACTTCTCCTGCCATTCCTTCTTCATCTCAGTCATGGTGATCTTCTTGTAAGCATCCCAGAACTTGATGGCATAGCGCTCGCCGGTGTTGGGGTTCATGCAGATGGAGGAACCGATCCACTGGTTGATAGCGTTGTTGCCGTCGTTGTAACCGACCACGCCGTCTTCGCCGACATAAGCATCCGGCACGGGCAGGTTGGCCATCAGGGCATCGTCATGGAACGGAACGAACTTTCCGTCTTCGCCGACGGTGTAGTTCAGGCCTTCGATACCGGCATGCTGCAGGGTCAGTCCTTCGGGGCTGGCATACCAGTCAAGGAATTCCATGATCCGGTCATACTTTTCGCCTTCAACCTTGGAGCCGACGCCGAACATACGGTCAGAACCGTAGTAACGGTCCGCATCCGCATAGTAGAGCTGATCCGCCACAGGGATGAAGATGAAAGCCGTACCGTCATTCAGGCGATCAACGCTGTTCCAGAAACCGGTTTCCCAGCTGTACCACATCAGGTAAGCACGGCCGGTCTGCAGCTTGTTCATAACGCTGTCCCAGTTCTGTTCGCCGGATTCCGGATCCACCAGGCCCATCTGGAAAGCCTTGTTCAGGAACTTGGTGATCTTGTAGTAAGCGCCTTCCCGGTCATAAATCTTGATGAAGGTGTTGTCGGGCTTGAGGATCGCGCTCTGCTTGATCTTCTCGCCGTACCAGGTGGTCAGCTGCACAACGTTCGCGATACCGATCATGTTGTCGTTGCCGTCCCAGTCAGCCCACAGGGTGAGCGCATAGGCAGGATCATTGTCGGCATTGGTGGGATGCGCATCCTGAATCTTCTTCAGGGCATCCAGCAGGTCATCGAGGTTTGCCAGATCCGGCATGCCAATTTCCTTGTACAGATCCCAGCGCAGCATCGGGCTGGAATAAATCACGTCATCCGTCAGGGTGGTGGGAGAAGTATCGGTCATTTCGGAAGGAATGCCGTAGTACTTTCCGTCTTCCCCGGTCAGGCCCTTGTTGTAAACATCAATCTGGGTCTTGAACTTCATGATGTTTTCGCATCCGGGCAGTTTGTCGCTGATGTCGCGGACCAGGCCCTGGGCCAGCAGGTCGGACATGTCTTTCTTGTCGCAGACGATGATGTCGCCCAGATTGCCTTCTTCAGCGCGGGTCGCGAACACTTCATTGCCGACAACCTGCGGGGCAATGATGTTCAGCTTGATGTTGAACTTATCCAGGACAACCTTGCCGAACCATCCCTTTTGCTCGCCGTGGAAGTTCGCAGCAGCATCGTAGACATCAAGGGTCAGGAGCTCCTTGCCTCCTTCAGCCACCGCGCTGACGGATACCAGGCTCAGAAGCAGAGCCAGCGTCAGCAGAACAGACAGAAACCGTTTCATAGAATACCCTCCTTTTTTATATGATGTAAGGCTTTCGTGCCTTCATCTGCAAAGTGATTCAGCCCTTAACGGCGCCGATCATGATTCCCTTGGTAAAGAATCTTTGGAAGAACGGATAAATCATCATCACCGGGAAAACCACAACCACCGTAACCGTCATACGGATAGAGGTGGCTGTCGCGGAAGTGGCCAGCGCTGCCGCGATGCTCGAAGAGGTGGAGGAACTGCTGATAACGGACTTCAGGCTGCTGGCCTGGGTAATGTACTGGTACAGCACAAACTGAAGCGTATGCAGTTTCTTGTCCCGCATCAGAAGCAGCGTATCCTGGAACGCGTTCCACTGGTTTACCGCCGCAAAGATGGCGATGGTCGCCAGGATCGGCTTGATGACCGGCAGCATAATGGAGAAAAAGATCCGTAAGGTTCCGGCCCCGTCAATTTCCGCCGCGTCCTGCAGCGCCGGAGGAATCGATTCGCAGAACGTTTTACACAGGATGATGTAAAACGGCTGGATGCAGGTCGGCAGAATATATCCCAGGAAATTATTGGTCATACCCAGCGTCTTCATCGCCAGGTACCACGGAATGATGCCGGCATTGAAATACATGGTAATCACAACGAACCGGTACCACAGTTTCCGTTTCCACAGGGTGTTCCGGGTAAACATGTACCCCAGGAATGCGGCCACAATCACGGTAAGCAACGTTCCGGCAACGGTACGGTATACCGACATCAGCGCCGCGTCCGTCAGGCCCGGAATCTGGCCGAGGTTTTCATAGTTCTTGAAATGAATCTCCATCGGATAGAACAGCACCTTGCCACGTTCGCTCAGGTTGTTGGCGCTGATGGAGTTGATCACCAGGTAATAGAACGGGTATACGCAGACAAAAGCAAAGATGGCGTATACGATATAGGTGACAACATTGATCACCTGGTCACCGAAGCTTCTCCGGACATGGTTATTCTTTTTAAGCTGTGCCGTACGGGCGGTCAATGTGTTTCACCTCCTTTTTTGGGATCAGACGAAGGTTTCTCCGCGGATCAGTTTGGATATTCCGTTGGCGCCGCAGAGCAGCACGACGCTCACAACGCTCTTCAGCATGCTGATGGCGGTGGAAAGCGGATAGTTGCCGGTGCCGCTTGTGGCGATGTTGTAAACGTACAGATCCAGAACCTCGATGGCATCCTGGTTAAAGGCATTCTGGAATACGTAGTACTGCTCCATGCCGTTGTTCAGGAAGCTTGCGATGTTCATCATGACCATCACGAAGAAAGTCGGCAGAATGCTCGGAATCGTGATGTTCCAGATAATCTGCATCCGGGTCGCCCCGTCCACCTTGGCGGCTTCCATCATCTGCTCGTCAATTCCGGTGATGGAGGCCAGGTAAATGATGGCCGCCCATCCGGCGTTCTTCCATGTCAGCCACAGCCACATCCGGAACCAGACGTTTTCGGAGGATTTCAGGAAGGAAATCGGCTTGGAAATCCATCCCAGCTCCTGCAGTATGCTGTTCACCGCTCCGAAGGAACCGAACAGGTTGAAGGCCACCGAGAACACCAGAACCCAGGAAATGAAATTCGGCAGGGTGGTAACCGTCTGGACGAACTTCCTGTAGGGTTTGCAGCGAATTTCATTGAGAAACACCGCAAAAATCATCGGAAACCAGGAGAACAGCAGGCTGATGCCGCTCATGGCAAAAGTGTTTCTCAGCACCCGCAGGATGTCCTTCACCCGTGTCGGGTTGGAAATAATGTAGTTGAACCATTTGAACCCGACATAGTTTTCGCTGGTAATCGGCAGCGGCGGACGGTAATCGTGGAACGCGTACCGCCATCCGTACAGCGGAAAATAGGAAAACAGTGCAACAAGAATCAGGAAAGGAAGAATGTACAGGAATTCCTGATAGGACCGCCGTTTTTTGTAGTTGATCCGGCGATTCGGTTTTTCCATTTCCGCACCCCCTTCTTCTGATTCATTCTTCAAGGATCGAAACGTTTCCGATAGGCTGCATAATTTTATGCGTACAAACCTTTTTCATGCATATTTATAACAGGAATCATGTAACCGAACAATACTATTTCCCTTCTTTAAGGGGACAAAAATATCCTTCCATGGAGTGCAAACGATTTCTTTTTTGTGAAAATTGGTGTATAATCAGTCAGAACGTGCTGATTATTGTCCAAAGCACGGACAAAAAACCCCATGAAATGTACAGAAAGGATGAGATGCGTTGAACGCATTTTATGAACATCGCGATGAGCATCTTTTTATCGGGGAAATGACACATTATCCCTTCCCGTTCCACATGCATGAGCTGGCGGAAATCCTCGCCGTTCTTTCCGGCTCCGTGCACATCACCATTGACGGAATGGATTATACCCTTTCCCCGGGAGATATTGCGGTCATCTTTCCCCTCACCGTTCACAGCTATGAGGAAATCCGTGAAGGTTCCTCCGGCCTGGTGGCAATTTTTCCGCCGGATATCATTCCGGAATACAACAGCACTTTTCATTCCCTCTCCCCGGAGCATCCCGTTCTTTGCGCCGGCACTGCCGCAGAAGATTCCGTTGAGGCGGTTTCCCGTCTGTACCGGCTGAACTTTGAAAAGGATCTTCCCCTCTCCGTGGCATATCTCCATGTGCTGCTGGCCGGAACACTGCACCGGCTTTCCTATCATCCCGTTTACGATTACAGCGACCGCGGGCTCGGTTACCGGATCATGCGGTATATTTCCGATCACGCCTGTGATGAGATTACCCTGGAAAGCGCTTCCCATGCGCTGGGCATCAGTGCCTCCCATCTGTCCCACTTCTTCGCGGAAAAACTGCATATCAATTTCCGCCAGTTCATCAACGCCAACCGCATCGCAAAAGCCCGGCTCCTGATGCGGGATTCGGATTATACCCTCACCATGATTTCCGATGCCTGCGGCTATTCCAACATGCGGACCTTCCGCCGCGCTTTCCTGAAGGAAATCGGCGAACTTCCTTCCGAATATCTGCAGGTTCTACGTGGCCGCATTCAGGCATAATCATATTCTTTGAATCGATTCCTGCAGATACTTCATACTGACCAGGCAGATCAAACAGATCATCATAAAAAGATTCCCGGGTTCAAACCATCATAAAGGGCTGTCTCACTTTTGAGACAGCCCTTCAGACGTTCCATTGAATCGGAAACCAGACAGCTACATGGATATTTCCTTTTTTCCGCTGAGTTTGAAGAACAGTGCCAGCGCAATCACCGTCGAGAAGGTCAGAATAGCGGAAATAGCTGAGGCGACCCCGTCGTTTCCGCGGATGACCTGGCTGTAGATTTCCAATGTCATGGTCTTGGTGCTTGGATTATACAGAATTATGGAAGTGGACAGCTCGGTGATGATCATGATCCAGCTCAGGATAGCGCCGGAAATAACGCCCGGCATCATCATCGGCGTGGTAATCCGGAAAAAGGTCTTGGCGCTCCCGGTGCCCAGGCTTACCGCGGCTTCTTCAATACTGGGAGAGATATTCCGCAAAATTGCGGCAGAGGACCGTACGGTATAGGGCAGCCGTCGGATCGTATAGCTCAGAATCATAATGAACATACCGCCGGAAAGCAGCAGCGGCCGTTTGTTGAACGCGGTCAGCAGCGCAATGCCGAGAATGGATCCGGCCACGGTTTCCGGGAACATGCTCATCACATCGACAGAAGCGTTGAAAACATTGCGGCGTCTCACCACCAGATACGCGATCATACAGGCGATGATCACTATACAGACAATGGATATGGAAGACATCAGATAAGTCATCCAGATGGAGTTACTGACGGTATTGAATGCTTCCGCATAGCTTTTCAGGGAGAAGCCCTCCGCAAACATCCGCCCGCTGGTATTGCGGAAAGAATTGAAAATCACCAGGCACTGCGGCATGATCGCAATTCCTACCATGACGTAACAGTATACATGCGCCAGAATGTTTTTTACACCGTGAGCCTTCTTGGCTTCTACCGGATGAAGGGCGTTGATGGAAAACACTTTCCGGTTGGCAATATATTTCTGCAGCAGGAAAACGCCTGTGGTAATAAGAATGGCAATCACGGAAATTGCCGCGGCCAGGTTTTCCGAACCTCCCAGTTCGCTGAAGAATTCCTTGTATACCAGCACCGGCAGGGTAATATAGTTTTCACCGATCAGCATGGGTGTGCCGTAGTCCGCAAAAGCCCGCATAAACACCAGCAGGGCTCCCGCAAGCAGCGTGGGCAGCATCAGCGGCAAAACCACCTTGAATATCTTCCGGATTCCGGCACAGCCGAGGCTTTCGCTGGCTTCAATCAGGCTGTTGTCCATGCTCTTGAAAGCACCGGAAATAAACATGAATACCAGGCTGTACAGCTGGAAACTCATGACAATGACGCAGCCTTTGAATCCGTAAATATCTCCGATATTGATTCCGATCTGCGCCAGCAGGTTTGTCAGAACACCGTTTCTTCCGCACAGCTGAATCCAGGCATATGCGCCGATAAAAGGGGCGGACATGGAGGAAACCAGGATCAGAATCCGGAGCACCCCGGCTCCCCGGATTTTCATGGTGGACATAATGTAAGCCATCGGGGTGGCAATCAGAACGGAAATCAGCGTCACCACAGCAGAAATCAGCAGGGAATGCCAGATGGCATTGCTGTAATAAGCCTTGCTGAATATTTTCTCATACACCTCAAAGGACAGCTGCCCTTCGCTGTTCAGCAGGGCCTGCCGCAGCAGCATATACAGGGGATATATCAAAAATACCAGATAGAAAATGATGGCAAGAACCGTTACCATAGGCCATACATCGTTCCGGATCAGCAGGAACGCGCCCAGAACAAGCATTGCTGCCCCGAGAATGACAAACGGAATCCACATGGGCATGATAACCTTGTCAAACTGCGTTACCTTTTCCAGCTGTTCAAGCACCGTCTGCTTGCTTCTTCCGGAGGCCGTCAGGTTCCGGCCTTTGTAATCTTCCTCGCCCAGTTCGGGCGCCGGTGTTTTTCCGGTGGCATAATCAATCCATTCTCCGGCGGGAAGCTTTGTTTTCCGGGCGTAATAATCCGTCTGGCTCTTCCCCATGATTCCGCATGCAGCCAGCACAATGCCCGCTACCAGCAGCAGAAGTCCCAGCAGCATTATGCCGGTTTTTTTCTTTCGCGGGCGAATCCCATCAGGTGTGCGCATCATCCAGTACCCCCTTTGTCAGGCTCTTTGCGCCATCAACAGTAAATACGTTGATTTTTTCCGCCTCAAAGCCCAGGCTGATGGCTGTTCCGTTGGGAATGATGCTGGAAATGGAACTCTTTTCCGTAATTTCCACCAGTTCCCCGTTGAATAGTTCAACAAAATATGTGGTCATCAGCCCCAGGAATATGCTGGATTTCACAACAGCCTTCACGCCGGGGTTCCCTTCTGCCTGAATGATGAATTCCTCCGGCCGTACGGAAACCTTCACATCCCCCCGGGTATCGGGTGAAGCAAAGTATTCATAGGGCATGGAATATCCGTTTTCGAATGTCAGCGTCCCCTTTTGTCCGTCCGCCTTCGCGTTCAGCGTGTTGCTGTGACCGATGAAATTGGCGACAAACAGGTTGCTCGGCCGCTGATAAATGGATTTCGGAGTGGAAACATGCTGAATCACGCCGCTGTTCATGACGGCAATGCGGTCCGAAACAGCCATGGCTTCTTCCTGGTCATGGGTCACATAAATCGTCGTAATCCCCACTTCATTCTGAATCGTTTTGATCGCGTTTCTCATCTCAATCCGCAGCTTGGCATCCAGGTTTGAAAGCGGTTCATCCATCAGCAGCAGATTCGGACGGATCACGATGGCGCGGGCCAGTGCCACCCGCTGCTGCTGTCCTCCGGAAAGCCGTTCCGGAAGCCGGTTGGCATATTCGGTGATTTTGACTGTTTCAAGAATCTCATTCACCCGTGTGTTGATTTCATCCTTGGGCAGTTTTCGGTTTTTCAGACCGAATTCTACATTCTGTCGTACGGTCATATGGGGAAATACCGCGTAATTCTGAAAAACCATGCCGATATTCCTTTTCGCCGGTGCAATATCGTTGATCACCTGCTTGTCAAAGGAAATGGTTCCGCCCTCAATGGTGTTAAAGCCGGCCACCATCCGCAGCAGGGTGGTTTTCCCGCAGCCTGAAGGCCCCAGCAGGGTAAAGAATTCCCCTTCCTTTACATCCAGGCTTAAATCGGGAATAATCGTATTATTGCCGTATTTCTTGACCACATGATCAAAATGAATTGCAACACTCATCTTTGCCGCTGTCCTTTCAGAATGTATTTAAAAGTGGAGGATAAAAGCCGGTGCGCAACCGGATCACCGGTTGCGCACCGAGAAACCAAAGGAATTACTTGTTGATGATATCGGCAACCTTGGTCTTCAGATCCGCTGTATGGGCAATCACGTATTCACTGTCTTCGTAAGCCAGGAAAATATCCGCCAGGGGCGTCATGTCCTCGTTTGTGTATTCCACAGGCCGGATATTCCGGCTGGTGGTCTTTTCCGCCAGGAACTTCTGTGCCGTTTCGGACAGCATGAAGTCAATAAATGCCTGCGCCTCTTCAACGTGCTCCGCATTCTTCGGAATACCGATCTGTGCCGGCAGGAATACCGTTCCTTCCACCGGATATACGATGTGAACATTCGTTGCGCCATCCTTGATCATGGTGACGCAGGGATCTTCGTAGGTCAGTCCGACAGCATATTCTCCGCCGATGACTCCCTTGTATACCGCGGAAGAACCGGATGTCAGCTTCACATCCTGGCCCTTCAGCAGGTCTTCGGTGTATTTCCAGGCCGCTTCGCTTTCATATTTTTCCGCGGCCGTCTCGCCTTCGCCCATCACCAGCAGCCAGTTCGTCAGCTGGCAGAAGGCGGAGGAAGAAGCAGAAGGATCAGCAGAAACGATCCGGCCTTTCAGTTCCGGCTGGAGCAGATCGGCATAGCCCTTAACCTCAATGCCCAGTTCCTTCAGAATGTCATCGTTCACCAGCAGCACACTGCCGTCCACCGTATAGTTGGTGCAAAAACCCAGCTTGTTCCGATAGGCTTCCATCAGGAACTCATCTTCGGGAGAATAGTAGTCCTGGAAAAGATCCGCATTGGCTACGTAGTTGGCAAGGCTTCCGCCGTACATCAGGTCAAAAGAGCAGTATTCCTGTTCTTTTTCCCCTTTGATTCTGGCCATGCAGTCACCGGTGCCGAGGGATTCGGAATTGATCTTGATCCCCGTGGTTTCCTCAAACAGCGGATAAATGGAACGCAAACCGTCACTGTTGGGGGTGCAGATGTTCAGCACGCGGGCTTCCTCACTCAGTGCAGCGCCGACGCTCAGGACCATTGCAAGCGCCAGGAACATGGCAAACAGTTTCTTCATGGAAATACCCTCCTTGTGTTTTTGCGGACCGCTCTGTCCGTTTTTTTGTTGTCTCTATTTTACTACACTCCCTTTTCATTTTGCAACAGTTTGCCCGGGAAAAAAGGATTCTTTTGCGGCCGCTTCCTGCCGAAGCGGAACACCGTGCGGTTTGCGTTTTGTCCGGCAAACCGTTAAAATCTTTTCCGGATATCAAAATCCTTGATGTACCGTCATTTGCGAATCGGAGGAAATCCATATGGCAAAAGTCGTTATGACCTGCGGAAAAATCTGCTGCGGTAAAAGCACCTATGCCCGCACCCTGCGGGATGAACTTGGCGCTGTGATTCTTTCCATTGATGAAATCACCCTCTCTCTTTTTCCGGAAGGAGCCGGAGACCTGCATGACATTTATGCCCTCCGGGCAGAAAAATACCTTCTTTCCCTGGCCCTGCAAATCCTGTCCGCCGGAACAGACGTGATTCTGGACTGGGGTCTGTGGACGAAAGCCCAGAGATCCCGCCTCCGGGCCTTCTGGAATGAAAACCATATTGCAAACGAAATTCATTATCTGAAGCTTTCCCCATCCGAATGGGAACGCCGCATCTCAAAAAGAAATGCGGAAATCAATAAACAGGAGCCTTCCGCCTATGAGGTGGACGAAGGACTCCTGAAAAAAACAGAATCATTGTTTGAAGAGCCGTCGGAAGAGGAAGTTGACCGGATTGTCGTTCAGTAATTATCTCCGGAAGCGTCCTGATGCTGCGCAATCAGTCCGCCGATGGTTTTATACATGATTTCCGGCACCACGGGCTTGGACAGATGCGCATTCATCCCTGCCTGCAGGGAACGTTCCACATCTTCATCAAACACATTGGCCGTCATGGCAATAATCATTCCGGTCAGGCCGAGGATTTTCGCTTTCCGGTTGTTCTCGGCGCGGGCTGTTTTCCAGGCGGACGCAGGCAATTTTTTCTATGTCCTTTTTAACGCCCGTTGTTCCGGGCTGATTTTTGTTGATTCTGGTATATTTTAACATATCCTGCAATACCAGGCAATCGTTTTCCCCGTATTAACGGATCAGGCGCATCAGCACTTCCGTCATTTTTTCCATGGCCTGAACGGGAATCAGTTCCTTCCGTCCGTGAAAATTGAATCCGCCGGTGGAAAGGTTGGGGCACGGCAGCCCCATGAAGGACAGTCTGGCTCCGTCCGTCCCCCCGCGGATCGGTTTTACAATGGGTTCAATCCCTTCCCCGCAAAAAGCCTGTTTGGCCCGTTCCAGTATTTCCGGGAACTGCTCAACAATTTCCCGCATATTCCGGTAGGAATCTTTTACAAGCACTTCCACAGTGCCCGCGCCGTAGCGTTCATTCAGATACGTTCCGATCCGCTGAACACTTGCCTTCCGTTCCTCGAAAACAGCCGTGCTGTGGTCCCGGAGGATGTAATTAAGCTCTGCTTCCTCCTCGTCCCCCTTCATCCCGGTCAGGTGATAAAAGCCTTCGTATCCCTCTGTGTGTTCCGGACGTTCCCAGGCCGGCAGCATCCCGGCAAACTCCATGGCGATCAGGGACGCGTTTTTCATCTGGTTTTTGGCGCTGCCCGGATGAATGTTCACCCCGTGCACCTTTACCCGGCAGGAAGCGGCGTTGAAGCACTCGTATTCCACCTCTCCCAGCCGGCCTCCGTCCACAGTGTATCCGAAATCAGCGCCGAAACGCCTGACGTCAAAACGGTCCGCGCCGCGGCCGATCTCCTCGTCCGGGGTAAAGGCTATGCAGATTTTTCCGTGTTCCGGCGCATCCGGTGCCATCAGGCGTTCGCACAGTGTCATGATTTCCGCCACACCCGCCTTGTCGTCCGCCCCAAGCACGGAATCCCCGGCAGTCACCACCAGGTCCATACCTTTCAGTTCCGGCAGAAAATCAAACCCGTCAATCACCACGCCGTTTTTCAGGACAATCGCCTTTCCGTCATAGTTCCGTATCAGCTGCGGATTGGTCGGCCCTTTTACGCCGTCAGACGTATCCATATGGGCAATCAGTCCGATCGCCGGCTTCCCTTCTCCGCCCTTTGCCGGAATGGTTCCGTATACATATCCGAATTCATCCATTTCCGCGTCTGCAATTCCCATGCCGCGCATTTCTTCCGCCAGCATTTCCCCGAGTACCTTCTGTCCCGGCGTGGAAGGACACCCTTCGTTGGCTTCACAGGAGGTGGTTTCCACCTTCACATATTTCAGGAATCTTTCAAGAACCGTCATCTTTTCCCTTTCCTCCGTGTTTCCGGTAATTCCTTAAACTTTTCCCTACAGAATACAGACCCGGCTTTCCGCCGGGTCTGCAGTAAAAAGCAACTCGATTATTCCTCGTCGTCGTCCTCGATCTTTGCGTTGGCAATGATCTTCTGGGCTTCCACGGCAGGTACTTCCTCGTACCGTTCAAACTTCATGGAGAAGGAGCCTCTGGCCTGGGTCATGGACCGCAGGTCCGTGGCATACTTGAACATTTCAGCCAGCGGAGCTTCCGCTTCCAGCTGCTGCATGCCGTTCACCTGGTTCATACCCATGATCCGGCCGCGGCGCTTGTTCATGTCTCCCATAATATCGCCCATGTATTCGTTGGGAACCAGCACTTCCACGTGCATAATCGGCTCCAGCAGAACGGGGCTTGCCTCCATACAGCCTTTTTTATAGGCAATGCGGGCGGCCGTCTTGAACGCCATTTCGGAGGAGTCTACCGGGTGGTAGCTTCCGTCATACAGCTTTGCGTGCAGATGCACCATGGGATAACCGGCCAGAACGCCCTTCACAATGTTCTCCCGCAGGCCTTTTTCAACGCTGGGAATAAAGTTCCGCGGAACAACGCCGCCTACCACGGCATCTTCAAACTCAAAGTCGGCATCGCTGTCGGTAATGGGGCTGAATTCGATCCATACATCACCGAACTGGCCGTGGCCGCCGGTCTGCTTCTTGTGACGTCCCTGAACCTTTACGGTCTTCCGGATGGTTTCACGGTACGGAATCTTGGGATCCTGAAGCACGGCATTGGCACCGAATTTGGATGCCAGCTTGTTCTTGATCACGTCCAGATGCATTTCGCCCTGGCCGCTCAGTTCGGTTTCAGTGGTTTCGGCATTCTTCTCAATCCGGATGGAAGGATCTTCTTCCGCCAGACGGTTCAGGCCGCTGAACACCTTGTCTTCTTCACCCTGCTTTGCGGCAAACACAGCCTTGGAAATGCAGGGAGCCGGGAACTCGATGGCCGGATACAGAATGGGGTTGTTCGGGTCGCACAGCGTATCCCCCGTGGAGGTAATCTGCAGCTTGGCCAGGGCGCCCAGATCTCCCGCGTGAAGCTTGTCCACATTGGTCTGCTTGTTGCCCTTCATGGAGAAAAGGCCGCCGGCTTTTTCCGCCTTTTCCTTGTTGGCGTTGTAAAGCGGCGTGCTGCTGGTCAGGACGCCGGAGAAAATCCGGAACAGGCTCATTTTTCCGACGAACGGGTCGGCAATGGTCTTGAACACAAGTGCGGAGAAGGGTTCCTCGTCCTTGCAGACGCGTTCGATTTCTTCGCCGGTCTTGGGATTCTTGCCCTTCTGGCAAAGGCCTTCATGGGCGGGGCTGGGAAGATACTTGGCCATCAGATCCATGGTGCGGGCAATTCCCACGCCGGTCAGGGCGGAGCAGGCCACAACCGGAACAATGCTGCCGTCCTTCATGCCCTTGCGGAAGCCGGCCATGATTTCGTCATAGGTCAGCTCCTCGCCTTCCAGATATTTCATCATCAGGTCATCGTCCGCCGCGGCGGCCTGTTCCGTCAGATATTCGAAAGCTTCGTTGACTTCGGCTTCCAGCTCCTTGGGCATCGGAACTTCGGTGCTCTTCTTGTAGGCGCCTTCATAGGCTTTCTTCTCCAGAACGTTCACAACGCCCTTGAATCCGGCGCCCTGTCCCAGGGGCAGCAGAATCGGCACCACGCTGGAGCCGTATTTTTCTCTCAGCTGGGCGGTAACTTTTTCGAAATTGGCATGTTCACGGTCCATCTGGTTTACGATGAACATCCTGCCCAGATTGTGTTTTCCGGCATAGTCCCAGGCTTTTTCCGCACCGACGCTCAGTCCGTTCACGCCGCCCACGACGATCACGGCCGTCTCAATAACCCGCAGGGGTCCCATCATTTCGCCGATGAAGTCAAAGTATCCGGGCACGTCGATCACGTTAATGACCTTTCCGGCCCACGGAACAGGCGCATAGCTGGCGCTGATGGAAAAACCGCGTTTTTTCTCTTCAGGATCGAAGTCGGAAACCGTGCTTCCGTCCTCCACCTTACCCTGACGGTCAATCATTCCGGCAGCAAAGAGCATCGCCTCAGTCAGCGTGGTTTTGCCCTCGCTGCCATGACCCAAGAGGGCGATATTCCGAATGTTTCCGGTTGCGAATTCAGCCATAGTAAATTCCTCCAAATCGTTTTTTAACAAATATCATCCCATGTTTCCCAGAACAAACAATGGGAATCATATGCCATGTCAAATTCGATTATACCACACTGATGTGGGATTGAAAAGCAAAAACTGACTCGTTTTTGGACTTTTTGGGCATTTTTATTCCGGAATCAACCGGTTCAGCAGCCTGCGCATCTTCTCCAGCTCACTTTCCGGGCCGCTGGTTTCCAGCTCCACGCTGCCTTCTCCCGTCTCCCGCAGAATTTTTCCCCGGGCCAGCACCCGCTTCAGCTGGCGGGCCGTTCCGGCGCTCCCTTCCGTAATCACAATATGCTCCGGCAGCATTTCCCGGATCATCTTTTTCAGAAACACGTAATGGGTGCAGCCCAGCACAACCGCGTCCACCTTTTTCAGGTTGTACAGGGCAAATACCTCCTGAAGGTATTTCCTGGCTCCGTCCCAGTTTTCCTGTTCCACCAGTTCCATCAGTCCGGTGCAGGGCACGCGGACAGCCCCTTCCCCGTATTTTTCCATCAGGCGGTTGAATTTTTCCTGGTGCAGGGCCAGCGGTGTGGCCAGAACCAGAATGTCCCCGGTTTTCCGGATCTCCGAGGCCGGCTTCAGGGCCGGTTCCATCCCGATCACGGGAATGGTCAGCTCCCGCCGCAGCGTGTAGGCCGCCGCACCGGTAGCCGTATTGCAGGCAATCACCAGTGCCTTGATGTCCTTCTCCAGCAGGTGCTTTGTCACCCGCTCGACACAGGCAATCACCTCTTCGGTTTTTTTGGTTCCGTACGGGGCGTTGGCAGTATCTCCATAGTATATGAAGCGTTCCTGCGGAAGGGTGCGGATCATGGCCTGAAGGGCGCTGATTCCCCCCACGCCGCTGTCGAATACCCCGATGGGACGCTCTGTCTGGTTCATATTTTTCGCTCCTGTTTGCCGCGCCGCAGCATCTCTTTCTCGCTGAATTTTATCAGATTCCGCCGCCGATGTAAACCTTCCCCGCTCCGGCGGATGGGTTTCCGCCGTTTCCGCCGCCTTCGGGACTCCTGTTCCTTTCTCCGGAATTATGCTATAATTTCCCCGCTGCGGGATCATCTTTTCCCGTTCAATCGTTGTCTGTTTGTGTACGGAGGTATTTTATGTCCAGTGAAACCGTGGAAACGATTCTGATCGGCGATGTGATCCGCACCCGCAAGCCGCATCCCTGCGGCGGGGATCAATGGACCGTCCTGCGCACCGGAGCGGATATCCGCATCCGCTGCAATACCTGCGGCCGGCTTGTCATGCTGGACCGGGAGTCCTTTCTCCGCCGCCGGAAAGCGCTGGTGTCCCGTGCCGCCTCCCCGGAATCCCCGTCTGCCGGGAGCCGGTGAAACTTGCCAATTTTTCCTTTGCTATGCTATACTTTATTGGTTGTGTCCCTGCTGAAAGGCTGTTTTTCCGCATGTTCCGTGCGGTTCCTTCGCAAAGTATTTTTCTGAAAGGCCGGTGACTTCCTTGCGTAAACTGTGGTTTGTGCTTCTGCTGTCCCTGCTGGTTTCCCTTTGTGCTTTTGCATATGCTGATAAAGATGTTTCCCTTGCCCCCGCTCCCGGTCAGGTGACCCTGAAGGAAAACAAGCGGACCCTTCTTTTTCAGGAGGATCTCGGCACAAGCGCGGAGTTCCTGGGCGCCATGGGCATGACCCGGGAGCAGGCTGAAGCCGACTGGGACGCGCGCGGTGTGGTGGTTCAGGCCTGGAGTCCCATTCAGAAAAAGTATTCCTGCCTGGAAATCACGGTCCTGCAGGATGATGACTCCGCCAAATACTTTGATCTGATGCATCATCCGGACGACAAAGCCGCCTGGAATGAATTCAAGGCTTCCTTCAAAAACAGCGAATACTGGACCGGCCAGGGCTACACCTTCCAGTCTTCAGAGCAGAAGCACGCCGGGGCCTCCTATTATCTCCTGCTGAAGTACAAGCGATCCTTCGGCGCCGGTGAATACAGGGGCTATATGGCCCGCACAGTCTATCAGGGATATACCGTGGTCTTCGATCTGAAGGTCTACAATCAGCTGCCTGTGGACAGCAACACCAACGAGCTTTATCAGGTCATCAGCACCTTTACCGCCGCTGCTGCTTCTCCCGCCGGAAGCGCTGGCGCCGCTCCCGCCGCGGAGGGCGGAGCCGAAACCGCCGCTCCGGAGGACAGCTCCGTGGTATCCACCACCGGCTCTGTTCCGCTTACCGTCACCGCGCCGCCCCCTGCGGAAACCAACACCAACACCTTCACGGTGGAAGGCACCACGGAACCCGGTCTCCATCTGATCGGCGTCCTCATGCGGCTGAATTCCGATACGCCCCTGCGCTTTGAAACCGATGCCAACAACCGCACCGGTGCGTTCAAGCTGAAGGTCACCATTCCCGAAAGCGAAGAAAACGTCTGGCTCATGACGCTGAATGTTTTCCGGGATGATACCCTGGTGGCGGAAACGGTTTTCAACACTACCCTGTATAAAAAAACGCTGATCCCTCTGGAACTGGATGCCCCGGTGCCGGAAGTCAACCCCTCGGAAGAGCTGGTCCTGGCCGGCACCACCATGAAGGGGGTTGAGGTGCAGTGCCTGGTAACCTGCGACCACTTTACCTGGGAAAAGAAATCCACTCCCAACGGCACCGGCCGTTTCACCTTTAAGATTCCTATGACGAATGAAGGCGAATACAGCATTGCCCTCGTCCTTTCCAAAAAGAATTATGAAACCAAACGTTTCTCCTGGACGGTCAGCCGAACCCTGACTGATGAAGCCCGCAAAGCCCTGATCCGCAAGCAGGCGCTCCGGATCGGATACAATTCCGTGGCCACCCGGATCGATCAGTATGTCAATAAGATTATGACCTTCTCCGGCCGGGTCATCGCCCTGGATGAAATCGGCGACGAATGGCGCATCACGGTGGCCGGCGCCGAATCCGCCGGTCATTACAGCCAGCTGCTGATCTTCAACACAGAGCAGGAACCTGCTTTCTCCGTGGAGGAAAAGCATACCTTCTACGGGAAATGCATCGGCCCCTATCAGTTTCAGTCAGAGGAAAGCGTCGAATCCGTTCCTGCCTTCGACCTGATTTTCTGGGAATAAATTCCTTCCCGGCACCTGCCGGAAACGGAAAAGAGACCGGTCCAACAGCGATCCGGTCTCTTTTCGTTTGCTTTATTTTTTGATTCTTTTTTCGCACACCGCCTGCAGTCCGCATTCTTCACACAAAGGTCTTTGAGCCTTGCAGACCCGCCGTCCGTGCCAGATCAGCCAGTGGTGCGCATTTCCCCATTTTTCTTTCGGAATCAGCCGGGTCATCTGCTTTTCTGTTTCCTCCACCGTATCCGCCCGGCAAAGGCCGATCCGGTTGCTGACCCGGAAAACGTGGGTATCCACCGCAAACGCGGGAATTCCGAAGGCGTTGTACAGCACAACGTTCGCCGTTTTTCTTCCCACGCCCGGCAATGCCGTCAGCTCCTCCATCGTATCGGGTACTTTCCCGCCGTGCTTCTCCCGGATAATCCGGCAGGCTGCAATGATGTTTCCCGCCTTGCTTTTGAATCCGCAGCTCTTCACCAGCGGAAAAAGTTCTTCCTCTTTCGCTTCCGCCATGGCGTTCGCATCCGGCCAGCGGGCGAAAACGGCGGGGGTCACCCGGTTCACCTGCTTGTCCGTGCACTGGGCGCTGAGCATGGTGGCCACCAGCATTTCATAGGGATTGGAAAAAACAAGTTCCGCTTTTGCCTCCGGATACATTTCTTCCAGCAGGGCCAGGGCTTCGTTCTTTTTCTTTCCGGTCATGGTTTGCTTTCCTCATTCCAGCTCATTGTGATCTCCATGGAGAGATGCTCTCCGGTGTTTTTGTCCGTTATTGCCGTGGCGGAACCGATACGGATCAGGGTGTCATCCTTGGCCGCCTTGGATTTGGAATATCCGTTCAGGGTATCCTCCGTGTAGGCTTTTGCGCCTTCCTTTCCTTCCGCAATGGCCTTTTCAGCTTCCGCATGCTTCTTTTCGTACTGATCCCGGTCAATTCTGTAAATCGCCAGCTCGTAGGTCATTTCCTTCTGAAAAGCCCTGGAGCGGGCGCTTTCTATGATGGTTACGGTTTCGTCCGCTTTCAGGTCCGTCTTTTCCTTCAGCACCCAGGCATTCATCTCCCGGTTTTTGTTCAGCCGTTCCGTTGCGGAATAGTCCGCGCTGAAGGATTTGTTGTTGTAGTCGTAAATCACGTATCCGGTGACAGCCGCCGCGCCGATCACAAACAGGATGCACAGAAGTGCAATATGCCGTTTGGTATAGTCCAGCTCCGTTTTTCCCGCCACCCGGAACTCTGTCCGTCCCAGTGCCGGAATGGCCGCCCGGAATACAATCATCAGGATGACGGATTCGATCGGCAGCATCACGATATTTTTCACGATGCGAACCAACACAAAGGGCTGATAGGTGGTCAGGTGCAGTACGTCCCGGTAATACAGCACCATAATCGGTTCATTCAGCAGGATGTTGATGAACATGTTCACACAGAATTTGGCCAGGATCAGCCGGACCGGCGTAATATCTGTGCTGTACAGGAAAAGGGCAAAAATCAGGGATCCGCCCATTTCCAGGAAAATGAACGGGAAAAAATATGCTCCGCTGGGGGCGATCAGATATCCCAGGGTGTCCGATACTGCACCGCTGAGCAGGGCCACTACCGGCCCGTACACCATGGATCCCAGGGCGTTGAAGATAAATCCGAAGGTGATGTTTACATCCGCGGCAATCGGAATTTTCAGCGGTTTCATGGCAATCCGAAGCGCCAGGATCAATGCCGCGAAAACCAGTGCCCGGGTGTTTTTCAGTTCCGAAAAGGCCTGTTCCCAGTAGGCCGCACTGAAAGGGGTCCGGAAGTATTTCCGGTGATAGTTTTTCTTTCCGTTCACAGAAAAAGCCTCCTTATCAAATCATTCTGTCCTGCAGACAATGATTCGCAGAGGCTTCCTGCCGGAAAAGCAGCGGGATGCGCATTTTCCACCGCACAGCTGCCGCTGTTTCGTTCCATGACAACTCCCCGTTCACGGACACTTGACGCGGAAAACGCTACTCTGCCTTCACGAATCTTCAGTTAAACAACGAACTTTTTCTGAATCCTGCCGGTTGTTATTTTGCCGTAATATATCCCTTCCGGCAAAGCAGTTCGGCGGTCAGGATACCGCCGCCGGCAGCACCCCGGATGGTGTTGTGGCTCAGGCATACAAAACGCCAGTCAAAAATCCTGTCCTCCCGCAGCCGGCCGATGCTGACCCCGAAGCCGTTCTGGAAGTCCCGGTCCAGCCGGGTCTGCGGACGGCTGGGATCCTCAAAATACTGCAGGAAGGGCTTCGGCGCGCTGGGCAGCTCCAGCCGCTGGGCTTCCGTTTCATAGTTGGCCCACCGTTCCAGGATCTGCTCCTTCGTAACCTTCTTTGCAAAACGCACGGACACGGCAGCCATATGGCCGTCGCTGGCGGCAACCCGCAGGCACTGGGCGCTGATCACGGGCTTCTCCGCGTTCACGATCACCTTGCCGTTGCCGAGATCCTTCACCGTGCCCCACAGCTTCAGGGGTTCGTTTTCGCTCTTTTCGTCCTCTCCCCCGATGTACGGAATCACGTTGTCAACCATTTCCGGCCAGGTTTTAAAGGTTTTTCCGGCTCCGCTGATGGCCTGGTAGGTGCATACGCTCACTTCCGTGGGTTCGAAATCCAGCAGGGGCGTCAGTGCGGGAACGTAGCTCTGAATGGAGCAGTTGGGCTTCACGGCAATGAAACCGTACTTGCTGCCGAGACGCTTCCGCTGCGTTTCAATCACTTCAAGATGACCGGCGTTGATTTCCGGCACCACCATCGGTACATCCTCGATGCCGCGGCACGCGCTGTTGTTGCTGACGATCGGAATTTCGTGCCGGGCGTAGTTTTCTTCCAGCGCGCGGATTTCGTCCTTCTTCATGTCCACCGCACAGAAGCAGAAGTCCACCTTCTCCGCCACGGCGTCAATGTCCGCCGCATCCACGATAACCAGATCTTTAGCGTAGTCAGGAATCGGCCAGTCAAAAGCCCAGCGTTCGCCGACGGCTTCGCTGTATTTCTTTCCGGCGCTGCGCGCAGAAGCTGCCAGACAGGTTACCCGAAACCACGGGTGATCCTTCAGCAGGGAAATAAAACGCTGTCCGACCATTCCGGTCGCTCCGATGATACCTACGCGATACTGATTCATTTTCTTCATCCTCCATTGTAAGCAAAAAGCCGCCTCATCCGAGCGGCAGGCGGGATCCCCGCTTTGCTTGATGCATCTTATCATGAAGAAACATCCCTGTCAATGTGACAAAGGATGTCTGAACATGCAAAAAACAGATGGTTGTTACACAAATACATAAATTAACCTATTTCAGGGATCCCAGCACCTCTCCTACCTTATCCCGGATCACCAGTTCGCATTCACTGTCCATGGGCGTGGCGTCCCGGTTGATAAGCACCAGGTGTTTCCCGTGAAAATACCGCAGCAGCCCGGCAGCGGGATACACGGTCAGGCTGGTTCCCGCCACAATCATCAGGTCCGCAGTGGAAATGGCGTGTATCGCTCCGGAAACAATATCGTTATCCAGTCCTTCCTCATACAGCACCACATCCGGTTTGATCCTTCCGCCGCAGGAGCATACTGGCACAGGATCCCGGCTGTCCCGAATGAATTCCGGTCCGTAAAACTTCCGGCATTTCATACAGTAATTCCGGTGAATGCTTCCGTGCAGTTCAAAAACCTTCCGGCTGCCGGCAGCCTGATGCAGGCCGTCGATGTTCTGGGTTACCACCCCGGTCATCTTTCCCGCCCGTTCCCATTCCGCCAGCTTCAGATGGGCCGCATTGGGCCTGGCCTCCAGGGGCAGCATCTTGTCCCGGTAGAAGCGGAAAAATTCTTCCGGCCGGCTTGTAAAGAAGGTATGGGAAAGGATTTCCTCCGGCGGATAATCATATTTCTGATGATAAAGCCCGTCCACGCTGCGAAAATCCGGAATCCCGCTTTCCGTGGAAACGCCGGCGCCGCCGAAAAAAACAATCCGCTGCGCTTCATCCGTCAGTTTTTGCAACGCTTCGTATTTCATTTGTCGCGCCCTCCGGTCTTACTGATCTTCGTTGATTTGCGTCTGGGGCGTCGGAACATCGTGGGAAGCAGGCGCCGCCGGAGCAATCGTTTCCGCCGTCTGCCGTTTCTTTCCGTTCAGCAGGAGAATGTAGGTCACCGTGTCCAGGATCGCTTCACCGATCATGAAAATTCCGATAGCCAAATGCTGGTTGTCCCCGAAAATAGTCTCGTTCATCAGTGCCAGTATGCCGATGATCAGGGAAGCCGCAGCAAAAATCAGCATGATCCACCATCGATTGATATCCAGTGTTTTTTCGTCAAAGGCGTACTGCACTTTCAGGAAACCGCCGAAAATCAGGGAAAGGCCCCAGATTTTGGGGAAAACGTCCTCCATATCCGTGGGGCTTGTCATCAGAAGGATGCCTCCCAGCAGCACCACAAGGCCCACTGCCAGGTCCGCGCCGGCAATCCGCCGTTCCATGCTGGACTTGAAATAGCGCCAAACCAGCCATCCGCCCGCCGCAGCCAGGCCGATCGCCACCACCCAGGCGGCCACGTTGGTCACCATCTGCTTCAGCAGAATCAGCAGCAGGCCGATCACAAAATAAAACAGAACCAGCGGAATGATAAAGTTCCGGCTCATTTTGTTGATATCCTTCAGGCTTTTTCGGGTTGTCCCGACAGTTCCGTCCGCCCTGTGCAGTTCCAGCTGATCCATTTTTTCTTTCAGTTTGTTGATTTCGCTGCGTTTCATAAAGGAAATTCCTCCCGAAACCAATGATTTTTTGAATGGAGAAATACAAAAGTTTCTTCCATGGCATTATACCACGCTCCCCGTACTGTGTCCATGATCTCCGTTTCCGGCTTTTCCTTCTTATTGTTACTTTTATGTTTCATTTACATTTCAATTTTAAAATGATATAATGAAATATCTTCGTATCAAGGAGGCGGAACCCATGCCTGATCTGTCGAAAGTAACGGCGCTCCTTCCGGGTCTGGCCGATTATCTTGTATATTCCGCGATTGCTGTTGTCACATTGATCGGCCTGTTCAAGTGCCTTCTTCCCCTGTGGCGCACCACCTCATCCCTTCGCCGGGCCATTTCCCGCCTGCAGGCGGAAGCCGGCCACACCACGGATAAACCAGTCTGGCAGCAAGCCGGCTTTGTGGGCAAACGGCTCCGGGGAACCTGGCTCCGCTTTCTTCAGAACGCGGAACAGCTGGACCGCCGCGGCCTTCCCACCAATGTGGAAGACTATATCAACGATGATACCGTCACCCACGGCCCCGGCAACGCAACGCTGGCGGAGCTGATTCCGAACCTGCTGACCTCCCTGGGCATTCTCGGCACGTTCATGGGTCTTTCCCGGGGGCTTTCCTCCCTGAATTTCGCGGACTCCGCCCAGCTGGTGGAAGGGATCCCCACGCTGCTGGAAGGCATGCGTTTTGCCTTTGGCACCTCCGTGGCCGGTATTTCCTGCAGCATTGTCTTCAATATGCTGAACCGTATCTCCCAGGGCTCCAGCTACCGGGCTATTGACGATTTTGTCACTTCCTTCACCCAGCTGGCCATGTCCCGTCCTCTGGACAACGATGTGCAGATGATCATCCTCAACCAGGACCGGAATTATATGCTCCAGGGCATCAACGATACGCTGGTGGACCGGCTGGCGGATAATGTAGGCCGCAGCATCACCCGGGCCATGACCCCCGTTTCCGATTCCATGGATCGTTTTATCATCGGCGCCACCCGGAATCAGATCGACGGGGTCAACCGCATTGTAGCCCGTTTCCTGGACGAAATGGACCGAAGTCTGGGAAATCAGTTCTCCGCAATGGCTTCCGCCATGGATGCGGTGACCCAGAATCAGATTGCTGCCGCCCAGCAGACCGGCCAGACCGTTTCCGCTGCCCGGGAAATCGTTTCCAATGCCCGTTCCCTGCAGGAAATGACCAACCATATCCTGGACAAGTTTGATTCATATATGACATCCATCAACCAGATCCGGCAGCGGGATGAAAACTACGAAAAGCGCACGGCGGACCTGCTCAACCGTATTCAGCAGGAAAACAAGGATCTGTCAAAGCTGATTGCCGACCTGGGCTCACGGATCTCGCTCCTGACCGCCGATTCCGGCGAAGCTTCCCTGAAGGAAATCTCTTCCGTGCTTTCCTCCATGCAGGGAAATGTCAAATCCATTCATACCACCCTGTCTTCCCTGGCGAAGGAGGCGTAATTCATGGCGCGTCAACGCATTCATAACCGCCGGGCTTCCCGCGGCGCGCAGGGAGGACAAAGCTGGATCAGCTATTCCGACATGATGGCGGCCCTGCTGCTGATTTTCGTGCTCATTCTGGCCTACAGCCTGTTTAATTATTTCACGATGCTGGAAGATAAAAACAGAAAGCTGGATGAACAGACGCTGGCCCTGAACCTGGCCCGGGATGAACTGAACGCCAAGGAACAGGCGCTGATTATTATTCAGACCGACCTTGACAAAATGCAGGATACCCTCTCCGCCAAGGAAAAGGAACTGAATTCCACCCAGGCCACCCTGATCATACGCGAGGAAGAGCTGGAAAACGCAAAAGCCGCCCTTCTCGTTAAGCAGAAGGCGCTGGACGACGCCACCGCCCGGCTGGAGGAACAGCAGCTGGCCCTGGCCTCCCAGGCCCGGCGAATCGATGACCTGATCGGTATCCGCACCACTATGATCCGGGAGCTTTCCGCCTCCCTGACCGCCGCCAATATGAAAGCTACCGTGGATGCCAACACCGGCGATATTGTGCTGGATTCCTCCGTCTTCTTTGAAACCGGCAAGTCGGTCATCAAGGAGGAAGGCAAGGAACTCCTGAACCGGTTCATCCCGGTCTATCTGAATGTCCTCCTGCAGGACAAATACAACAGTTATCTTGGAGAAATCATTATCGAAGGCCATACAGATTCCAGCGGTACATACCAGAGCAACCTGAAGCTCAGCCAGGACCGTGCCCTTCAGGTCGCCCTCTACTGTCTCAACATGCCCTCCCTGTCCCATGCTCAGAAAGTCCGCCTGCAGCAGATTCTCACCGCCAAAGGCCGCAGCTCCTCGGACCTGGTTTATGACGCAGACGGAAGGGAAAATCCGGACGCTTCCCGCCGGGTGGAATTCAAATTCAGCCTGAAGGATGCGGAAATGATTGAAGAAATGAATCGGATTCTGTCGGAGGTGGAGGAATGAAGCCGCTTGCCATTCTCCTGGTCATTCTGGTCATCGCCGCCCTGGCCGGTGTCGGTTATCTGTATACTTCGGCCAATTTTACGGTAGCTTTCTCCTCCGTCGTCGCAACGGACCCGCTGAATCAGGCTGATTATTTCGCCGGTTTGAAATCAAGCCTGGAATCCAAAACCTTCGCAGGTACGGAGTATTCTTCCGCTCCCCTTGCCTCTCCGGAAAACTATCTGTTCTATACCTGGACCCTGCATGCGGAAAATCATTCTTTTCTTCCCGTGGACACCGTTGAAATCCAGGTTACACCCATGACCGGAGATGTGCTTTGTATCGGAGATCCGGCGGATCATTCCCTTTCCCCCGGCGGCGCCGCCGATCTCTCCGTAACCTTCCTGACCGCCCGTTCCATGCATTCCGTCCGGGAGGCCGTGGTCACCTGGTACGCGTGGGGACTTCCCTTTTCCACCCGTCTTACCCTGGGAAAATAAAGCAGGCAATAGAAAAACACCGGATATACCGGTGCTTTTTTGTACCCCAGGGAGCCGATGCTCTCGTTTTTTCACCCGCTATGTTAAGCAGGCTGGTGCCCTGCCGAACGAATCTGCCGTCCCCTGACTCGTCACAGACGGGGGGCTTGACATATCGCTCCTTGGACCCGGGCTCCATTTTTTGAAATGTGGGGAAAACCGAAAAGCTGTCGCGAACCCCAGGAGAACTGTCTTGATTATACCGATTTCTGACCAGATCGTCAAGCTTTCATCTGTATTCTTTTCTGAATCTCGGAAAGGAACTCCCGGCTGGTCACCGCCCTGGCTTCTCCGTCATAAAGGAGGGCCAGATCCTTGGTCATTACGCCGCTGTTGATGGTTTCCAGCGTGGCTTCTTCCAGCTTTCCGGCAAAATCCTGCAGGTCCGTCAGCCCATCCAGTTCCCCGCGCTTGCGCAGTGCGCCGCTCCAGGCAAAAATGGTGGCCACCGGATTGGTGCTGGTTTCCTCGCCTTTCAGGTAGCGATAATAGTGCCGGGTCACCGTTCCGTGAGCCGCCTCGTATTCAAACTGGCCGCTGGGGCTGACCAGCACGGAAGTCATCATGGCCAGGGATCCGAAAGCCGTGGCGATCATATCGCTCATCACGTCTCGGTCATAGTTCTTGCAGGCCCAGATAAAACCGCCCTCCGACCGGACGACCCGCGCCACCGCGTCGTCAATCAGGGTGTAGAAATAGGTAATTCCGGCCTTTTCAAAGGCTTCCCTGTATTCTTTTTCATAAAGCTCCGCGAAAATATCCTTGAAACGGTGGTCATACACCTTGCTGATGGTATCCTTTGTGGAAAACCAGAGATCCTGCCGGGTGCTCAGCGCATACCGGAAGCAGCTGTGGGCAAAGGAGGTAATGGATCCGTCCAAGTTATACATGCCCTGCAGAACGCCGGGACCCTTGAAATCAAAAACCGTCTTCCGGATCTCGCTTCCGTCCTCCCCGGTGAAAATCAGTTCCGCCTTGCCCGCACCCGGAATTTTTGTTTCCGTGTTTTTGTAAACATCCCCGTAAGCGTGCCTTGCGATGGTAATCGGTTTCTTCCAGGTTCTCACGGTGGGCCGTACCCCGTCCACCAGAATCGGAGTGCGGAAAACGGTGCCGTCCAGAATCGCGCGGATAGTGCCGTTGGGGCTCTTCCACATTTCCTTCAGGTTGTATTCCTCCACCCGCTGGGCATTGGGCGTAATCGTGGCGCATTTTACAGCCACGCCGTATTTTTTGGCGGCGTTGGCGCTGTCCACGGTAATTTGGTCGTTGGTTTCATCCCGCTTTTTCAGTCCCAGGTCGTAATATTCCGTTTTCAGGTCCACGAAAGGCTCAATCAGCATTTCCTTGATCCAGGCCCAAAGCACCCGGGTCATCTCGTCTCCGTCCATTTCCACCAGAGGCGTTTTCATCTGTATCCTGTTCATTCCGAACCTCCTGTTATATAAAAAGGCCACCGCAGGTTATTTTACCTTCTGCGGCGGTCAAATTCCACAGGAAACCGGAAAAACAACACAGAAACAACGCTGCGCCGCTTACCAGACAATCTGTTCCTCTTCAGTTTTCTCCTGCCGGAGCTCCACTGCCCGGCGGATCAGCTCCACCGCGCCGTTCACTCCCAGAACGCCCGTATCCAGGCAAAGATGGTAGTTGTTCGCATCTCCCCAGGTGCCGGTGGCGTAGTAGTTGTAGTAAGTGGCCCGCTGCTTGTCCGCTTTGCGAATCATGTCCTCAGCCTTCATGGGATCCGGGTCGTACAGCCGCTCAATCCGTTTAATCCGCTCCTCCAGGGACGCCTTGATGAAAACATTCAGCACGTTCGGATGGTCCCGCAGCACATAGTCCGCGCACCGGCCCACGATCACGCAGCTGCCCTTGTCCGCAATCTTCCGGATCGCGTCAAACTGAGCCAGAAAAATCCGATGGTTCAGCGGCATTTCCAGATACATGCCCAGGGAGTCCGTTCTTCCCTGGAACCCGGTACCCAGCATGGAAAAGAAAGAGCGCTTTTCCTGTTTTTCGTCATAGTTTTCAATGACTTCCTGACAGATGCCGCTCTCCCTGGACGCTTCCGCCAGCAACTCCTTGTCGTAAAAGGACAGGTTCATCACCTCTGCCAGTTTCTTTGCCACTTCCCGTCCCCCGCTGCCGTACTGCCTGCCGACAGTAATAATCGGATTGAACTTCATGGAAATCTTCCTTTCTGTCGTCCGGAAACAAGCGTTCCGGACCTGTTCGTTTCAGGAGGCTGCCCGCGTTCCCCGGTCTTTTCTATTTCGTTTGATCTCTGTTTCTCTATTTCGCTTTCCGCTGTCGTTTTTCCTGCTGCCGCTTCTTGTCTTTCTTTCTTTTTCATGATATTCTTCTTTGTGCGCCGTTCCGCTTTCCCGCGAATGGTTCATTCGGCCGCTCAGCCGGATACTTTGCATTAACTGAGGAATAATCATGAAAACACCCGTCAACAGCCGGACCCTGAAACAGCACCTCACCTATAACTGGTGGAAATATGTGCTGGCGCTCATTGCCGGCACCTTTCTTGTCAATCTCCTTTTTACGGTAACCAACCCCCGCATTCCCGAAGATAAGCGCGTGGATTTTTATATTTACGGATATGTAAGCCAGGAACGGCTTCAGCCTTATATGGATACCGTTCACCGGGAGCAGATGCCGGATATGGAATCCCTTTCATTTGTAACCATGATTCCGGATGATGCTTACGGTCCCATGCAGCTCACGACCTATGTGGCCGTTCAGGAGGGGGACCTCTACCTGCTTCCGCGGGAACAGTTCCTGTCCCTTTCCGGTTCAGGCGCCTTCCTTCCGCTGGAGGATCAGAAGGACCTGATGGATTTCTTCACGGAAAAAGGCCTGGATCTCCGGCGCGGCTGGCGTACCCTTCAGGACAGTTCCGAAACCCACCTGTTCGGAATTCCCGCGGAGTTCCTTCCGGATCTTTCAAATTTCTGTCTGGCCGAAGACGGCTTCCTCTGCGTCCTGGTCAACGGAGGCAATGCGGAAAACACCCTGAAATTTCTCCGGATCCTCTGTGATGATATGAGCAGCGGCAAATACGCCCTTCCGGAAAAAGAGCCAACATCTTCCCCTGTCCCCGCGAATCCCTGAAAATATCAGCGGCGTGACCCCCCGGTCACGCCGCTGTTTTTTTCTCTGTTCCTTATTCGCCCCGCAGGCCTTTGGCCAGCGCGCCGGCCAGTTCCTTCTCCTGGTCGGAGAACCGTCTGGCCGGATCATACCACACCGGAGCGGCCACCTTAAACAGCCGCTTTTTCCGGTCAATATGCACCGGATACATTTTCAGTGCCCGTCCGCTTGCACGGTACCAGAGTTCCCCCAGCCGCAGCCATCCGGTATTGATCCATTCATGATGGCTCAGCCATCCGCTGGGCTGCTCCGGAAAAATCACCAGCGCCTGGTCCTTCTGCAGAATCCGTACGCTTTGCCGCAGGGTCAGCATAATCCGCTGGTCATGGTAAACCGGCACGTAATCCACGCTCCGCAGAATCGGCGGAAGCAGCACCGCGGCAATATAAGGCACGGTAGCCTTCAGCACCGGTTCAAAGAAACTGCCCGGCCGCCACCAGTAGTCCTGCCGGACATAGGCGGGAACCTTTTTGGCGTCCAGAACGCCGTCGTTAATCCAGGGATGGCACTGATCCCTCAGCGGAAACTTGGCGCACATATCCACCGGACCGATGGCTCCCACGTGATTCACAACAAACACGCAGGGGCCTTCCTCAAAAGGCACTTCCCATTCTGTCTTCATTTTGCGGGACAGAAGCCGGATCATTCCGCCGGCAATTCTGTAAAACCGTTTTCCCATCTCAAATCACTCCGCGGCAGATTCCTTTTTCTTCAGGCTCAGTTGCTTCTGGAATAGTTCGGGGCTTCCTTCGTAATGGAAATATCGTGGGGATGGCTTTCAGCCAGGCCCGCTCCGGTAATCCGGATAAACTCGCTGTTCTTCCGCAGATCGTCCAGGTTCTTTGCGCCGCAGTATCCCATACCGCTGCGGAGACCGCCCACCATCTGGAAAATCGTGTCTGCCAGGGTTCCCTTGTAGGGCACCCGGCCTTCAACGCCTTCCGGCACCAGTTTCTTCTGTCCTTCCTGGAAATACCGGTCCTTGGAACCCACCGCCATGGCGCTCATGCTGCCCATGCCGCGGTAGACCTTGAAGGAACGTCCCTGGTAAATTTCCATGGCTCCGGGAGACTCCTCCGTACCGGCCAGCAGGCTTCCCAGCATTACGCAGCTTCCGCCGGCTGCCAGCGCCTTGGTAATGTCTCCGGAATATTTGATGCCGCCGTCCGCAATAACGCGGATGCCGTATTTGTCCGCTTCTTCCGCGCAGTCCGCCACGGCGGTAATCTGTGGAACACCGATTCCCGCAACCACCCGCGTCGTACAGATGGATCCGGGGCCGATTCCGACCTTCACGCAGTCCACGCCGGCGGAAATCAGGTCATGCGTGGCCGCGGCGGTGGCCACGTTCCCCGCAAACAGCGTAATATCCGGATAGCGCTTCCGGATGTTCTCAACCTGCCGCAGCACGCCCATGCTGTGTCCGTGGGCCGTGTCAATATTGATCACATCCACCTTGGCTTCCAGCAGCGCGTCGATCCGCTCAAACACGTCGTTGGTAACTCCCACCGCCGCGCCGCAGAGCAGCCGGCCGTTGGCATCCTTCGCGCTGTTGGGATACTTGGAGGTTTTTTCAATGTCCTTGATGGTAATCAGCCCGCGCAGGTAGCCGTTTGCATCCACGATGGGCAGCTTCTCAATCCGGTGCCTGGCCAGGATTTCCTTGGCCGCTTCCAGGGTCGTGCCCTCCGGCGCGGTAATCAGGTTTTCGCTGGTCATTACTTCGCCGATAGGCCGGCTGTAATCCGTTTCAAACCGCAGGTCCCGGTTGGTCAGAATGCCAACCAGCTTCCCTTCCCGGGTAATCGGAACACCGCTGATCTTGTATCGGCTCATCAGCTCTTCGGCGTCGCTGATCAGGTTTTCCGGGCTCAGGAAAAACGGATCGGTAATCACGCCGTGTTCGCTGCGTTTCACCTTATCCACCTGGGAGGCCTGCTCCTCAATGCTCATGTTCTTGTGGATAATGCCCAGACCGCCTTCCCGGGCCATCGCAATGGCCATCTTGCTGTCCGTAACCGTATCCATGGCCGCCGAAAGAATCGGAATGTTCAGTTTAATTGTCTTTGTCAGCTGAACCGAAAGATCCACGTCCCTGGGCAGCACCTCGCTCTTCGCCGGTACCAGCAGCACGTCGTCAAATGTAAGACCTTCCCTGATCCTGTCCTGCAGCATTCTTTCTTCCTCCTCAATATTATTAAAGTTTATGTTATCAAACAATGGGGTACGTGTCAATCCTGAAAAGCTTTCCGGACTCTTTTCCTGCGCAGCGGTTTATGATATAATTATCACATTGATATAAAATCTTTTTCCTGTTTTTTCTCTGCGGATTATCCGCAATAAAAAAAGAAAGGAAGTGTATGCACCCCTGTGAAAACTGAACTTCTTCAGAATACCCTCAGCCGTTTTGTTTCTTCGGGGCAGATCGCCGGCTGTGCCATCCGGGTTCTCCGCGGCGACAGGGTCTGGTTTGAGGACAGCTTCGGCTATGCAGACCGCGAACGGCAGATCCCCATGTCCACGGAAAATACCATTTTCCCCATCGCTTCCATGACCAAGGTCATCACCGTCGCCGCCATCATGCAGCTTTATGAGCAGGGTCTCTTCAAAATGTGGGATCCCGTCAGCGAATTCCTGCCCGGCTTCCGCAAGCTCACCGTCGCTGCGGAAAAGCCCGACGGGTCTTTTGAGCTGACGGAGGCCAGGGGCCCGGTAACCATGCGCCAGCTTTTCACCATGACCAGCGGCATCCCGTATCCCTGGGCCAATACCGCCGCCGGCCGGATCCGGATCGAAAAGGAAAAGGAATGGGAAGAAAGCGGCAAGCCCTTCCCGGGTCTCGTGGAATACTGCAACCTGGTCGGCTCGCTTCCCCTGGCTTTTGAACCGGGAGAAAAATGGATGTACGGCTTCTCCATCGATGTGTTGGGGGCCGTCATCGAGGTGCTTTCCGGCCGTTCCCTGGGGGAATACCTGAAAGAGAATATTTTCGATCCCCTGGCCATGAAGGATTCCGGATTCTTCGTCCCGGCCGAAAAAAAGCACCGGGTCACCACCATGTATCATATCCATGAAAACCTGAAGCCTGCCGAATGGGACATCCCCACCGAAAAGCCGGACTTTGAAAGCGGCGGCGGCGGATTGTATTCCTCTGTTCCGGATTATTCCCGTTTTGCCCAGATGCTGCTCCACGGCGGCACCCTGGACGGGATTCGCATTCTCGGCCGGAAAACCGTGGACCTGATCTCCCAGGATCATCTCACCCCGGAGCAGCAGGCCACCCACGACTGGGATACCCAGCGGGGCTATGGTTACGGTCTGGGCGTCCGGGTCATGACCCATCCCGAAATCGCCGGCATCAACGGTTCCGTTGGCGAATGGGGCTGGGACGGAGCCTACGGAAACTGGTTCTGCGTGGACCCGAAGGAAAACCTCACCTGTGTTTATCTCACCACCAACATCCCCGGCGACCATTACCGTTTCATCCCGAAGCTTATGGCTTCCCTGTACGCTTCGCTGGATTGAATCCATACCCAACTTTAAAGAGGAGGATTTTGCAAAATGTTCAACAAAAGTATCCGTTTCTTCGCGTTCCTGGCCGCGGTCCTGATGCTGGCGGTCTTCTCCGCCGGCGCGGAGGAAGCCATCACGCTCGAAAACATCCGAAACTATGTGGTAGGCCTGGAAACCCCCGTCAAGCTTCAGGACGGCACCGAGAAGATTCTCATCAATTTTGACAATGCCGCCACCACCCCGGCCCTGACCCCGGTGGCCGATGCCGTCAACAGCGAACTCCTGATGTACGGATCCATCGGCCGCGGTTTCTCCGGAAAATCCAACCATTCAACGGACGTTTACTGGGCCACCCGGGATAAAGTGCTGAACTTCCTGAATGCGGACAAAAACGTTTACACCTGCGTTTATGTGAACACCACCACCGACGGCCTGAATAAGCTGGCTTCAGCCCTGGTCAAGAGCAAGGACGACCTGGTGCTCTGCACCCGTATTGAGCATCATGCCAACGACCTTCCCTGGCGGGAGCGCTGCAAGACCATCTATGCGGAAGTGGATGAGAAAGGCCGTATCATCTATGACGATATGGAGCGTCTGCTGACCGAAAACGAAGGCAAAGTGAAATATGTCTGCGTCACCGCCGCTTCCAATGTCACGGGATATGTGACGGACGTTCACCGCGTTGCGAAAATGGCTCACGCCCACGGCGCAAAAATCATCGTGGACGGCGCGCAGATCGTTGCCCACCGGAAGTTTTCCATGAAAGGTGAAACCCCGGAGGAAGATATCGACTTCTTCGTTTTTTCCGCCCATAAAATGTATTCTCCCTACGGCGGCGGCGCCATCGTCGGCCTGACCTCCGTCATGGACGAAAACAAGCCCGAGTTCTACGGCGGCGGCATGGTGGAAATCGTCGCGGATAACTGGGTGCAATACAAAAAAGCTCCCGAAACCTATGAAGCCGGCAGCCCGAACTATCCCGGAATCGTTGGTCTGGGAAAGGCCATCGACATTCTGCAGCAAATCGGCTTTGACGCCATCCAGGAGCATGAACAGAAACTGATCCGCCGCCTGATGGACGGCCTGCTGAAAATGGATCATGCCGTTGTCTACGGCGACACGGAAAACATCAGCGACCGGGTTGGCGTGGTCACCTTTAATTTCAACAACGCCAACTCCATGACCCTCGCCACCATCCTCAGCGAAGAGGGCGGCATCGCCACCCGCCGGGGTGCTTTCTGTGCCCATCCCTATGTCTGGCGCCTGATGGGCTTCAAGGATGACGATGATGCGCTGCAGTCCTTTGTCGGCTGTGTGGACGGAAAGACTCCGGGAATGATCCGGATCAGCTTTGGCATCTACAATACCGAGGAGGAAGTGGACGAGTTCCTCCGGATTCTCCCCGACATGATCGAACGCTGCAAGAAAAAGGCTGCCGCACTTGAGGAAGAAGGCTTTGATCCCTTCCCTGTAGATTATTGATTCCGGAGGATTTCCCCGTGTATACCAAACTTCAGTTCGCGTCTGACTATATGGAGGGAGCACATCCCTCCATCCTTTCCCGCCTGGCGGAAACCAATCTCCTGAAATCTTCCGGTTACGGAACAGATGAGTTTTCCGCCGCCGCCCGGGAAAAAATCCGTGCGGCCTGCGAAGCCCCGGAGGCGGAAATCTTCTTTCTGTCCGGCGGAACCCAGACCAACCGCACGGTGATCGATGCCCTTCTCCGGCCCTATCAGGGCGTCATCGCGGCGGACTCGGGCCATATCGCCGTCCATGAGGCAGGCGCCATTGAAGCAGGAGGCCATAAGGTCCTGCCCCTTCCGCACCGGAACGGAAAAATCACTGCGGAAGCCGTCCGGGACTGCCTGGACGCCTGGCGGCAGGATGAAAACCGGGATCATGTCGTCATGCCCGGAATGGTCTATCTTTCCCATCCCACCGAATTCGGAACCCTGTATTCCCGGAAGGAACTGGAGGCGCTCAGCGCCGTCTGCCGCAGCAACGGCATTCCGCTTTATGTGGACGGCGCACGCCTGGCCTATGCCCTGGCCTGTCCGGAAAACGATGTCACGCTTCCGGATCTTGCCCGCCTGTGCGATGCCTTCTATATCGGCGGCACCAAATGCGGCGCACTCTTCGGGGAAGCGGTGGTCTTCCCCCGCCGGGATACGGTTCCCCATTTCTTCACCCTGGTCAAGCAGCACGGAGCGCTGCTGGCCAAAGGCCGCATTGCCGGTCTTCAGTTTGATGCGCTGTTTACCGACGGCCTTTATAAAACCATCGGCGAAGGTGCAATCCGCGCTGCCGGCCGCATCCGCGCAGCCCTTCTGGACAAGGGTTATACCCTGTCCTTTGAAGCCCCCACCAATCAGATTTTCATCACCCTGACCCGGGATCAGGCTGCGGCCCTTTCGGAAAAGGTGGAAATGAGCTTCTGGGAAAATGTGGACGCGGATCATGTAATTCTGCGAATCGTCACCAGCTGGGCCGTTACAGAGGAAGAAACCGACCGACTGATCGCATGCCTGTAACATTTTTGCCCGCACAAAAAGGACCGTCCGCCGGACGGTCCTTTTTGTGTATCGGCTTTGCGGTTATTCCGCTGCACCATAGGTGCACAGTTCACCGAAGTCAAAGTCTGCGATGTTCAGAACGCTGACGTTTCCCTGAAGATCCTGGTACAGGAACACAATCTTCCAGCTGGGCACCGCGTCCGGCGCAACCACGGTTGCCTGGCAAAGGAACGCATGGTTGGTTCCCGCCACCACCTGGGATCCCAGATAGGCCACCGGCGTGTAGTTAACGCCCAGCAGGCCTTCCAGCCCCTTTTCAAAAATCTTCTGCAAATCTTCAGTAATCTCCGGGCTCTCCGCCGGCGCCCATCCGCCGACCATTCCCTCACCGAAAGCGCATCCGGCGGCAGCCACCATCATCAGGACCAGAATCATTGCAGTAATTTTCCGCATAGCTCCATCTCTCCTTATGTTTTAATTTCGCAGTCCCTTGCGTTCATCTGCTGTCATTTTATCCGGTTTGGGATTCCGGTTGAAGTCTGATTTTGTTCTTTTTTTGTTTTTGTCTGTCTCTCCTTGCCGGATCGGGCATCAGGCCTTCCGGGACAACGCGGACCTGCTTCTGGGAGCAGATGCAAAGCATATGATTCCCTATTCCACTTCCACGGATATCGGCTGGCGCAATGACCTGCTGAATGTCAGCAAAGTGGAGGACAGCATTACAGACGAAACGCTTTACACCTGCGGCTCGGACGACCGCCATATCCTTTATCCCGGCTACAGCGAGGGCCTCCGTGCCCTGAATGCCTGGTACAATGAGGGGGCTGGTCTTGGAACCCGCTGAAAACATCATCAATGCCCATAAAATCGCCCTGGCCAACGGCCGGGTGCCGAAGCACTACAATACCGGCGAAATAGAATCGGAAAGCCTGTACGGCGCGGCTTTGTACGCACTGCGTGACGAATTGCTGGTCAATGCGGTTATTGCTCCCGCCGACCAGTTTGATACGGTTTACAACAGCAAGTTCTCCGATTATATGAGTAGCGGAGGATCCGAGATCATCCGGGAGCGGACGGATAAACTGCATAAAATCAAGGATCTTCACTACACGGTATAAAAACCGTTTTGCCGGACCGGAAGGAGTTTTTCCTTCCGGTCCGTTTTTTATTTCCTTTTCCCGGTCCGGAAAAAATGTTCTCCCTTTTTCCGGTTCATGGCAAATCCGCACAGGGAGCCCACCGCGCCTCCGGCAATATGGGTGATCTGCGAGACATTATCCCGCACAAACACTCCCTCATAAACCTGCTGGCCGATGTACAGAAGAGCCACCAGAATGAAGGTAACGGGAATGGTCCGGTCATCCGAGGCAGTTATGGACGCCATCAGAATCAGGGCGAAAACAACACCGCTGGCGCCGAGAAGCATGGTGTCCGGGAAAAAAACCATATTGACAATTCCTGTCACAACCGCGGTTGCCGCCATTACGAAAACCATGCCGGACGTTCCGTATTTTTCCTCAATCATCGGCCCGAGAATAAGAATATACATCATGTTCCCCATCAGATGGCTCCAGTCGGCATGCCCGAAAACATGGCAAACGCATCGTACATAGGTCAGCGGATCCAGCAGGGAGGAACGGTAAACACTGAAAACGGCCCTGTTTGCCGCTCCGCCGGTCAGCGCGCTGATTCCCTGGGCAAGCAGGCAGATTCCGACAAATACCAGGGTTGCCGGCGCGTTGAAGGTAATCCGGAGTTTTCTTTTGTTTTCGTGAATGGTCATTTTGTTTTTCCCCTTTTCCGTCAGCAGATCCCCAATCCGGATAATCATGGCAGTCAGCCGATCCTGCTGATTTTTTCCTCCCGCAGGTCATGCGCCGCCTTGGTATCGGTGCTGTAACCCAGCGCCAGCGCAATCACAAAATCGTATCCTTCCGGGCACTGCAGCCTGTTTCTCAGTTCGTCCGCCTTATTTCCCTGAAAGGCCGGCTTCGGCAGGCCGAGAATCACGCTTCCGACTCCAAGCCCTTCCGCGGCCAGCGCCATGTTTTCCACGGCAATTCCGCAGTCCACGTCGGTCCAGGAAAACCCCTTCTCTCCGAATATGAAAACCACGGTGGGTGCGTAATAGAAAATCTGGAAGTCCGGATCCGCAAAACGCGGACTGCCTTCCCTGCCCATCACCCTTGCGGCTTCGTCGTGAACCTCCTGGATCAGTTCCGGATTCTGAACCACCGAAAAATGCCACGGCTGATGATTTCTCGCACTGGGGGCTTCAAGTCCCGCCCGGAGAATCTTCTCCAGTACCTCCTCCGGCAGCTGTTCCGCCTTGTAAGCGCGATGAGACCTGCGGTTTGTGATAGCCTGTAAAACATCCATTTTTCTGTCCTCCTTTGACCGATGCTGGTTTTCCCGTTTCCCGGACTGTCATCCGGATTTCAGGTAATTGAAAAAAATAGCGTCCGGCGCTATAATGCAGCAGGGTATAAAAAAGCATATACAAAGGGGTTACTGCGATGAAAAAAACCGGAATGAAACAACACGCCTTTTTTCTGATCCTGGTTCTCGCCCTCATCACTTTTTCCTGTTCGGCCGTTTTTGCGGATGCGGTTCCTGACGATCTGCCTTTTCAGTACATCCACGATCCACGTCTGAATCCGGAAGCCATGAAGGACATCATCGAAAATCCCGATGCGGTCTACGGCTTTTCTCCGGATCCGGAATCCACCAGGCTGGGAACCTTTGCGTCCTATGACTGGACCGATCCGGAGACGGTTGCCCAGGCCCGGGAACAACGCCTCGAATACCGCGCGCAAATAGAATCCATGACGGATATTCTTTACCGTATGCGGGAAGAAGGCGCCTCCATGGAAGAAATGGCCCGGGCGGTCTCAGCGGAGCGGAACCGCCTGCGCCTCGCTTCCTACGAAGGGGATCCGGAAGGCCTGGAAAAAACAAAGAAAAGCAATCTTGAAACCTACGGACATGAAGAAGGGCCCACCGCGGATCAGCTGTTTGAAAAATACGGCGCCTGGACCATTGTCCTGCAGAAAGCCTTCAGCACCAACATGGGCATGGATGCCTGCTGCGGGCTGTATGACGAATTCTACTGGCTTTACATCGAACTTGGTTATGCAGAACCGGACGACCCGGCGGAGGAGGTCAGCCCGTCCCCCGCTCCGTCCCTCGTTCCGTCTCCGTAATCCTTTTTTCAGTCTCCCGTCACCCTGCTGGTTTCCGGCAGTCCCTGCCGGATCACCACCTGAAAACGGTCTTCCGCCTCGGCAATACTCCATTTCTCTTCCAGATCTCTTTCACAGGGCCGTGTCACCCGGATCTCTCCGGTGGTTTTGTCGTAGGCAATTTCACCGTCTGTTGTCCTGGATTCCCGGGCGTAGCTGTAAACTGCCCGGCGGTCTGTCTCTTCCTTTTTCATGTAAAGCCACCACGGACGGTACACGCGTTCGCTTTTCCTTTTTCCTTCCTGTCCTGTCAACTTCCGTTCCCTCCGTGATTCGTATTCCTGAATTGATCCCCTTTCCCGCCCTCGTTTCATCATCATATCCGGTGCTGCGCGATAAAGCTCTTCGGCTTTCATAACATTGCGCATGTGCGCGGTTGCCCATAACAGTTCAAAAAAGGCCAATCGGGCAGGTGGCCATGCGGTAAGCTTTGCAACTTAGGCAGTTGCCGCCTGATATGCGCCTGATGAAACTACCTTCAGAAATTTCATTCCGCCAGGTCCCGGGTCCAGTTCGTTTCCTGCAGCAGGTTATCCAGCGTCCGGATTTCCTTTGCCATCCGGTCCACCTCTTTCTGCAGCTCCGTTACCTTTACCGATGGCAAAACCTTGATCTCTGTGCCGCGGGCCCGGCTGGTGTTGTCCCCGGCTTCCCGAACCATGCTCTTGTAAGCCGCCAGCCTCAGCAGCAGCGCGTCCTTTTTCGCAATCAACCGGGTCAGGGTCATATCCCCCGCCCGGGTTGTGTCGTTGGTGTGGTTGATAGCCGCCGCAAGGGTTTCCAGGCGCAGGATGGAGGCGTCCAGTTCCTTCATCAGGGTTTTCGGATCCTCCACCGGTTTTTCTCCTTCCTGAACCAGCATAATCCGCTCCAGCCGGCTCCGCAGATCCGCAATGCTCCGGTTCAGGTCCGCCCTTTCCTGTAATGCTTCCGCCAGTTTCAATTCAATCAGCCTCCTTTTACCTGTTCACTCGTTCGGATCGAAGAAATAATCGGTTCCTCCGCCAAAGGGCGAATCCACGGAAAACCCGGTGGAACCGTCGTCTCCATAGAAATCCCGGCCGATTCCGGTAATGCTGTCCACCGAAAACCCGCTTCTTCCGTCATCCATATAGATGTCCTGCCCGTTGCCCGTAATGCTGTCAACGGAGTATCCAATGTGCTGCCCGTTTTCTCCGTAAAAATCCTGTCCTCCAAACACACTGTCCACGGAGGATCCGACATATTTCCCGTTTTCGTCATAAAAATCCTGTCCGCTGCCGATGATGCTGTCAATTCCGTAAACCCGTTTTCTTTCAGACATCGGTTCTTCCGTCCTTCCGCGTATTCTTACTCAAAGCTTGTACAGCTTCCGGTGATATTCCGTCTCCTCGTCCGGCTCCGTCTCATTCAGCAGCCTGGTTATGCTTTCAAAGGGTTCGATTCCGCTGATGTAGCCTGTGTTCCGGTGCCGGATCACGGTTTCATTCTGATAGAGCTTGAATTCCCAGGCATTTCCGTCACAGGCGTCGGGCTTTTCATCGCTCCAGTAAACATCAATATATCCGATCAGGGCGGTCATCTGCTCCTGGGACAGGGTGCCGTTTACGGCTTCCGCCTGGTTTTCCGGGTCACCGTCCACAGGATGAAAGGTGGTCTTCATTTGCCAGGTACCGTCGGTATCAATCTTCCAGGTGCGCTTTTCCCAGTCTCCCGGGCCGGTTCTTCCCCAGTTGGTTTCCGTCGCTTTCAACAGCAGCATGTTCTGTCCTCCTCTGCGTTGGTTCTGCCGGTTTTCGGAGGTGAAAACGTTCCTTTTCCGGCAAATGCGTATTCTGCTGTACCTGTTTTTCCATCTTCAAGTTTATCACGTGCCCGGGGACTTTGTCCACAAGCTGCGCCGACAGTTTTCTTTTCCGGAAGCGCCAAAAAAATTTTTTTATTCTTTTTTTCCGGTTCCCGAAAGGCTTGTCCCTCAAGGCTTCCGGGAGTTATCCACAGAATCCACAGACCCCCTTATTCCTTCGTCGGGCCTTTGAAAATCAAGGGCTCCGCGGCACGGAAACGGCGCCTGTGGATTACCGGAAATGACATTCCCTTCCACAGAATGAAGTGGTATTATTACTTCCCGGGTACACTCCCTTGTGGTTTCCCGGCAACGGAAATCCGCATGATGCTGCTGCTTCGCTTCCTTCTCCACCGGTCGGTCCGGAGACGGAAGTTCACTGAAACCTTCCCGTAAAGCGTAGGAAAAAACCTGATCAAGGAGGAAACTGCCATGACCAACCGTATTGCTGAAACCGGAGCTGAAAAAATTTCCGTCAAACTTCCGCTCCGTTGTTCCGTCTGCGGAAAGAAATTCCTGGATATTTATCCCAACACCCTGCCGGGAATCGTCTTTGCCACCTGCTGCAGCGGCCACAAAACCAGCTACCGCACCGGTGCCCCCGAAGTCTCCCGGAAAGCTGTCTGATCCGCCTTCCCGGCGTTCATTCCGGCTGCATACAGCATTTGACCCAAAAACATCAGGCAGAACGCGGCTCCCTTCGCGTTCTGCCTTGATTTTTTACACGTTCCTGTTTCAAAGAATTCCTTCCCGCCAGCATGTGCGCGGAAGAATAAACCGCTGTTCAGGCGTGCGCTGAACCGGCAGGCCGTGATCACGGAACACCTGTTCCATCACATCGATCAGCGGGGTAATATCGCTGCAGGCCAGGCATGCAATCCGGAAACAGCCGTCATGTTCGATGATATTCATGTGCAGCGTATTGCCGATTGCCGGCTTGCACAGGAAACGTACGTCCGTAATCCGGCTGCTGTAAGCCGTTTGATGCATGGATCCGATGTAATCCACATAGAAGGTATCGTGCGAGGTCGTAAGAAATCCCGAAGGCTTTTTCAGTTCCTCCCCGTAATCCACGGCATCTTCCATGCGTTTGCGGTACATGCTTCCCATCATGTTGTAGGTAGCGCGGAAAAAGTCTGGATTCATCTGCTGCTTCAGCACTGCCCGAAGCTGTGCAGCCCGCTGGGCAAAAGGAAGTGCATCCATCGGTGTGCCGCTGATGGGCAGAAGCGTACGGCTGGAACAGTTTTTGAAAGTTTCTTCGCATCCCAGCATTCTCCGGAGGGAAATGGGCAGGCGGGCGATAATCGGTTCCTCCGCGTCCGGGTGAACCCGCATGATCGCTTCCCCGGTCAGCAGGGCAATCATCACGGAGGGTGAGGTTCCGTTTTCTTTCACAAAACGCATAAAATCCCCGGAAGGCAGGCGGAAGCCATATTCCCGCGTTTCGCCCGTGGGATCCCGGTAGATCTCCGGCAGATGGTAGACCTTTGGTTCCGGTTTCCTTTCCGGCATTTTAAATTCGGGTGATACAGGATACTGCACGGAAAACGGTTCAAAAGTTTCCCCTTCCGTTTTCTGGGTGCTGTCTGCCCGGATTCCGTTCGGATCGTATTCCGTGCCGTCCTTCATGCAGTAGTAATGATACAGCACCGATTCCAGGAAGATGTTGAGCCCCAGTCCGTCGCAGAAACCGTGAAACATGGAAAACCAGGTTTTGTTTCCTTCCCAGGTCAGGTCCAGCAGATGGTAATTGGTGTCGCTGCCGCCCACGGAACGGGGTCCCGTATGGCGGGCGGCTGCCATGGGCAGAGGGTTTTTCGCGTAATAAACAGCGCCGCGCTCAATCGTCAGCGCATCGGACAGGTAAGGCATTCTTTTGATCGTCCGGTCCACTGCCTTCTGCAGCAGGCCGCCGTCAATCTCCTCCTGATGGCTTACCTCCACAGTGTACACTGTAATATCCACCGGCAGGTAAACGTAGGGGCTGCAAGAAAGGGCCAGTTCCTTTTTTTCAAAATCCGGTCGGGAATTCGTCATGGGTCTTCTCCTCCTGTTCTTTTTTGTTTTGCATCATAAAACCATGGATCCTGAACTCGTTTTTTGCACATGGAAATCACGTTTTCCGTACGGAAACTGCTGACAGCCTTTGCAGCAATTGGGCGTTCATGGAAGGATTCTTCCCGCTTGTCAGCAAAATAATCCGTTCTGCTGTCGCTGAACAGAGTCATAAAAGACATTTTTAATGGCTCCCGGTCATCAGAAATCCATTTTTGCTATTTTATCATATTCCGGCCGTTCCGGCAAATCTGCCCCTTTCTTCCTTCATTGACAATACAGCCAGTTTTTTATATGATGATGGTACCGAAAAAAAACATATGCTTCCGGAGGTACGGTATGAAAAAGCAAGGAAGAAACCTGACCTTTGTCCTCATCGCTGCAGCCATCGCTGTGCTGCTTTGCTTCTCCTGTGTTTCCGCCCTTGCGGAATGCACGCATGAAAACGTCTACGCAAATTATGACTGGGATGAAGAATCCGCTCCTGTTTTTCTGAGCAGTCATTATCATGTTATCAATGGCAAAGGTACAGTCACCCTGACCTGCTATGACTGCGGCGAGGTTGTCAGTAAATATATAACGGATCTGCGGCACGTGGAATCCCATGAATACGACGAGTATGCGAAAGCCTGTCTCACCTGCGGCCATCCGGTTCCCTGCAGCCACGGGATTACCTCTGAAAGAATTGAATGCGACGTGTTCAACCTCAAGGATAACGGGGACGGTAAAACCCATACCAAAGTTTATGACGATGTCAGGATTTATCTTACATGCGACATCTGCGGCCGGGATCTTTCCGTGAAGGAGCTCGAAACCTATTCCTGCAAAGAATCCCATTGGTTCCCTGACGGCATCACCTGTTACTGCGGGTTCATCAATCCGTCTCCCTGTATGCATGAAAATACTCATCAGGAAAGCGACGGACCTGATCCAACGCTGCCCGACAGTTTAGTCACGCCCATGGATGATATTTTTCATACCGTAACGGCAAGGAGTTCTTCCCGGATCATTTGCGAGGATTGCGGTGAAACCCTTTCTGCTTATGAATCCGCCGTGCAGGATTCCTTTCAGGTGCCGCATAATTTTTCCGGCGGCATCTGTAGTGAATGCGGTTTTGTCAATCCCTGCTCTCATCCGTCCACTTATCTGCTGAGCTATTTTGATTCGGGCATGCTGGGAGAACCGGAATACTCAGGCATTACTCCCTTTACCCATACAACCCACGGAATCCTTTACGTGATAGAAAGATGCGCAGAATGCAGTGAGGTGATTTCTTCACGCTGTATCGGGGACACTGTGAGAACAGAACCCCACCGCTACGTTTACAATTACTGTTCCGACTGCGGCTTCATTCCTGCCCAATGCGCCCACGCCCATACGGAGACCATCTATTCAATCCACGATGACAAAGCGGTTTATACCCCGATTGACGGTAAAACGCACCGGAAATCCGGCCCCGCCTGGGCCCTCACCCGCTGTACCGACTGCGGCTACGTGGACCCGAACGTTTCCTATGAGCATACTGTGGAAGGTTCCATGGAAGAAGAGCATGTCATGGAAAACGGCAAATGCTTATTCTGCGGATACAGCGGTTCTCACGTTACGGGAGCCGATCTCACCGGGGACAACGCGGTGAACGGAATTGACGCCATCCGGCTGATGAAATACCTGGCCGGGGAAACGGATCCGCAAACCGGAAAAACCTATGAAATCGATCCGGAAGCCGCGGATCTCAACGGCGACGGAAAAGTCGACGTGCTGGATCTGCAGCTGCTGCTGGATCATCTGGCAGGCGCAGAAGTGTAACGGGAAAGGTGGAACGGTCTTTTTCGTTCCCCAGGCTCTCCCGGAATTCCGTACTCATTCATGTTTTTTGCGAATATTGAAGAGGCTGTCTCTTATTTCCCGACTGTGAGGAATCAGTGTGAAAGAGCATATGCAGAATATAGAGTTCCGAAAAGCAGCGCCGGAGGATATTGAACTGCTGGTGAGAACTCGAATTGAAGTGCTGCGCGCTGCCAACGGGCTGGCAAACGATACGGACATGAGCGAAGTTGAAAAGCAATCCCGTGAGTATTATGAGAAGGCCCTTGCTGATGGAACGCATACCGCCTTGCTGGTTTTTGATCACGGTCTGTTTGTCGGCGCAGGGGGAATCAGTTATTACCGGGTCATGCCCACATATCATAACCCTACCGGCAGAAAAGCGTATATAATGAATATGTATACCCGGCCTGAATACAGAAGGAAGGGAATCGCTTTTCAGACCCTGGATCTGCTGGTTCTGGATGCCCGGAAAAAAGGAATCACCGCTGTTTCCCTGGAAGCGACCGCAGCAGGCCGGCCTCTGTATGAAAAATATGGCTTTTCAGGCATGAAGGATGAGATGGAGCTCATTCTCTGAATTGGACTTCAGTAAAAGCATCTGACTATTGGGATTTGCGGAGGAGATGGGCATGAGGAGATTCACAGCCATTATACTCAGCCTGATTGCCTGGATACTGCCGTGGGAATGCTGTATTGCAGATTCTGCTTTCCGTTATGAAGTGGCGGAAGTGCATCCTGTTGCAGGCAGGCAGGGAATCTGCACGGAAGCAGGGTACTACTGGGTCAGCGGGTCAGGAACACTGGCAAAATACGATGCGGACTGGAACCTTGTGGCGGAGAATACGGAGCCTTTTGACGGTTACAAATTGGAAGTAAACCATATCGGAGACATCGATGTATACCGCAACGAGCTGTATCTGGGCGTAGAATATTTTATGGACGGCGAAGGGAAAAACATTCAGGTTGCCGTCTATGACGGTGATACGCTGAAGCTGAAACGGGTTTTCCCCTTTCGCTCCGATACCGGCCAGCTGGAATGCAGCGGGATCGCAGTCGATCCTGATTCCCGTACAGTTTACATGACCTCCTGGATCGATGATGAATCCAGTGAATACCTCTACATGTATGACCTTGATACAGGCGATTACAGGGGAAAGATGAAGCTTAACCCTGTCCCCAAATGGATGCAGGGCATTGCCTGCCATGATGGGTATCTGTATGTAACAAGCGATGACGGGGACGCCGATTCCCTTGCGCCGGATCATATGTACAGGATCGATCCTTCACAAAGCAGGGAGACCGGAACCGTCCTGCCGGAAAAAACGTTTGATGATGTGATTATGCAGGGAGAGATCGAAGGCCTGGCGTTTGATAAGGAGCGCGGGCAGTTCCTCCTCCTGTATAACAGGGGCGCAAGAATCGTTGCCGGAATGCCTGCAGGGTTTTATGAAGGCTGTAGCGAAGAAATCCATGAAGTATTCGTTTATGATATGACTGAAGCCGACTGAATCCCGCTCCGGCACGATCGCCCCCGGCCCATGATTTCCCGAACCCGCGGCATAGCAAAAGCCCTGCAGATGCTGATCCTGCAGGGCTTTCCTGTGAGGTGCCATCCAGATTCGAACTGGAGAATAAAGGTTTTGCAGACCTTCGCCTTACCACTTGGCTATGGCACCGTAAAAAAATGGAGCGGTAGACGGGACTCGGACCCGCGACATCCACCTTGGCAAGGTGGCACTCTACC
>JAFXRG010000018.1 GCA_017526525.1 Clostridia bacterium | reverse complement strand
CTAACGTAAATCTTGCCCGGGCACAGGTCCAGGCTGAATGAAAGAAGGGAACGCAACATGCGGAAACAGGCTTTCGGAGACCGTCAGGTTTCAGTGATCGGCTTGGGCAGCGGAGAGTTCGGCGGGAAGATTTCGGAGCGCCAGGCCCGGGAATTCATGGACGCCTATGCCGACATAGGCGGAAATCTGATTGATACAGGCCGCGTATACGGTGATTTTGTCACGCCAAGAAACGGAGAAAGCGAAAAGATCATCGGCAGATGGCTCGCAGACCGCCATTGCCGGGAAAAGACCTTTCTCAGCACCAAAGGCGGCCATCCGCCGATCCAGGATATGCAGCGCAGCCGCCTGAGCAGGGAAGAAATCCGCAGGGACATGGCAGAAAGCCTGGAGGATCTGCAAACGGATCAAGTGGATATTTTCTGGCTCCACAGAGATGACGAAAGCCGCCCCGTGGGCGACATCATGGAAACACTGCAAAGCCTGATCGAAGACGGAAGAACACGCATGACCGGCGTATCCAACTGGTGTCCGGAACGGATTGAAGAAGCAAACCGATATGCCGTTTCCCATGGGCTGACGCCGGTTACAGCCAATCAACTCCAATTCAGTCTGGCCCGCCAGGTCAATTGTTATGATCCCGGACTGGTTACTATGGACACGAAAGCCTGGCGGATGCACCGGCAGACCGGGATGGTATGCTGCTGCTTTTCCTCCCAGGCGGGCGGATTCTTTACCAAGCTGGATGCATCAGGCTGGGATCAGCTGAATGAAAATCTGAAAAACGATTACGGCTGTGAAGAGAATCTGAACATTCTGGAAAAGCTCCGAACCCTCCGCGGGGTAACCGGATTATCCATCGGAGCGCTTGCGCTGGCGTATCTGACGTGTCAGCCCTTCCCCACGTTTGCCCTGGTGGGAGCCAGCCGGATCGAACACGTACTGGCATTGAAGGAAGCGGGAGACGCCGTGATCTCCCCGCAGCAGCGGGACGCGCTTCGCGCGTTCGAACCGTAATGGCCCGGCTGTGCCGTTACAGCTTCATGATCAGCGTGTTGACGCCGGCGTTATTGTAGTAATCAATCTGCCTGGCAATGCTCGCCGTCAAACGAATGCCGATGTTCCGGCCAGGGTCCTCCGGATGAAACTGCTCCATGCGTTTTCGCGGGTCGAAAGCAATACAGTTATCCCGAATACGGATCGTCAGCTCGTTCTGTACGATCATGCGGACATCCACGTGGATGTTCTTTTCCTGATGCCCTCCGTGCTGAAAGATATTTCGGGCCATTTCTTCAATGCACAGGCCGGCAAAAGAGGCTGTACGCCGGCTGATTCCTTTTTCCAGGCAGAAGGATACGGCGGATTCAGAAGCGTCGCAAACCCTGTCCCTGCCATGCAGAGTGCATTCAAATAATTCATCCGGGGCAGCACCGAAATCATCCGGAAGCTTGAGCAAGGCGTCGGGATGGAAACTGAAACCGCCTTTCCATATCCAGACTGAAACAAGGATCACGCCAAGGCAGATCAGGTCGACGACCGTGTTACCGAGCCACGCGGCATTGATGCCGAAAACAGGGACAAGGAGAAAAGCAAACAAACCGACCGCTGCGGTTTCCGCCACGGACAGGACATTTACCAGCGTCATTTTCCCCTGGGCCTGATAAGAGCTCATCAGCAGATTCATCAGGATATTCAGCGGGAGGAAAGTGAACCCCAGCCGAAACATATCGCGGGCAGCTGTCCTGGCCGGAAAATCCGGTTGGAAGAAAAGGCCAGTCAGGAAAAAAGACGCGGAGACGATCGCAATCAGGAGGACAGCGCATCCGAAGAGACCGATCTTTACCGCTGTCATAAAAAGAATGCGAAAACTTTGCCGATCCTGTTCGCCGTAGAAGATACCCGCCAGTGTGGAATAGGCGGAGGCGCATCCTCCCGTAAAAATACCCACGATATCGCAGACGGAAACCAACACGTTCACCACGGCGATTCCGGAGTCTCCGCAGGCAGCGGAAACGGCGCGATTCATCAGCGCGTTTTTCATCACCAGTCCGATGGTAAACAGCAGAACGGGCACCCCGCGCAAAACGGCTTCCCCCACCAGGCGCAGATCAAGCGAAGTCCGTTCAAAATGAACGGTTTTGTCTTTATTCAGGTATCCCGGCAGCAGGATCAAAAATCCGGCCGCGTAGGAGAGGGTGGTTGCCAGACCGATACCGAACGTACCCATACCGGCCATAAGCATATCACCCAGAAGATTCCCGACGGACATCACCCCCGCGGAAATATAGGACCTTTTCATATCATTATTGAACGAGACAAAAGCCATCAGCAGGGCAGTAAGTGCCTGCAGCGGGATGCCCGGAAGAAAACCCAGAATGTAATCGCTGAGTAAACGATGCACTTCTCCCTCCGCGCCCAGAAATGCGGCAACGCTGCCGCGGAAGAAGATGCCGGGGAGTGCGACCAGCGTGTAGAAAACGCCTAAGACAAGGAACGAGCTGAAAAACAGGGTTTCAATCTGCTCTTTCTTTCCGGCTCCGATAAAATTCCCGATCAGGATCTGGGCCCCGATCACCACCATGTTGAACATCCCGATGCCCTGTGCTGCCGGCGAGAAAAAGCCCACCGCGGCAAGGGCTTCCGGCCCCAGGCGGCGGCTGATCACCAGGCTATCCACAAAACCGCAGATGCTCATGGTCATCAGCACAAACATATCCACGAAGAGCATCCTGATAAAGGAACCGAGGATCAAGTGATAATCCGATTGTACGTTTCTCATCCGTCCTCCTGCGATTTGAAGCGTTTTTCATATGCTTTTTCCGCATCATGCCAGAACGCTTCATAGGGCACTCCCTGCGCTGCCCAGGGTTTCTGCTCGCCGATATACTGGACGATTGCCGGGTCGGCCAGCGCCTGATCCGGGAAAAGGTCTTCCAGGTCCGGGAGAAGCCCGCGCAGAAACGCCAGGTCTTCCTTCCGGTCGTCCGGAAATACGTTGTACGTCTTTGGAAGCAGCCGGACTTTATCACGGTATACCTGGTTCAGCACATCCTGATCCAGATAGCGGAACGGCTTGTGATATGCCAGTTCCAGCGCTTCACGGTCTCCGCCGGATGCGCGTATTTCCTTCAGGTTCATCAGCACGACCCCTGCGTTGATATAGTACCCTGCCCCGATGCCCCATTCATCTTTCAGACGACGGAGATGAGGTTCTTCCAGGCAGAGCCTATCAGTAACTCCGGCGATGCACATCCCGTCCATATCCGTATCATACAGATCCGCCAGGGGCCGGGTAATCACCAGGTCGCTGTCCAGATACAGACAGCGCGCTTCCCCATCAAAGAACTCCGGCAGAAAAAGGCGGAAGTAGGCCACCTGAACCGCGTCCGGACTCAGGCAGCACGTCTCATCCGATACAAAGCGGCGTGATGTCAGGGAAAGGGGCCATCTGGCCTCCAGTGTGCAGCCCGGGAAGCAGGAAGCCATCCGGAAAAGCGGGGCCAGGTCATCCTCGTTCAGATCCTGATCCACCGACAGCAGAATCCGCAAGTTTCTATCTCCTTTTCCCGCAGTCAGAAGAGAATACATGCTGATCCGGGTATAAGGAAGATAATATCGGTTCAGTGAATAGGCGATATTCATCGTATCTGGATCATTCTTCATATGATGCTCCTGAAAACACATTCAAAGGCCTCGGCGTAGTCAATCCCCGCCTGGGCGCCGCGGTACGCGGCCAACCCGGTAATCGCTTCTGTGGATCGGGGATGGGGGTATTGCCGCATCACGCCTGAATACTCACAGAGGGCGGATAGCTTTTTCTCCAGCCCCTCCTTTCCGATCCGGACAAAGGTGTTGGGCCTGAACGGGCAATCCGCCGGATTGAGGGTCCATTCGGTGGATGAAGGAATCTCCATATACAATAGCTCCCGCAGCGGGAGAACCCCTTCTGTCCGCTGGAACAGCCTGCAGGCCGCGTTCACGGCCTTGCCAGTTTCCCGATGGTCTATATTCGTATCCCCGGGATGATGCGTCACAAGGACCTGCGCTTCCCAGTCGCGGATACAGGATTCCACAAACTGAACCAACTCCAGGTGCGGAACCGTATTCATGCAGATATTCGGGAAATCAGCATGAAAGATCTGCTGAACGCCCAGAAACTTCATCGCCCTGGTCATGTCATCGAAAAGGGTTTTCGATACGTTTGACCGGACCGAAACGCTTTTGCACATCAGCGCAACGGCCAGGCGGTGCCCCTCCCCGATCAGTTTGGAAATCGTGCCGCCCGCCCCCAGCACTTCGTCGTCCGGGTGCGCAGCAACAACCAGCCAATTCATTGCTTAACCTCCGAGATCATTGAAAGATTAACTGTCTTCGCCGGGTTTACTGGAAAAAAACGGAAAACCATGTATATTCTGACTATATTGTAAAGAATCTTCCGGTAAATTTCAAGCGTTTAACTACTTTTCAAAGCCGTTGATCACAATCATCATGCAGCATCGGGAAATACGCTTTCCACGGATGTAACAAACTGACCCTTACAGTTGGGCATAATTCCTATGCCGCCCATTATTGCGAGGATAACGATCTGAAATATACCTGCAATGAATGATTGATCAATTGCGCGCATCACGAGAAGCCATTTTTCACGGTACATAACCCCGACTTTTTTCATTGAGACTACAATACCCATTCCTTTGCTTTCTCATAATCATCCAGGAATTTGACTGCTGCTCCGGTTCGGCTCAGACCTGTAATGAATTTGATCTGGTGCTTTCTGTCCACGCCAACGAGGGAAATTTTCTTAAACCGCTTTTTCCCTTTATTCAATCCGTCCACAATCGCTTGTTCGATGTCTTCTGTTATCACTGTTTCATCCAGATTGATGATCATGCAGGATGAAACGGAGGGCCTCAACAATTCGGGTAAATTCCCGTTGAACTTTACGATCACCTCCTGTTCCCGGTTTTTCATCCCGTCCAGATGCTCACACCATATGGTTCCACCGTTGTAATGAAGCTCGAAGGATTTCTTTTGAATGGCTGCCCGAACGTCAATCTGGTTTTCAGCCTGTCGCATGCTGCCATTCTCCTTCATATATCCATAAAAAAGGGCTCATCACTAGAACCTGTGGGTAGTGAATGAGCAAAGTTCCTTGAAACATAAACATCACAGGGCTTTCCTGATATACTTGAGATTGTGCAGAAATCAAGGTCAGGAGAAGAGCCCTGTGACGATCTCAAGTTTAGCGAAATTCATCGCCGGCGTCAACCGGATGGTTGTGGAAAATGTGGAGATCGAGAACCCTGAAATCAATCCGAGAGGACACAAAGCAAAGTTAAATCTTAGGCACCTGCTGTGAGACCGGGAGAACCGGAACTGGAAATCGGATGATAGTTCGGGGATGGATTGTAAAACAAAAAAAATGAGGATCAATCAAATCTGCGTGGCCGGGCAGCTGCTGTTAAGGCAGTTGATACGGCTATGAATGATCCTCATCTTATGTACGTAATATCACAGGATAACGTATCGCTCAATGTGAATAATTGAAATGGGCGGAACGACGTTGTTAGCGTCGGGCAGAAACGACCATTTTGCGCCGGGTTAAAAGGGCCAATCGTAAAAAACCTGACGGCCCCGGCAGGGTTCTTTTGATCAGTTGTGCCCCCGGCGGTCAGCCGGAGGTCTTCTTACGTTCGCGGGAAAGGCTCCCACTGCGCATGGGAGAAAAAGGCGGGATACAGGCGTTTACTTCAGGGTCACCGTTGCAGGGAAATCCGAGAAGTATGGCTGGGTGATGATTGCTCCGGCCGGAAGGTCACGGGTGACGTATTTGCCTATCATCGCCGCATCCGGGAATCCGTATTTTTCCATAATAGCTTTTTCTTCATCCGACATCTTAGCCAGACGTTCACGCTGATTGGCTTCCCGTTGTTCTTCACTGGGATGGCCGTGCGCATGCCGGTGTTCTGCTATTGTTTCGGACATGCCGCGGGTCCAGAAGACCACGTCCACCGTGCCTTCGGAAAGGGCCAGAGCCCGGCCGACGCTGTCGACCTGTACCAGTTCGATGTTCTTTTGCAGCCGTTTGCCGATCTCAGACAGCACAGCGGTGTTGAATCCGGCAAAGGTTCCGTCCGCGGCCACATAGTCCATGGGCGGCAGGGAGCCGGTCACGGCGATTTTGATGGGATCCCCTTCAAACTTTTCGAAAGCGATGGCAATCGGTTCGCCGCCATCCGAAGCCTTGATGATATACTCGTCGATCAGCTTCTGCAGCGTACCGTCTTCTTTCATGGCCGTGATCTGGGCGTCAAAAGCGTCCCGCAGTTCGGTATTCTCTTCCTTTATCATGAAGGAATAACCGCTGCTGATGAGACTGAGCGCCCAGTCGGTGATTTCGGTCGCCTTCTCCGGATGGTATTCCTCTGTCAGCATCAGATTGTCATTGGCGGAGCAGAGATATTTTCCCGTATAATAAGGTACTGTAATGGCGTTCACTTCTCCCGCCTGAAGAGCCATCAGCATGGCGTTCAGGGAGTCGTAGTAACGGAAAGCAGGGCGGCCGGCCGGCACGTTACTTTCTTTCTCTTCCAGCACACCATCGAGGAGGAGAATCTCCCGCATCGGCTGCCGTATAGATCCGAGCTCGTGATCTTCTTCCTCTGTCACGTTCAGAAAGGATAACACGCCAAACGTTTTGCCTTCCGCCAGGGCGCCGCAGGACAGGCCCAGCAGCATCAGCGCCAGAAGCATCGCAACTGCGAAAATCAGGTGCTTTTTTTTCATTCAAATCAACCTCTTTCCTGTTGTATTTGAACTCCTGTAAGCGGAGCTCATTTTGTTTTTCTGCTGAAAGAATTATAGAGGTGAACAGAGATTCCTGTCAAGAACCGGGAGGATAGCCAAACAGATATTTATGAAGGACTGCTTGGCTTTGGCCTATTACGTTTTTTAAATCTTTATCAGGAACGGAATATTCTTATTTTGGAATTTGTTTTTGCATGGAAGTTCAATTGCTAATCAGTACAGGCTCATGTTGCCGCACAGGGAACAGTGCTTTGCCTGTTCCCCGGAGCAGGGCAGGGGCTTTCTCCAGACAAACTCGCTGACCGGCACCCTTTTGCGGGAGCATTCTCCCGTTTCACCGCGCTGGAAAATCATGTCTCCGTCCAGGTCCAGGTTGTCCCAGCCCTCGGTGCAGATGTGCCCCTCCACCTCCAGGAAACGCCCGTTGGGACTGAGGTCCATCACCATGCGGTTGGCGGAGGCGTAGGTCCGGACGCTGCCGTCCTCCAGCGTGACCGTATAGCGCACCGGTCCGCCGACGGGGGCCGATCCCCAGCCGGAGCGGCATTTTTCCCGCTTCTCCTCCATGCTGGTTACGCTGCGCTTGTCCGTTTCGATTTTCCAGGGGAAGGAGTATCCCTGCAGGAGCCCGGTCAGCTCGTCAATCCGGTCGCCGTTGGTTGCCGTGGAAACCGCCTCCACGGAAACGTCCGCAAAGGCGCTGACGGCCTTTACCTTTTCGAGGAAGGCCTTTGCGGAGGAATATTCCTCGTGCCAGGAGCATTCGAGCCGGAAAACGCAGTCCTCCGGCAGCGCCTCCCGGACGGCCCGGTAATAGGCAACCGAAGCCGAAAGGTTGGTGGTTATATGAAGCTTTTTCAGTTTTTTGCTTTTCAGCTGCCCAAGGATGGACGGAATGTCCAGCACGGAAACTTCCCCGCCCACCAGCAGCAGGGAAAAGGATTTGTGGGGCGCCTGTTCCATCAGGCGGTTCAGCGTCCCCGCGGTGTCCAGCAGCTTCGCGTTGGTTTCCGCCAGGCCCGGCAGGCTTTTTCCCGCCTCCCGGACGTCGGAGAGCACGCCGTCCGCATGCTGGATGCAGTAGGAGCAGCGGTAGTTGCACAGGTTGGTCATCCGCCATTTGATGTTGCAGTCATATGCGTTATTCTGGATAATGCTTCTGAATTTCATGGGCATCCCCCGATATTTTCTTTTTTTTTGCTGTTTTCCGGATTCTGAACGCACGGTAATTCCGGCTGCATTATACTACAGCCGCCCGGGTTTGTGAAGAAGAAGGCCGTTGTAAATCCTCCGGGATTATGCTTTAATAGTTCCGACAGAGCCACCTTTCTTCACCTTTTCCGGATCCGGGCCCGCATGCGCCGCCCGCTGCTTCCGGAAAGGAAAAACCTGCTGAATGAACGGAGAATCCTATGGGAATTCGTAAATTAATGGCGGAAGCCTATGCCGTAACGCGCCTGCCGGGCAGCCTGGCCTACCTTCGGGAAGGGCTGCGGGTGTACCGGATGCCGCGGGAGCAGATGCTGCAGTACCAGGCGGACAAATACCGCAGGCTGCTCCGCTATGCCTACGGCCATACGGTGTATTACCGCCGCGTCTTTGATGAAATCGGCCTTTTCCGGAACGGAGAGCTCCGGGAGGAGCGGCTGCCGGAAATCCCGGTGCTGACCAAGGAGGTCCTGCGCAGGGAGCAGGAAAATCTCCTGTCGGATGAGATCAGGCGCCGGAAACCCTATTCCGCCTCCACCTCCGGCTCCACCGGCATTCCGCTGACCCTTTGGTATGACCGGCACTACAAATCCTGCAACCAGGCGGATAAAATGCTCATGGGAATCCTGAACGGACGGGATCTGGGACAGCCGGAGCTGAAAATGTGGTTCAGGGATTTTGACCGCTACCGGAAAAACGGGAAGGACAAGGACCGCTTCTTTGACTTTTTTACCAACCGGTCCTTCTGCCTGGCTTCGGACATCAGCGAGGAAGCGCTGGTCCGCTATATTGAAACCATCAACCGGGTCAGGCCGGTGCAGATCTGGTCCAATCCGGCGCCGGTCTATGAAATCGCAAAATATGTGCTGCACCACGGAACCGCCGTCCACCAGCCGGTGAGCATCCTGCTGACGGCCGGCCCCCTGTATGACGAAATGCGCCGCACGATCCGGCAGGCGTTTCCGGAAACCTACGTTGTCAGCCAGTACGGCATGACGGAGTTCGGCATCGTGGCCTGCGGAATCCGGGAGGAGGAATCCCTGCGCGTTTTCACCCATTCGGTCATTGCGGAGGTGGAAACCGCCCCCGGGGTTCTCCGGCCGGACGGATCCGGCGAAATCGTGGTGACGGGCCTGAACAATTACAGCATGCCCCTGATCCGGCTGAAAACCGGGGACTATGTTACCGCGCTGCCCTTCGGAAGTGAAAAAGAGGGCTCCTTTCCCTCCCTGTCGGAGGTCCGCGGAAGGAACCTGTCCATGCTGCGCCGCCGGGACGGATCCTTCATCTCCGGGCTGTTCCTGCGCGACATTTTCACCCGGCCGTTTATCCGGACCTTCCGGCTGGTACAGCATTCCTATGAGGACCTGGAAGCCCTGGTGGTTCCCGAAGGCCCGCCGGAGGAACACAGCGCGGAATACCGCGCCATTGCCGCCCGCCTCGGGGAGCTGGTGGGAACCGAATGCCGGTTTACGTTCTGCGATACGATTCCGATGGAAAAAACAGGAAAGTATCACTATATCCGCAGTGAAATAAAGTGAAGCTTTTCCACTGCTCGGCATCGGCCCGCTGGGCACGGGCCCCCTGGCCGCCGCCTTCTCCCTGAAGGTCAACACCATTTACCGGGATCCCCAGAACGACACCATGACCTACTGGACCGAATACAACAACGGTGAAAACTTCAAGGCCTATGTGGAAACCATGACCAAGTGGTACCAGGAAGGCCTCATCGACGCCGACGCCATCACCCAGAAGTATGACGCCTGGGCCGCCCGGGTTACCGGCGACAAGGTTGGCTCCTTCTTCTGCTTCCCGGACAACGTGGCTTCCTGGGAGGAAGGCATCCGCCAGACCCTGAAGGACCAGGGCTACGGCAATCCCGACGACGTTTGCATTTATGGCCTGGTGCCCCTCAAGGGCGTGGACGGCGTGCCCTACAGCTATGACAACGACAACGCCCTGGTGGGATACGTCGGTTCCGGCCAGCCCACCGTCATCACCACCGCCGCCATCGAAAACGGCCACATCGACAAGTGCCTGGAGCTGATCAACACCGCGGTTTCCGAAGTGTACATGAACGTGATCATCGGCAACAAGCCCATTGAGGCGCTGGACGAACTGCTGTAGCAGGTAAAGAACATGGGCGTGCAGAAAGTGATTGATGCCTACCAGTCCGCCTACGCCCGCTACCAGAGCCGCTGATTCCCTTAGGAATCCTTCTTCGCGGGGTGCCGCAAGGCACCCCGCCATCTGTGTACAGCAAGGAGAGAGGAACATGAAAATCGATTTTGCCCGAATGGAGTATCCCTATCCCTTTGTCCCGGCGGAGAAACGGCGGGACCTGCTTCCGGCCCACAACATCTGTTCCGTCTCTCCCGCCTCGGACCCCGCGGATGATTTCATCACCGGCAGCGGGCCCCTGCGGGTGCAGGCCTCCGGCCGGCCCTATACCGAGGAAATCAGCTGCACCCTGGAAACCCTTTATGAGCCCCTGTGGGAGAAAACCCCGCTGCCGCCGGACCTGCGGCCGGTGCTGCCCCGTATCCGGGAGCTGCTGCGGCAGGGAAAGCCGGAGGAAACGGACGCCCTGCTGGACGAGGCCCAGAAAAAGGCCGGCTTTGGCAAATATATGAATTTTGACAACAAAATCCTGTATCCCACCGGCTCCCCGCGGCTGCACACGGCCTACTGGCTGAGCTTCCGACAGCCGGAGCGGCCGGACACCCGGGACTACCTTCGCTGGCTGAATATGCAAAACGGCCTGGTTACCGCGGTGTGGACCAACGACCGGGGCAGCTTCCGCAGCGAGCATTTTGCCGCCTGCGGGGCGGGGGTGATTGTGAACCGCCTGACCGCGCCGGCGGGACAGCTGGATGTGGAAATCGGCATTACCCTGCCGGGCCGGCCCTTCCGCCACGGCAACATGGTGTTTGCAAATCCTTTCAAGGGCAGCAGCCACCGGCTGACCGTTACGGAGCAGGAAATCACCCTGGCCTGGGCCTATAACCCGGACTTCGGCCATAAGGGCTACGCGGCGGTGATCCGCCTTATTCCCGAAGGCGGAAAGATTGAATCCGACGGACGCACCGTGCGCCTCACCGGCGGCACCCGGCTGACCCTGATGCACCGCATTGTGAAGTTTGAAGGGGATTTCACCTTCGACTGCGCCGACGGGGTGCGGCAGGAGCTGCGGGCCCTGCCGGCGGACTTTGAGGGCATGCTGGCGGACAACGAAAAATCCATCGGGGAAAAAATGGACCGGTCCCGCATCCGCCTGGGCCGCCCGGAGGACAACGTACTCTCCGGGGAGGAGCTGCTGCGCCGGACCCACAGTCGGGAGGAGCTGGATCCCACCCTGCTGGAAAAACTGTATGATATGGGGCGGTTTTTTCAGATTTACGAAACCGGCACCCTGCCGCCCATGATGGGCCAGCACAACATCAACACCAACCTGCAGGTCTGCGCCGGCAACAATACCGGGCTTTTCGAGGCCATGGACGTCTATTTCCGCTATTACGAAAGCAAGTTTGACGACTTCCGCACCAATGCCCGGCTGCTGTTCAACGCCCGGGGACTGCTGGCCAGCGTCCACTGCGATCCGGATTCCGGGCTGTACTACCATTTTTCCCGCACCTATCCCCATTACTGCTGGACCGGCTGCCTGGGGTGGATTTACAACGAGCTCTGGGGTTATTACCTGGTGACCGGGGACCGGGAATTCCTGCGCGAGCGGATCATTCCCGCCTACAAGGAAATGGCCCTGTTCTTTGAGGACTACGCCTGCGACCGGGGACCGGACGGCCGGGTGATCTTCTATCCCTCCTTCTCCCCGGAGGATCCCACCCCCAATCCGGGCTATGAAACGGTGACCTGCGAGAGCATCCATCCCACCCGCATCAATTCCGTCATGGATATCGCCATCTGCCGGGAAATCCTGACCAACCTGATCGAGGGGTGCCGGACCCTGGGCATCGAGGCGGAGAACATTCCCCACTGGGAGGCGCAGCTGGCCTCGCTGCCGGTGTACCTGCTGGATCCGGACGGGGGCCTGAAGGAATGGGCCTGGCCGGACATTGAGGAAAACTACAACCACCGCCACGTTTCCCATCACTATGACGTGTGGCCGGGGCGGGCGGTGACCCCGGAAACGGAGCCGGAGCTGGCGGAGGCCATCCGCATTTCCAACCGGAAACGGGGCCAGCAGGACGATTCGGCCCACGGCATCATTCACCGGGCCTTTACCGCCATCCGCCTGAAGGACATGGAGGAGGCGGTGCAGAACCTGAGCCAGCTGTTCAACCATGGCTTTGTGCGCCGCACCCTGCAGACCAGCCACTTCCCCTACCGGGGCGTTTTCCCGGACCTCCAGGGGGCGGTGCCGGCCTTCCTGGTGGAAATGTGCGTTTTCAGCGCCCCGGGCACCATCGAGTTCCTGCCGGCCCTGCCGGACAGCCTGGCCCGGGGATCCATCGACGGGGTGTGGCTGTATACCTTCGCAAAGCTGGAGCATATGGAATGGAACGAAAAAGGCCTGCGGGCGCAGCTGACCTCCCGCAGGGACCAGGCGGTCACCCTGTGCTGCCGCCGGAAGGGATGCCGCATCCGGGTAAACGGCACGGCGCTGCCCCCGGTGGGCGGCGGCCGGGCGGAGGTGCTGCTGAAGGCGGAGGAAAAAACGGAGATTGAAATCGTCTTCTGACGCCCGCGCCCCGCGGGAGGGAAGAACGGAACAAAGGAGGACAGACGGATGCTGAAGGGAATTCCATCAATCCTGACCCCGGAGCTGCTGAAAATCCTGATGGAAATGGGCCACGGGGATGAACTGCTGCTGTGCGACGGCAACTATCCGAAGTTCGGCTGTCCGGAGCGCTGCGTGCGGCTGGACGGCCACGGCATTCCGGAAATCCTGGACGCGGTGCTGCGGTTTTTCCCGCTGGATGCCTACGAGGAGCATCCCGTGGTTTTCATGCAGGTGCTGCCGGGGGATCCGTATCAGCCGGAAATCTGGGAAACCTACCGGGAAATCGGCCGGAAATATGAAAAGGACGGACTGCGGGAAACCGCGGTGCACAAAAAGGACTTCTATCCCCGGGGAGCGAAATGCTACGCCTGCGTCGCCACCGGGGAAACGGCGCTGTACGCCAACGTGATCCTGAAAAAAGGCGTCGTAAAGGAATAAAGGCCCAACGAAAAAACCGCGCTTGGCGCGGCTTTTTCGTTGGGATGAAGGGCGTTATTCCGGCGCGTGGACGGAGGTGCCCTCCGTCAGCTCGGTGGACAGGGTCACAATCCGGTGAATGGGGTTTTCCCGGTCACCCAGCAGATCCAGCATCAGGTTGGCGGCCTCCCGGCCGATGCCCGCCTGGGGCTGGCGGATCAGGGTCAGGTTCGGGAATATTTCGCCGAAAAGCTCCAGCTTGTCGAACCCGATCACGGAAAGATCCTCCGGCACCCGGATGTTGTGATGCTGCAGGGCCAGCATGGCCCCCAGGGTCATTTCAAAGTTCGTCACAAACAGGGCGGTGGGGCGGCGCTTCAGCTGCAGCAGCTCCTGTACCGCCTGGTAGCTGCCGTCCATGGTATAGTCGCCGTAGCGGATGTATTCGTCTTCCGGGGGAATGCCCGCCTCTCGCAGTACGTTCAGGTAGCCGGTCAGGCGCTGGTTGGTGGTATACAGGTTCGGAATGCCCAGCACGATACCGATCCGCCGGTGGCCCAGGCTGGTCAGCTTCCGCACCGCCTGGCTGGCGGCGTGGGCGTTGTCAATCACCACGGCGCTGACCCGGCCCCGGAGATTCTCGATGATCCGGTCGATCAGCAGGATGGGAATGTTGGCGGCCAGGGCGGATTTCAGGTGTGCCCCGGACATATCGGTGGCCATGTTGATGAGCCCGTCCACCCGCCGGTGCAGCAGGAAATCCACCGCGTCCTTTTCCCGCTTCGGATCGCTGCGGCAGTCGCAGACGATGACCGCGTAATCCTTCTTGCGCAGGATATCCTCCATGGAGGAGATAATGGACGTAATGAAGGCGTTGCTGAGCTCGGGAATTACCACCCCGATGACCCGCGAATGCCGGGTTTTCAGGCTCCGCGCCACCTCGTTGGGCACGTAGTGAAGTTTTTTGACCGCGGCCTCAATCAGCACCCGGTTTTTTTCCCGCACGGAACCGCCGTTGAAATATTTGGATAGGGTGGCCAGTCCGAGCCCGGTTTCCCGGGCCAGGTCCTTCATGGTGGAAGCCATTGGTTGTCCTCCTGTCTACGGGGGTTCATCACGTTATTCTACCATACCCCCCAAACTGAAAGCAAGGGAAAGGAAGGGAACGAAGCATCTCCCGGTGTCATTCTGAACGCAGTTTCCCCCGGTGTCATTCTGAACGAAGTGAAGAATCTTATCGGCGCGGCGGATCAGCAGCAGAACAGATCCTTCGCTGCGCTCAGGATGACACCCTTCCCGGGGGCCGGAATGAAACAAAAAGGACGCTGTGCCGCTTCAAAACCCTTGAAAGCTACATAAAAACCTGTGTACAATAAGCCGATACGAAGCTGGAAGGGGAAGAAGCCCTCACCCGGGCGGAGCTGATGAAGGAGTTCTGCAATTCGAAAGAGTATAAGGATTACCAGGATACGCTGAAGAAGTGAGGGAACGAAAAGGGTCGTCCCCACCGTTCCCTGAAGAAAAAAGGGAACGAAAAGGGTCGTCCCCACCGTTCCCCTGAATGGAGGAAAGAGGCCGTGAAGCTGGTTTTCGCATCGGATTCATTCAAAGGAAGCCTGACCGGCGCGGATACCGTGCGGCTGCTGACGGAGGCGGCCCGCAGCGTTTTCGGCCCCTGCGAAACCGTGGGCCTGCCGGTGGCGGACGGCGGAGAGGGCACCGTGGACGCCGTCCTCGGCGCTGCCGGCGGGGAGCGGGTGAGTGTTCCGGTGCACGATCCCCTGATGCGGCGCATTCAGGCCGCGTACGGCATGCTGGACGGAGGCAGGGCCATCCTGGAAATGGCGGCGGCCTCCGGGCTGCCCCTGGTGGAGGAAAGCCTGCGGGATCCCCGGAAAACGACCACCTTCGGCACCGGGGAGCTGCTGCGCCATGCCCTGGACCGCGGGGCCAGGGAGATTTACATCGGGCTCGGGGGCTCCGCCACCAACGACGGCGGCGCCGGGTGCATGCAGGCCCTGGGGGTGCGCTTCCTGGACCGGGAAGGAAAGGAACTGGCGGGCACCGGGGAAAACCTGGGCCGGATTGCCCGTATCGATACAGGGCGCCTGGATCCCCGGCTGCGGGAATGCACCGTAACGGTTCTGTCGGACGTAACGAATCCCCTGTGCGGGGAAAACGGCGCCGCCCGGGTTTACGCAAAGCAGAAGGGCGCCTCCCCGGCCGTCACGGAGGAGCTGGAGGCGGGCATGCTGCACTACAGCGAAATTCTCCGCCGGGACTGCGGAACGGACGGCGCGTTTCCGGGGGCCGGCGCGGCGGGCGGCCTGGGCGCGGCCCTGAAAGGATTCTGCGGAGGCGTCCTGAAATCCGGCATCGAAACGGTGCTGGACCTGATCCGCTTTGACGAGCGGCTGGAGGGCGCGGACCTGGTGGTAACCGGCGAGGGCCGGACCGACGGACAAAGCCGCTTCGGCAAGGCGGTGCAGGGGGTGGCCCGGCGGGCCCGGGCGAAGGGCGTTCCCGCTGTGTGCCTGTCCGGCTCCATGGGGGAAGGCGCCATGGACCTCTGCGAGGACGGCATTGAATCCATCATGACCGCGGTTTCCTTTCCCATGACATTGGACGCGGCAATGCAAAACGCGGAAAGCCTGTACCGGAACGCCGCGGAACGGATGTTCCGGCTGATCCGGACCGGCATGAAGATGTAAGGCTTTTCTCCGTTCATCTCCGATGACTGCTTTTTTCCGCATCCCCGAAAGTAGGATAAGCATGGAAACAACAACGGAAACGGGGGGCAGGGAATGGAAATCAGGGAATGGGACGAAGACTGGGATGACGACGGAAGCACCGCGGAAAAACGCCGGAGGGAAAAGGAAATCTACACGGCGCGGATGTGCATCCTGCGGGAGGAACAGCGGCAGACCTTTGACGCGCTGATCCTGCCGCTGGAAGACCTGCAGCTGGGGGAGAAAACCCGGAAGGACTGGATTGCGAAGGCCCGGGTGCTGTCCGGGGATATTGACTGGACGGCTTATGACCTGACCCGGATGTCCTTTATGATGTTCGCTTCGGAGGTCCTGCAGGTGCTGGACCTGCCCTACGTGCAGATGAACGGGATCCGGCAGAAAATGTATACGCGGTTCATGGAAGGGCGGATCCGCTGTTTCATGGACCGGGAGAAACGGGAAAAATGCCCCCTGCCGGCCGTTCCGGCGGGAGAGGCGGACCTGGACAATACGGAGATGGCGGCCGTTTTTGCCCGCCTGGCGGAAGAGGAGGACCTGTCTTCCTTCCTGGAGGAAATGCGGATCGACTGGAAATATGAGCAGCTGCATATGGTCACCTGGTTTGCCTCGCAGCTGTCCCTGGGAGAGGGCATCTACTGCCGTACCCGGCCGAACCACAGCGCCCGGGTTACGTATGAGCGGCTGCTGAATCCCCGGTCCCTGCTGTGGATCGCCGCGGCCCTGGGGGAGGACCGGGACCTGCTGCGGGACGCGTTCCGGGTTGCCGCGGAAAGGCGGGACTGCCGGGACAAGGCGGTCATCCTCCGGAACCGGATTCCCTTCTCGCGGATTTACCGCCTGGCGCGGCCCCGGACGGTTGCTTTTTTCCCGTTTCGCTGATATGCTGATTCCACTATCGGGAAAGGGGATCCGGGCATATGCTGATTGACGGCGGAAAAAAGATCAGTATCCTGTATATTCTGAATATTCTGAAAAAATATACCGATATGAACCATCCCATGACGCAGCAGCAGATCATGGAAAAGCTCCAGAGCGATTATGACATGACGGTGGACCGGGGAACGGTCAAAAGCAATGTCATGGACCTGATCGACGCCGGGTTTGTTACCGGCTACCGGACCATCACCCGCTCTTCCGTCAACCGGAAAACCGGGGAAAGGGAAGACAGCACGATCTATACGGATCTGTATTATGAGCACGACTTTGCGGAGCCGGAGCTGCATATGCTCATCGACGGCCTTTTATTCTCCCGCTCCGTGCCGTACAAACCCCGGAAGGACCTGATCGAGAAGCTGGGCAGCCTGTCCGGCCCCTATTTCAGCCAGCGGATGAAGCACGTGCACAGCATGAACGCGGACGCGCCGCAGAACAAGGACCTGTTCCTGATCATTGAGGTGCTGGACGAGGCCATCGCGGAAGGGAAACAGGTGGAAATCGTCTACGGCCGCTACGGGACGGACCTGCAGCTGCATGCCTCCCTGAACGAGGACGGAACGGAAAAGAAACAGCTGCTGAATCCCTATCAGCTGGTGGCCAGCGACGGCCGGTATTACCTGATCTGCAACAAGGACAATTACAGCAACGTGGCCAATTACCGGGTGGACCGGATCATGAAAATCCAAAAGCTGGACTCGCCGGCCAAACCCGGAAACCAGGTGGCCGGCCTGGAGGACGGCCTGAAGCTGCAGGATTATGTCTATCAGCATGTGAATATGTTTTCCGGAAAGCCGGAGAAGACGGAATTCATCATCCGCAAAAAGGATGTGGGCCTGGTGGTCGATTTCTTCGGGAAGCATGTTTCCTTCTTCGACCGGGGCGACGGCACCGTTTCCTGCCATATGAAGGTCAGCCGGGAAGCCATGAAGAAATGGGCGCTGCAGTTCGCCCGGGATGTCCGGGTGGTGGCGCCGGAAAGCCTGGTGGAGGAAATCCGGGCGGAAATCCGCCAGATCAACGAAAACTACGGCCTGCTCTAAAGGGAACGCTGGGGACGACCCTTTTCGTTCCCAAAACAGGGCATAATAAAGGAGAGGCTGCCGTCGGCGGCCTCTCCTTTTTGCATGCGAGGGAATGAAAAGGGATCTACCGGGCCGGTTCATCCGGATTCTTCGGATACAGGGATTCCAATGTTTCAGCCGCTTCCATCAGCTGGCGCTTTCCTTCCGAAGACAGCGAATGAAAGCTCCGAAGCAGATGCGCTTCCGAACTTTTCCGGGGAAAGCCTTCCTCCAGCAATTCAGACCGGCTGATGTGAAAAAACCGGCAGATCTCCATAATCTGTCCCGAACGGGGAAAAGTTTTTCCCGCCTTCCACATGGAAACCGTAAGCGGCGTGACATGAACTGAATCCGCGAATTCCTTCACGGATACCCCCGACGACTCAAACAGCAGGGGAAAATTCTCCCAAAACACTTCCCGGTTTGATTTTCCGTCAACGGCCGGAGGTGCTTCCGGAGGAGCATCGTTCCCTGCAACCGGATAAATCTCCAGATCTTGCCGGATCACCTGCCGGAGATATTTCGCCACAGGACGGACGGAGGACAGCTTTTCAAAGATATCCGGATCCTTTGCAGGATCCACAAAGAAAACAAACAGCTTCTTCTCCGGTTTTTCGCTCCCCATCCGGGCCTCAGACGGTTTTGCTGGCATGGCAGTTCTCCCTTTTTTGTTTCATTATAATGGATGCCTCAGGGATTCGCAAGGGGAACGAAAAGGGTCGTCCCCAGCGTTCCCGCCTCAGGGATTCGCAAGGGGAACGAAAAGGGTCGTCCCCAGCGTTCCCGGGGAACGAAAAGGGTCGTCCCCAGCGTTCCCCCTTTTCAATCATGTAAGTATCTGCTATGATACAAAAGTCACAGTAAAACAACAATTGAAAACGGAGAAACCAAACCGGAAAAAGGCCTGCGGCAGCCGTATCAGCCGTAATTAAGAGTCAAAGGAGACAAGAGGATCATGACAGGCAAAACGAAGAGGCTGATGGGCATCCTGCTTACCCTGGCGCTGGTGCTGGGGCTTGGTGCGGCGATGGCAGAAAGAAATGCCCCGGATGCAACTATTGAACCGACGGGCGCAGGAGTGGTAACAAAGAGTCAGGACGGATCATATCTGAAATACGAAGCTGCCGCGAATTCCGGGTATGCTTTTGCAAATTGGGAATATACCAATTCAAGCGGAAGCCATACATCTGCCAGTAATCCTATAACGTTTGGCCTGGCCCCTGACAGTATTCAGGCAAACTTTGTTCAGGCCTATCCCCTTTGGGTCGGCGAAACACAGGTGACTGTCGTGAACGCGAACGATGTGTTTGGTGACGGCAAAGTGAGCTATGACGCGACGACCGATACCCTGACGCTAAACGGCGCAGGAATTTCGACGGGATATAAGTTTGATGCGGATCATACTGCCGGCGTTTACTATAACGGCGCAAAGAACCTTAAAATTGTACTGGAGGGCTACAGCAGAATCGAAAACACAACCGAGGCTTTAGCTGCCGGCATTTACAGTGGAAATAACATGGCAGATGTTACTGTTTCCGGAGAAGGTACTTTGGCTGCTTACGGTTTCGCGTATGGTATCTATTCCGGGAAAAGCATATCAATCAGCAGCGGTACCGTAAGCATTGACGCAGGGAAAAATGGACAAGGCATCTTTGCTATAAAAGACGTCATCGTTGATGGCGGCGCGGTGAGTATCAAAGGCAATCGCGGCCTGTATTCTTCTGAAGGCAACATAACGATCAACGGCGGAGAGGTATACGCTTTGGAATGTGATGATGGGGTGTATATACACAACGATGGTGATAACATCGGCAATGTGGTAATCAACGGCGGCAATGTGACCCTTTTCGGCACCCATCATGGCATTTATGCAAAAAATAACGTAACAGTCACAGCCGGCATCGTGAATGTTACAGGCGGCAATGAGGCTATCCTGGCCAGCCAGGGTATCGTGACGATCAGCGGCGGCACGGTAATCGCCAAAGGCAACGGGGATAACAGCTATGGCATTTACTCAACAAAGGACGTTGTAATCAGCGACGGTGAAATAGATGCCGAAGGCAAAAGCATGGGGATCGGCGGATCTGTAAAGAACGCGATCGCCGGCACCGGCTGGACGAACACGGCTGGCACTGAGGGCGGGACGGCTATTGCTGTCAGCACCGAGGGGCAGGATTTGGGAAGCTATAAGAAGGTGCAGTTTCCGGTAATGTATCCTCTTTGGGTCGGCGGCACACAGGTGACCAGCGAAAATGCGTCGAACATCACCGGCGGCGATCCTGTTACAGCAAGTTATAACGCGGAAACCCATATCCTGACGCTGAACAATGCGAATATTTCGACAGGAATACCAGTGGGTGGTCCGGTATATGGTATCTATTATGCAGGTTCGGACAATTTAGCGATTCACCTGACGGGCGATAACAGTGTTATCGGAACGGAAAGGTTCGATTGCGGCATTGGTTTAAACGGAAATGGAGCCCTGACTATTTCAGGAAGCGGCTCCCTCAGGACTTCCGGTTCTGACTTCGGAATAACTGCCGGTCAGACAATAAAAATTGAAAGCGGCTCCATTACTGCTTCAGCTGATAATCTTGCTATTACAAGTGACAAAGACTTAGAGATCAGCGGCGGTACCGTGAAAGCAACCGGAAGCAACATTGGCATCCGCAGTTGGAGCAGTATAAAAATCAGCGGAGGTGAGGTGACAGCTGCCGAAGGAAAGCTTGGAATTTACAGTTCTAAATCAAGTATAGAGATCAGCGGCGGCACCGTAAACGTCTCCGGCAGTGCTAGTGGGATCAAGGCAGAGACCGATATTCTTATTGCGAATAACTGCCAGGTGGTTGCTGCCGGAAACACTGCCTTGGACGGCAACGTGAAGAACGCCATCGCCGGTACCGGCTGGACGGACACGGAAGGCAAACAGGGCAGGGCGGATATCGCTGTCAGCGAAACAGGGCAGACGCTGAGCTTTAAGAAGGTTCAGTTCCCCAGTGCCCACATGCACAAATTTACCGGCACCGCCAGCGGCGCGACCCTCACGGCGGCCTGCACTTCCGGCTGCCCGGACGGGTATGATATCAACCCGGCGACCCTTACCATCAAAAAGCCCACGCTGACCACCTACGGCCAGACCGGCGAGGGCATCAGCGCTTCGGCCACCCTGGACGGAACGGAAGCCTTCAATACGGCCACCGGAGCGTCGGCTGCCGAAACCGGCATCCAGTATTTCAAGGCCACCAAGAGCGGAGAAACCTACACCAAGGACGGCGACACGCTGGGTGCCGCGCCCACCGACGCCGGGGACTATGTGGCGGAGATCGGTGTAACGATCGGCAACGGAAAATATCCCGTTCCCGTGGGCTACACCATCGCGCCGGCTTCCATCAGCAGCGTGGCGGTGACGGGGATTACCGCCCCTGAAGCGACGAAAGAGCTGGATCCGGCGGCGGCAACCGCCACGGAACACGTAACCCTGGATGACTCCGGCGCGATCGCCTGGACGCCTGCGCCTGCGGACGGCAAGGCGGCCTACGCAACGGAATACAGCGCGGCGGTGACCGTTGTTCCGGATGAAAACTATGCCTTTGCTGAAACGGTAACGGCCACTATCAATGAAAAGACGGCTGTCGTTACGAAGAACGACGACGGCACGATCGATGTGGCCTATGCCTTCCCTAAGACGGCCCTGATTCCCGTGGACATCGCGGCGGCGGACAAGGAAGCTGCTTACTCCGCGGAGGGCATTGCCATTCCGGTGAACGGCATGTTCACCGTTCCGGAAGGCGCGGGCGAGGCAATATTCGGCATGACCCAGGGCACCGGCGAAGGCACCCTGGACGGCGGGAAACTGAAGGTGACCAAGTGCGGCACCTTTACCATCAGCATTGATACCGCCGAGACGGACACTCACGCGGCAGGCAATGCCGGCGCGACGCTGACCGTCCTGAAGGCAGCCAGCCCGGTGACCGTCACCGGCACCGCCGCGGTCGCCGCAGGCGGAAAGACCGTGGACCTCTCCGGGAACGTTGCCCTGAACGGCGCCGCGGGCGCGGTGAGCTATGCCATCTCCGGCGAAGCGAAGGGCTGCACCCTGAAGGATGGCGTGCTGACCTCCGGGGACGAGGAAGGCACAGTGACCGTGAACGTCACCGTTGCGGAAGACGCGTTCTGCAACGCCCTGGCCGCCACCCCCATCACGGTGACCATCAGCGGCAAGGACAAGCAGGAACAGACCATTACCGCGGAAGACGTAACCGCCGCCTACGGCGATATCGGCAAGGCCATTAAAGCCACCACCAACGGCGACGGGGAAATCAGCTACGCCGTGAAGTCCGGCGATGCCGTTACCGTGAACGCCTCCACCGGCGCTTTGGCCATTGTCAAGGCCGGCACGGCCGTGGTAACCGTCACGGCGTCGGAAACCGACAGTTACCTGCCCGCCGCAAAGGACGTGAAGGTGACCGTTGAAAAGACGAAGGCTGCAGTGGCCGAAGCGCCCGAACCCATGCTGGGCATGCTGGAGAATGACGAGCCCATGACCCTGGTGACGGCCGGCAAAGCCTCCGGCGGTACGATGCAGTACGCCCTGGGCACGGATGACAAGACCGCCCCGGAAGAAGAATGGAGTGAAAAAGTGCCCGCCGGGACGAAAGCGGGAACCTACTACGTCTGGTATAAGGCGCAAGGTGATGGAAATCACACGGACAGCGCGGCAGCCTGTGTCATCGCTAAAATCGCGAAGCTGCCGGATCCCGGACCTGAACCCGGTCCCGGACCTGAACCCGGACCCGGCCCGGAACCCGGCCCGGAACCGGAACCCACCAACAAGATCCTGCTGTTCGTCCGATACTGCTACAACATGATCCTGGGCCGTGAAGCGGACGAAGCCGGAGAGAACTACTGGTTCGGCCTGCTGTCGGAAGAAAAGATTTCCACCACGGAAGCGGTGAGCGGATTCATCTTCAGCGGCGAGTTTGCCGGGAAGAGCCTGAATACCCGGCAGCAGATGGCAGTGGTGGGCGAAACCATGGAAACCAACCAGGAGGACATGAGCACCTGGAGCGCGGCCCTGGAGCAGGGCAGCACCCTGGCGGAAGCCATCAATGGCCTGGGCGCCTCCAACGAGTTTGACGACCTGCGCAGCCGTTTCGACTTCGACAGCGACTATGCCAGCAGCGAAGACCTGCGGACCGACCTGATCCAGCTGCGTGCTTTCGTGGCAAGGTGCTACGATGCCTTCCTGGGCCGGGAGGCGGATGACGCCGGCATGAACGCCTGGGCGGAACCCTTTGCCTCCGGCAAAAAGACCGCGGCGGAGATTATCGGCGGCTTCGTGTTCAGCGAGGAGTTTACTGCCCGGAACCTGTCCAGTGAAGACATTGTGAAAGCCCTGTACAAGACAATGCTGAACCGGACGGCGGACGAGGCGGGGCTCAAACAGTGGGCGAAGGCCCTGGATAACGGAGAACCGCTGGAAAGCGTCATCAACGGCATCGCCCAGTCGGACGAATTCATCCAGCTCTGCAAGGCCTGCGGCATCCGTCCCGGATTCTTGCCTGTGGGACCGGAACCGGCGCCCGAACCCGAACCCGAAGACCAGTGGGACGCAGCAAAGATTACGGCCTTTATCCGCCGGGCGTACAGGGAAGCCCTGGACCGCGATGCGGGCGAGGAAGAGCTGGCTCACTGGGTCAGCCAGGTTATGAGCAAGGAAATCAGCCCGGCGAAGGCCGCGCGGATGATCCTGGTCTCCCAGGAAATGGAAGCCCGGAGCCTCGGCAACGAAGCCTTCGTGAAGGTAATGTACAAGGTCTTCCTGGACCGCGACGCGGATCCGGACGGACTGATCTACTGGCAGGCGAAGCTGGAAGGCGAGGAAGTCCTGACCCGGGTTGCGCTGATGAGAGAGTTCTGCAATTCCAAAGAGTATAAGGATTACCAGGATACGCTGAAAAAGTAAAACAGGACGAAAAAACGGAGGGGCTGCCCGGCGGCCAATGTCATTCTTATCTGAATGACATTGGCCGGATGGCGGTCCTTCCTTTTTGCGGCCAAACAATGGGCGTCCCCATCGTTCGAACCGTCCCCTGTCTCCTCCGGTTGATTCCCGCTCTGAGGCGTTTTACTTTGTTTTTAAGAGGAACAGGGTATTTGTACGCATAAAGGAAATATGGTATAATTGTTCTGCTCGGGATCGTATAAATTTCAGAAGGGAGTGACCGCAATGCAGGATGTGTTTTCGCAGAACGATCTTGAATCAATTATACTTTCTCTCCTGAAAAAGTACCATGCTGAAGGAGCTATTCTCTTTGGTTCTTATGCCAGAAAAGAAGCCGGCATTTCATCTGATATTGATTTACTGATTATTGGCGGCGCTTCTTTCGAACCGACAGATGTGTTTGCTTTAGCGGAAGATCTCCACAGAGCGACAGGTAAAAATGTGGATGTATATGAATTGTGTGAAGTGGATCAGCAGAGTGCTTTTTATCAGACGATTCTCAGAGAAGGAGTTCACATTGCAGCATGAAGTATACGGATGAGCAGAGAATCGAAAAGATGATTGCAAAAACGGAGAAGCTTTTGGATTATCTTTCAGAAAATGAGGTAACCCGTGAGGCGGTTCTGTCACAGGAACCACTGCGCTGGACCATCACAACGCCGCTGTATAATATCGGAGAGCATGCATATTCGCTGTCAGATGAGTACAAGGAAGCGCATAAGAATATTCCCTGGGCTAAAATTGCCGGACTCCGTCATCGCCTTGTTCATGATTATGATGATACGAACTGGACACTGATTTGCGCGATTATTTTTGATGTGCTTCCTGGCTTTTTGCAGGATCTCAAAAATCTCTGAATTGAGAGATCAGGAACGGCGGGACGGTCTATTTCGTTCCGGATCCGTCCGGCACTGACGGACGCGGACTGAAGAAAAGTGAATATGGGTTGAGAAAAGCCTCAGAGCCGGTTGATTCCGGTTCTGGGGCTTTTTGCTTTGGTCCCTGTTTGATACCGTATGCTCATTTTCGAACCGGGAGGGCGGCGACATTTTTCTGGGTGTGCATGACTGCGGTGTGATCCTTGGCATTGATCCCGGCAGCGCAGCAAAACTCATCACCAATTTCGGCAATCTGGCAAATAATAAGGACAAGCTGTTCCCACCGACATATCTCGCCGCGAAGGAATATGTCTTTCATTCAGAAGGCGGTTTCTCTGGAACGGGGAAGGTTGATAGCTGGAGTTTTATGCCATCTTGAACTCTTTATAGAGTTTATCACGATATTGCTTGTCTGCTGCGGCTTTGAAGACATCGTCCGTACGGCCCAGCTCCTTCAGCCTGGTAATCAGGGAGCTCAACTGGTTTTCACCTTTTTCCATGCCTTCCAGCATGCCTTTTTCCAGACCTCTGGCTTCAGCCGCTTCAAAGTCTTCCTTCATGATTTCCCTTAATGCCTGGCACATGTCTTCATCCTCCTTTCGAAGCTTTCGATACAACTCCTCATTCGCGGAAGCGCTGACCTGCAGGATGGCATCCACCCGCTGGAAATCTCCGCTGTTTACAAATGCTCTTGATGCCCTGATGAATTTGACCGTATTTTACAGCAGACAGCGGTGCTTTGCAACTATGAAACGACGGGACAGTCTTCGTTCCAGGCCTGGGTGAAACGAAAAAGACCGCACTTGCGCTCATATTCACACCTGTAATACACTCTTTGCAGGCAAGGCGACGGTTCCCGCCTGTTTCCCGTCTGGAAAAATGGAGGAAAGTCATTGATAGATAATGAAGAAAAATCCAAGGATACGCTGAAAAAGTAAAACAGGACGAAAAAACGGAGGGCTGCCCGGCGGCAGCCCTTCCGTTTTTGAGGATGGAGGGAACGAAAAGGGTCGTCCCCAGCGTTCCCTTTTCACTCCCAGGGAAACATGATATAATCATTTTCACAGTCAAAACAGGATAACGTCCGGCCTTCCGGAAAGGCGGCAGCGGAAAAGGAAGGCCGTGAAGAAAGAGGAGGAGGACTGAACCGTGTATCTTTCCAAATCCATCTATGTCCGGGTATGGAACTGCCCGAAATACGCCTGGATCAGCAGGCATCATCCGGAGATGATTCCGGTGAATGAGGATACGCTGGCCCGCTTCCGGACCGGGGACGAGGTCGGGGACCTGGCCCGGGGACTCTTCGGGCCTTTCGTCAACGTGACGGCGGAAAAGGAAGAAGGCAACCTGGATCTTCCGAAAATGCTGGAACGCACCCGGGAGGAAATGGCGAAGGGAACCCCGGTGATCTGTGAAGCCGCTTTTTCATATGAAGGCCTCTACTGCGCTGTCGATCTCCTGAAAAAGGAGGAAAACGGCTGGGCGATTTATGAGGTGAAAAGCACTTCCGCGGTGGAGGATTACCATATCGCGGATGTATCCTTCCAGAAATATGTGCTGGAGCACTGCGGGATCCGTGTAGCCGGCACGTACCTGGTCTGCATTGATTCCTCCTATGTGCTGGGCCCGGAGGGCCTGGACCTGCAGGGCTTCTTTAAAATCAACGATATCCGGGACCGGGTGGCGAAGGAACAGGAAGAGAACGTCCCGCGGATCCTGGGAATCGCGGAGGAAGTGCTGGAAGGGGAGAACGAACCCCCTGCCGAGCTCGGGAACGCCTGCAGCAAGTGCGGCCTGTTCGGTTACTGCACCCGGCACCTTCCGTCCCCGAACCTGTTTGGCCTCCACGGCATGCAGATGCGGACGAAGCTGAAGCACTACCGGAACGGCCTGGTTTCTTTTGAAGACCTGGAAAAGGCCGGCGCGGTAAAGAACGAAATGCAGAAGCGGCAGATCGACTACGCGCTGCACGAGCGGGAAACCTATGTGAACCGGGAGGAAATCAGGAAATTCCTGGACGGACTTTCCTATCCGCTGTATTTCCTGGACTTTGAAACCATGCAGACGGCGATTCCGCTGTATGTCGGAACCCATCCGTACGCCCAGATCCCCTTCCAGTATTCCCTCCATTATATTGAACGGGAGGGCGGGGAACTCTGCCACAGGGAATTCCTCGGCACCAGCGGACAGGATCCGCGGCGGGAAATCGCGGAATCGCTGTGCAGGGATATTCCGGCGGACGCCTGCGTGACGGCCTACCACAAGGATTTCGAATGCACCCGGCTGAAGGAACTGGCGGAGTATTTCCCGGACCTGGCAGATCACCTGCTGGCGATCCGGGACCATATCGTGGACCTGGAAGTTCCCTTCAGCAAGGGAATGTATTATACCCGCGCCATGGACGGACGGTCTTCCATCAAGGCGGTCCTTCCGGCAATCTGTCCGGACGATCCGGAACTGGACTACCATGAGCTGGAAGGCGTCCATAACGGATCCGAAGCCATGAGCATCTTCCCGCTCATCCGGTACATGACGCCGGAGGAACAGGAAAGGGCCAGGAAAAACCTCCTGGCCTACTGCAGGCTGGACACGTTGGCCATGGTGAAGGTGTGGGAGGAGCTGAAGCGGGCAGTAAGCCCGGACGACCCGCGGATGCATATCCTGGATGCGGAAGCGGATTAACCGGGCCCCGGGAAGGAACGCCGGAGGTTTTCAGCTGCACGGGCAAGACGACAGGAGGACCGCTGTATGGAGATTAACGCAAAAGTATATGCTGCCGCGAACGACGTGAAACTCCTGGAGGAGGCGCACGAAATCCTGAAAAAGGAAACCTTCCAGTCTTTTTTCTTCCCCGAGGTCCTGGAACCCTGCGGAGTGCTGCCGCTGTCCGGAACCTGGTACGGCTTCTCTGAAAGGGCCGAGCCGACAGGCGATCCGGAGGAGTGGCTGGACTGCCTGCGGGAATGCGCGCAGCTCCTGCGGAAAAACGGTGCGGTGCTGGTGGAGTTCCGCAGCCCGGACGATCCGGACGAATATCTGGAATATGCCTATACCACCGCGTCCGGAAACGCCGGGTGCGGAACGAGGCCTGCGCTGTTTGCCTATGACCGGGCCCTCGGAAACAAGGATATCAGCCTGGCCATCCATGAACTGCTGTCGGAAAGAACCGCGGAGGAAAGGGAAAGGATCTGCAGGAGGCGGGAAAGGAAGGAAGCTGCCCGCAGGGAAAAGGGAGATTTTGAGATCACCGCGGACGGCGTGCTGAAAAGATACCGCGGCCATGACACGGAGGTGGTGATCCCACACGGCGTAAGGGAGATCGCCGGCAGTGCCTTTGTGGACATGAAAGGCGTGGAGCGGATGATCATGGAGAACGAGCAGTATGACGCGCCGGAAATGGAAACGCTCGTCATTCCGGACAGCGTGGAGATAATCAGCGGCTATGCTTTTGCCTACTGCATGAACCTCAGATCCGTGACGATTCCGGACAGCGTGCGGACCATCGGGGACAGGGCCTTTGAGGGATGCGAATCCCTGAAGGAAATCCGTCTTCCCGCAGGCCTGGAGGAAATTGAAGAATTCACCTTCTTCCTCTGCTGGAGCCTGAAGACCGTCACCCTTCCGGACAGCCTCCGGAAAATCGGGAAAAATGCCTTCGATGGCTGCGCCATCACCCGGATCTCCCTCCCGGAAGGCCTGGAGAGCATCGGCGCGGAGGCCTTCAGCTGCTGCCATATCAAAAAGGTCCGGATCCCGGAAAGCGTCACGGAGATCGGGAAGAAGGCTTTTCCCAAAGAAACGGAGATCGTCCGGTAAATTCCGGTAAATTTTTCTGATTCCTGCTGATACCCTCCGGAATCCGTGCGTATTTATAAGCGTTCCGCGAAACAACCCATTGCGGTCTGCGCCCTGAGCGGACCGATCGGCTGGGGAGCCCTGGCAGTGGTAGCAGGCACCGGCGCGGCAGCCGCCGCTGTAGGCGGCGGCATTATCGCAGCGGTAACAGCCAACGACTGAGCCAGCCGGCACAGAGCTTTATGATATACAGAGAAGGCAGAAGAATCTGCCTTCTTTTTTTTTCGGATCCCTTTTTCCGCCTCCGCTTACCCGGAGGTTTTTTCAACGGGGTGAGAACATTTGCGGTTGCCAGGCCGCGGAGCACCATGGTAACATATGAAAGGATTCAAAAAAACCAAATATGTAACTGAACGATATTGCCGCAGGCCGGGTCGGAAAACCGGATAAAAAGAATTTCCGGGAAACGATACGGCCGGCCACATGGAGGGAATTGTTCATGAAGAGAAAAATCGGTTGCATGCTGCTCATTCTGTGCCTGGCGGTTTTCGCTTCCGCATTGGCGGAGGCCGGGAACCGGACCATTACGTTCGATGCGGAAGAATATATTGTCTACATGGGACAGAGAATCCAGATCAAGGCGCAGACAGAAAGAAAAACCGAGGATGCCCCGCGGCAGACAGAACTGGTGTGGAGCTCCGCGGATGAAAGCATCGTGAAAGCAGCCCGGAACGGAAGCCTTACCCCCGTTGCAAAGGGAAAGACCACGGTTACGGCAGCCGCGGCGGATGACGGGCAGATTACCAAAACGGTGCCGGTGGAGGTTCGCATTCCCGTTTCAAAGGTGACGGTGGATCCTGCCCAGCTTGTTCTGCTGACCGGCGCGGACGAAAGCCTGGCAAAAGCCGGACTGAAATACGGGATCCTTCCGGAGGACGCATATCATCAGAAGGTGGTCTGGACGTCCTCGAACGAATCCGTTGCCACGGTGGACGAAAACGGCATTGTTACGGCACAGGGCCGGGGCAGTGCCACCATTACCGCAAAGAGCGACGATCCGTCCGTGAAACGGAGTGCAGCCTGCCGCGTGAACGTGATCCAGGCGGTAACGGAAATCGTGCTGGAACAGGATGCCCTGAATCTCCCAGTTGCGAAAAACGCAGCCATCCGGGCAAAAGTCATGCCGGCGGACGCGGGAAACAAAAAACTGGTGTGGTCTTCTTCGGACGAGAATATTGTAACGGTCAACGCTTCCGGAAACATCAAGGCGGTTTCGCCGGGGGAGGCCGTGATTACGGCAGAAGCCGCCGACGGGAGCGGGGTGCGCGCAGAGTGCAGGGTCAAAGTGGTCCTGCCGGTAAAAAAGATTACGCTGACAGACAAAAACGTGATCCTGGCCCCGGATACCGCATGGCAGCTGGAGGCGATCCTTGAACCCGCTGACGCAACGGTCCGGGAGCTTGCCTGGAGCTCCTCCAACGAAAAAGTCGCCAAAGTGGATGAAAAAGGCAAAATCACGGCCCTTGAAAACGGCACAGCCAACATTACGGCAACGGCCGCGGACGGCGGCGGCGCCAGAACCGCCGTTGCCGTAAAAGTAATGAACCACGATCTCCTCATCCTGGAACCCGGAGAGATCGAGGTTGGATTTGAAACAAGGGATTCCTCCTACGGATCCTATTTCCAGGTCGGAAGCAGGGTGTGGAGCGACACAATGGACACCACCGTCACCTTCCGGAACGGCCTTGTGGCGGAAGGCAGCGGCAGCGGAAAACTCCGGCCCCTGAAGGCAGGCTCCGAAGAAATCCAGGTCGTAACAAAGCATAACCGGCGGACGGTCACGGCCAAGGCAACCTACCGGGTCTTTGTGGCACAGTCCGCAGTGAAGACCGAAAAGGATTCAGAGATCAGGCGCCTGGAGGCAAGGAACTTCGGCGGACATACCTACCAGGTGTTTGCCGGCAGCCGCCTTTGGGAAGATGCGGATGCATTCTGCCAACGGCACGGAGGCCATCTGGTCACGATTACATCGGAAGAAGAACAGAAATTCCTGGAAGAATACCTGAGCACCGCCCCGGAAAAGGAATCCTACTGGATCGGACTGCGAAGCGACAAAAACGCACGCTGGACCTCCTGGGTGACCAAAGAAGCGATTTCCTATACCAACTGGGCGGAGGGCAATCCGGACCGGGGCCGGGGTTTTGACTGCGCCAGAATGGCTGCAAGCACCTACAGGGACGCCAATAACTGGACCATGAACCAGGGCACCTGGGACGATGAATCCAACTCCTATTATTACATTAAGGGCTTCATCTGCGAATGGGACCGGGAAGACGCGGCGGAAGCCCTGCCCGCCCTGCCGGAAGCAGATCAGGAATAAGCAGACCAAAAGAGCAAGGAGGAGAACCGGAATATGAAAAAGGCAGCGCTGAAAATCATCTCCCTCATGATCACGATATCCATCGTGCTTTCCCTGATCCCCGCTGCGTATGCAGCAGTGGATCCGATCGTAATAACAATAACGATGAACAAAGAAGAGGTAAACATCAACGAAGAAATCGTTGCAACATACAGTGTAACCGGAGGAAATAATAGTAAATATCGCATTATATATTCTTGGGAGGAAAAATCTGCTGGAAGTATAATTTATGGTGATCACTTTTTAGCGGAGACGTCTTCCGGGAGTCTGCCATACGCGCCAACCAAGGGTGAAGAAGTAAGATTATATATGTCAGTTGAAGATTCCGATGGGAGAAGTGCAAGCAAGTTTTCCGAATGGATTCCGGTTAGCGGAACACAAAAGGTGGATCCGATAAAAATATCAGTAACGCTCAACAAAGAAGAAGTAAACATCAATGAGGAAATCGTTGCAACATACAGTGTAACCGGAGGAAATAATAGTAAATATCGCATTATATATTCTTGGGAGGAAAAATCTGCTGGAAGTATAATTTATGGTGATCACTTTTTAGCGGAGACATCTTCCGGGAATCTGCCATACACGCCAACCAAAGGGGAAGAAGTCAGATTATATATTTCAGTTGAAGATGCAGACGGGAGAAGTGCAAGCAAGTTTTCCGATTGGATCCCTGTTAATCCCCAGGAGATCATATTGAATGATCTTCCGTCATTCATTAAAACGGGCGAAACCCTTCAGATTACACCATCCATCAATGACGGTACAAAGGACAGCTTTACTTACAGCAGCAGTGATAACAGTATCCTTACCGTCGATGAAAATGGAAAAGTGACCACTGCGGGTGGAACCGGCAAAGCAGTGATTACTATCAAAGCGTCCAAAACAGGATTAACAAAAAACGTTACCATTGCAGTCATTCCAGTGGATCTTCCGGAATTAAATGTTACGCTCGAAGGACCGACTTACTATATTTCAATGCAAAGAGCCATCTTGTTTACCGCAGCTGCCACAGGCGGTATTGCGCCCTATAAATACACTTTCAAATTGCTCCGGGACGGAAACGAGGTCAGTTCTTTTGAGACGGAAGAAACCAGCGCTTCGTTTTCAGGTTATGGTATCAATAATCCCGGGATTTACACCGGCGTAGTAATCGTGGAAGATGCGGCCGGTCAGACGAAAAGCGAGAAAACAAGTTCGTTCCTTGAGATCGGCAATGGATCTTCTGTCCTCGGGGACGTTAACTACGACGGCATTGTGGACGGACGCGATTCAATCCGACTGATGAAATACCTGTCCGGGGAGAATGATGAAACAACAGGGAAACCCTATGAAATCAACAAAGTACGCGCAGATTACAACCAGGATGGCAAGATAGATGAACTTGATCTGCTTCGCCTGATGCGCAGGCTCGGCGGTGAAACGGGCTTGTTTGACTGAATGCTTATCCGTATGCGCAAAAAATCCGGTGAAAAACACCTTCATCACCGGAAGAAACGGCCGAATACTATTTTGAATTCCGCCTCCGGTAACCCGGAGGCTTTTCAGTGCGGCAAACCAAAGAATGGTGAGCAAAGCGCTTATCTCTTCGAATAACTGGTATAAGCATATTCCAGGGAATGCGCAATTTCCGTGACCAGCGATTCAGGGCTGGTCACTTTTATTTGATCACAGTTTTCCAGCGCCCAACGGAACATATCGTATTCCGGGACTTTCACAATGCATTCATAGTATCCGTTTGCAAGGCGGCTGAATTGGACACCTTTTCCGAAAGTATCAATGATTCCGGGAACAGCGCTGCCGCTTGCAATAAATGTAATTTGTTCAGGAACGCCAAAGGCCATGTTGATATTATGCTCCATGTATTCCTGGATATCCAGTCCTGCTTCAAAGCCGTCAAGCTCCCGGGGTGATTTTACAGGCTGCTCAGTGATGACTACGTCTTTCATGCGGTCGATCCGGTAGTGGGTCATGTCTGAATAATTGTCCTTGTTGCAGATCAGGAAATAGAATCCGTTCCGGACGACCATTGCATAGGGGTTCAGGAGCTGGTGGTAATCCGGGTCTCCGTAAACCGGATGCAGCTGGAAATCAGGCCCCATATAGTTATAGACACAGGTAATCTTTTTATGTTCATCAATAGCACGACCGATTTGATCGATATTCTGGAACAGTTCTTCATTCATCGGCTCTTCCTCCGCCAGGCGGCGGATTTTTTTCATGTTCATGTTTTTCCGAAAATGCTTGTTCCCCAGTTCGCAAAGTTTTCCGATGATCACATCCCGTTCTGCATGGGGAACATTCCGGCTGTAGAGAATACCGTCAATCAGCCAGCGAAGCTCTGCGTCCGTGAATTCCTGGTCATAATACAGATTCGTGTAATACTGTCGTTTGTCTTCGGTTGACGAAGCTTCGTTTTTTTCACCCAGGTAATGAATCCGGGTTTCCAGGGAATTGGCCATCAGGTCATTCAGGGCATTCCAGACAGTGGTGCGGTTGATTTTCTCATCCTTCTTCCGGAGCTCCGTCAGCAGATCCTTCTGCAGCATGGGATGGTCTTTGTCCGTGTTCTCCTTCAGGATATGGATCAGGTCAAAATGCAGGTATTTTTTCATACGGAACGTTTCCTCCGCTTCGGAATGATCAAAAAATAAAAATTTTTCTCTATTCTATCTGCAATATTGCGATTTTTCAACATTGGATTTGCGAAAATCGGGCTGAAAGGAGGGAATGCAGATGCCTGCGGAAGACAGAATCCGGGAGATCCGGGAAATCTTCCATCTGAATCAACGGGAGCTGGGAGAAAAAATCGGGGTTACGTCCCAGCTGGTCAGCAAAATGGAATCCGGAAAGACGCCAATATCATCCATGACAGCCAGGGCCATAGAGGCGGAGCTGGGTGTCAGCGCGACATGGCTTTTATCCGGAACGGGTGAAATGGTATCTGAAAAGAGAAACAAGGGAAAGCAACTGACTATTCCGGAACTGACGCCAATACTGGCATATTTTCCCGCGGTGGCGGAGGGCCTGAACCGGCTGGCCGGGACGATGTCCCTGGCGGACTGGCAGGCCCTGAACAGCTACTGCCTGCGGAGACTGCAGGAAGCAAAGAATACGAAAGAGGAAACGAAAGGAGAACAATAAAATGCCTGATACCAATTATGTAACAAGCTCCAGCGATAAAAGCCGGGGGACTGCACTGATCCTGTGCATTATCGGAGGAATGTTCGGACTGCACCAATTCTATGTTGGCCGGATCGGAAAGGGTTTTCTTTATGCCTGCACAGCGGGTTTGTTCTTTGTCGGGTGGATCGGGGATCTCCTGAAGATCCTGAACCGGAGCTTTACGGACAATGTCGGAAATCCCCTGCGGCATTGAAAAACCTGGAAGAGGGGGAGCTGAATGAAACACCGTGTGACGGTTGAAACAGGAGTAAAGAAGCATTTTCTGGGCATTCCCTACAAAACCACTGAGAAAAAGCGTATAATGGTGGACGGGAAAACATACAGGAGAATGAAACAGGAAGAACGCAAAGAATCAGGGCGCAGGACAGATGAGGCCCTGGCCTGCGCAGCCATCATCCTGGAGGAAGAAATGGCGGATATGTTCGGGGAGTAAGTCTGGAGGTTAATAACATGTATGAGGCACTGACGGCATTTATACCTTTTATGGAGAGCGGCAAATTCGGGGACTGGTCCGAACTCGTCGGAGACGGGACCCGGGAGAATCCGTATATAATGTGCCATATTGATTATGATGAACAGATTATGAGACTGAATCATGTGCTTTTCGAATTTGAAAAAGAGCATACCGAACTGAATTTAGTCAATTTTCCTAAGATCCTGGAAGAGAAGGGAATCAATTTTAACAGTGATTCGATTGCCGCATTGGATCTTTCTTCCCTGGATGGAAGGACGATCCTTGCGATGATGCGGCTTGTTTTCAGCATGGAGAGGTTCAGCGACGGCACCATCCTTGAGTTTTGCCGGAACGGGTGCTTTCTTCATTGGCTCCGGAGGCTGAAAGCACTTGACAATGCCGGGGCAGATACGCAGTAATGCTTTTCCAAAGGAGATCCCGCCATGATCAAAAAGGAACAGGACAGAAGAAAGCTGAAGCACTACCGGACGATTTTTGAATTCCAGGATGACTATCCGACCAGGAAAGCCCGGGAAGCCTTTGTAAAAACCCTTTCAAACGAGGAAATCGATGAACTGATCAGCCTTTGCAATACCGTTCAGGGCAAGGTTTATTACAGCGGATTCAAAAAAAGATGACGGTTGCTGCTGATCGGGAATAAAACTTTCCGCCTCCGCTCACCCGGAGGTTTTTTCAATGGGGCGCAATATGGATTCTTCCCTGGAAACATGATATAATCATTTTTACAGTCAAAGCAGGAAAGACAATATCATGGAAACGAAAGCCCGCAGGGCATGCGGCTTGATCCGGTTCACATGATCACACCGTTGTGACCGACACCGGCAATGGAAAAGGCACAAAGAAAAAGTACAGGGAGCTGCTGAACCGTAAAATAACGGCATAGTATAAGCAAAGGAGCCTGTGAAAAATGAGGAACCAGGATAAATTCCGCGGCTGCCTGCTCGGCGGCGCCGCCGGTGATGCACTGGGCTATGCGGTGGAGTTCCTGCGGGAAAGGGAGATCTTTGACAGGTACGGAAGCAAAGGCATTACGGAATATGACCCGGACCAGGGACTGGCCCGGATTTCGGATGATACGCAGATGACCCTGTTTACCGGGACCGGGCTTCTGGCCGGAACCACCCGGGGGAGAATGCGGGGAATCAGGGCGAATTACACGGAATATATTCACTGCGCCTATAGGGACTGGCTGAAGACACAGACAGACCGGTATCCGCTGAAGGAAGAAAAATATCATTATTCCTGGCTTGTCAATGTACCGGAGCTTTTCCACCGGCGGGCTCCAGGAAATACGTGCCTGGATGCGCTTCGCTCCGGAAACTGCGGAACCATTGAAAGACCGATTAATCACAGCAAAGGCTGCGGCGGCGTGATGCGGGTTGCCCCGATCGGTATTTATTTCAACGATAAAGGCATGGATGTAAAGGAAATCGCAAGGATCGGCGCGGAAGCAGCGGCCATTACGCATGGCCATCCGCTGGGCTGGATCCCGGCGGCGGCGCTGGTGCAGATCATTCATGAAATCAGCCAGGACGATGAAAGGATACTGGACGCGGTTCTCCATGCACTGAATACCGTGGATGAAATGTGGCCGGAGACGGAAGACAGGATCCGTTTTACCGACCTGATGGAGAAAGCGATTGACCTGGCCTCGGAGGACCTGAACGATATCAAAGCCATTCACCGGCTGGGTGAAGGCTGGGTGGCAGAAGAAACCCTGGCCATTGCCGTATACTGCGCGATCAAGTACGAATATGACTTTGACAAAGCCCTGATCGCAGCCGTCAATCACAAAGGCGACAGCGATTCCACCGGAGCGGTGGCGGGAAACATCCTCGGGGCAAAACTGGGCCTGCAGGGCATTCCCCGGAAGTACACAAATAAGCTGGAACTGAAAGATGTGATCCTGGAAATCGCAGATGATCTGTATAATGACTGCCGGATGAGCGAATATGACTCAGACCATGACGATCCGGTCTGGGCGCAGAAGTATATTGAGATGAGTTACAGAAGGCCTTCCATCTGAACAGACTTTCCCAATAATGCCGCATGAAGCCGGGAACCGTGATATTTGCAAAACCTGTGCATAGCATAACTTGCGAGGGGGATAGAATATGACTAATCTGGAAAAAGAAATGGAACGGATCAAGAAAAAACTGGAATCTTTGGAATCTTTTCTTCTTTGGAATGCATTCACGCGTTACCCAGATGTAGAAAAGTTTTGGGAAGAGGATACTCTGATTCGTTTCTGCCAGGATGCATATGAACTGCTGGAAGGTCATGATGAATTATATACTATAGACGATGAACATCTTTTTGAAGATAGCATTGACTGGATGATAACGAATTATAAAGAATTATTGCAGATATATGATTATCCGGCGGATGATGTGGATGAAGCTGTTGATAAGATGCTTTACTGTTATTACGCAGGATGGCCATCAATCTGCGAAAATATTGCCAAATATTATGGATATAACGATGATGACATTGAGATAGACGAAGATGATAAATGGAATACGACGATTGCAAACGCAATTATTGGAATAAAAACCAGTGCTGAAGCAAAAAAGCTGCTTGTGGAATATGGGATCCGGGATGAAGTCATGCATTCAAAAGCAACATATTGGTTTTCTTCTCAAATTCTTGTGGATTTTGTGGTCAAGCCTGTACCCAATGAAAGTGGCATGAAGGCATATCAGGACATCGTGGATCTGAATATGCTGATCTGGCTCGCGGCTGCTATGGGAGAAGAATTCTCGGTAATCCGGGAGGCCGTTCAGAAAGCAAATAAAGAAAACAATCTTTTATGGAAGTGTAATCGCTTCCGTGAAGCTGTTCCCTTTGAAAGATTTCACGAATTATTAGATATTAAGATTGATGAATTTATAGCTGCACATCCGGAAGCATATGAAGATGATCAGGACGAAGAATGAAAGGCGAGTGAAGTATGAGCGCGTTTAATCGTTATCAGTGGGAACTTTATGCTGAAGGCAAAGGCAAAGAGACGATTGATCGATTCAGGGCATTCTTGAATGGGTCCTGGAGAGGATACAGTGCTTTTATTGCGGATTTAATGAAGGACTTTTGCCCAGATGAGATGTTTGTGGATGAAACCTACCGTTCTGTCGGGGACGAGACAAGGAGGTTTATCATCGGCTATCTTCCTGTTCCGGATGAAAACCTTGATTTGTCAGAAGACAGATTGTTTTCGCAGGATGAGTATGACAGTATTTTGCTGAAAATCTATTCGAAGTATCTTGAGGCAACAGGGAGTGCAAAACAAGCACAGTGGGAAATCTCTCTGGATATGGGTGCAATAACGACACGACTGGCAATGCAGTATCCTGCACAGTTCATACCGTATTATTTCACGGCTTGTTATAACGTTGTGGAGAGGATAGCGGCTGAATTTGATATTGAACTGCCGCCTATACCGGCCAAGGGACAGAAAGAGAAACGGGTTTTATTCCTCGGTGTTCTTTCCCGGATTTTCAATGAATTCAGACTCGCCAATAAATTGTCCGTTGAGGAGCTGTGGGCATTTCTTTATGATTATGCTCCCAAACTGGTTGGGGGTTTGGATTGGGTGCTGCCGGAGAATGAACTGAAGGAAGCACATAATGTGTTTGTCTTTGGAACTTCGGAATCTCCTTATTTGCAGAATCCGGATCCGGGCGAAATTTTCATATGGCAGGGCAGTCCGGAAATGAAGCCTGGGGATATTGCTGTTCTGTATCAGTGGAAACCGGTCAGCAGCTTTGTTTCAATTTGGCGGGCAGTCTCTGTTGGGTATAATGATCCGATCTTCCGGCATCACAGAATGGTATGCTATTCGGCGGTGTGCGGTATTCCTAACGTTAAGTGGGAAGAACTGAAGAATGATGAAGTCTTCAGTCAGACAAATCTGGTTCGTTCAAAGATGACGCAGATGGACGGCGCCAGAATGAAGAATTCAGAATATATGCACCTCCTGGAGATGGCGAAGAAACATGGTCCGCTGCCTGAAACAGTGCCGGAAATGCCGGTATATAGCGAGATTGAGATACCGGAACTGAAACTGGAAAAAGATGTGGAACACTATCTGCTGGAAGGGGTGCTGCTTAAGCGGCTTGGCTGGGAAGAAGCGGATTATCTCAGACAGCTTCCGGTTCGAGACGGCAGGTCAACTCATGTTTTCCCGGATTACGTGATTAATTATGATGCGGCCCGCAGGGTGGGCGAGATTATCCTTGAAGCGAAACTGACGATTCCTTCAGAGAAGCAAGCCGTGCATGACAAAGGGCAGGCAGTAGCATATGCCAGGCTGATTAAGGCTCGGGCGATTGTCCTGGTGGCGAAGGAAGGAATCTGGCTGGCGCAGGAGAAGGATGATTTTAATGCCTTGAAGGCATATACTTGGGGAGAACTCCAGGATGCTGATCGGTTTGATGCAGTGTATCAGGTCATCGGTAAAGGAAAAGGGAAAAAGGGAAAGAAGTCATAATGCTTTTTGAACGCAGATAATCTATATTGGTTTTTCTGCAGTGCAGGATATCTCTCTGGCAGTGCGGATACATGACTTGTCTGAAGAACATGAATGGATAACTTGCGTACCAGCGGCTGTACTCATGCCGTGATCCGGAAATGGAGAAGAGAATTATCGATTGCCTGGTAGGTTATTTGGACAGCGTGGCATCGTGGTACGCGAGGAAGATAAGGATGATTCTGAAAAATGAAAGTTTGACAAATTCAAATCATGCCTCCGCTTACCCGGAGGTTTTTTTAACGGGGGTAGCTGTGGACGCTCCCCCAAAAACATGCTATAATCGAAATTACAAAAAATCACAGGAGAGACAATACCATGGCAACGAAAAACCGTATTGTCTACCTGATGGAGTACCTGCAGGAAAATTCAGATGAAAACCACCCGGTGACGACCGCACAGATCCGGGACGAAATGGCCCGGAAAGGCTGCCCGATCATCATCTCCACCTTACGGGATGATATCGAATCTCTCCGGAATGCAGGATATGACATTCAGGTAAACGAAACCGAGGGACTGTCCACTACCTACAGCTGGCTGGAACGCAAATGGGATGTACCGGAACTCCAGATATTGATTGATGCTGTCTGTTCCGCCCAGTTCATTCCCAAACAAAAAAGCAGGGAACTGATCAAAAAACTGATCAGCATGGCCGGGCCTTCCCACCGGGATACCCTGGAACCCCGGATCCTGATTTCCGAACACATCAAAGCCAAAAACAAAGATATGATCTATACCGTGCAGGCCGTTCAGAAGGCGATCAAAAAAGACAAAAAGATCACCTTCAAATACCTGCAGTATAACTTTTCCAAGGAGCAGGTTCCCAAGCATCAGGGAACCCCGGCGGAGGACTACATTGTTTCTCCCTATGCCACTGTCTGGAATAACGACCGGTATTACCTCGTAGGCTATTCAGACAGTCGGCAGGATGTGATCACCTATCGCATAGACCGGATGAAGGTTCCGAGACAGCTCTCCCAGAAAAGAGTCCCGGAACCTGCAGATTTCAACATCCGGGATTATGTGGATAAAGTCTTCTGGATGTTCAAAGGCCCGGTGGATGAAGTGACCCTTCGCTGCAGCCACGGCATCCTGGACCAGGCCATCGACCGCTTCGGCGAAGGCATTGAGATCCAAAACATCACGGAGGATGAATTTGATTTCACTGTCCCGGTTGCTGTCAGCGGCACCTTCTTTGCCTGGGTGTTCCAGTTCACCGGACAGATGAAAATCCTTGCCCCGGCACCCATCAAGGAAGCCTACAGCGATTTCCTGAAGAAAGCGCTGAAACTGAATAAAGAGAAAATCTGAAGTAAATAAATCTCTGCAAATGCACGCGAAAGGATGACGGAAATGGCTGAAAGGAAATCCGCCAAAAAGCCGGTGGATTATATGAAGTTGATTGGCAGTGCCCCGGATCCTGTCGAACAGGATGACGATTATACCAGCAAAATGCCGGAACCCAAGGGAGAACAGGCTGTGGATTACTTGACAGCATCTGAAGTCTGGGGAGAAATACGGACAAAGGTTATGCGGGGAAAACGGAGTAAGTGATGAACTGATAACAGAAGACAATCGTACAGCTTACGAGGATGGATATGGATAATAAGATTATTATTAAGTGCAAAAAATGCGGTATGCCGCTGAAAAAGGGAACGAAGATCTGTTCCTATTGCGGTCAGAATACCGGGCATCTGATAAACCGGGCGCCAAAGGAAAAGAAAGAAAAAGGGATCCAAATCGGGAGACATACCGTACGGATCCCATGGATTTCCCTGGTGTTGATTATCCTGAATGCGATTGCCGGTATATACAAGCTTGCCGGAGGCGAGATTGACATCATTATCAAATACGGCATGATCACCGGATCCCTTCAGCGCGGAGAATACCTGAGGCTTATCTTAAGCAGTTTCCTGCATGCCGGTTGGCTGCACTTTGCCAGCAATATGTATGCCCTTGTAATTTACGGTTTTGTTTTTGAACGCCGTATTCCCGGATGGAAGTATCTGCTTATCTATATCATGTCTATGTTGGGTTCTGCGCTGCTGATCAACTTTATCGGCGGAAGCGCTCTGCATATTGGGGCCAGCGGAGCTATCTGGGGCCTGATGACGGCCAATCTGGTTTATTGTCTGATCACGAAACGAAAGATCCTTTATATGCTCTATGCGATCCTCGCGGTTGCCGGCAACGTGGTTTATACTTTCTCCTATGGAATCAGCTGGCAGGGACATCTTGGCGGAGCAATTACAGGAATCCTTATGGCCTTGCTGCTGTTTGGAAATGAGAGAAGACATACCCGGCATGCATGAAGATGCGTGCTTTGCTGTGTAACTATATTGCATTGAGCAAATAACATTACAATCTCTTCATGTAAGTACCATTAAGGAGCATTGAAATGACCACCCATCCTCGTTGCCTGTACGAAAACAACTTTTCGGGCTTTCTGCATGAACCCGATATGTCTGTTTTCGGAAAGCTGAACGACAATTATCATGGCAATACACCGACCAATTCCAGGGATGCATGGAAGGATGAGATCCTTATCATGCGGGAAATCGTATCCTCTTTGAACGAAGAAGAAGGACATATCATTTTTGAATATGATATCCCTCGCCTGGGAAAACGGATCGATGTTGTGCTCCTGTATAAAGGAATCATCTTCTGCATTGAATTCAAGGTAGGCGAAAATCAGATCCTGGAAGCGAATGTGGACCAGGTGCTGGATTATGCGCTGGATCTGAAAAACTTTCATAAGTTCAGTGAAGATCATGTGATTGCGCCTGTTCTTGTGGCAACCAATTATCCGAAGCATTCTTCCCTGGTTCAGATCTCCGCTTATCATGATCAGATTATCAATCCCCTGGTAACAGGGGCATCGGACCTGCTGAAGGTGATTCGCTCCGTACTGGACGCATATCCGGACGAACCGCCGATAAGCGATAATTGGATTATCAGTCCGTATGCACCGACCCCCACGATTATTGAAGCAGCAAGATCTCTGTATGAAAATCATACAGTGGAGGATATCACAAGGCACGAAGCGGATCAGGTGTTTACGGATCGAACGATCGATTATCTCCTGAAGGTCATTCAGGACAGCAAGGAAAAACAAAAGAAAAGTATCTGCTTTGTTACCGGGGTTCCGGGAGCCGGAAAAACCTTGGTTGGACTGGACGTGGCCATCCGGCAGACCTATCAGAACCGGGAAGAACCGGTGGAGGATGAAGGCGCTGTATACCTGTCCGGAAACGGGCCGCTGGTTGCGGTACTGACGGAAGCACTGGCGCAGGATAATTACAAAAAGGCCCATGAAAGAAAGGAAAGCAAGAAATTATCGGACTCCCGCCGGGAAGTCAGCAAATCAATCCAGATGATCCATCGGTATCGGGATAACATGCTGGCGAAGATCAGGAATCCCGTTGAAAACGGAATTCTGGAAATTGATCCGGAAAAAGCAGTCAAAATGGAAAAAGCCGGCTTTGGAGAAGTAGAGCATGTTGCTATTTTCGACGAAGCCCAGCGCTCCTGGACCCATAAACGGCTTGCGGATTATCTGAAACGCGGAGGAACTTACGGCAATAAACTGAAAGTTCCGAACTTTCCCATGTCCGAAGCATCTTTTCTGATCTGGTCCCTGGACCAGCGGGAAGACTGGGCAGTGGTGATCTGCCTGGTAGGCGGAGGACAGGAAATCAATACGGGAGAAGCGGGAATCTCCGAATGGATCAAAGCACTGAATGAAAACTTCCGGCATTGGGAAGTGCACATTTCCTCAAAGCTTACAGATCCGGAATATGCCGAAGGCAAAGTAAATGAACTGCTTGCAGACAATCCAAATGTGATCTATTCGGATGGATTGCACCTGGGCGTTTCCCTGCGTTCCTTCCGTGCGGAAAAAGTTTCTGCTTTTGTTCATGCCTTGCTCACTTTCGACAAGCAGGCAGCTACGATTTACCGGGAAATCAAAGACCGATACCCGATTGTCCTGACCCGGGATATGGCCAAGGCCCGGAAATGGCTCCATGACAAGGTGAGAGGAACGGAGCGGACAGGGGTGCTGGTATCGAAGGAAGCTGCAAGGTTTAAGCCCCTGGCGATTCATATCCTTCCTTCGGGGGACGAAAACGCCGTTCACTGGTTCCTGGAAGACAAGACAGATACCCGATCTTCCAATTACCTGGAGGACGCGGCGACAGAGATCCAGGTCCAGGGTCTGGAACTGGATTATACCTGTGTGCTGTGGGATGCAGATATGCGATGCGAAAACGGAAAATGGCGCTATTATTCCTTTAACGGAAATACAAAGTGGAATGAGCTGACAGCAGACAGCGAAAGCAAACAGGAACGGCAGAAATATATGCTGAACGCATACCGGGTTCTCCTTACCCGCGCCAGGGCCGGTATGGTGATCTGTGTCCCGGAAGGAAACGCCAACAAGAACAACAGCGGATTCTGGGAAGACAGTACCCGGTTGCCAGCATACTATGACGGAACCTATCAACATCTGAAGAGTATCGGAATTGAGGAAATATAATCTACATTGGATAAAAAACGGAGATGAAAAATATGGCACAGTATCATTTTCCTCCTGTGGATTTGCTGAGCGAAGCAAAGGATACCAGCCGGTTTTCGGACAGGATCTATGTTTCTGAACTGGCGAAACAGCTTAACAAGGTATTATATGATTTCAAAATTGATGCGACCGTGCTGGAAAGCAACGCATTTGGTTTCTGCATCCTGTTCAGGGTAAAACTTGGAGAGGGCGTTCCGGCGGAAACGATCCGGAAAATGAGGACGGAGATTGAAATGGCGCTGGATGGAAGCCCGGTTGAATTCCTTGAATCGGCGGATGGCGGTACGGTGATGATTGCGATCAAGAACCAGGACAGACCGAAGATCTGGCTGAAGGATGTGATTCGCAGCAATGCTTTCCAGGAGGCAGATTCGAAACTGACGATTGCTGCCGGCGTGAATGTGTTTGCCGGTTATACCACGTTTGATCTGGAAAAGTATACAAACCTGATCATTGTCGGAGTAACCGGGGCCGGCAAAACCACGTTCCTGAATGATATTATCCTGAGTATTCTGTATAAGGCCCGTCCGGATGAAGTCCAGTTGGCCATGATTGATACAAAAGGAGCGGATCTTCCGCTGCTCAACGGTATTCCGCATATGAAAGGTATGGATGTTGCCACAAATGCGGAAGACAGTCTGAAAATGCTGAAATGGTTCCGGAACGAAACAACGGAACGCTTGGCCCTGATGAACCAGAAAAAGGCGGAAACCCTGGACGAGTATAATCAGTATGCGAAAGAGAAAAAGCCGAAATATGTTTTGATTATTGACGAATATGCAGAACTGAAGAGACATCTGAAAGGCTCCGGCGTTGACCCTGACCAGATCCTGATTGATTTATCAAAATATTCTGCAAAGGTTGGTATTCACCTGATCATTGCTACCCAGGGAGCAAGAACAGAATTCCTGTCTACTGCCCTGAAGGATGCTATTCCGGCCAGGGCTTGTCTTGCGGTAGCGGACAAGCGGGAATCAAGGCTCGTCATTGCAAAAACCGGCGCTGACCGGCTGGCCGGTGACGGAGATATGATCATTACCGAGAATGAAGAGGACCAGGGACTGTTCCTGCAGGCGGCTTACGCAACGGATGAAGAAATTGACCGCGTTGCGAACTTCCTGAGGAATGAAACCTGATGATCCGGGAAAGAAAGAGATAAGCGATGGTCGGAAAATATAAAGTCATTACCCTCTGCGGCAGCACCCGCTTCAAGGATGCTTTCCTGGAAACCCAGAAGCGTTTGACCCTGGAAGGAAACATTGTGATCAGCGTCGGCCTCTTCGGACATTCAGGAGATGAAGAAGTCTGGGCTCCGGGCACCAAGGAGATGCTGGACGATATGCATAAGCGGAAGATCGATATGGCGGATGCAATTTACGTTATCAATGTAGGCGGGTATATCGGGGAAAGCACCCGGTCCGAGATTGAGTATGCAAAGGCTGCCGGGAAAGAAATCTATTACCTGGAAGAATAAAGGAACGACCGGCTCCGGATTGCGTTGATGCTGCCGCACCGGAAGACGTTTATTTCAGCTTCAGACTGCTGGAACGAGGGGCACAGGAGGCAACGAATGGACTGGAAGAAGGATACCCTGGATTATTATAACCAGGCTCCGGAAGCTTTTGCCGCAGGAACCCGGACAGCGGATATGTCAGATACGCGCTCCCGGTTTTCTGCGCATTTGCCGCCAAAGGGAATGATCCTGGACTTCGGCTGCGGTTCCGGACGGGATACGAAAGCGTTCCTGGATGCCGGGTTCCGGGTGGACGCTGCGGACGGTTCGGCGGAACTGTGCGCGCTGGCTTCCGCTTATACCGGCATCCGGGTTCGGCAAATGCTGTTCAATGAGCTGGACGCTGTTGACCGCTATGACGGGATTTGGGCCTGCGCTTCCATCCTGCATTTACCGAGAACGGAGCTGGCGGATGTCCTGGGCAGGGCGGAAACTGCGCTGAAGTTTGGCGGCATACTGTACGCATCCTTCAAGTACGGCACTTTTGAAGGAATGCGGAACGGCCGGTATTTTACGGATTTCACGGAGGAGACGCTGAAAGCGTTCTGGGAGGAGGTTACCTCCCTGAAGATCTTTGACCTGTGGATTACCGAGGACGTCCGTCCGGACAGAAAGGAAGAAAAATGGATAAACCTTTTGGCCCGGAAGGGATAGATCCGGCGTATTACAACACGCTGGATATTGAGAGCTTCCTGCTGATGCTGAAGGATCCGTCCTATTGTTATAAGTTCTATTGGCTTGAAGCTATTGTTAACCTGATATCGGAAGGCACGGAAGAAACTACCTTCAACGATATCATTGACGAAATGATTTGCAATGCCTGGTATTCCGTCAGGGAATTCCATATCCACCTGAGTGGACTGGGCCCGGACGGAAAAGTCCGTGACGGGCTGGAACGGGCAGTGCTGGCATTGTCAGGATTGAGCGACCTGGCTTCCAACGCGTCAAAAGTCGAGATAAAGAATGCGATCCGCAAATATGACCTGGAACTGAAAAAGGCGAAGGAACAGCTGACGAATATGGTTCCATACCGGGCGATGGCCGGTTTCTTTGCCAGTGCCGGCGTGACGGCACCATGGGATTCCACGGTAAAGATGAGGGAGACAATTTCTTCTTTCAGCTATGAGGTAACGGCGCTGCCGTATACGCTGGGTGAGAAAAGCAAACTGTCCAAGGAAGTGCGGTTTCATCCGGACTGGATGAGGATGATCCAGGATTATACCGTTTCCATCCTGGGATGGATTCAGTATGAGAAGGTCAAATGGCTACAGAACAACAATCCGGAAGTTCCCGGACTGGTTTATAAGCTGCTCCCCATGGATGAAAAAATGCGTAAGTTGGGGAAAGTGCGAAACCTGTGGGAAGGTGTGCTGGAGATTTGCCCGGTATCGGACGTGTTCACGGGGAAACCGGTGGCGGCAGGACAGTATGACATTGACCACTTTATTCCCTGGTCATTTGTGATGAATGATGAGCTCTGGAACCTGATGCCGATGGATTCATCGCTGAACTCTTCCAAGAGCAACCGGCTGCCGCAGTGGGAGCCCTTCTTCAGCCGATTTGCCGACAATCAGTTTTTACTGTATCGGCTGATCCATGAAAAACCGGGAATTCACAAATTGTTTGAAGCATGCTGGCAGGACAACCTGCATTCCATCTGGGCAGGGCAGGAATTGTACATGCCGGGGAATACGAAGGAAGAATTCAGCGTAATCCTGGGGAAGAATATGAGGCCGGTGTATGATGCCGCCCGGCGGCAAGGTTATGAAGTTTGGAAGATATGATATGCATCTAACTCCGTTTCTATTGCACGCAAATCTTTACTCATTTCCATGACGATAGCAGACGCTATGACCTTGGCTTCACCGCACTTCTGTGCAGAGCTTACCATCCCGGCAAGGACCGAAAGCAACCAGGAGCGCCATTTGCAGGACTAAAGCCAGATTGCATCCTCCGGCAGAAGAATCTGTTCCAATGCTTCTATGCGGATTCTGTAAACCTGACGTTCCGTACGGGAGACCATCATGGCGACCAGGCTCCAGGGATATCCATCAATAAAGTGCAGGAGCAGGACCCTTTGCTGTATAAATGTCGTATGCCGCCGGATGATCTGTGCAGCCTGCTCTTTCAGGGGCGCCAGCCTGGCGGATATCTCGGTCAGATGCTCTTTCAACAAATCTTTTTTTGCGATCGCAGACTCAAAAGGCGCCTCCCCGGAGAAGGACCGGCATACTTTTTCACCAGAAAAATCAGAGGAAGACGGAAGCGAAAGGGACTGTGTTTCCGCAAGTTCCAGTTTTTCTTTCAGCCCGTCAATCTGTGACTGCCAGAAGTGAACCTGTTCCAGGTAATTCAGAGCCAGCCGGGCGTGATCAGACAAATCATTATTCCTCTGTTCCATAGGGTTTCCTTTCATTTCCAAGATAAGCGCGAATGATCTCCCGCCCTTCGGACGTCAGCATGGGCAGGACGGCAGCGTCTTCGACCGCATCGAAAAGCTTCTTCATTGGCTCATCCAGACGACCGGCCCGTTCATGATTCGTATGTCCGAGCGGAACCGGATCGGCCAAGCCATGACCGGTCATGACCAGATCAAGTTCTGTCCAGTCTCCCGGGCTGTCCGGATTATCACCGGTATTCCATACCCGAATGAGGTAAAGCGTTCTGCTGCCGGGGAAAACGCAGCCGTATACTTTGACCGGCACCAGATCAGTCAGTGACGGGTGGAACATCGTATGATAAAAGAAACCATCTTTTGGATTCATGGTTTTGGTTGTATATAACGGATGCAGAGGCGAACCGTCCGATCTGAGCGGCAAAGTATCCAGGTATCCTCCGAAATCCTCCTGCCAGGCCAGCTTGCGGGAACGTGTTTCGCAGATGAGCTTATCTATATAAAGAAGCATTTCACTCTCTGACTCAGTTGCATTCGAAAAATCTGAAGTCAGAAGCATATCCACGGAAACGGATAGCTTTTCGGAAACGGCAAGGAGAAAATCCGCCCCTGGAGCGATGTTTTTCTCTCCCTGGCGGAGCCGGGACAAGTAGCCGAGGCTGACGCCGCAGCCTGTTTCCAGATCTTTTATCTTCAGGTTTTGCCGACTTGCCAGGCTATAAACATTGTTAATGAAGATGTATTTATCATAGCCCATGGAGACGCCCCCCACTATTTTCATTATCATGATAAAAATAACATAAGAAGATATAAAAGTCAACCATTGATAAAAACAACAATTAAAAATGTCAGTAAATATCAGTTGACGCCAGATTGACTCATGGGATACCGACGGAATATACTATGCTCGAAGAATCAGGGGAAGCCGAAAGGCTTCCTCTATTTATTTTACGGAGGGAAAAGACATGCCAAAAACCGATGAAAACAAAACCCTGAACAACAAGATCCGGAAACTGGCTCCGGAGGCTATTGAAACGATGGGGGAGCTGCTGCGGGAACCGACAACCCCGGCACCAACCAAAGCCCAGCTGATCGGCTTCATACTGGAAAGAACCCTGGGTAAACCAGATACCACGATCCACCTGACCACAAATGGCGGCACCATCAAAGATTCCGAGAACAGGCTGATCGCAATCGCCGAAGAAATCCGCGGGGAAATGGCAGTCGAAGCGGAGAGCATCGCGGAAGCGGAGAATGAGCCGGACAACGATATGGAGGATGCATATGAAACAGAAGACGAAGACACCGAGGAAGACGATTCCGCAGAATAAAAGCCGGAAACAGGACCCGAAAGCTGCTGTAATGGAGCTGCTGAGGCATCCGGAGCAGATTGGCCGGCGGGTCGGATTCGGCGACCTGACGCCGCTGCACGGGACATGGATCCGGGAGATTGTATTCGGCAAGGAGGACTATACACTGCAGGCTCACCGGGGCAGCTATAAGTCTTCCAGCCTGGCGGTTTCCATTGCGCTGATTATGATCCTGGATCCGACGCACAACATCATCTTCCTGCGGAAAGCAGACAGCGATGTGGCGGAAATGATCCGTATGGTAAGCAAAATCCTTCGGAACGAGCTGATGAACGACATCTGCAAGGTGTATCACAACGATGTGCCGCTGGAAATCATTGCGGAGAGCATGGACCAGGTTTCCACCAACCTATGGACGTCTCCGATGGGCGCGCCCCAGCTGCTGGGAATCGGCATCAAAAGCTCCATTACAGGGAAACACGCCCAGTATGTGATTACGGATGATATCTGCAACATCCAGGACTATCAGTCCGCGGCGGAGAGGAAACATACAATCCTGCAGTATGACGAGCTCCAGAATATCCGGAATCGCGGCGGAAGAATTATCAATCTTGGTACTCCCTGGCATAGGAGGGATGTTTTCCGGAGAATGCCCAACATTCACAAATACGACTGCTATACGACCGGGCTGATCAGCCGGGAACAGCTGGCCAGGCTGCAGAAGTCCATGGCTCCGAGGCAGTTCGCAGCCAACTATGAACTGAAGCTGATCAGCAGTTCCGAGCTGGTATTTACGGATCCACCGCGGATGGATGAAAACCGATATGAGTACGATGAAGATATGCCCATTTTCGGAGGGTGCGTGGCCCATATTGATGCGGCCTTCGGGGGAAGCGATTATACAGCGTTGACCATCGGGAAAATAGACCGGAACAAGAACATCATTTATATGTACGGGAAGCTCTGGCATAAGGACGTGATGCGGGTATTTCCCCAAATCCTCGGCGAGATTGAACGGTTCAGCCCCTGGAAGGTTGTCAGTGAGGGCAACGCTGACCGGGGATTCCTGAAGGAACGACTGCTGAGGAACAATATATATGCCGCTACCTATTACGAAACGCAGAACAAGAAAATCAAGATCCAGACATACCTGAGGCAATGCTGGCCCAACATCGTCTTTATGCCGGGAACAGATCCGGCCTATATCCGCCAGATTACAGAATATACCGAGAATGCGGAGCATGACGATGCTCCGGATTCCGCGGCAACGATGTGCCGGTATTTCTGCACCTATCATTGGGAAGTCAGGAAAATATAAAAATTCATCCATCCGGACAAACGAAAGGAAAGGGATTTATGTATGCAAATGAACCTGTGCTGATTCCGGATGTTCCGGGGAAGATCAGCTTCAAGAAAAAGAAAGGCAGCGAGTATGTCCAGTACGAGACGGACCGGAAATACAACCCTGATCGGAAATACAACCTGCCGGACCGGAAAATCATAGGGATACGGATTCCTGCAATTCCGGAGATGATGCTTCCGAACGAGAACTACCGGAAATACTTTTCAGAAGGAGAAGAGAAGATGAGCAACAGCCAGAAAGAGACCGCGGCGCAATATGCTGCGGACAAAAAACAGTTTACGATCCTGCGCGACCTGTTTGACCAGCTGTATTATGAATTTCAGATGCAGTCCAGAAGGAAGCCGGACGAGACACTGAACCCATACAAGGCGATGAAGATCAACAGTATCCTGGAACCGCTGCGGAAGATGATGGCCGGGGAGGAATACGCATCATACCTGGATCTTGTGGATATCACACAGGAAGAAGGAGAAGAAAAAAGCATCAGCGGCAAAACCTACAGCGACGTTGCCCTGATGCTGACACAATACAAGGGAGCCATGAAGCGATTTTTCCATGATGAATTCTGAGAGAAGCGTGCGGTTCCCCTCAAAAACGGTTCCCCTCAAAAACAGTTATCCTCGTCTGCCGTTTACTATCCGCAACCTCAACAGTCGCAATTCCACACACAGTGGAGGCTGATCGCTTCGAGGGGGGACGGCTCTGTGTCTCCTTAAGTTTCAGGTGAGCCCCGGTCCAGCATGAAGGTTGCGGCTTCATCTGCCACATGGACAATCCATGCGAGGGGGGAATAACGGAAGGATTCGCCGATGCTTACGGTACTGTCGTTTGCCCGGGAAAAACCCATATGGCAGTTGATCGCAATGGCTTCTTCGTCCTTTATGTCTTTCAGGTACTTTGACAGGATATAGACGCTTTTGGAACCGTGCCCTCCGAAGGGTAATTGTTCGTCCACGACATAGGACGCATTGCGTCCGGTTGTCCGGGTTTTATAAAAGTTGGTTTTGCACAGGTCATGAAACAGCGCCGCAATCGTTAAGGATTCCATGAACTGATCCCGGTCATACGGCCGGTTAAGAACAAGATACTGCTTCCTGATATCTTCCCTGTACAGGTTTTCAAGGCGGACTGCCATTTCATAAACGTCAATGGAGTGTTCACAAAGCCCGCCTTCATAGTTTCCGTGGTACTTTGTGCTGGCCGGAGCGATGAAAAAATCGCAGTCTTCCCCCAGAAGCCATTCGCGCAGGGCTTCCTTGCCTTCGCGTTCGCCGATTTCGTTATCAAAAATCTTCAGGAATTTGTCGCGCTGAAGATCCAGTTCGAAAGAATCCATTTATCATTTCCTCCCAATCCTGATTTGGGTTTGCCCCCGAAAATTATACCATAAGATGGCTCCTGTATGAATCCGGTCAAAAAAGAGACAGGGGAGGTTCGTCTTCCCCCGGAAGGCGGAACGGGCGGGCTTCGGGAAGGGCCGCGGAGGCTTTCTGGGTTTCCAGGGCCTGGCGGTAGCTGCGGATAAACCACGGAAAAAGGTTGTTGCGGAAATACTGCCCGTCCGAGAAGGCCCATTCATGCAGGTTGCTTGGGCTGCCGACCACCCGCTGCAGGATCGGCGGCAGTTTCCGGAATTCCTCGCCGCTGTAGTAAGTGCTGCGCTGAACGGCCCGGCTGATCAGATGCCAGGCTTCCGCCTCCGACAGTTCCGGCGGCTCTTTCCGCCGGCGAACCAGGTCCCGCAGCTGGGCCGGATTCGGGGGATATCCGCTGGTGCTTGTCCGGAGATAATCCATCAGCGCCTGCGTGACCTCCTCGTAGGTCAGATCTGAAAAAAGGTACGTCCAGAGGGAGGACATATAGGACGGATCCCATTCCTTAGTTAAATACGGATAGGCACCCACGATCATGGCGAGAAGCTTGTTGACTTGTTCCTTTGTCATGTTTCCGAATCCTCCTTCAGCATTTCCAGAAATGGATTAAAATGGACCGGCGCCCGGCCCGGGGTGTTTCTGCCGCACGGACCGGCCCCCGGCAGGAATCCTCCTCCGGGCGGCGCTCCGGCCTGCTTCTGGGCCCGGGACAGCCAGCTGTTGACGAACCGGGGAATGCCGGCCCTTGTTTTTCG
>JAFXRG010000004.1 GCA_017526525.1 Clostridia bacterium | reverse complement strand
TTGACAATCTGGAACATTGTCTTGATGCCGACGGAAAAATATTATAATATAAGATAATAAATACTATCCAGAACAACGATAACATATCAGGAGCATTCTCCGGAACAACAAAACATATCAAAAAACAACGAACCTAAAGGGACAATCAGCTTTTACAGGAGGATACGATTCATGGCGGAAATACAGAAGAAACAGATTTTCAGGTCTCAGGCGCTGGAAAGGATCTCCGCACCGGAACAGCTCAATGATTACCTGCGCGTGACAAATGTGGGCATATGGATCCTGCTGACCATAAGTATCCTGCTGCTGGCGGCATTCTTTGCATGGGCTTCCCTGGGCAAACTGGAAACCAAAGCTATGGCCAGAGCTTCTGTCAGTGAGGGAACCGCCCGGATCACGGTCATGGAATACGCGGAAATCTCCGCCGGGATGACCGTCCGCATGGGCGAAGCGGAATTCCATGTTTCCGACGTACGTAAAGACGAAACAGGCTTTACGGTGGCCTACGCCCCGGTGAATCTTCCGGACGGGAATTACGACGCCGAAATTGTGGTTGAAACCGTGTCACCGATCAGCTTTTTACTGACGATGTAAGGAGCAGAACATGGCTGAAAAGAATGTTAAAATCAAATCCCCCATTACCAAAGGGGTGGCCAGGGTTCCCGTGGTGATGCAGCTGGAAGCGCTGGAATGCGGCGCAGCTTCACTCACCATGCTTATGGCCTACTATGAAAAGTGGGTTCCGCTGGAACAGGTACGGGCTGACTGCGGCGTGTCCCGCGACGGCGCCAACGCCAAGAATATCGCGCTGGCGGCCCAGCGGTACGGCTTCAAAGTGGAGGGTTACCGCCGTTCGCCCAAGACGATTCGGGAAAAGGGTACATTCCCCTGCATCATCCACTGGAATTTCAGTCATTTTGTGGTGCTGGACGGCTTCCGGGGGAACTATGCCTGCATCAATGACCCGGCCAAGGGCTTTGTGAAAGTGCCGATGGAGGATTTTGACAAGTCGTTTACCGGAGTTACGATCAATATCGTACCGGGGGAAGATTTCCAGCCCTCCGGGCGCAGGAAAAGCACCCTGGAGTTTGCGCGCAAAAGGCTTTCCGGCGCGAAGACCGCCGTGGTCTTTGTGATGGTGACGAGCATCATCAGCTATATCTTCAACATGATCAATCCCGTCATGTCGCGGGTATTCCTGGATAAAATCCTGGGCGGCCCGGGCAACGAGTGGCTGAACGGCTTCCTGCTCATTATGGGAGGGCTTGCGGTATTGCAGATCGCCGTTGCCTGGGGACAGGCGGTGTACTCCCTGAAAATCAACGGAAAAATGGCCATCGTCGGCAGCTCCACATATATGTGGAAGGTACTGCGCCTGCCGATGGAGTTTTTCTCCCAGCGTATGGCGGGGGATATTCAGCAGCGCCAGCAGCAAAACGAAACCGTGGCGGGCACCGTGATCAACACCCTTGCTCCGCTGGCCCTGAACACCGTCATGATGATCTTCTATCTGGTCATTATGATCCGGTACAGCTTCCTGCTTTCGCTGGTGGGCATCCTGACCATCATGCTGAACCTGGCGCTGTCCCGGGTGATTTCCAATAAGCGAATCAATCTTACCCGCATCCAGATGCGCGACGCCGGAAGGCTGATGGGAACCACCTCCGCCGGAATCGAAATGATTGAAACGATCAAGGGAAGCGGCTCTGAAAACGGTTTCTTCCGCAAATGGGCAGGCTATCAGGCCTCCGTCAATACCCAGACTGTCAAGTTTGCCCGGGTGCAGCAATATTTGGGCTCGGTTCCCGGTTTGCTGACCAGGCTTTCCAATCACGCTGTCCTTCTCCTGGGCGTATGGCTTTGCATAAACGGCAAGTTTACCCTGGGCGGAATCATGGCGTTTCAGGGCTTCCTGAGCTCGTTCACCGGGCCTGCCATGACGCTCATCGAGGCCGGGCAGACCATGCAGGAAATGCGGACGAACATGGAACGCATCGACGACGTAATGGAATACCCCTCCGACGAAAATGCGGCGGACGACAGCGAAACCGGGGAGGGCCAGCCGCTGCGCAAGCTCCGGGGCGGACTTGAGCTGAAAAACATCACCTTCGGGTATTCAAAGCTCGCGCAGCCGCTGATCCGGAACTTTTCCATGCAGCTGAAGCCCGGCAGCAGGGTGGCCTTTGTGGGTGCTTCGGGCTGCGGAAAATCAACGCTGTCCAAGCTGATTTCCGGCCTGTACAATCCCTGGGAAGGCGAAATCCTTTTCGACGGAAAACCCCGCCGGGAGATTTCCCGGAGCGTGATGACCGGTTCCGTGGCTGTGGTGGACCAGGATATTATCCTGTTTGAGGATACCATCGCCAACAATATCAAGATGTGGGACGATTCCATCCAGGACTTTGAAATGGTATTGGCTGCCCGCGATGCGCAGCTCCACGAGGATATCATGAGGCGTGAGGGCGGCTACGAATACAGGCTGACCTCCGGCGGACGCGACCTCTCCGGCGGCCAGCGCCAGCGGCTGGAAATTGCCCGCGTGCTGGCCCAGGATCCCGCCATCATCATTCTGGACGAAGCGACCTCCGCGCTGGACGCGAAAACCGAATTCGATGTTGTAAACGCCATCCGGGAAAGAGGCATCACCTGCATCGTTATCGCCCACAGGCTTTCCACCATCCGGGACTGCGACGAGATTATCGTCCTGAAGCGGGGCGAGGTGGTGGAACGCGGAACCCATGAAGAGCTGATGGCCAAGGGCGGCGCGTACACCGAACTCGTAACAAATGAATAAGGAGGGAGGATCAGAATGGGTTGGTTTGAAAAACAGGTGAAGCAAAGAAAAGAGCTTGACCAACAGCTATTTGAGGAATCCTTCTTCAACGCGGCGGAGGCTGTGCTTGGCAGGCGCGTGGCATCGCGGATGAGCGACGAGCGTATCGTGACCAAACAGGCAATCGAGGATATTTTAAAATACTATCATTTCAAACCCGTGGAAATTCCGAAGGCCGTAAAAACCCATGACGAGCAGCTGGATTACAGCCTGCGCCCCCACGGAATCATGCGCCGGAACGTCCAGTTGGAAAAGGGATGGTACAGGAACTCCATCGGCCCGGTGCTGGCTTACATGAAGGAGGACGGCACGCCCGTTGCCATCCTGCCGGGAAAAATGTCCGGCTATTGCTATACGGATCCTGCGACAGGCCATGAAGTGAAGCTTAATGCGAACACGGCGCAGCTTTTCCGGGAAGAGGCGTACTGCTTCTATAAGCCGCTGCCGCAGAAAGCCATCGGCCTGAGAGACCTGCTGATCTACCTCAGGAACTGCCTGACGGTTTCCGACGTTGTGATGGTGGCGGCCGCTGCACTGGCGTCCACGCTGATCGGCATGATGATCCCCCGCATCACAAAGGCCCTGACCGGACCAGTGCTCCAGAGCGGAAAAACATCCGGGCTGGCCAGCGTCGCGATCTGCCTGGTCTGCGTGGCGATCGTATACAGCCTGATCGGCTCGGTTTCGGGCTTGCTTACGCAAAGGCTGAAAACCAAAGCCTCCGTGAACATGGAAGCCGCGCTGATGATGCGCGTACTGACGCTTCCCGCGCCGTTCTTCCGCAAATACAGCGCGGGCGAGCTGACCAACCGCATTCAGTCCATCAACGAGCTGAGCGGCATGATGATCACCATGGTGTTCTCCACGGGGCTTTCATCCGTGTTTTCGCTGCTGTACGTAAGGCAGATCTTCAGCTTTGCTCCCACCCTGGTGGTACCGTCCGTGCTGATTATCCTGACCAGCATGGTGATCACCGTCGCCACCTCGCTTCTGCAGATCAGGATCAGCAAGCGCACCATGGAGCTTCAGGCGAAGCAGGCCGGCGTGGGCTATTCCATGATTACCGGCGTGCAGAAGATCAAGCTGGCGGGAGCGGAAAAGCGTGTTTTCGCCCGGTGGATGAACCTGTATGCCGACAGCGTGAAGCTGACCTATAATCCCCCGATGCTGATCAAGGTCAACACGGTCATCAACCTGGCGGTGACGCTGGTATCCAATATCATCCTTTACGGGCTGGCGGCGGGCAGCGGGATCGACGTTTCCAGCTACATAGCGTTTAACGCCGCCTACGGGAGTCTGATGGGCGCGTTCATGGCCCTGGCAGGGATCGCGATGCAGGCGGCTGCTGTCAAGCCCATCCTTGAAATGGCGGAGCCGTTCCTGAAGGCGGAGCCGGAGGCCGCCGACAACAAGGAAATCGTAACGGCTATTTCCGGGACTATCGAGCTGAACAACGTGTATTTCCGCTATAACGATAACATGCCGTATATCGTGAACGATATGTCGCTGAAAATCAAAGCGGGCGAGTATATCGCCATCGTGGGCAAAACTGGCGGCGGAAAATCCACGCTCGTGCGGCTGCTGCTGGGCTTTGAGAAGCCGGAGCGCGGGGCGGTTTACTACGACAACAGGGATCTGAAGGACCTGGACCTGTGCTCCCTTCGCCGGAAGATCGGGGCAGTTACCCAGAACGGCGGGCTGTTCCAGGGTGATATCTATTCCAATATCATTATTTCCGCGCCGGAGCTTACGCTTCAGGACGCCTGGGACGCAGCGGAAATCGCCGGTATCGCTGATGATATCCGCGCGATGCCCATGGGGATGCAGACCATGATTTCCGAGGGCCAGGGCGGCATATCCGGCGGACAGAAGCAGAGACTGATGATCGCGCGGGCCATCGCGCCCAAACCGAAGCTGCTGATCTTTGACGAGGCGACTTCCGCCCTTGACAACAAAACGCAGAAACAGGTCTCCGAAGCGCTTGACAAAATGGGCTGCACAAGGATCGTGATCGCGCACCGGCTTTCGACGATCAAAAACTGCGACCGGATTCTCTTCCTGGAGGAAGGCAAAATCGTTGAAGACGGCAACTATGACGAGCTGATCGCCAGGGGCGGCCGTTTTGCAGAACTTGTTGAAAGGCAGAGGCTTGACACCCAGCCGGCGATCGGATGACCTGAATGTGCCTGCCGGGGATGCTATGCCGAAAGACGTGAAGACAAACAACAGAAGGAGGAAAAACACAATGAAAACGATCCAGGAACTGTACGACGAGGTCATGGGAAGCGATGAACTGAAGGCGCAGTGCATCGAGGCCGCTAAAACGGAGAAGCTGGAGGACTTTTTTAAGGGACACGGCTGCAATGCCACGCTGGAGGAAGTAACCGCTTTCCTGAAAGCGAAGGACGAGGAAGACGCGCCCCTGTCTATGGACGAGCTGGAAAACACCGCGGGGGGATGCAACAGCAACACATCGAAGGAAACGGCACTTTCTGTCTGCACTTTCGGCGTTGGCTGCATGGGCCTTGTGATTAAAAGCGCTGCCGACGGAGATCTGTATACAGCTATGAATCCTAAAACCAGAAAGGAATCATACGGACGGATCTGCGGGCAGTTTGATATTAAATAAGCTGCCTGAAGGACCTGAAATGAAGGCTGTTCTATTTACAAAAAAAAAATTAAAAAAGGGAGGAAATACACAATGAAAACGATCCAGGAACTGTACGACGAGGTCATGTGAAGCGAGGAACTGAAAGCGAAATGTATCGAGGCTGCCGGCGCGGAGAAACTGGGAGAATTTATCAGGAAACAGGGCTGCGATGCCACGCCGGAAGAAACTGCCGCTTTCCTCAAGGAGAAGGCTGAGGAAGACGCGCCCCTGTCCATAGACGAACTGGAAAACACCGCAGGCGGATGCAGCCCCGCATGTGAAGCCATAGCATCCACATTGACAGTGGGCCTCGGCTGCGCGTTTGCGGCGATAAAAAGCGCTGCCCGCGGATACGTGGGCCAGAAAAAAGAGGGAGACGGCCGCCTCTGCAATTATAATTAAGCAACAAGAGGAAAACGATGATGAAAACCATACAGGAACTGTACAACGAGGTGCTGGCAAACGAGGAACTGAAAGCGAAATGCATCGAGGCTGCCGGCGCGGGAAAGCTGGAAGCATTTATCAGGGAACAGGGCTGCGGAGCCACGCTGGAGGAAGTAACCGCTTTCCTGGAAGGGAAAGACGAGGAAGACGCGCCTCTGTCCGTGGACGAGCTGGAAAACACCGCGGGCGGTGGTTCCGTTCCGTGTGAAATTAAGATTGAAATCTCAGTGTCCATTTGTACAGCAGGCATTGGCTGTGCGTATGAGGCGATTAAGAGCGCTTCCCAAGGATACGTAGGAATCAAAAAAGAAGGGGATGGCCGTCTCTGCAATCGAGAATAAAAGGAGGTTTCTGCGATGAAAACGATTCAGGAACTATACGACGAGGTTTCAGGGAACGAGGAACTGAGAGCACGGTTCATTGAGGCTGCCGGAGCGGGAAAGCAGGAAGCGTTTTTGAAGGAGCACGGCTGTGAAGCGACTCTGGAGGAAGTGGCCGCATTCCTCAAAGCGAAGGCCGAGGAAGACGCGCCCCTGTCTATGGACGAGCTGGAAAACACCGCGGGCGGTAAATGCAGCAGGCAGTCGGCCGGAGAAGTTGTCATGTCAGTTTTTACTGCCGGCGTAGTATGCGGCATAACTGCTATTGTAAGCGCAAGCGTGGGGGAGTATCACGTCGGGCGGAAAAAAGATGAAGAAGGCTATTTATGCGAACATAATTAACAAAACATGGAGAAAACGATTATGAAAACCATTCAGGAACTGTACGACGAGGTTATGGGAAGCGATGAACTGTAGGCGAAGTTCATCGAAGCCGCCAACGCGGGGAAGCAGGAAGCGTTTTTGAAGGAAAACGGCTGTGAAGCCACGCTGGAAGAAGTGGCCGCATTCCTGAAAGCGAAAGCGGAGGAAGACACACCGCTGTCCCTGGACGAACTGGAGAACTCCGCGGGCGGCGAATGCAACGCAAAAACAGGGGAGAAGCGGCGGTTTCTGCCATTTCTCTCGGCTTTGGCTGCTTCGTATGGTTTGGAGTAAGCGCACTGTGCGTGAAACCCGGCTATACACCCGTCACGCAGCAGAAGGAAGGGGACGGCCGCCTTTGCAATCCGTCCTGAGGCCGGGAACCAAACATGAATAAACGGAAAGGAAATGAAAAAAGGCACGGATGATGTTCCAGAATCAAATCAATGAACAGATTCAGCGTGTCAGGCGCTCCCCGTATGCGGCGCTGCTGGGCGAACAGGTGTACAGCAGGCTTGAAAAGACGCTGCAGGACATGGCCGGTACGGTGTCAAAAAGCACCCTGAACAGGGAGATCGCAAAGGAGGCGTCGGAAGACAATCCCTTTGCCCTCTCCCTGCCGGAGATGATTACGGATGAAGAACGGCGGCGGGCTATCGATACGATTGAAAAAAAACTGGCGCGGGGAGAATATTCATTTCCAAAGCCGCTGGCCGAATTCCTGCATACCCGGCTTGGCTTTGCCACGGACGCCTTTCTGGAAATGCTGGAAAGGATCGCGGAAAACCGCAAAGAAATCTGCGCGGTTCTGACGGATGGAAGGCTTTACCGAAAGATAGAGGATGTTCAGCTCTTCACGGGCGACACCCATAACCATGGCCGCAGCGTGACCGTGCTGCATACGGATACCGGGAAAATGGTATATAAGCCCCACGATATGCGCGGAGACGCGCATATCTATGCCATTGCCCGGAAGTTTTTTCCGGAGTTCGCGGGCATTCCCCGCTGCGCTGCCTTCGGGGACAGCTTCGGTGTATGCGAATTTATCGAAAAACAGCGCTCCGAGGGTGAGGAAGAAGCCAGGTCCTTCTGGTATCATATGGGCGGAATGGCGGCATTTATCAAGCTGCTGGGCAGCACGGACATGCACATCGAAAACCTTTCCTGCAAAGGCGGGAAGCCCTATATCCTCGATCTGGAAACGATCCTGTCCCCGATCCGGGGAAATGAAGACTATACCATCAGGCAACCCGAACTGTGTATTCTCAAGGGCCGGTCGCCGTATCTTTCCTGCCTGCTGCCCAACTCCCCGAAGGGAAGGGAATACAGCGTGTTCATGAATAACACCGGGGAAGGCTGTGCCCCGCTTGTCAACGGCAAACCAGCCCTTGCCGCGGCGTATATGGGCGAGCTGCTGGACGGCTATGATACCGCTTACCGTCGCGCTATTGACAGACGCGGGGAAATCGCGGAAATGATAAGGGATATTCCCGATACGGTTCCCTTCCGGATCCTCATGCGGGATACACAGTTTTATGTGAATCATATCGACAAGCTGTATCACCATACGACCCTTGCCTCCGAGGAAAACCGGGAGCACACGAAAGAGGTCCTGTCAAAAATCATGGCCCATCATCTGCTGCCCGGGTTTGAAAACACGGCGGCTGCAGAGGTGCGGCAGATGCTGCGGGGCGACGTTCCGTATGTTTATACCGCCGCCGGCAGCACTGCACTGTTTTCGGACGGTGAAACGCTCCGAGAGGACGTATTCGAAAAAACGGCAAAGGAACATGCGCTGGAAAATCTCTTCGCCATGGACGAAGCGGATGAACGCTCTGACCTGAGCCTGATCGAACGGGCTATCCGACAGTACCCGGTCCGGATCAGCGAGGACGAAAAAACTGCGGGCACCGTGCTCCGGCAGGCGGATGCCCCCCTGTCCACGAAAGCGGCCCTGGACGAAGCGGAACGGATGCTGGAGGAAGCCTACGCCCTGCATATTCCCGGTCCGGATGGCCGGAAATTCTGGGGATATGTTTTCGAGGGAGACTCTTCCTTCCGGTTCTGCGAAGTGGATCTGAGCAGCGGGCTTGCGGGCTTCGCGGTATTCGCGGCGGCCTGCCTGCGCCTGAGCAATCATGAAAGGGTCCGGCAAATGGCGCGGGAGATCCTTCAGGAAACGGTTCTGGACCTGGGCCGGGAGATGGAATATATCCGCTTCAGGAATTATGATTTTGATTTCGCGCCGCCCCTGGGAGAATCTACCGGAACGGCGGGTATCCTTACCGCGCTGGAGCTGATGCGGCGGTATGCACCCCTAACGGAATTTGAAGCTTTTGACCTGTATATCGGGGAGCTGCTTGAGAAGACGGATTTTACGCGGTACGGCGTGCCGGACCGGATGATCGGCATGGCGGGATTCCTGTCCGCCCTGTGCCGTTTTGACCGGTACAGGGGGAAAAAAGAGGTTATCCGCAAAGCGGCGGACAGCCTGCTTGCCATGAAAACGCTGCCTTATGAAGGGAAGCTTCTGTGGAAGACGCTGCCGGACACTCCGCGTCCCATCAGCGGTGCGGGCCACGGACACGCGGGCGTTGCGGAAGCGCTTTATGCTGCCGCCGGGGTGCTGGGAGATGAAAAATACGCCGCCGCTGCATCGGAAGCGCTGGACTTTGAGAGGGCTGTCTATGAAAAATACTGCGAAAAGTTCGGCACGTGGGCTGATCTGCGGTCCTATCCGCCCGAAGGGATTATGCATGGCTATTGTTCCGGCGCGCCGGGCATCGGCATCATGATCGAACGCATCCGGCAGGCAGGGTTCGACAGTGAAAACATACAGAGACTTGCCCGGTACGCCCGGGAAAGCGTGGACCGGATGCACCTGAACAGCAGGGATCACCTGTGCTGCGGCAATTCGGCCATTGTGGAATACTATCTGTCAACGGGACGACGCGAGGATGCCGGAAGGGTGCTGGCCGCCATGGCTGAACGGCGGAAAAAAGAGGGAGAATACCGGTTTATGGCGTATCAATTCAATAACAGCATGACACCTTCCCTGTTTTATGGGATCAGCGGCGCAGGCTATGAAATGCTCCGGTATGCCTGCCCGGACCAGATTATTTCAGTACTGTAAGGAGAACAGCATGTATTTCAGATTAACAGGGAATGTGGCTTTAAGAAGCTGGAAAAACGTTGAATACGCCTGCTATATCCAGGGACATCCTTACGCGCTGCCTCTGACGATGAAGCAGGCGAAGATCCTGCTGCTGTGCGACGGCGAGCACGACCTGGAAGTGGACGATACCGTGCTGGGCCTGGCAGTCCGGAACCTCATCGTATGCTGCGAAAAGGGCGAGCATCCGTCAGCCTGGTCGTCCTACAAAAAATACGACAATCCGTATTTCCCAAAAATGAACCTGATGATTACGGGCAAGTGCAACTATAACTGCCTGCACTGCTTCAATGCCGCCGACAACGCGCCCCTCATGACAGAGTGGACGTTTGAAGAGCTGTGCGATCTGTTTGACCAGGCGCGGGACTGCGGCATTCATGCCCTTACCATCACCGGCGGGGAACCTATGGTGCATAGAAACTTCATGGAGATCCTGCGGGAAATCCACAAGCGTGGCATGTTTGTTCAGGAACTCAATACCAACGGGTATTACATTACAGAGCAGATCCTGGATGAGATGAAGGAAATCGGCTGCCGCCCCCTGGTGAAGATTTCCTTTGACGGCATCGGTTTCCATGACTGGATGCGCAACAGGAAGGGCGCAGAGGAAAAGACGCTGGAGGCCATGAAGCTTTGCATAGAAAACGGCTTCGATGTGAAAGCCCAGACGCAGGTGCATCGGAAAAATGTCCAGGCCATGATGCCAACGGCCAAAGTGCTGTGTGACATGGGCGTAAAGGAAATGCGCATCATCCGCACCACCGAGGTGCCGCGCTGGGAAATGAACGCGCGAGGCGCCTGCCTGGGCATGGAGGAATACTACGAAACCATGCTGGACTTTGCTAAGGAATACCTTCGCACCGGGATGAAAATGGAGATCGATGTCTGGCAGTTTTTACGGCTTTTTCCGGAAACGAGCAGCTTCCAGGTTGTTCCTGTGTCCTGCGCTGAAGGCGTCTACCGCGATACGTATGCGGGGTGCAGAGGCAACCGGGGCATGGTTGCTGTCACCTCGTCGGGCGAAATCGTGCCGTGCATCCAGATGTCAGGCACTATGCAGCAAAGGGGCGATTCCTTGGGCAATGTGCATAAAGACAGGCTGAAGGATTTGCTCATGTCGGGCAGCTACCTGGAAAACATCTGCGCCACGGTGGGCGACGTGCGCAAAAACAATCCCAAATGCGGCGCGTGTAAATGGTTTGAATACTGCACCGGCGGATGCAGAGCCCTGGCTTATCTGTATTCGGGAGAGAGCAAGGGCCTCTACGGCGAGGACCTGACCAAATGCAGCTTCTTTGAGAACGGCTGGTATGAGAAGGTCAGGGATGCGCTTTCGGACTGGAACAACCTGAGCCCCGTCGGCATCGTTTAAGGCGGCAATCGCCGTCGGCAGGGCGAAAAACGGCGCATGAAAACAAACAGGAGGAATACACAAAGTGGAACAGAACGCGAATGAATCCAAACTGAAGATCACCATGAACCAGGATGGGGAGGAATACACCTTTGTACTGGAAGGCCGGATGGACACGCTTACCTCACCCGACCTGGAAGACCGGGTGGAGGAAGTGATCGGGCAGGCAAAGACGCTGATCTTTGATATGGGCAAAGTGGAATACATCTCCAGCGCGGGCCTTCGCGTACTGATGGGTGCAGCCCAGGAACTGGAAGAAAACGACGGCGAGGTCATTATCCGCCATATCACAAAGCCGGTGCAGGAAGTGTTCGACGTGACCGGTTTCTCCGACGCATTCCGGATTGAATGACGATGAGAAAGCCGGCCTGAAAGGAAACACGCCGGCCATCAAGCGGAAAGGCAGACGCGACATTGGAAAAAACCAACAAGAAAAAAGGAAAACTGCAGGTCGAGATCGATATTATCACGGTTCTCATTTTTGCTGTGATCCTCATTTTTTCCTCGTGTTCATATTACCATGAAACGAAGGACACCTATCTTCGTTCAAAATATGAGATGTTTGACCGGGACCTGGAGAACATCAGCACGGTGATCAGCCGGGAGCTGATCGGAACCTCCTGGTTCTGGAGCTACACCCGGGAACACGCGCAGGACATGACCAGGGCGCTGACGGAGGAAGAAGAGGCTTTCAGCAGGGAAGAGGAAACCAGGGAAGCGCTGCGCGCTTTTCTTGAGGCTGAACGGAATGATTTTGAAACCTGCGGGCCGAAGCTGCAGTTCCTGCTGGCCCGGACCGGGTTTCAGATGCTGGCGGCGGACACGGACTACCTGGTTCGCAAGTTTCACTATGCCGATATCAGCCTGATGGAATTCCTGAACGACCGCGAAGCATATCTGTATATCGTCTGCAACACGGACGAGCCCGACGCGCTGGCCGCTGAAAACACAAAAGAATTTTACGCCTCGTCCTATGCGGCCTGCTTTACAAAAGGGGAATACGACGCCTCCCGGCATACGGCAGTGAAGTCGATCCTGGCGGAGGGACTTGCCCCGGGAAAGACGGCCTATGAAGTATGGACGGATCCGAAGGACGGCAGGAATTACTGCATCGGCTACATCCCTGTGGATTATGACGGGAAAACCAGCTGCTACGCCCGCGTCAGATACGACTGGACAGACTTCCTTCACGAGCTGAACCGGACCATCACGCAGACGGTGCTCTGGGGCCTGGCCATCCTGGCGGTCCTGAACGGCATTCTGCTGCTTTTTATTCACAAACGGGCGACCAGACCGATTGCCAAAGTGAAGGACAGCATCCAGGCCTATATGGAGGACAAGGACAGTGCCAGGGTCTGCAAAGAGATGAACAGCATCAGGTGCCGCAATGAGATCGGTGTACTGGCAGACAGCTTTGCTGCACTTTCCACCGAAATCGACAGGTACACAGGAGAAATCCTGCAGCTTGGCAAGGAAAAGGAACGCATTGCCACGGAGCTTGAGCTTGCCAACAGCATTCAGGCAGGGGCGCTTCCGAACAAATTTCCGGCATTTCCGGAACGCACGGAATTTGATCTTTATGCTTCCATGGACCCGGCTAAGGAGGTCGGCGGGGATTTCTACGACTTTTTCATGACCGACGATGACCATCTTGCCCTGGTGATTGCGGACGTATCCGGAAAGGGCGTTCCGGCAGCGCTGTTCATGATGTCCTCGAAGATTCTCCTGAACGATCACGCCATGATGGGCGGAACCCCGGCAGAGATCCTTGAGAGAGTAAACCGGCAGGTCTGCGCCAACAACAAGGCCCATATGTTCGTGACCGTCTGGCTGGGCATCCTCGAAATCAGCACGGGCAGGCTTACCACGGCCAGCGCCGGGCACGAATTTCCCATGGTCAATCTCGGGGGACAATATGAGCTGCTGCGGGACAAGCACGGACTGCCCATCGGAGCATCGCGAAAAGCGAAGTACACTAATACGGAAATCATGCTGAAAAAGGGAGACAGCATCTTTGTTTATACCGACGGCGTCGCAGAAGCCACGGACGCGCAGAATCAGCTCTTTGGCACAGACCGCACGCTGGAAGCCCTCAACACGATGCCTGCGGGCGCGTCCCCGAAGGAGGTGCTGGCAGGCATCCGGAAAGCTGTTGACGCCTTTGTCAGGGAAGCACCCCAGTTTGACGACCTGACGATGCTGAGCCTGAAATACGAAGGAGCAGAGGCGGAAGCCGGAAAGCAGGTGCGGGAATGAGGGAGCTTACCGTCGAAGCCGCAAGGAAGAACCTGCCGGAGGTGCAGGGATTTATCGACGAGATGCTGGAAAAGGCAGGATGCCCTTCACTGACGCAGACAGCCATCGACGTGGCGGTGGAGGAAATATTCGTCAACATTGCCAGCTACGCCTACGGCCCGGAGACCGGAACAGTTTCGATCTGCGCCGGAGTGCATGAGCCGCCGCGTTCCATTGAAATCACCTTTACCGATCACGGCAGGCCGTACAACCCGCTGGCAAAGCCGGATCCCGATACCACCCTTCCGATCCGGCAGCGCAAAAAAGGCGGCCTGGGCATCTACATGGTGAAGCAGAGCATGGACCGGGTGAACTACGAATACAGGGACGGTATGAATATTATAAACATCATGAAGCTTCTGCGCTGAAAAGCGCAGAACTTTTCCGGTCCGATGAACCGAGGTGAATTGAAGTTCCGGAACAGTTTCCGGAACCGGTTCACGGCGAAGCAGGGGCTGCCTCCTATGATCCTCTCAGATCATTTTGAGACAGCCCCTTTTTTAGCGCTGCCAGTGCGGCAGACGCCCGGAACCTGTTCCTGATTTGCATGCAAATGCCCGTGCACAAAATGTAACTATTTGCGACTCGCTGTGTAACCAAAGAGCTGCATCTTTCCGCTGCAGAACGGAAAACCCCTTTAATGAAGTTACATCCTGTGCTCTTCTGGATTGACATTTGCATCATTTATAAAGTATACTAATGTAAATTGATGGCTTCATATCCTGCTTTTGCAATTCAAGCCATCTTAATTTATCCCCAAAAACATTACATATGGAGGAAACCATCATGAAGAAGCAAATAAAAAGAAGATTCCTGGCAGTAATTCTGGCAGCCGGTATACTGCTGGCAGCGGCTCCGGTGACGGCGGAAGAGCCGGCGGCTCCCGCGATTGAGGATGTCCAGACGCTGGACAGCAGCTATACGCTGGCACTGGCAGCCATCAACAGCGAAGATTACGAAACTGCGAAGGAGTATCTGGATATTTGCTTTGTGTACTGCAATCCCCAGAACAATCCCCAGCTGTACGCCGATCTGCTGCTCAAGCGGGCGTGCATTAACGTGATTGAGGAAAAGAACACCATGGCGCTGCTGAACCTGGAAGCCGCCCTGCGGCTTCAGCCGGAACTGGCGGAAGCCTTCCTGGTACGCACTCAGGTCTACACGTCCACCGGGGAGTTTGACAAAGCTGTTGAGAACCTTGAAAAGTATATTGAACTGACCAAGAATGAAAATATGTACGAAACCGTTGCCCAGCTGTATGAAGCGGCTGGAAACCTGCCTGCGGCGCAGGAAGCTTACGACAAGTATGCCACAGGGGCCGGCAAGGAAAATCCCGAAGCGGGCTTCCAGGCGGGGCTGTACCGGATGGACGGCGGCAAATGGCAGGAAGCCGTTGAAGCTTTCGAGGCATATAAGGATGATGAAACCTACGGTGCCGGCGCCCAGTACAACATCGGCGTGAGCAAAATGAACCTGCAGGATCAGGCGGGAGCCATTGAAGCCTTTAATGCCTGCGAGGAAAAGGGCGGCACCTTCAGCGGCCTGTACCTGAACCGCGGAATCTGCTACCTGCTTTCCGCCAACTGGGAGAAAGCCGCAGAAGACTTTAACCGTTCCATTGAAATGGATCAGTTCAAGGAAGATGCCTGGTATAACCTGGGAATCTGCTACCTGCAGATGGAAAAGTACGCGGAATCCGTCACGGCCTTCGATACGCTGATCAAAGCCGTGGAAGGCATGGATGACATTACGCTGAACGACGGAGTGTATTATTACCGTGCGATGAGCAACGCGGCGCTGGGCAACCTGGAAGAAGCGGTCAAGGACCTGACCACCTGCATTGATCACGGTTATGAACTGGCTCAGACTTATTATCAGCGTGCCCAGGTATACGCCGCCATGGGTGATGCAGAGAAACAGAAGAGCGACCTGGAAAACTCCCTGAAGAATACCAAGTAAGCATTCAGAAAAGTTGACAATCTGGAACATTTGTTGACAGACCGGGTACAAAAATGGTAAGTAATATATATCTGAATATAAATATATTGAGAGGTCCATCATTCTTCCAGGCCAGTGATGTTATAAGTGGATCAGCCTGAGAAAGATAACGTAACGGGAAACGGAATCTCCGTCGGCGGGCGCACTGAGCGACGAGTTCAAAAACAGGCAGTATTCCAACGAGGAAACCGTTGAGATCCTTTACCGGGCCATGCTGAACCGTACTGCCGATCCGGCGGGCAAGGCGAAGTGGGTTGCGGAACTGGACAGCGGGGAACCCCTGGAGGCAGTCATTGCGGGCATCAGCGGATCCATCGAATTCCACGCAGTGTGCGGCCAGTACGGAATCCGCCCCGAACCCCTGCCGGCAGAATAAAACAGCATTCCTATTCCTTCGGTGATGTGCTCCCTTCATGAAGAGACAAAAAAAGTTCCCTTCATGAAGGGAGCTTTTCTGTGAGCTTTTTTGCCGGGGAGAGTGCAGCGTCCAAAAACGAAAGGATTAACGGAATTTATAGTCCGGCATTTCAAATCTTTACTCGCCGGCGATGCGGCATTCAATGCCGTTTTCCGCCAGCTTTTCCGGGGCAAAATGCGGACCGGCCGGGGAACCGGCCGGAGTACCTGACTGCATGATAGCAGATTCTGACGGCGGTGTACAGCTTCGGGAAGCGCCTTATTTTTCAAAAACCTTTGACAAAAGATATTTTACGCAGTACCATGAGCCGGATCGCTTCGGCGGTTCATTCCGAAGGAAGGAAGAAGACAGGCATGAGAAAATGGACACAGGGCGAGGAACTCCGCCGTATTCTGATGACTTTGTTCGGCGTGCTGGTCTGCGCGTTTTCGGTGGGCATGTTCAGCCATTCGGGGATGGGGGTGGATCCGTTCCAGGTGCTGGCCCAGAGCCTCGGCCGCCATGTGAAAGCCCGGGCCGGCCTTGATTACGGTACGTTTTATATGATTCTCAACCTGGCGATGCTGGTGGGGATCTTTTTCTGGAACCGCGGCAAGATCGGCCTCGGAACCGTGATGAACATTTTCCTGGTGGGGTATATTGCCACCTTCAGCGAGCAGCTGATGCAACAGATTTTTCCCGAACCCGGCCTTCCTGCGCGCATCGCCCTGCTGGCGGTGGCTGTGGTGGTGATGTGCTTCGGCTCCGCATTTTATTTTACGGGGGACCTGGGGGTTTCCACCTATGACGCGGTGGCGCTGACGCTGTCCGAACGCACCCAAAAGAAGTATTTCAAATATATTCGCATTTCCACAGACCTTCTCTGCGTGGGAGCAGGCTGGTTCCTGGGCGGCGCGGACAAAATCGGCGCCGGCACCATCATTACCGCCATGTTCATGGGACCGCTGATTTCCCTGTTCCGCCGCACGGCCGCCGAGCCGGTGCGGTACGGCCGGAAAAAACAGGGATCCTGACCTGGCTGCACAGACATGGAAACACGGGACTGCGCAGGCGGCTCCTGCCAGGCTGCTTTCCGCTTCAGCGGCGGCGAACCCGGATCAGGATCCAGACGACGCTGCTGATTCCGGTCAGGATTCCGCTCCACAGGAGCAACGAGGTGAAAGAAGGCTTCCAGACATTCAGCGCAAAAAGGGAAGCCAGCAGAAGCATGCTCAGCGAACCGGGAAGGTGAAGTACGTATCGGGGTACGGCTCGTTTTCCAGCGTGAAATGCCACCATTCTGAAGCAAGCGGCCGGAAACCGCGGCGCAACATCGCGCCGCGGAGAAGCATGCGGCCGGCAACCTGGGATTCCTGAATGCCGGAATAATCCGGATGACTCCGTTCCCCAAAAAAGTCGAAGGGGCCGCCCATATCGACTTCCTTCTGTGTACGCATATCAAACAGCGTCAGATCCACCGTGCTGCCCCGGCTGTGGCCGGAAAGCCGGGCAATATAGCCGCCGGGAATCAGGTCGGTTTTCCGGAGATCCGGATAGAAATACTGCTTCATCCGGATATCGGAAGCGTCTTCCGCCCAGCGCATGAAGTGATCCACCGCTTTCTGGGGACGGTAGGCATCGAAAATTTTCAGGCGGTATCCCTTTTCCGCCAGATCGCTGCTGACCTCCTTCAGCCGGGAAGCCGCTTCCCGGGTGAGCAGTGCCACGGGTCGTTCATAGCCCTCGATCCGGTCTCCGATGAAATTGAAGGTGGAATAGTAGCGAATCTCCAGAATCGCGTCCGGAACGGCTTCGCCGATGGAAACAAATCCGCTCAGATCATCCGAAAACATCCTGACCATCCTTTCCGCGTTCACGCACCGAGTATGGACCCCACCAGAATGCCCAGCCAAGTGCCGATGACATAGCCGAAGGTACCGACCAGCATGCAGGGCCCGATCAGTTTTACCCATCCCTGGGAAATGGCCATACCGGCGGCGGTGGTCGGTCCGCCGATGTTGGCGTTGGAGGCAAGAATGATTTCCTCCAGGTCAAATTTCAGCAATTTTCCGCCGAGGAAACAGAACAGCATGTTGACCGCAACGATGATCATACAGAAGAGCAGCAGGATCGGGGCGTTCCGGATCAGGATCCCGACGGAAGCGGGTACGCCGATCACAAAGAAGAACAGATAGATCAGCCAGGTGCCGAGTTCCTGGGCGCCGCGCATGCGGGAAGCCTGTTTTTCGAAGCAGGTGGACCAGAGCAGCGACAGATTGGTAATCCAGACGTACTCGCTGCCAAAGAACGTGTTGAGCATTTTCAGGAACCAGTTGTCCTCAGGGATCAGGTTTCTGAAGAAACCGCCGATCAGCCTGGAAAGGAACACGACAGCCGCCGCGTAAGCCATATTCAGGGCCACGTCCTTCAGGGAGGTTTCCTTCGGGGCCCAGTAATGCGCGGCCAGGGTCTCCACGGAGTCATTCTTTCCGTTTTTCAGCACGTCGTCAATGTGCGGATGAGGGTAATGCTTCCGGAACCACAGGCTGCCGGCAGCGGACATCAGCACCAGGAAATAGATCGCCATATTCAGGTTATCCGCCACTGTGGTGGAAGCTTTGAGGGTCGCGTCCACTTTAAAAGCGGCAGCCAGGGCGGTGAAGTTTACACCGCCGCCGATATAGGAACCCGTCATCATTGCGGCGGCCCCGGGGATCCCTTCCACCGTGCCGCGCAGCAGAACCGTCGCGAGGACCGAACCGGCTACGGTTCCGGCGGCGCCGATCAGGAAAATGACCAGGAAGCGGCCTGCTTCCCGGTGAATTCTCCGCAGGTTGGTTTGCAGGAGCAGAAGCGGAATAGCGATGGGCACGGCGTATCCCCAGACAAAATCGTCGAAGACCGGCGCTTCCGACGGGATGACGTGCAGATTCACCAGGACAACGGCAATGGCCAGGGTGATGATTGCCCCGGAGGCTTTGGAGGCCCATTTGTATTTTTGCTCCAGGAAAATTGCCAGGAAAGTGGAGGCAAAGAGAACTGTAAGCAGTGCCCAGTGGTTGTCGGCGGCGATCAGCGCGGATGCGTTTTCCGGCATCGTGGTTCCTCCTTCCTTCCCGGAGCCTGCAAGGCAGGCGGGGAAGGCAACAGTATTTTTCAGTCAGTAAATTCTACTACAGCACAATGGACAAGTCCAGAAGAAGTTCCCGGATCCGGCAATCCGTATTTCCGGCGATTTTTCCCTTGACGGTGACATAAAATTATCAGATAATAATACTTGCGTAACGTTCTTCAAACGAAAAGTATACATACAGGAGGTCATCGAATGAAAAAACCTTTATGGAAACAACTGACGGCTGCTATTCTCGGGATCATGATGTCGCTTATGATGCTGCTTTCCGTGCCCGCAGCGGCCGAACAGCAGGCAGAAGCCCCCTTTGCGGACTGGAATGCGGATGCTCCCGCGCTCAAAGCGCTGATCGAGTACGTGGAAGCGGTTACGGATGAATCCTCGCCGGATTATATTCCGCCGGCCGACCGGATTGCGACATTTGACATGGACGGCACACTTTGCGCCGAGCTGTATCCCACTTACCTGGAATACTATCTGCTGGAGCGGCGGATCTTCTGCGATCCTTCCTATACGCCGGACGAAGAAATGCTGGAGTTCGGCTGCATGCTGCGGGACCATGCGCCGGACAAGTCCCTCCCGGACGGAATGGACGTGCTCCACGGCGAACACGCAGCCAAAGCCTATGCCGGCATGACACTGACGGAGTTTGCGGACTTTGTGACGAAGCAGCTGGTCCGGGAAGCGGACGGATTCGAAGGCATGACCTACGCGAATTCGTTCTATACACCCATGGTGGAAGTAGTTGAATACCTGCAGGACAACGGCTTCAAGGTTTACGTCTGCAGCGGCAGCGACCGGTATCTTTGCCGAACCTTCATCGAAGGCGTGATGGATATTCCATACGAGCAGATTATCGGCATGGATGTGGATGTGGAAGCAACGAACGAGGACGGCCAGGACGGCCTGAAATATGTGTTCACCAGCGAAGACAAAATCATCCGGACTGACAGGATGCTGATCAAAAACCTGAAGATGAACAAGGTCAAGGCCATTGTGAAGGAAATCGGCCGCCAGCCGGTTCTGTCCTTCGGCAACAGCAGCGGCGACGTGAGCATGCACAACTATACGCTCTTCAACAACAAATACCGGAGCGCTGCATTCATGCTGATTGCCGACGACAGTGAACGCGATTACGGCAGCGCGGAGAAGGTTCAGCCGCTGAAGGAAAAGTGGGAAGAGAGCGGCTACCAGGTTATCTCCATGAAGAATGATTTCCGGACAATTTACGGGGACGAGGTGAAAAAAACAGGCTCTTTCCGCTGGATGGAAGAATTCGCGGAGCCCGTGAACGCCCCGGCCGGGAAAGAAGCGAAATACGACCTTGAACAGGTTGTGATCCTGAGCCGCCATAACCTGCGGGCACCGCTGTCCTCCAATGGTTCCGTGCCGGACGAGCTGACGCCTCACTCCTGGATCAACTGGTCCGCCAAAGCCAGCGAACTGACCATGAAGGGCGGGGTTGAAGAAACCAGCATGGGCCAGTATTTCAGCAAATGGCTGGACAGGGAAGGCCTGATTCCGATGAACAGTATTCCGGCAGAAGGCGAGGTTCGTTTCAGTTCCCGCACCAAGCAGCGCTGCCGGGCTACGGCAAGATATTTTGCCGCAGGCCTGTTCCCGTTGGCTGATATTGAGGTAGAGTATCCCAAAGAGGAAAAGGGCGCTGACGATTTCATGGCGCCGGTTCTGCATTTCTCAGATGATCGTTATGCCGCGGATGCCGCAGCAGAAGTCGCTGCTACGGGCGGCGAAGAAGGCTTTGACGGCATCGCCCGGCAGGCGAGAGACACCATCAAACTGATTATGGATACCGTTGACATGACGGAAAGCGAAGCATACAAGAGCGGCAAATACGGCGACCTGCTGAAGGATGGATTCGGCTACGTTGTCGGGGAGACGGGGACAGAGCCTGATTTCACCGGAGCCATTAAGGCAGCTTATCAGGTGGCGGACGCCCTGCTTCTGCAGTATTACGAGGAACCCGATGCCGTCAGGGCTGCATTCGGTCATGAATTGACAGAGGAAGACTGGGCAAAGCTCGGAAGATTCATGACGTATTGCCTCGAATTGAAACACGGCGCTCCCATGGTATCCATCAACATTACCCATCCGCTGATTCAGGAACTGGAAAAGGAATTCAAAAATGAAAAGCGCAAGCTGACCTTCTTCTGTGCGCATGACTGCACCGTACTCGGAACCCTTTCCGCCCTGGGAGCGAAGCTGGATGCGCTTCCGGGAAGCATTGAAACCAAAGCCCCCATCGGCGTCAAGCTGGTGTTCGAACGCCGGCGCGATGAAAAGGGCCAGGTGTGGTACAAGGCCAGTATGGTTTACCGCAGCACCGAACAGATCCGCAGCGGTGAAATGCTGACGGAAGAAAATCCGCCCATGAAATATGACCTGAGCTTTGAAGGAGTGGAAACCAACGAGGACGGCATGATTTCCGAAGCAGACTTCTTTGCCCTGCTGGAGCGGACAAACACATCCTACGACATCATGGAATCCGCCTACGCACTGGATAACGCGGCATAAGAACGGCACGGGATCCGGATCCTCCGGTCCTGTTTCCGGCGCCATTTGCCCGTGAGCGGGGACGGGAAGAATGAGAACCTCCCGGCCGAAACCGGCCGGGAGGGAAGTCTCCTGCTGGGTGTGAAAAATCCGTGAGAAAAACCGGAAAGGCCAGGCTTCGGGTCATTCCGCCATATGATGAATGACGGGCAGGTCCGGAAGGACGCCGAAACGGTAGAATTCCTTTGCATTTTCATGGAAAAACAGCTTTTTCTCCCCGTCTGTCAGAAGGGGGGATTTTTTCGATGAAATCCCAGCTCATCCGATAGGTGATGGCGGTCATGGTGCGGGGATAATCCGATCCCCACATCAGTTTGTTCATTCCGCACAGGTCCCTTGCGGTCAGGATGGAGCGGACGGCGGAGGGATAAGGATAATATTTCTCATTGAACAGCCAGGTGATTCCGCCGGATTCGATGTAGACATTCGGCAGGCGGGCCAGCAGGATCTGCTGCTCCCAGTCTTTCCGGGTCACCATGCCAAAGTGGCCGATGGCGATGCGCAGCGAAGGATACTCCCGGGCAAGTTCCTGCAGTGCGCTGGTCTGCAATCTGCCGTCCGTCTGGTCACAGCCGTATTCAAAATAGCTCTTATCCTCGGCGTAGCGGGTTGGATCAATGCTGTCTACACCCCGGATCAGCACGATGGCGAACCGGTTCAGGGACTGCACCCACACCACGCCCTCATGGCCGTTGATGAGCCGGTCCGTTCCCGCCGGAAACTTGGGGCCCAGCTGCCCCCGACGGCCCATCAGCATCAGTTCATGGTCCGTGCCGCAGAAGCCGACAATGACCGGCTCCACGGGAATACCCTCCAATCGGTCTTTGACAGCTCCGGCGGCCCTGCCGGACACGGGATCCATCCGTCCGGGCCGGTTCATCGGGATGACCGGAGCACCGGTCAGAACCTATTATCCCCGATCCGGCGTGAGATTGCAAGGGATTCGGGAAGATTGCAGGGGATTCCGATTCCGACTGGAAATATGCGCGGATCCATGGTAAGATAATCAAAAAAACAGAACAGGTGCTGAATCATGAAAAAAGTCCGGATTACCGTGAAAAAGATGGCCCGATACGACGACCTGATTGCGCTTTACGAAAATCCCATCGACCATGCCTGCGGAATGCAGATGGGACAGACCTTTGTCTGCAACGGATGGGAGCGGCCGGAAGGCTTTTGCGAAAGCGCATGGGAAACGGTATCCCCCTTTGTGATGACCCTGGCCCACGGCGGGGAGAATTTCTACGACGGCTGGATGAAGAATCCGAAATCCGCGATGATTTCCTGCAACGACGGATTCCGGCCGGTGAGCTTCCTGCTGGAGACCATTGAAGGGGAAGGGACTGAGGGAATGGACGAACCGGGAGACCGGAATCCCGGAGCATGAAAAACAGACGATGCGAATCCGCCTGAGGCGGGGAAAGGGGCCTTTATGAACAAGAAAGCCATGTACGCAATCTCCTACGGACTGTTTGTCCTCACTGCCCGGACCGGGGAAAAAGACAACGGATGCATCACCAACACGGTGGCGCAGGTCACCTCCGAACCCAACCGGATTTCCGTTGCAGTCAACAAGAACAATTATACCTGCGGAATGATCCTGGAGAGCGGATGCTTCACCGCGTCCGTCATTGCCCAGAACGCCACCTTTGACCTGTTCAAACGTTTCGGGTTCCAGAGCGGCCGGGACGTGAACAAGTTTGAGGGCTACGGCGCAACGCAGCGGGCGGAAAACGGAACCCTGATCGTGACGGAGGGCACCAATGCCTGGATTTCGGCCAAAGTGGAGCAGAGCATTGACCTGGGCAGCCATATGCTGTTTATTGCCTCCGTGACGGACATGGAGGTTCTCAGCGACGTGCCTTCCGCCACCTACAGCTATTACCAGGACCAGATCAAGCCGAAGCCGGAAGCGGTGGGAAAAACGCCGGAAGGCAAAACCATCTGGCGCTGCAGGATCTGCGGCTATGAATATGTGGGTGAGGAGCTGCCGGAAGACTTTATCTGTCCGATTTGCAAGCATCCCGCCTCCGATTTTGAAAAGGTGTAACCCGGAGGAGGCATGAAAGTGAATTCCGGTAAATTCCTGCAGGTTTATGATTCTCCGCTGGGCCGGATCCTGCTGGAAAGCGACGGGGAGGGGCTGACAGGCCTTCGGTTTATGGAGCCGGAATCCCCGGAAACCGACACCCGGCCGGACCGGGAGGCAACGCCGCCCGTGCTGGCGGAGGCCGTGCGGTGGCTGGACCTGTATTTCAGCGGAAAGGATCCGGGCTTTACGCCGGCGGTGCGCCTGCACGGTTCGGATTTCCAGATGGCGGTATGGGAAATCCTGCTGACCGTTCCCTGCGGCAGGACGACTACTTACGGGGAGATTGCGGAGCGCATCGCAAAACAGATGCACAAACAACGGATGTCCGCCCAGGCCGTCGGGGGCGCGGTGGGACGCAATCCGGTGGCCCTGATCATTCCCTGCCACCGGGTGATCGGGAAGGACGGAAGCCTGACCGGTTACGCGGGCGGAACGGACCGGAAACAGGCGCTGCTGGAGATGGAAAAAAGCTTCGAAAAAAATTTTTAAAAAGTTTTGTAACGAATTCCCGCTTCCTCCGTCTAAATGATGAGTGCGGCAAAGAACCGGATGAACTCGCGGCCGCACCGCATCAAATTTTCAGGAGGATTCAACGATGAAGACAGCAATGAGCATTGTGGCGGGACTCGCGATCGGGTATCTGATCTGGCAATATCTCGCGGGAAACCAGAAGGGAACCCTGAAGGGACGCATTCATAAAAGCACGCGGGACCGGAAACTGGCCGGCGTGTGCGGCGGCATCGCGGAATGGCTGGGCATGGATCCGGTGGTCATCCGCCTGATCTGGGCGCTGCTGGTGTTCGGCTGGGGGACCGGTGTGATTGCATACCTCGTGTGCGCGCTGGTGCTGCCGGAAGAACAATGCGCTGAGAAGGGGGACGAGTAAAATGCTCTGGATTCTGACGGGAATACTGCTGGTACTGTGCGTCCGCAACCATTTCGATATCCAGGGTGTGGCGAGGGATGTCCGCGGGATGGCCCGGGCAGCCCGGAAGATGGTGCAGGAGGTGACCAAGGCCCTTCGCCGGGCGGCCAGTGACGCAAAAAAGGAAAAGGAAACGGTGCGGGCGGAAGAACCCGTGAAAACCGAACCGATGGCAGAAGCGGAGCCGCAGGCCTGCATGGCGGCCCTGACGGCCCAAATTCCGACGATCGATTTTCCGAAGGATGATCCGAAGTACGATTCGTCGAAAAAAACCTGGTACGCGTGACCGGAAAAACAAAACGGAATCAAGAAAACCAGGAGGCGGCCTGCATGGAAAAAATCATGCTTCCCTCAGAGGAAAACTATCAGCTTTCCCTGTCCTTTTTCGAAAGTGAAAAGGAGCCTGCCGCGGGCGTGGTGCAGATTGTTCACGGGATGGAGGAACACCGGGAGCGCTACGATGATTTTGCGCGGTACCTGGCGGCAAACGGACTGCACGTGGCCGTTGCCGACCTGCGGGGCCACGGGGAGGATGCGCCGCTGCTTTCCCATATTGCGGACCGGCGGGGGGACGACCTGCTGATCCGGGACCAGCAGAAAATCGCCGCCTGGATCAACGAACGGTATCCGGGCCTTCCCCTGATGCTTTTCGGCCACTCCATGGGAAGCATTATTTCCCGCGTGCTGCTGCAGACCGACTCCTCCCGCTACGCCAAAGCGGCCCTCAGCGGTTATGTCAGTCCGAATCCGGCCGCCCCCGTCGCCGTGGCCCTCGGAAGCGCCATTCGCCTTTTCAGGGGCAGCCGGGCACATTCCAAAATGCTGGACGGGCTGGCGCTGGGGGCGTACGCGAGGAGCATTCCCGGGCGGAAAACGGACCTGGACTGGCTGTCATGCAACGAGGAAAACGTGCGGAAATATATTGCGGATCCCTACTGCGGGGCGGCATTCACCGTCGGCAGTTACTGCGCGCTGTTCGCCTTGCTGAACCGGATGGGCAAAGCCGATGCATACCGGAACCTGAACGCGGAGATGCCGGTTTTGCTGATTGCCGGGAAGGACGATCCCTGCACCGGCGGGGAGAAGGGCCGCACAGGCAGCCGCGCTGTCCTGGAGAAGGCCGGCTTCCGGAAGATCTCCGTCATCACTTACGATCATATGCGCCACGAGATCCTGAATGAGACCGAGCACGAAAAGGTTTACCAGGACCTGCTGGACTTTTTCCTGGACCGAACGGAATCCGGGAATCCATCATCTTGCATCAAAGCTGAATAAAATGCCTGCCGACGGAAGGAGCGTATGGGATGAAAATCTGTCTCGGAGCTTACGAAGTTTGCTTTGCCAGCGGAGGCGTTGAGGTCCGCCGGGACCGGCAGCTGCTGTATTTCAACCGCCGCCCGGTTTATGTTTCCGTCAAAACCTACGGCGCCATCAACGAGTTCCGGGATATGCCCTATGACCGGCTGGAGGAACAGGACGGCACCGCAAGGGGTTTGACCCTGCCAGCCTGTACGCGAAAGCGGCGGAAGAGGAGGATGCGGGAAAGAATGTCGGTATCCGGCTGGTATACCGTATCGCAAGGGATGTCAGCTATCAGAACCTGCTTGGGATGAATGTGCTGACGATGCGGATCTGACCGGGCGGAGGATTCAATCCGGAAGCATATGATGAAGGCTGATACAGCCTGCCGGGAACCGGTTCGCGGGTTGCGAACCGGTTTTTCCAATGCGGTTTTCAAAGCAATCGGGGACGGACAGAAAAATAAAAAATTTTTTTGTAAACGAACAAAGTAAACTAAAATGTTAACCAAAGATGAGAAAAACATCTTACAGAAAATGGAGAAGAGGGCTCAAAAAGATGTACGTACGAGAAAATGAGCGGAAAATCAACGTATTGACAGACAACTGAAAAGTATTATATAATCCAGACAACAAGTTTACTTGTTAACTTAATAAAAATGGAGGAAAATGGATTATGAAAAAACTCGTAGCTCTGGTCCTGGCCCTGGCCCTGACGATGGGGATTGTTTCCGCTTTTGCGGCTACCCCTGTTGCAGCAACTGAACTGGCTTACAAAGGCAAGCTGCACCTGATGCACTTCTCCACTTCCGAAGAGTCCGAAGGCAATGGCGGATCCGACGGTTTCCGCACCACCCTGGCGGCCTGGAAGGCTGCCCATCCGGAAATTGAACTGGAAGAGGAAGTACTGGCCAACGCCGAATACAAGACGACCATCGCGACGCGGGCTACCGCGAATGACCTGCCGGATGTGTTCCTGCTCCAGGGCATGAACACCATTGCCTGGGCAAAGGGCAACCTGGTGATGGACCTGACCGACATCATCAAGGCATCCCCCTACTACAGTGATTACAATACCGCTTACTTCACTCCCTTCACCTCTGAGGGAAAGATCTACGGCTATCCCGTCCTGACCGGCGGCACCTGCACCGTTGTGATCTACGACAAGGCGATGTGGAAAGAAGCCGGATACGACGCTTTCCCCACCACCTGGGAAGAAGTTGAAAAGGCTGACGCGTATTTTGAAGGGAAAGGCATCGACACCATTTCCTTCGGCAACGGCGGTCAGTGGCAGATGAACTCTGACTTTATTTCCACCCTGGGCAACCGCTACACCGGCCCCGACTGGTTTGCCAGCCTGATTGCCAAGAGCGGTGCTGCTTTCACCGACGAAGCTTTTGTGAAGGCCCTGAAGGAGACCAAGCGCCTCTTTACCGAAACCAAGATTTTCAATGCTGACTTCAACACCGTGACGAATGAGGATGCCCGTGAGTATTACATCTCCGGAGATGCTGCCGCTTTCATCGGCGGTAACTGGGACGAAGCGTACATCTGGCAGACCCTGAAGGACAGCAACGAAGAAAAGTGGAACAACATGGCCTTTGCAGTGCTGCCGCAGCCCGCGGATGCCACCGAGGCCCCCAACTCCCAGAATATCGGCCTGGGCTACGCTGTGGCGATCAACCCCAAGGTGGCCGAAGATCCCAACAAGCTGGCCGCTGCCATCGACCTGGCTCAGGAACTGACCGGCCCCGCGTTCTCCAGCTATGTTGCAGAGAATTATGCCCTGGGCGGACTGACCGCTGCCGGCGAAGTTGATTTCTCCAAGTTTGACCCGATTACCGTTGCTTTCTACAACTGGTCCTATGTTGACACCACCACCTGCGAAATCTACGACTCCTACATCAATTCCGCTGTCTGGAGCGTGTTCAACACGGAAGTCCAGGCGATGCTGAACGGCCAGATGGATCCTGAAAAGGTAGCCGCGGATACCCAGGCTGCTTACGAAGAAAACTACCTGAAGGCTGAATAATCCCGGTACTGCCGGACGCTGAAGTTCTGCTTCCCCTTACGGAAAACGGAAAAACAGCGGAACCAAAATGACCAGTCATTACCGGCCGCCCTGCCCGTGTTGTGCGGACAGGGCGATTTTTCAAAAGAGACAAAGGGGGGGCAGGGCGTGCTCGATGCCATTAAACCAAAGAGAACCACGATCTGGCTGTATTTACTCATTCCGGTGGCGCTGTTTGTATTCTCTGTATTCGTACCGCTGCTGACAGCGGTCTACTTAAGCTTTTTTGAACTGAAAAGCGGACAGACAATCTATACGGCAGTTTTCAACGGAGTGGAAAATTACAAGGCGCTGATCACTGATTCTATTTTTTGGAAATCCTTCTGGAATAACATTTACCTGGTGATTGTGTGTATCATCGGGCAGATCGGCCTCGCCTTTGTTTTTGTCCTGTTTGCCAACTCCAAGCTTGCGGTGGGCAAGGCGGTCCACCGTACCTTCGGTTTCTTTCCGAGCACCATATCCGCAGTCTGCATCGGCCTGATCTGGAGTATTATTTTCCACTCCAAGTACGGGCTGCTGAACTGGTTCGTGGTAAACGTGCTGGGAGGAACGAAGCAGGCCTGGCTGGGAGACGCGAACCACGTTATGCTGTATGTATCCATTCCCCTGGTCTGGCAGTACATCGGGTATTACATGGTGATTCTTTTCTCTGCCATCGCAGGTATTGACCAGGAAATCTTCGAATCAGCGGAGATTGACGGAGCAAACGGGTTCAAGAAAGCCATCCATATCACCCTTCCCATGATCCGCCCCACCATGCTGGTCTGCCTGACGCTGTGCATTGCCGGCAACATGAAGGCTTTCGACAGCATCTGGACCATGACAGCGGGCGGTCCCGGATACTCCTCCTATGTGATGGCGCTGTACGGATATACCACATCCTTCCAGCAGAGCAACCTCGGATACGGCAGTGCGATTTCCGTGGGCATCTTTGTGCTGTCGCTGCTGGTGATCGGCGGCAGCCAGGCCATCATCAAAAGAGCCACGCGCGGACTGGAGGGATAAATGATGAGCAAAAAGAAACATCTTGCAGGAAGCAACTTCAGTCCCGCGGGACGCTCCGGAAAAGGCGCGGGGTATTACGTGGGCAAGGTATGCATCAATATTGTGCTGTGGATTTTCTCCCTCAGCTGCATTTTTCCGCTGGTATGGATGTTCTATTCTTCCCTGAAGCTGAAACGCCAGTTCAACGCGGACGTCATCAGCATCCCGTTCGGGACGGCTACGCTGCAGAATTATACGGATATCCTGAACAATCCGGATTACCATCTCAGTGAGTCCATGTGGAACAGTTTCCGGACGACGGCAATCAGCATCATCCTGATCGTCCTGTTCACCTTTGTGGTCGGGTATATCCTTGCCAGGGTCCGGTTCAGGCTCAACCGGCCGCTGTACGTGATGTTCCTGATGGGCATGCTGATTCCGATCCACTCCCTGCTGGTTCCGATGTATGTGCTGTTCCGGAACCTGGGGATCAGCAACCAGTGGTATACCCTCCTGATGCCGTATGTTTCCTTTGGCCTTCCGATGGGAATCTTCCTGGTGGAAGGGTATGTAAAAGGAATTCCCATTTCCCTGGAGGAAGCGGCGGCCATCGACGGATCAAGCTTCAGCCGGACCCTGTGGTCCATCATTATGCCGCTGTGCAGGCCGATCCTTGTTACCGTGGCGATTATCCAGATTTTCGGATGCTGGAACGAATTCTCCTTCGCGCTGGTGCTGATCCAGAATGTGCATCTGCAGACGGTTCCGCTGGCGCTGACCCAGTTCAAGGGCCAGTTCGGATCCGACTATCCCCTGCAGATGACAGCCATGCTGATTACCATGAGCCCGATCGTGGTCCTGTATTTTGCCTTCAGCAACCAGATCATCAAGGGCATGGTGGCCGGCGCGGTCAAGGGCTGAAGCGGGTCCGCGGCTGACTGCTGCGGACCTGCCGGGAATCCGACTCCAACAGGAGGGAACAGGAAAAGATGTCGGCCAAGAAACCAGCCATGCGGGATATTGCGCGGGCAGTCGGGACAAGCGCAGTGACTGTTTCCAAAGCCCTTGCCGGGAAAACCGGCATGAGTGACAGGCTGCGTACCAGAATTCTCCGGAAAGCGGAAGAAATGGGATACCGGTATCCCCAAAGCGGGCGGAGGGTTCTTCCGGAGCACATGAACATCGGAATCCTTATTCCGGAAAGGTATTTCCAGGCAGATTCCTTTTATGCGGAGATGTACAGGAAACTGATCCGGAGGCTTTCGGGCCAGGGCCATTTCGGACTGCTGGAGATCCTGAACGCAAAAGATGAACAGGAACTGACAATGCCGAACCTGCTGAAGGAAAACCGCGCGGACGGGCTGATTTTGCTGGGAGAGCCGGAAAAGGCTTATTACAGGAAGATTGCCCTGACCGGAACTCCGGTGGTCTTCCTGGATTTCTATGACGAGCAGGCCAATGCCGACGCAGTAGCCGGTGACAACTGTTACGGATCCTACCGGCTGACGAGCCATCTGATCCGGCAGGGGCACCGGGAGATCGGATTTGTGGGAACCCGACTGGCAACCGCGAGCATCATGGACCGATACCTGGGATACTGCCGGGCCATGCTGACGCACGGACTGCCGATCCGGGAAGAATGGACGCTGCCGGATCGGGAGCCGGCGGGCGACCTGAAGGCGCCGGAGCTTCCGGAGAAAATGCCAACGGCGTTTGTATGCAACTGTGATCTTGCGGCCAGGCTGCTGATTGACCGGCTGCAGGAGAGGGGATTCAGGGTTCCGGAAGATATTTCCGTAACCGGGTTTGACGATTATCCGCCGGGCAGGGAAAACGAAACCGGACTCAGTACATTCCGGATCAATACCGATGAAATGATTGACCTGGCCATCAGGAAACTGCTTGAACGCTGCGCAGGAACCGATCAGCCGTTCGGACGGATGGTGGTGGGCGGACAACCGGTTTACCGGGAATCGGAAAAAGCTTTGAATACATCCGGGAACGGGACAAACGGGGAAGCCATATCCATGGCATGCGGCAGCGCGGAAGGCTGATCCGCAGGAGGCTGGAATACCTGAAGCGACGGCCGGGAAAGGCGTACGCCGGATCCGGCCTGACAGGGAGGATTCAGGCATATGGTAAAACTGATTCTGTGCGGAACCTGGGAGATGACCGGGGAGGACGGGCGCCGGTTTTCGGCTGAAGTGCCGGGAAGTGTGCTGCGGACGCTGCTGGACCACGGGGAGATTCCGGATCCGTTTGACGGCCTGAATGAAAACGCCGCCTGTGCGGAAACCCGGCACAGATGGTGCTTTCAGCGCACCTTCCGGGTTTCGGAGGAGATGTTTGGGCATTCCTGCGCGGACCTGGTGTTCGAAGGACTGGATACCCTGGCTGCGGTGGAGCTGAACGGGCAGGCGATTGCCCGGACAGACAATATGCACCGGACCTGGCGGATTCCGGTGAAACAGGCGCTCCGCATCGGGGAAAACTGCCTGCGTATTTCCTTTGAACCGGCAATGGATTACGTGGAAAAAGCGGCCCGGGAAAACCCGGAAGTATCCTATGACGGCGGCAGCGAACTGAAGGGAACCGGATTCCTGCGGAAGGCGCATTACATGTTCGGCTGGGACTGGGGTCCCAGGCTTCCGGATGCGGGCATCTGGCGGGAGGCACGGATTGAATTTTATGAAGCCCGCCTGGAGGAAATCCGGATACACCAGGAACACGGCCCGGATCATGCGGACCTGGAGATCCGCGTGCGGACCGGCGCAGAGCAGGTTCGCGCAGAACTTGCGGACCCGGAAGGAAGGATCGCCGCGAAAGCCGCGGGCGAATCCGGCGGAGTACTGCGTCTGCGGGTGGAACACCCGCGGCTGTGGTGGCCGAACGGGCTGGGGGAGCAAACGCTGTATACCCTGAAGGTGGAGGCCCTGACCGGCGACAGGCCGGAGGACGGGAAAACCCTCCGGCTGGGCCTGCGCACCCTGACCGTTTCCCGGAAAAAGGATGAATGGGGCGAAAGCTTTGCCCTGTGCTGCAACGGAACGGAATTCTTTGCCATGGGCGGGGACTATATTCCGGAGGACAGCCTGCTGACGCGGATGACCCGGGACAAAACCAGACGGCTGCTGCAGGCCTGCAGGAACTGCCACTTCAATACAATCCGGGTATGGGGCGGCGGCATTTATCCGAATGATGATTTTTATGACCTGTGCGATGAAATGGGCCTGGTTGTCTGGCAGGATCTTATGTTTGCCTGCAATACCTACAAGCTGACGAACGCGTTCCGGGAAAGCATTGCCCGGGAGGCAGAGGATAACCTTCGCCGGATTCGCCATCATGCCTCCCTGGGACTGATCTGCGGAAACAATGAAATGGAAACGGCCTGGATGGACTGGGGTGGTGTGAAAAACCAGCCGGACAGCCTGAAGCAGGATTACCTGGAACAATTTGAACACCTGCTGAAGGAAGTCAGCGCGCGGGAAGCACCGGACTGCTTTTACTGGCCGTCCTCTCCCTCTTCCGGCGGAGGGTTTGACGATCCGAACAGCCTGGACCGGGGAGACGTGCACGACTGGTCTGTCTGGCACGGGCGAAGGCCGTTTTCCGACTTTACGAAGCGGTACCCGCGGTTCTGCTCGGAATTCGGCTTTGAATCCTTCCCCTGTATGGATACGCTGCGGACCTTTGTACACGAAGAGCGGGAGATGAATCCTTTTTCCGGGACCATGGAGAGCCATCAGAAATGCCGCTCCGGAAACGCGACAATGCTTTACTATCTGAGCCAGACGCTCCGGTATCCCTTTTCGATGGAAAAACTGGTTCACGCGAGCCAGTGGCTGCAGGCGGAGGCGATACGGGCCGGGGTTGAACACTGGCGGAGAAACCGGGGACGCTGCATGGGCGCGATCTACTGGCAGATCAACGACTGTTGGCCGGTGGCAAGCTGGGCCGGAATTGATTCCGCGGGAAGGTGGAAGGCGCTTCAGTATGTATCCAGGCGTTTTTTCGCGCCGTTGGCTGTGACACTCCGGGCGGAGGAAAACGGGTATTCCGTATGGGTGAGCAACGAACGGAGGAAAGCTTTCCGGGGAAAGATTGACTGCATTGTCCGGGATGAACGGGGCCGGAGGATGCGGGAATCCGTGCTGGACGTCCGCTGCCCGGCCATGAGCAGCCTGCAAGCCGGAACGGTTCTGCCGGAACACGGGGAGAAAATGAAAATCGTGCAGTGTGTGCTGCACGATGAGAACGGCGGGACGGTCAGCGAATGTTCTGAGCTGTACACCCTGCCGAAATACTTTGCTTTTGAAAAACCGGAAATCCGGGTCACCTGCGAGGGAAGGAAGATCCTCCTGGAGGCGGACACCTTTTGCACAGGCGTGGAGCTTCAGGCCGGCGACACCGGGTTTTCCGACAACTGGATTTCACTGTATCCCGGAGAAAAAAAGGAACTGACGGCGGACCGGGACCTGCAGGAATCCGACCTGCGGATCCTCTGGCTTGAGTAAGGGCGGTCCGGACAGCCGGGGAACCGATTTTTCCGAGGGACGACTCAGATCTGTTCGGACTTGAAACCGGACTGCATGGTCAGCAGCGCCGGCAGGGTGCTGTAGGTGTAAAACTCCAGATTGCTGCGGGAAGAACGCGCGGCCGTTTTCCGGACCATTTCACAGAAGCGGCTCAGGATCGTTGCGTTCTTTTCCGTATTTTTTATATTCGTGTTCATCATATTTCATATCTCCTTTACAATCGGTATGATTCTGTTCCCGGGGAGGATAAACGGTATTTCCGGGAACGTCAGAAATCATACGGCAAAAATAAATGAAAATCTACTGAAAGTCACGCAATTTTATCCAAAACTACAGAATTTTTGTTGTCCTGTGCAGCAGATCGGGATATAATTTCCTGCGGGGGTGGCGTCCTGCAGCCGGAAAAAGGCAAAACCGGGCACGGAAAGGGGAAGGAAAACCATGGAACGAAAACGCCGGATCGTTGACTTCAAAATCCTGAAGGAAAGCCAGATCGGCCAGGCCCGCGAAGAGAACGAGTGGTTTCACCGGTACCATGAACTGTATTATATTGCGGAAGGCCGCTGCAGTGTTTTTATCGGACAGAGAACCTACCGGCTGCAAACCGGGGATTTTGCCCTGATTCCTGCCGGAACGCTGCATAAGACGGATTTTACTTCGCACGGGCAAAATACAAAGTATGTGATTTCCTTTTCCCCGGATACCGCCCAAAAGATCGACGCGTTTCTGGACACGAAGGTTGCAGAAACGGAATTCCGGGCAGGAAAAATCAAAGCTCCGGTTCAGCGCCAGGAAACGATTCTGCTGCTGGTAAACCGGATGCTGTATGAATTTGAAAACCAGCCCGCTCTGGGGAAAAGCCTTTGCATGGCGCTACTGGCCGAACTGCTGATTTCCCTGCACCGATACCGCGAGGGGCAGGAAGAAAACGACGGAAACGAGGATACAGCTCACAGCCGTATGCGGGAGGTGGCGGCATATCTCAGCGAGCACGCGGGAGAACAGATTACCCTGACAGAGGTTGCTGCCCACTTTGCGGTGAGCCCGTCGCACCTCTCACGGGTTTTTCATCAGGAGACGGGGTTCGGCATCCGGGAATACCTGATTCATTACCGGATCCGGCAGGCCTGTGACCTGCTGCTGAATTCAGAATTGACCGTGACACAGATTGCAGACCGATGCGGATTCAGCGACAGTAATTACTTCGGGGATGCATTCAAAAAAGCCACAGGCGTGTCGCCGCGGGAGTACAGAAAGCTGAGCTGAATCCGGTGAGGCTTGCCGCGCTGATCCGGCGGGAAAGCGATTTACGGATCCGCGGGGCGGTAGGTGAACCGGCTGAAGGAGGCCCGGCCGCCGGGCTCCCGGGTTGAGTAAAGGAAAAGGCCGAAGCGGCAGCCGGTGAAGTGATCCAGGGCGAAAGTCATCGTATGTTCAGGCCCCAGGGGCTTCCACCCGGAGGAATCCAGGTATTCAAAACAAACCCTGCCTTCAGGCCCGTCGAAGCGGACGGCGGCCCGCAGGCGGACTTCCCGCAGGCAAAAGGGAATCCGGGCATATTCCCGCTCCTCCTGTTCACGGGGTTTCCGCGCTTTCATCACCAGGAAACAGCTTTCTTCATTCCGCTCCATGCCGATCAGTCCGTAACTGCCGATGAGCAGGCAAAGGCCGGCCACGTCCCCGGCCCGGAGACCTTCCGCGTTTACCGTTACCTCTGCCGTGCAGCCGGGGAGCACGGTGCGCTGTGTCAGCGTGTTCCGGGCAAATTCTATGGTCCGGCTGACCTTGTCCGTGCGGATCACATAGGCGCCGTTTCCGGTTTCCCAGCATCCGGCCCTGGGCTCATGGTTGAACTGCCAGACGTTTTTCAGCGCCGGGGAAGTGAAATCATCATCGGCATACAGCGGCTGCGCCGTCCAGCCGGGACGGGTGCAGGTGTTTGAAAGATCCTTTTCCGCTTTGCCGAAGACCGGATAACCGAACCGGTTCCAGGTAACGGGAATCAGGACGGGAACCCGGCCGACGGCGCCGCGGTCCTGGAAGACAACGGAAAACCACCGGCCGTCCGGCGTGTCCACGATGCCGCCCTGGGCCGGACCGCTGTGCAGGTTGTCCAGATCCCCGTAAAACACATCCCCGCCGGCCCAGACGCCTTCCAGGTCCTCCGTGATGAAGCAGGCCTGGGTGCGGTACCATTCCCGCTGGCGGGAGTGGATCAGGAAAAGGACATATTTCCCGTTGATTTTATACAGGTGGGATCCTTCATATCCCAGGAAATCCCCTGGGGCATCCCGGACAATGATCCGGTCCAGCACGCCTTCCTTCGGCCCGCTCAGGTCTGCTTTCAGTTCCGTGAGGCGGATGTCCCGGTTGCCGTAAACGATATAGACGCGGCCGTCATCGTCAAACAGCAGGGAACAGTCATGGTAAATGCCCTCGATATACTGCCGGGTCCAGGGACCTTCGATGTTTTCCGCGGTAAAGAGAAAGGTTTTGGGCCATTCATGGGCGATGAAGGCCGCATAGAAGCGGCCCGCGTGATAACGCAGGGAAGCCGCCCACATCCCATGGCCGTAAATTGTCTGCTCTCCTTCCAGAATTTCGCCGGGGGTATGCTCCAGGGTATCGTAGATATAGGAGCAGATCTCCCAGTGAATCAGGTCGTGGGACCGGAGGATCCCGGCGCCGGGAAAGAAATGCATGGTTGTGCTGATCATGTAATAGGTGTCCCCGACACGGATGACATCCGGATCGGGATAATCCATCCCGGTCAGGGGATTGCGGCCTTCCGCCATTGTGATCGCCTCCGTACAGGTTATTCAGGAATCCCGGTTTTCTTGCCGGCGGCATCCGGAATGGTTCCGGGGCCGGCAGAAAGACACAGGGGCTGCCGGAAAAGGCAGCCCTTGCTGATTTCCTCACGCCCAGCCGGTTTACCGCTGCTCCGGGGGCAGATCCACCACGGGATTCAGATAGGATTCATAGGGCAGTTTTTCATAAGGAATGCCCAATTCATCCAGGATGGCGGCAAAGGCCAGGTAATAGCGATCGGAATCGATGGTCTGGGTAAAGTTGATGTGGAAGCAGCCGGCCGTTTCGCTCATCAGCACGAAGGAAGCGCCGTTGGCCGGCGGCGCGTTCAGGTAACGCACCTCGGTGATCTGGTCCGCATAGTCGTTGCAGCGCAGTCCGCCCACATAGTCCACAAAGAAGGTATCCTGGGGATTGTTGTCACCCATGGCCAGCACCTTGGTCTTCAAACGGTAGCCGGGCATCTTTGCGCCGAGGTGGATCATGGTGTTCATGCCGGCGCAGACCAGACCCGGGAACTCTCCGCTCATCTGGGTGCGCATGCCGGCGCGGAGCTTCGCGGCCAGCTCTCCCACAGGCATGCTGCGGGCGTCCTCCGGCGTGGTGGGGAGGAAGATGGCGGCATAGCAGTTTTTGAAGGTTTTCTCCGCATGGAGGGCTTTGCGCAGGGAGATCGGCACCACGCTCATGATGACGCTGTCACGGACATCGTTCTCACGGGCAATGGCCTTTGTCATGATGGCGGCAGCCCCGGCCGCCGGGGAAGCGCCGTTGGCCTTGCACCAGCTCAGGAAATCCGTCGTCTTTACCTTCAGGGGCAGGGAATACATCCGGTCCACCTTGTTTTCCAACAGCTCAGGCAGGCGGAAGCGCTTTTCCGTTCCCATGAGGGCTTTCACCTTTTTGATGTTGGCTTTGCGCCGCTGGAGGTGGATATCCGCCCGCTCGGAGGGATCATATGGGATTTTGTCGGTGTAAATGCCTTCGTCGCTGTAGGTTTTGCCGTCCTTGAGGCAGACATAGTGGTAAAGCACTGCCTCAATCCAGCGATTGAGTCCCAGGCCGTCGCACAGGCCGTGGAACATGGCGAAGGAAATTTTGTTTTTCCAATAGGTCACGTCGATCATATGGTAATTGGTGATTTCCCCGCCGATGACGCGGGGATTTTCGGATTCGGCCACCACCAGGGGCAGGTCATTGTCCGCATAGTAATACAGGCCTTTCCTGCGCACAAAGGTGGAACCGTAATAAGGCAGGCGTTTGAGGGCCTTGTCCGCCGCCTGCTGGAGCAATTCTCCGCGAACCGGCTCCGACAGGCTGACTTCCACGATATAGCTGCGTTTCCTGTCTTTTCCGTAAAACTGGGTTGCCCCGCAGGCGTTCCATTCCTTGACTGCAAAGCGTGGGGGTGCGTTGCGCTGTGTCATGCGTCAATCTCCTCCTTACTTTTCATCAGGAATTCCTGGATGCTGAAATCATTCTCATACAGGAAGTCCATACAATAGACGGGCTTTCCGCCCGGATAATCGGTGTGGAAATTGCTGACGGCTTTCAGGATGATCCTTGCGCTCATGGAGGTATCCCGCCGCTTGTCGATATAATATTCCGCGCCGTCATCGCTGAAAGTGATCCGCAGCCATTCGGGCATCAGGGTAATCTTTACCCGGAGATCGCCGGCGGCGGAATAGGCATCCATAATGCGCTCGGTGAGCATTTCCTCCGCCGCAAGGCGGATGGACATCACCCGCCGGCGGCTGAATCCCACCGCCTGCGCCAGCTCGCTGGCCATGCTGGTGACCGGTACGATGGCGTAGGGCCGGTTTTTAACCACCACGTCGAACACTGTCACGCCGCCCGCCAGCTCCTCGTCCACCGACAGCCGCAACAGCCGGTTGAGCATGTCCGCATGGAGCTTGCGCTGGTCCAGCTTGCCGTTGACGTTCAGGGGAAAGCTGTCGTACAGGAAAATGTGGGAGGGGATCTTGTACCGAGCGATTTCTGCGCGCAGGGCCGCTTTCATGGCCTCCTGGTCAAAGCTGGCGCCGCCGTCGGTCATGGTAATGCAGGCCTCCACGCTCTCGCCGTAGATAGGATGCGGCGCGCCCATAACCTTGGCCTGGCGGACATTTTCCATACGGTTCAGCGCGCTTTCGATCTCGGAGGGCGATATGTTTTCGCCGCCCCGGATGATGACATCCTTGATGCGCCCGGCAAGATACAGATAGCCTTCCTCGTCAAAGTAGCCCAGGTCGCCGGTGTGAAGCCAGCCGTTTTCATCAATGGGCTGCTTTTCCACGGGCAGCCGGTCATAGCCGTTCATCAGGTTGCCGCCCCGGGCGATAACCTCGCCGATTTCGCCCTGGGCCAGGAAGCCGCCCTTCCCGTCGGAAATGCGTATTTCGACGCCCTCAATGGCCTGGCCCACGGTCTGCGCCCGCTTTTCCACCAGGTCGGAGGGGCGCACCATGGTCAGCGGCGCGGCCTCGCTCTGGCCGTACATGTTGATGAAAGTGGCGTTGGCGAACTGCAGCTCCAGCCGCATCATCTGCACCGGCGTGGACATACCGCCCGCGATCATGCACAGGTGCAGGTTCGGCACGACGTTTTCCTCAAAGCCTTCCGCCTCCGCCAGGCCCATGTACACGGCGCCCACCGCCGCCATATCGGAAACGCGGTAAGCATCGATTTCCCGGACCAGGACTTCCGGTTTGTAATTGGCGGGCAGGCATACCGTTGCGCCGCGGCAGAGAAAGGCGTAGCTCATCAGCAGGCCCAGGATGTGGAACAGCGGCACGGCCACGCAAACGCTCCGGCCCGCGTATTCGCCGATGTTTCCGTTGAAGGCTTTGGCGTCAAAGGTCAGCGCCTTCTGGGAGATCTGCACCGCCTTGGGCTTGGAGGTGGTGCCGGAGGTGAAGATGATAAAGGCCGTGGCGTCTTCGTCGGAAGCATCGGGCACATCCTCATCCGGATCATCGCGGAACACATAACCCAGGTCCAGCGCGGCCGGGGAGATGTTCAGGCAGTGTGCTTCCGGGATGCCTGCGAGATCGGCCAGCGTGCGCATGGCGTCGGGGTTTTTCTTAGTCTCCCCGTTGTCGCCGCAGAGCAGGAAGCCCGTTCCTGTCATGGACAGCAGTTCCGCGGCATCGGCGCTGCCCATGCTGTAATTCACCAGCACGGCGGTGCCGCCGGCCCGGATGATGGCAAAGAAAGCGATCAGCCAGTTGGCGGAGTTGTAGCTCCACAGCGCCACCCGGCTGCCCTTTTCAACTCCCATTTCCTGAAGCTTTTTCTGAAGGCCCCGGATGCCCTTGAGCATATCCTCATAGGTGCAGGCAGCGCCGTTGCCGACGATGGCCAGACGGCCGGGATAGTCCCGGCAGATCTGTGTGGACAATAATTTGTTTTCCAAATTGCTTCATCCTTTCGGTTATGCTGTTCCCGATCTGAAATGTGATTCAGGAGCCGGCCTTTTTTTCATCAGGAATCAGGCGCGCATCCTGTAATCCGGATTCGCTTTCATGGGTTTTCATTCATTTCTGTAAAATCGAAAAGAATTATAGCATACTTCCCGAAAATAGAAAAGACACCCGGAAAAGAAACACGATGCTGCAGCAGGGAACCGCAGCCCATGTTCCGGCACGGCAGGGGTGGATGGACAAAGCGGGTTACTGCCCAGAACCCGACGCTTTAAGCAAATTCTTGTTTTCGTACATCATCCGGTCCGCACGTTCAAACACCGCGGCAACGGAGTCATCATCAGCGAAGCGGGACATGCCGCAGGCGATCACCAGGCCGCCGCTGCGGAGCGCTTCTTTATTATGGGCTTCGATCAGGGCTGTCAGTTCCCCGATGCGCTCGTAATCCTCTCCCTGTGAAAGCACCGCAAACTCATCCCCGCCGATGCGGAAGACAGGACTGTGCTTGAAGGTTTGGCAGATGATCCTGCATGCCTGCCGCAGGCAGTCGTCGCCGGCCTGGTGTCCGGCAGTATCGTTTATCTTTTTCAGGTCGTTTACGTCCAGAATTGAAACGGCGAAAGGCGGCTGGTTCTTTTCCGCGATCAGGCGGTTGATCTTTTTCTCCGCCTCCAGGTAGGAATGCCTGTTTTTGACTCCGGTGAGCGCATCCACCGCCGCCCGGGCCTGAGCCTGGGAGAGACGCTTCCGGTATTCCGCTTCCTGGCGCACCTGGACATCGATATCGTTGATACCGGCGATCAGGCGGCGTCCCCCTTTTTCCTCCACCACGGCTGCCCGGAACTGGACATAACGGGGCTGTCCGCCGGCGGAGATGCGGTGCGTAAGGGAAAAGACGCCCCGCTCACGGATGCTGTTCAGGATGTTTTCCCCGGCTACTGCGTGCAGATAGTGATCTAGGTCATCCGGCCATACAAGCTCTGAGGCCAGATCCCGGAGATCACTGAAGAAATCCGCGCCTTCCCGCATCGGCACGCTGTGCTCACTCCGCAGGGAAGCACTGTATTCCCGGTACCGTCCGCTTTCGGGGTCCACAATAAAGATGGCAATATAATCGCCGGCCAGGGCGCTGATCCGGGTATAGGCTGTGCGCTCCTCCTGGATCCGTTCTTCCGCCCGGCGGATTTGCTCCCTGGCTGTAACATCCTGGCCCATTCCCAGCAGGCACACCCGTCCGGAAGGATCAACGAACCGGAGCTTTGTGGTCTGGAACTTCCGGGGAATTCCGGCGGCGTCCGGCACATCCTCAAAGAAAATATACGGCCGGTTCATGGACAACGCCCTTTTGTCGTCTTCCATAAAGTGAAGCGCAGTTGCCTCGTCAAAGATTTCCGCGTCGGTCAGCCCGATTACGCCCTGCGGGCTTTCCTTATGGGCGTACTCCGCGAAGGCCTGGTTGCAGGCAATGTAGGCGCCGGTTTCCGCGTCCTTGTAGAAGCTCAGCGCAGGCATATTGTCCAGGAGCGTGGAAACGGATTCCTGCAGCTGGCGGATCTTTTCTGCTTCCGCCAGGCGGCTGAGGTTCTCGTTTTCCTCATCGCTGATGACGAAGGCATGGAGCAGGCTGATGCCCAGCATATATGCGATCGTGTAGAGCGGCAGATAGGGATGCCAGACCTGGAAAATCAGGAAAATACTTTTGATCAGCCCGAAAAGCCCCAGCGTCCGGTAACGGTTCACTTTTTTCATTGTGCCCCGCAGCCGGAAGATCACCCCGAACGCGTATGCGGATACCAGCAGGAGCAGGAGAATCTGGGCAATCAGGACCGCATACCGGAAGTCCAGCGCATGGTAAACGCATGATTCATCCACCGTGAACAGAAGCGGCGTGAAGCAGTTGACGACGGAAATGACAGTTACTGCGCCGGCGAAGATCCGTCCGGCATACAGGATGAAGCGGCTGAAGCGGCCTTCTTCCTTAAGATAAACGATGGCGGTACGCGTCCAGCACAGCACGCCGACTGCCGTCGCGATAAAGTAGACCGTTGTATCCGCAAAGAGCGGGACTGCCCATTTTTCCGACTCAAACCAGCCCCACACAATATCCGTAAGGTAATAGACGAGCACGGCGAACAGGAACTGCCTGTACGCCTTACCGGCAGGGATCCGGCTGATCCGGTTCCGTTTCAGGAGAAAATCCTTGTGCTCAATCAGCAGAATGAGGGCGGCAAGGATTCCGATTGCAGAATAATACATCTATATTGCTCCTTCGGGGTCGCGTTTTCATGTTTTTGCATATGATTCCGGATCCATCCATGATCCGGAGAAAACGTCTTGCCTGAAAAAATCATGATCAAAAGGACTCAGCCATTGATCCGATAGTATTATCCATTTTTTCGGCAATAAATCAACGATTGTTCCAGATTGTCAAATTCAAATTCCTGCTGACGTGCTCCGAAGTCCGTGCATTTATACAGGTGCCCGGAGTGAAAAGCCCGGAATAAAAAAGAAAGAAGAAAGCCTGTACGGGCAGGAGCCTTCTTTATTTCGTTTTTGGAATATGATATAATGGTAAAAAAGTTCTGAAAAACGCTTAAAACAACCAAAGCAAAACAAATCCGGGAGGTGTGCCTGAAAGATGACAGGAACAAAGAAAACATATCGGAACACGCATGCGCGGCGGCGCGCAGTGACCTGCCTGCTCCTGTGCCTGTGCCTGGCGGCAGGGATTGCTCCGGCGGCTCCCGCCGCGGAAAAAGCCAGGACGCCGGTTTTTGAAGACGGCATGGCGCAGGCGGTTTTTACCTGGTCGAATCTGCGGAGCGAAGACTACAGCAATGAGGACAGCGAAATCCTCCGCTTCTGCGTGTACGTCGAGACGGATTACGATACCGACATGGACAGCATGGCGGACCTGGTCGAGGTGTTCGTGCAGGTTCCCCGCGCCGCGGCAGAGGGAGCCTACCGGGCGGCAACGATCTACGATCCGACTCCCTACGGCTCCGGCACGGTGGATGAAGAGGAGATGAACAGCACGTTCCGGATGAATCCGGTTCCCTTCGACTACAAGCGGCTTTATCAGCCGGGCGAAAAGCGGAACCCGAACGGGGTGGTGACGACGCTGGACGTGGCGGAGGCGGCGGACCCCGACAGCTGGAATTACAAGGTTCCGATTTCCGGCAAAGATGGGTATGCATACGCCAGCCAGTATGACTATTTCCTTGTGCGGGGGTTTGCCGTCGTCGAGGCCGGGGGCATCGGAACCTACCACTCCGAGGGCTTTGAGCTCTGCGGCTTCGATCTCGAGCGGGACGCGCACAAGTGCGTCGTGGAATGGCTGACGGGGAACCGGGTCGCCTTCACGGATCCGTACAACAACATCGAAATCAAGGCGGAATGGTCGAACGGAAACGTGGCCATGACGGGCTGCTCCTACGGCGGGACGATCCCCTTTGAAGTGGCGGTCACCGGCGTCAAGGGCCTGAAGACGATCATTCCCTTCGCGGGAATCGCCTCCTGGTATGACTATTCCAACTCCCAGGGCATACCGCGCTTTATGACCGCGGCGTATGTGAACGAGCTGGCTTCCTACAACAGCGGCGCCGCCTACCAGGACGACGACTGGACCGTTATCAATGACGACTACGCGTCCCTGCTCTGGCAGCTTGCGCAGGATCAGCTGGGCTCAAACGGCAACTACAACGCGTTCTGGGAGGCGATGGACTATACCCGCGACGTTTCCCGGATCAACTGTTCGGCGCTGATCGTGCATGGACTGAATGACTTGAATGTATTCACCAAGCAGTCGGACCTGATGGTGCGGGCTTTTGAAAAGGCGGGGATGCCCTGGAAGCTTGTTCTGCACCAGGACGGTCATAACGATCTGAAGAACAGGAGCGTAAACGGCGAACTGTGGGAGGAAATCCTGAACAGATGGCTGTCGCACTATCTCTACGGCGAGGAAAACGGCATCGAAAACATGTTCCCCGTCACCGTACAGAGCAACGTGGACGGCAGCTACCTGACCTACGAAAGCTGGGGAGACTTTGCAGCGGACACGTTCGCGTACGACAAGACGGTCAATCCGGACGCGGTTTCCCATGTGGACGCGGCCGGTCTCCGGGAACACGGCCCCTCATATATGAAAGGGAAGGATGATTTCGGCAGGAAGCTCCTGCAGGACAACTACTATCTTACCCTTCCGGAAGGCACGTGCGCGACCTACATATTTGAGCTGCCGGACAACTACACGATGTATGGAATTCCCGAGGTACATCTCAGGATGGCCACGCCGGACGCGGACAAGGACGCCATGATGGTTACGGCTGCACTCGTTGACACCATCGACGGCAAAACCCCGTTCAAGGCGTTTCTTACCAAGGAAAGGCTGCAGAACACCGTTCCCGTAAAAACCGTCGGCATGGGGGATTCGGGCCGCATGCTCGGCCAGACCCCGATGAAGACGCTGGTGCAGAGCAACACCACCGCGAAGCTCGTCACCCTCGGGTTCGCCGACCTGCGGGACTACGGCCGCGGATACGAAGGCCGGGAATATACGGCGTCCGCAGAGAAGATGACAGCCGGGGAGTACCACGACTACACGATTTACCTCCAGCCCACGGTTTATACCTTCGCGCCGGGACACAAGGCCGTGCTTGTCATCACTGCATGGGATCCCTTTATTGAAGGTTACGATGGAGACGGCGAAACGGACAAACCCAGGGAATACTCGTTCGACATCGACAACGCGTCGTTTGAATTCCGCATTCCGCGCAGCGCAAAACCGCCGGTCTGAGAAAAAAGGGTAAGGGGATCATTTCAAATGCTCTACGCTGCTGCTTTTTGCCCTGCCCAACATCGGCATGCAGATTGTGGATAATACCTACCAGATCGCGGACGGGTATTTTATATCCAATTTTATCGGCGAGAAAGCTTTTGAAGCGGAGAACCTGTTTTTCCGGCACTGCTGATCGTCATGTACGTGGGGCTTATGTTCGGGACCGGCGCGAGCGCCCTGATCGCCAAGGCACTGGGCGAGGGGAATAAGGAACGGGCCAGGCAGATCTTCAGCACGGCAATTTACACGCTGATATTCCAGAGGACGCGGTTGACACCTTCCACGGTGGAAATGATCCGGCGGGATGGGACCCGGATCCGTACCGGGTTCATGGGTACGCCCCATATCCTGCATGCCCTCAGCCGGCATGGATTCAGCGGCCTGCGTGGGATCTGCTGATGCGGCGGGGATCTTCCATGCAGAGGAGGACGCCGGTTATTTCGGACTGATCTATGAGCCGCATCCGGATGAGCGGATCGGCTGGCTGGACGCGAAACTGAACACGCGCCGCGGAACGGTTCGTGCCCGTTGGAACTGCGAGGACGGCGGCATCCGATATACGCTGGAGACCCCGGTGGACACGGTTGCCCGGATCGGCGGGAAGGAAGAACAGGTAAAGCCCGGCAGATACACCTTCTGGCAGAGCTATGGGGACGGTTCCCGTTGAGGCGGTTGTGTTTTGTCCCAATGAAAGTCTGACAAACATATCCGTTTACGAAAATATATGACAGTTTAAAACTGGAACAGCCTGAGATGAGCTATTTTTCAACTGATGCCTTTGAAGCAGAGATGGCGCATGCACGCTTTTATGATGATGAAATACGCAAACAGATACCAAAGTGTCAATACAGGAAGTATACTATCAGTGAAATCATAAATGGCATCATTGGCGCTGGATTTACACTGGAACGCTTTGACGGGCATCCTTCATGGGAAAATGATATGTTTCCCGGGGAGTTTACTGCAATAGGGATTAAGAATACCGATGTTCATCTCGTTTCACAGCGCCGATGACCACACGGGAGACAGGGTGCGCAAGGACGACTGCAAACCGCCCGATCCAAAGGATCGGGCGGAATCCGGCTGTGTGAAAGCGTTATCTTTTTGCCGCTTCCCGGAACCGGGCGGCAGCGGAAAGGGCTTCTTCTTCTCTGACGCGAATGAAATAATCAAAATCACCGTTTCCGTAACGGAGACCTTCCAGGGCCGGGCGGGCCTGCCATTCTTCTTCCGAAACCGGGCAAAACTGTTCGACAGCCCCGAGACTGACCCGGAGAAGAATCCTTCTTTCCGGCCAGACGTAGTATTCATATTCCGGTTCTTCCCGGGACGGAGTGCCCGGCTTTTTCGTCTGATCCATCCTGTGATCCTGCCTTGTCTGAAGTATTTACCGGATAAGCTCGATGAAATCCGGCTCGGTCAGGCGGTCAAAGAGCTCGAATGACCGCTTCAGCAGTTTAGCCTTCTCCTCCGGGGAGCTTTTGGGATCCCGGATGACTTCATAGTTGATGTGCTCCACCATTTTCGTCACAAGGCTTTCCGCCGTATGGAACTGCAGTTCAAAAATAATCCCGGAGGGGGATTCCACTTTGACATTCACTCCGCGGTAAGGTTTTTTTACCGTGTAGGTTCTCCATGTGTTCTTGGTGAGAATGAAGCGGTAACCTTTTTCTTCCAGCTTTTGCTTCGTAAGCATATAGTTCCATACCAGCGTGTCCGGCGTTCCAAGCTGGGTATACCGGATGATATCCTGGATGGATTCGGCAGCCTCCAGGTATGTGATCGGGGCACCGGCAAGTTCAGCCATTTCCATCTGCTCTGCGATCTTATCTGCGATCCGGCAGACGCCTTTCGCGTTTTCTCCTGCGGATTTGAGGCGAAAACCGATCCCGAACATCTCTGTTCCGATGGCTTCCGAAACGTCGTACAGGTCAGCGGTGATCACGGGCTCCGCTGCGACACAGCGCCGGTAGTAATCGACCGCTTCCTGCTGCAGTTGGCTGCTGATATTGCTGAGGTACTGTTCAGTCAGCATCCGGCTTTCCTCTTCTGTGGGCCGCCCAGGCGCGGGGCTTTGTAGAACGACTGCGAGGTCTTCGTATTCCTTCTGCACGTCCGGATTCCCGGACAGTTTCTCCGCTTCCTGACGGCACCAGTCAGAAATGCTGCTGTTGTATTCCCGCAGGATGAGCAGGTTGGCCAGGGCCAGATCCTCCTCGGTAGCCTTGTATTCATCGCCGCTGAACAGCCAGCCGTAATAATCATCGTCGTCAAACAGATCCCCGCCGTCGTAGTCTTCCGTCGCGGCGGCTTCTCCAAGGCTTCCGAAAGGCAGCAGCATTACCGCCAGCAGCAGCGACAGCAGCACAGAGTATTTTGTTCTGTTCTTAAAGAAATCCGTTTTCATTCAAATCCACCTTTCTGATTCTTTTGCGCCCGTTCTGTATCCGCGGTTCCGCATGGACCGGCGACTGTGCTGCCGGCCGGATGAGAGGCAATAAAGAGAAAGAAAAACAGCTGACCAGAGTGTTCATGTTACCTTTTACCCAGCTGCCGCAAGCACGGACGCCAGCGTTTTCAACAGGCGATCCACATCCATCGGCTTTGCGATATGCGCCTGCATACCCGCTTCCAGGACGGCAAGTTCATCTTCCTTAAAGGCATTCGCCGTCATCGCCAGGATCGGTATCCGCGCAAGGCCTTTCTCGGGCAGTGCACGGATTTCCCGGGTGGCTTCATATCCGTCCATGACCGGCATCTGGATGTCCATCAGGATGGCGTCATAGTATCCCGGCCCAGAGGCGGAAACCTTATCCACTGCGATCCTGCCATTCTCGGCGGTTTCTACCGTGAAGCCGGCCTCTGTGAGGATCATTTCGGCAATTTCCATGTTAATCATATTGTCCTCAACCAGCAGCAGCCGTTTGCCTGCGAAATCAACAGCAACATCGGCCTGCGCTGCCTGCTCAGGGTTCGCTGTTTCCAGCCGGCTGCCTCTTATGCATTTTCCCTCCCGTATGAGGCCTGTTTATCATAACAGAAGTTTTACGGCAACGCAATTCTGCCCGGGAGCACCGGTCCGCTGAGCGCGGTGCGGATGCACCGGCAATATCCCTATAAAAAACGGCTGCCCGGATATCAGATGCCCCGACTTTGCCAGTTACTCAGCAAAAATGATGATGAAACAGATTCCTGAAAGCAAGGAAATTTCAAAATATTCCTTACGTTCCTGGATGATTGACCGTCTTTCCGATGAATACTACAGGATGAGTGGCATTGATAACGATGATCTCAAAACGATTTGCAATGCTCTGAATCTACAGATCCCGCTAAAGCTATTTACTCTTGGCGATCTTCGTTCCTTGAAATCCTCGGTTCGGATCTTTTGATTGCACGTACCATTTATTTTGGAAGCATCAGCCTGCTGAACAAGGTGAGCGACAAGGATGACATTACGAAATGCCTGGAGATCGCCGCGGGGCAGGAGGGACTGACCTATACCAACTACGAGAGAAGCGGACTGGGCTTCATCAACTTCAACACGGAGCGGGCCCCGATGAACGACCCGGCCGTGCGGCAGGCCATCGCTTACCTGACGGACCGGGACGGCATCGTCCAGGAGACGCTGGGCGGATACGGCATGCGGGCCCAGGGCTATTTCGGACTGGGCCAGTGGATGTACCTGGTGCTCAACGGATCCGTAGGGTATCCGGGAACGCAGACAGAGGACGGGGAAGAAGCGGACGAGGAGCTCTGGGAGCATGCGGTTTCCATGCGGCAGACGGAGCCGGCGGACGTGCTGGGGTACTGTGCCAAATGGCTTGAGTTCCAGAAGCGGTTTATGGAGACGCTTCCGGCGCTGCCGATTTATTCCAACGTATACTTTGACTTCTATCCCCAGGTGCTGCACGATTACATGATCCGGGACGCCGTTTCCTGGCCCCAGGCGATCCTGGGAGCGTACCTGGCGGAGTATATTCCGGCAGAAGAAGAGCCGGCTGGAAACCAGTCGGCTGAGTAAGGAACCATATTTCCAATGGATCAATAGAGACTGTTGATATACTTGGTGAGGGCTTCGCGGTCGTAGAAATGCTCATAGGAATCGATGATGTGATCCGGCTCGACGCCGCGGTCCACATCATAGTAGGAGC
>JAFXRG010000017.1 GCA_017526525.1 Clostridia bacterium | reverse complement strand
TTGTCGGTGCGCCGTTAATCCCGCTCAGGGTGAAGGTGAACTCGCCGTCCTTCAGGGTGCGGCCTTCCAGGTGCTTCGCTACCTCGATCTCGCCCTTGCCCTGTGCGTCATAATTGTTCACAAACTCGGACTTCGCCAGGGAGTGCGTGCAATTTTCGTCTTTGAAATATTGTACGTAAGTTCCTGTTAGCTGCCCTCGACCATTATCATTGCCAACTTTTACCTTGGCATAAATCTCCACTGGTCCGGTAACAGTATCTTTCGTAACACCAGCAATTGAGAAATCATTCTCAACAATCTTATACTTATATTCTTTTCCCGCATCATTTAAATCATAATATAGTGTCGGGAAATCAACAAGTACACCTTCACCATTCTGCTTCTTTGTTAACTGAGTAGTAGTGTAAGTAATTCCTATGGCATTTTTTAATGGAGCATTGTCAATTGAACTTAACGTGAAGGTAAAGCTGTCAGTATCTCTAAGTGTACGCCCTTCCAAATGCTTGGAAACTTGCAGCTTAGTATTGCCACTGGCCTTATAAGTATTGCTAATAGTTAAACTCGGCTTATTATCATAGGTAACAACAGCTACTAACGAATTGGTTGTGTTATTCTTAGAAACTTCAACTTTAACATTATGGGGAGTAGTATTGTAGGAAACGTACGTTACACCGTCATCCTGCTCAGTGATGGTATATTCATATATTCCTACTTCTTCAAATGTAATGTCACCAAATACAGCCAACGGATTTGTTTTCGTGGCATTAGCGGTTACAACGCCATTTACAGTACCAGCAGGCATGGGATTTGTTGCAACCTTGGGAGCTAGTTTGAATGTAAAGCTGAGACTGTCTCCCCATGTATTGATGATCTTTTCTGCTTCAAAGTGTGTTACTACTTTCTTGATGTTCGTCTTCGCAAGATTGAATTTCTGTTCAATTTTAGATTTTTCTATAACATGTACAACATTTGTCCTTCGTTCTGCTACGTCGCTTGGCAGAATATAATCAGCGGGTGCTTCTGTTTCTTCAAAATAGTAATACCCTGCATCCAGTTCGTCTACAAAGATTTTACCATTTACATCAGTTGTATAAGTGCCTTGTGCAGAATACGTACCATTTTCACGATCAGATTTGTACAGTATAAACTTTGCACCAGCTAATGCATTCCCGTTGAAACCTGATTTTGTAAGCGTAATCTCTCCCTTATATTCTTTTACATTTACAATTGTATATGTCAGATCATTATCGGGATTTAATACCTTGTCGCCTTCTTTGATACTGTCAATCTTCCATTTATACTTTATAACAACTTCACCGGTACGGTTATCGATTCTCTTTTCCGTACCATCCGGTATAATACTAATCGTCCACGGACCACTTTCAAGGAATCCAGCAGGTGTAGTTTCTGTAAGTTCAAAAGTCCTAATCTCGGTATCAGATATGGGTTTTCCAAGTTTTGCAGCATCAACTGTAAAAACTGCTTTACCTTCATTTGGATTTGTCTTTTTTGTTATAGTAAAGGTATTACCATTTCTTTCTTCACCTGTTAAGGTAAAAGTAACATCTTTGAGTTTCTTACCATGATTGTCTTCTTTTCGAATCTTTACATCAATTCCAGAAAACTCTTCTCTTACTTTCCTGGTATTTGTATAATCAGCTCTTGATCCGCTCGATTCCAAAACTCCTTCATAGATCCAGGAAGCAGGAATAGTATCAAATCCAATAACCTTAACTTCTTCAACCTTATAGCGAGTTTTTTGCGGCAATCCATAAATGGTCTTTGATTCGCCGTCTTTCAGGTAAATGGTTGCTTTATTATCCCTAAACTCAACTCCGCTGAAAGTATCGTTGATTGCGGGTGTTCCAGCAGGCGGTGTCAAAGTAATATGGAATTCGAAAGTCTGATTCAGGTCATCGTCAAACGGACTAACAACTTCTTTTGAAATGGTCAGCCCAGCTTTTCTAACATAGTTATTAAATTTAACATCATCTACCTGACCGCTGACGCCAGAAGCAATTTCACTGTCACGCCTATATTGTTCAGGTCTGAAAGTTGAATAATATGCTGGAAGTCCGATAATAGTTCTTTGATTATCGAGGCCTGCATTGATAACGATGCATTCCGCAGCCGCATAGAAAACGGCTTGACTTGTAATATAATTACCAGTTTCCTGTGTGCTGTCCGGAATTACTGTAGACTCTGTAATGCGGAAAATATTCCAGCCTGTCGGTAAGGAATCGATTGCGGAGAAAGAAACATGATCTTTTACATTCTGCTTGGTTTCAACAAGTACCCATCTGTCATTCGGTGCACGCGTTTCATCATAACGCTCAAGAATAAAGTTGAACACTTGTGCAGTGCCAGGAGTATTATTATCAACAGTCTTCAAAGCAGAAAGATTCAGTTTGCTGGAATCAGGTAGATCTGAGTAGAAATTATGCCACTCACCAGTTGTGTTATGCACATAACCATCACTTGCAATCCAACCGCCACTAGTCGTTCCTATTTCTACTTCTGAATCATTGTTGGGTTGTAAAACAATACCACAACTGTCATCAATCTTTACATACGAGCAGCTGTTACAATTCCATACGATGTGACGGGCGACTTTATCCATCCACGCATTTTGTGGTGAATTCTTTGCCTCAGGGGTCTGTGTCAAATGACTTCCATAGCCATCATTAATATTGATTTCAAACTGTTTAATTATAACACTGTCTTCTGAGTTGAAATTAAAGACCAACGTCTGATGCTCTAATTTATTAATTATTAAATTCGAATTTTCAATATAGCTCTTCAGTCTATCACCATCAATAAAGATGGTGTCCTCGTCCCCAAAAGCAGTTGTATCAATCGTCAGTTTTCCGTTTTGAGGCAGAGCCGGTAAAATAGTATCAGGATGGCTTACTAATTTGTTCGACGATTTTTTGATATAACTGATTGCATTTTCAACAATTGTTGAGCTTAATGTTGCACCATTGCTGGGAATAACTGTAGCTTGTGCCAAATTTCCATGTACCTTTAGAGATGGATTTGTATCTCCGGAATCATTATCTACATATGCCACTAAATGACCTTTCAGATCATTTCCAATAAACAGCTGACTTGCAACGCCACTAGTGGCAACCTTTCCCGTATGATTTGCTTTTTCATGATCATTTTCATTGAATTCAGCAATAACAATAGCACCGGCAGAATTACCAGATAAGTCCGGTCTGGTATCAATGCCTTTTCCTGTGTAATGATTAACCGCAAAGTTTGTTTGCAGGTGATTCTCGTGATATAGATGTTCAGCAACAATACCGAAAGAAATCGCTGGTCCAAGAATTGAGTGATATGTATATTCATTTGCACTCTTAATTGTCGTCAAGTTGATAACATCGTAGTATAGTTTTTCATTGGTGCTTTCATTTGTATATTCATGATACTGAGAATCTGTATTCTGAGGAGATATTTCCTTTGTATCATATGCCACGCTATATACTTTCGCTGTCATACCTGAACCTAACGCAGCAGAATTGGTATGCTGAATAGTATTGTTAATCGATAATTGCCCGTTAGCATCAGTGTATTTTACAACGGAAACATGGATATTTTCTTCTCTGCTTGTAAACGAATCTGTCGTATTGTTCCCATTATTATCTTTCCAGTTAGGAATATTGATGTCATAGTATGGATAACCAGATTGATCTACAGGAAGACTACCAGGATCGGCTGCTATTTTCTCAAGCCAATAACGATCGGGACTGGTTTGTCCGGCTCTTGTTACCTCTACAAACACATAGTATTGATCCCCTGTGGAAACAGAAGAAACCGCGTCAGGATCAAATCTGACACGAACAGCATAGTTTTTTCCACTAATGGGTTTAAATAAAACTAAACGTGTTTCACTGTTTTCAGAAGATAGGATCGCATCAAATTTATCTTCAACAACACCTTGGGCTGCGACTTCACCTGGATTCGCCTGAAAAATATCTACATTGCCATCTGCATATTGCTGTACAGCATGTCCTTCTGAATATGCAGCCTTTAAAATAATATATGGGTCGATTGCAGAATTAAAAGACACAGTTTGTAATGTCTGTGAATTATTCTTATCAATTCGACGAGCTGTAAATCCAGCCTCAGGCGTGCCAACAACCACAAAATAGTCCCTTTGAAGGGAAGTTATTCCTCCCGGTGAAGGCATCTGAACCGATACCGTGATGCTATTCACCGGAACAGCTAATGCATTCGTAGGGATAATAGAAACCAGCTGGAACATAACCAACAGTAACGCCAGCAATTTCTTGGGATAGCGTTTCATAGCTTTGATTCCTCCGTCCTTTAATCAAAAATCTGAAACAGTTTTTTATTCTGCAAATGCCTCAAAGCTGATCGTTGCAATCACTTTCCAACGATAGTACCAATTGCTGGCATCCATTACAAAACTGAAATGGCTATCATCATAGTTTTCAACAGCTATCCATTCTTCTCCATTCAATGAATAGTACCACTGGAAGGAAATATCCATATCTTCAAGCCCGTCAATGTTTGCATTTAACTCGCAAATCTCACCATAGAACACATCGCGGTTGTCGAGCGTTGAAATAACCGGAAGATCTACTTTAACAGTCTCGTATTTTACTGTATCCTCATTTGAATTATCGATTCCTTCGATATTTTGTTCGGTTTCGGTCTGTCCTTCATAATCATCAGTATTCTCTTCGAATGTCATTTCGTCTGTATCAGTCTTTTCCTCTGCACTTTCATCATCTTCCGTTTCTGCCTTTTTTTCATTAACAACCAACTTTATTTCATCTGAGATGCTCCCATCAGCCATCCTGAAGCTATAGCTGTTGTTGGCGTTGTCTTCGGTCAGTTCGACAGTCAAGGTGTTACCGTAACCAACATTTTCCCATTCGCTCTCTTCCGTCTTCGTCTGCCAGATAACCTGATTGTCCAGATCTACATTGGATTCTGCAGTCAGAGTCGCGGTTTCACCGACAACATATTCATCAGCATCGACTTTGATCCAACCCACCATCGGAGGTACGGTTTCGACTGCTTCTTCAGTTGTTTCGGGATTTTTATTAATTTCTTCCTTTGTAACCTCGATTCCTTCTTCTTCGGAATCATTTCCTTCAATTTTTTCTTCAGTCGTTGCTTCTTCAACGTTCTCTTCTTCAGCAGCCGCCACTTCCTCAGCATTTTCTTCAGCAGTATTTTCGACGATTGCTTCTGTTTCCTTGGTTTCTTCAGTGGCTTCCTCGGTCTCTTCTTCGGTGGTTTCTTCGATAGCTTCCTCAGCAGTTTCTTCGGTGGTCTCTTCAGCAACTTCCTCGGTCACTTCTTCGGTGGTCTCTTCAGCAACTTCCTCGGTCGTTTCTTCGGTGGTTTCTTCAGCAGCTTCTTCAGTCACTTCTTCGGTGGTCTCTTCAGCTGTTTCCTCGGTCACTTCTTCGGTGGTCTCTTCAGCAGCTTTCTCGGTCACTTCTTCGGTGGTCTCTTCAGCAGCTTCTTCGGTCACTTCTTCGGCGGTTTCTTCAGCAGCTTCCTCGGTCACTTCTTCGGTGGTCTCTTCGGCAGCTTCCTCGGTCACTTCTTCGGTGGTCTCTTCAGTGGCTTCCTCGGTCACTTCTTCGGTGGTTTCTTCAGCAGCTTCCTCAGTCATTTCTTCGATGGTCTCTTCGGCCGCTTCCTCGGTCACTTCTTCGGTGGTTTCTTCAGTGGCTTCCTCGGTCACTTCTTCGGTGGTTTCTTCAGCAGCTTCCTCGGTCACTTCTTCGGTGGTCTCTTCAGCAGCTTCTTCGGTTACTTCTTCAGTGATATTCTCGATCGGTTCTTCATTGATCTCATCGATCGTTTCGTTCTGGATACCTTCAACCGCGGTCAGTGTATAGTTGACAGGAGCATTTGAGGTGAGGATAATTTCGTAAGATTTTCCGGCCCGGACATTCAGCTCGTAGTTGGCAACGAACTCGAGGCTGTTGTTTTCGGCAGCGGGAACGAACTTCACAGCTTTGTTGTTGATACGGATATCAACATTGTTGGAAGAGGCACGCAGACCCAGGACGAAGGTCTTGTTGGCGCCCCACTGAACGAGGATCTTCCCGGTGTTTTCCGCATCGACGGTGCCGGAGACCTTCTCGTTCAGTTTCAGTTCCTGATAACCTTCGAATTTAATTTCGTTGGTGTCCGGAACATGTTCAGGGACAAGTTCGGGATCGAGGATTCCCCATCCGTCCAGTTCGATGAGTTCATCTTCGTCAGAAGAGTCATCCTCATCGTCTTCTTCGTCATCCGCATATTCCTCTTCCACTTCATCAGCAGGCTGTTCGTCAGCGGGCTGCTCGTCAGCAGGCTGTTCGTCAGCAGGCTGTTCGTCAGCAGGCTGTTCGTCAGCGGGCTGCTCGTCAGCGGGCTGCTCGTCAGCGGTCTGCTCATCAGCAGGTTGTTCGTCAGTGGGCTGTTCGTCAGCAGGCTGATCGTCAGCAGGCTGTTCGTCAGTGGGCTGTTCGTCAGCAGGCTGTTCGTCAGCAGGCTGTTCGTCAGCAGGCTGTTCGTCAGCCGCCTGATTCTCAGCAAGTGTTTCTTCATTATTATAGGAAGGAACAGGATTGACTTTGCCTTCAACAGGAGCAGCAGCTTCTTCAGCAGGGGCAGCAGCTTCAGCGTTTTCGGCGGGGGCAGCGGCTTCTTCAGAAGGCACTTCAGCATCCTGGGAAGGAGCCGCAGCTTCTTCAGCAGGGGCAGCAGCTTCAGCGTTTTCGGCGGGGGCAGCGGCTTCTTCAGAAGGCACTTCAGCATCCTGGGAAGGAGCCGTAGCTTCTTCGGCAGATGCAGCAGCTTCTTCAGCCGTTGCGGTTTCCTGCGCAGGAATTTCTTCTACTATAGCAGCAGATTCCTGAGCAGCATCAACAGTCGCGTCAGTAGGTTCTTCAGCGATGGCCATGGCAAAGCAGGAAGCCAGCATTGCGATGACGGTCAGCATGGAGAGAACTTTCTTGAACCGTTTCTTCATGATCCTTACCTCTTTTCAGTCGTCCTGTTTGGTTCGTTCTTCTGGATTCGTGTTTTGTCCTTTTCGGAAGTCCCGTTACATAAAAGTTACATTTCGCGATTTCCGTCGGTTTCAAAATACCTCAAAATGGGTACACGAATCCATGGAGAATGATAGCATAAAAAAATCAGGAATGCAAGGGTTTTGAGAAAATTTGACCAAATTTGTTAAATTACAACCTGTTTGGCCTCCAAAGCCTTGATTTTCCATTGTTCTTACGGATTTGTATACAGTAATTCGCCCTGTTTTCGGTTTAATCAATGTGTAACTGAATTGTGACTTGTAAAAACTTCTAAATCACTTTTCATCACATAATTCGGCTCTGATTGCCCATTTTTATGGTTGTTTTTGGTGGCATTTTACACCATTTTGTACAATATTACATTTGGTTATTTTCGCAATTCTTTTCATAAAATAGCTCTTGCTGTTGATTTTCCTTTATTGGTATCGATTCCACCCCTCTATTTGGTCAAGTGATCGTTTTTTAGTAATTTGTACATACTAATTTTATGTCGTTTCGTCTTATTCTTTTAAGAAACGCGTAACAGGCTTCCAGGCGATGAAAAAGGGCTGAAAACCTCAATGTTTTCCATGGGGTTTGGGTTTCCGGAGGTGAAAGAAATGTTTTTCTGTTTTCTCTGTGTACCCTCTTGACAAACTGTGTATTCTGTCCGTTTTCTGACCGGATTGCAAAAGGTTCAAATTATACATTCGGAATGGTGCATGATGATAAGATCCTTCGCTGCCGCTCAGGATGACACCGGGCTTGCAGTTCCTGAATAAACAGGGTCGCAGATCCTTCGCTGACATGCAGGATGAAACGGGAAGGCAAAGCTGCCATGGGGATTATTGATCCTGGATATAGTGGAACATTTGGGTCTTCTCTTCCTTTTCCGGATGATTCGGAGGAATAGCATTATGCTGAAGATTCCGGATCAGATTCTTCGCCGGTGGCCAGGATGGCACGAAAAAAATCGCAGGATTTTTTCTCCTGCGCCTGGTTTTTTCGGCTGAATTTGGCTGCCTTATTTTCCCATTTTGGGGAGAATATGGTCTGTGGTGATTTTTTTGGACTAAAGTCTTTTCTTTCGTTTTTGGGAGCATTTTTGAGCTTTTGGGAGCATGTTTGAGGTTAATTAACATCTCTGTTTTGAGATCATCTGCCGGACCCGGTCTGCCTGTCGGTTCAGTCCGTCCAGGTCGACTTTGCCGGTTTGATCAAATCCGGTGGCTTCCAGGGTGAAATTTCCCTGGTAATTTTTCTCTTTCAGAAAGTCAAAAAATTTCTCAAAATTGATATGTCCCTCCCCGACCGGAAGAACTTTCAGGTTGGTCCATTCCAGGTATTCTCCTCCATAATCATTCACATGATAATGCCGGATGTGATTTTCGCTTTGAAGCCAGTCAAATTCCGGAGCGTAGAGCAGATCCAGTTGACGATGGAAATCTGCCATTTTCGTATCAAAGACGAAATGGATATCCGGATATTCCTTTTTCAGCTCTTTCCAGTGGGTCATGGGATCCTGATGGCAGATTACATTCTCCACCAGGAGATCCAGGCCGAATTCTTCGGCGATTTTCTGTAATTGTCCGAAGTTTTTCAGGTTGTTTTCGAAATTTGAATCGGAAATCACCCCGTTCCACAGATGAAGGACCATCTTTTCAGCTCCGATTTTGCCGGCTACGCTGCAATTGATGCGAAACAGGCGGAATGCTTCCCTTTCTTCCTCTTTTCCGCCTTTTGTAATGTGCTCCGACAGGGATTTTTCACAGTGCATGACCGGAAAACGAACCGATTGCGTCTGTTCCAGGGTCTTCAGAAAGGCTGCAACCGCCTCCGGATCCGCATACCAGTCCGGGTAAAACATGAATTCAAAGCCGTCATAGCGTAGTTTCGGACAAAACTCCTCCAGGAGACGGTAGTTTCTTCCGTTCGGACGGCCAATCAGGGCACCGGTGGAGCAGTAAATCTCGTTCATTGCGGTTTCCTCACAAAAATACCGGGTACCATTGCGGTACCCGGCTGGATTTGGTTTGTGGATTAATCGTCGAAGGCAACTTCACCTTCTGCGAGGGGTTCTTCTTCCACTTCCGGTTCAGCTTCCGGCAGGCCGAAGTATGCCAGCAGGATCGCCTGGGACCAGGTTACAGAAGAGGTAATCTCGTAGTTCTGCAGGTACTCGGTGAAGAAGTCGTAGTAGATGTTGGAGTAAATCGGGATGGTGGGAAGCACTTCATTGTAGCGCTTCTGGAAGGACATCCACTTCGCAACATACTCGTAATAGTCGCCGGGCTCGGTCTTCCGCATGTCCACAGCGTCCCAGTACAGCTGTTCGTCGTCGGAGTAGGTGTTGTTCCAGACCTTGTGGCCCACGCTGTCATCCGTGCTGTAGGTGATGGACGGGTCCACGATGACGTGGAAGTTGGTGGCCAGGTAGATCATGTCGGTAGTACGGTCCGTTTCGCGGTAGTAGGCCCGGAGCAGCTCTTCCATGGGAGCGGGCACCAGTTCCAGCTTGATGCCGACCTTGGCCAGGTTGTCCACGAAGTTCTTGGTCCAGCCTTTTTCCTCGTTTACGAATTCATCCTTGCCTTCGTCCCGCATGATTTCCGCCATGTGGTTTCCGGCGGGATAGAGCATCTTCAGATCCAGGGCGACCAGGTGATCGTCCACCATCTTGCAGCGGACATCATCCACGCCGGCCTGGTAGGGTTCGCCGTTGCGGTTCAGGTTCCACTTGGCGCCGTCCAGCAGGGCGTTGGCCTTGTCCAGGTCCACGGTATAGACGGTCAGCTTGTCTTTCCACTCTTCCACCAGGCCTTCCCAGGCGGCGATGGCCCGTTCATAGCCTTCCTGGTCGTCATCCATGAAGTAGCGGTTCTTCAGCTTCAGGAGCTTGTCCATCTTTTCCTTTTCCGGACCCTCGTACTTGATGGGCGTTCCCAGGGCGTCCCGGGTGGGCAGGAAGTTGACGGGGAAGGACATCCGGCCGGTGACCAGCTTGTATTCCCACTGCTCGATTCCGAAGTAGCCGTCCATACGCATACCGTAGGAGCTGTTTTCGTATCCGCAGTACTTGTTGGTCATGAAATCCCGGTCCATACACCAGGCAATGGCCTGGCGGACTTCCATTTCATGGACGGTGGGCCAGTCATAGGTGAAGGTCAGGAAGGAAAGCCCGATGCGGGGATAGTTCTGATACTGCAGCCCCACGCCTTCCTTTTCCGCATCGTTGATGTAGGCAGTGCCTTCCACGATGGTCTTACCGTAGGTCACCTTGTTCACCAGGTGCAGGTCGCCGTTGGCCAGGTCGGTAATCATGGTATCGTTGTCCGCCACGGTGAAGGCAATCTTTTCAATGCTGGGCTTCACCAGGAGGATCTGCGTGCCGTCATTGGCTTCCACGGTTTCCACGAAGCCGCGGTCCATGGCCCGCTGGATCGCCGCGCTGACTTCTCCGCCGGGCAGGTTGTTTTCCACCCAGGCGCCCTTGAAATACTCATTGATTTCAAAGTGTCCGGTAACGCCGTCCCAGGACTTGATGACGTAGGGGCCGGAGCAGACGGACGGGAACGTGTTGTAGCCGGTCTGGGAATCCAGGATCGTCTGCTTCAGCAGCTCCGCGGTAAAGATGGGGGTCAGGTTGTTCTGGTCCTCGTTGACGATCTTGATGCCGATGGTGTTTCCCTGGGCATCCACATAGCCGTGGGTAACCTTGCAGCCGGGGGCGATCACCTTGATTGGATACGGCACGGTCAGCAGCAGACCGGTTTCGAAGAAGTAAGGCAGGAAGTTATGATCCAGAATGAACTCCAGCTGGTAATCGCCGATGACATGCACACCGGAGAGGTAATCCACGGTGGTGGGCTCCTGGCCGGCCAGGACAGCCCGGCGATTGGCGATGTAGTCGTCATAGCCCAGGATGTGCTCAGCGCGGTAGATTTTACCGCCGATCTCTTCGATTTCGGGGGACATCATCAGCAGCAGGGAGAACGCATAATCCCAGGCGGTGATGGGGCTGCCGTCAGAATAGAGAAGATCATCCGCCAGCACCAGGGAATACCGGTGATCTCCGAATTCGTCCACAGTCTCGGTGACATCGGTCACGACGCTGGGATCGAACACGTAGGTTCCCTGGTTCTGGTCCCAGTTCACCAGGTTGTATCCGTGAATCAGGGCACGGACGTCGATGTCCGCGGTGTTGTTGCCGAACAGCTCCGTGAAGAAGTCGCCCTTGGTGATGGTCGGATGGCCGACAATCAGCTCATCCGGGAACTGGATTTCTTCTTCTGCGTTTTCCTCCGCCAGCGATGCAGGCATCCAGGCCAGCAGCAGGACAGCGGACAGCACCATGCATAGGATTCTTTGCAGCTTGCTCACTCTGATCAGACCCTTTCCTTCTTTTTTCTTCTTTTCTCTTCTATTTTCCCTTTTTTTGATTAATCGAAGCAGTCACCCACATGGTTGATGATGGTTTCGCCGCCCAGGGCGGTGTCATATTCCTCGAAGACGACCCAGGTATCACCGCCGCGCTTGGGCTGTTTCTGGTCGTCGTCGGGCTTCGCCAGCTGTGTCACGGTATTGGTGATGACGGTGACGGTTCCATCCTGGTTATAAACGCCGGGGTTGTAGCCCGCGACACCCTGTTCCTTCCAGGACCAGGTGACGTCCTCCCCGTTGATACGGGTGGGCAGGTCTTTCTTTTCAACATACCAGCCGTTTTCTTCGCTCAGGACGAAAACTTCGCCGGTAGGCAGCAGGGTCACTGCCAGCGTGGTGGGCCGGATCTTCTGCGCGTTGTTGTTGTCATCCCAGACCTTTGAGACGGAAGCGCTTGTGGTCTCGGGATTGTAGGTATTGGTAATGAAGGTTCCGTTCACGGAAGAGGTGTACCACGGAACTTCTTCTTCCGTAACGGTGTAGGCGATTTCCTCACCGTCTTCCCGGTAGCGGGGCTTGCTGACGAAGGTGTACTGCCAGCCCATTTCCGCGGTGATTGTAACGGTTTCGCTCTTCACGGCGTCTGCGAAGAGGTTCACGGTAATGGAGGCCGGACGGTTGCCGTCCGCGTTGTCATTGTCGTTCCAGATCTTGACCACCGGAATATCGATGACTTCCGCGTCGGGAGTCGGGGTGGGAGCCGGTTCGTAGATGTTCTTCAGCACCGCGACAGCGCCTTCCCTGCCAACCGTCAAGGTCATCCCGGTAACGCTGAGGCTGTTCAGTTCATAAGCCCGGACCAGGCCTTCCGCGTTCCGCTCGATCACCGCGTAGTTGCCGGGAACCAGGTTGTCCAGTTCGTAGGTTCCGTTGGTGAACTGGGCGTAGGTCACCGTCATGGGAAGACGGGGATCCGGCCCGATAATTTCAAAGGTCAGTTTGCCGGTTTCCGCCATGGGATCCTCATTGGGTTCCTGCTCTTCCGGCTCTTTCCAGGCGTATACGAAGAAAAGCTGCGCGCCCTCTCCGGCCTTGACCAGCACGGCGTCCCCGACGCGGCTGTTCAGGGGATCGTTCACATAACCCTCCAGCAGGGTACTGCCGTTAGATTCCTGCACCACGTAGGCGCCGGGAATCACATCACCGAAGTCGTACTTGCTGTTGGTGAGATCGCCCAGCGTCAGGGTCATGGGCATCCGGGGATCCGGGCCGGAAACCGTCAGCTTCAGCCCGCTGACATCCGCGCCTTCCGGGGCAACGGCATGGGCTTCCAGCTGAAGCTTGCCGGTCAGCAGGGTGTTGATGACTCTGCTTCCGTCCACTGCCGTGGAGTATCCCTGCAGGGATTCCACCTGCGCCAGGCTGTAAACGATGGGGGTGGTGGTTCCCTTTTTGTTCACGGGAAGGTTTTCCCACTCAGCGGTCCAGTTGTTGGCCGCGCTGACCGCCATGGGGGTCCGGAAAGGATTGCCGTCCGCCAGCAGGCAGAGCTTTACAAATTCGGGACGGATTCCGGAAGCGTTCTCCGCATCCTCCCACACTACGCTGGTGGTCAGGCGGGTGGTCAGTACGCGATGGGAGAAGGTATAACTGGTTACCTCCGACTTCGTGCCGTTGAAAATGGTTGTATATCCTTCAATGGCGGGAACCGTCCACTCCTCCGTGGAGCTTTCCGGAACGGAGACGCCGCCGGTCCAGCCGTTGGCCGGATTCAGCACAATGCTTTGCGCGCCCAGGTTCACCGTTACGGATTCGGGACGAAGGCCTTCATAATTGTCTGTGTCTTCCCACTTGACCGTAATGACCCGGGATACCTCATTTTCCGCCAGCGCGGAAACGGCCAGGCAGCCGATGACCAGCGCCAGGACGCAAAGGATGGAAAGAATTCGCTGCAGCCTTTGTTTCATGTATACTTCTCCCCTCTGGTTTTTCAGGTTTCGGAAGGAACTTCTTCCGAAACAAAGATACGAAAACAATAGTGTGCCCGTTTGGGTATATCTCTACAAAGTTAATTATAGAGTCCTTTCCCTGAAAAAGCAAGACAAAAACGACCGATTCTGTCTGATTCGGTCGTTTTTCTTCCGGATATTGGTAATTTGCCCTCGATTTGTCCGTACTTTTCAGGTTTGTTTTTCCTCTGTTCTCTCCCTCGGGCTGTCGTCTTCGATCCACCGGCGGGTTTCCTTTTCCCAGGTCCGGGCGGAAATAATGTAGCGGGGCCGGTGTTTGGTTTCCAGGTAGGTTTTGCCGATATACTGGCCCAGGACTCCCAGGCTGATCAGCTGAATGCCGCCCAGCAGGCAGATAATGCACACCGTGGAAGTCCAGCCGGCCACGGTATTGCCCAGAATGGCCTGGATTACGGCCCAGATCATCAGGATCAGGCCCACCAGGCTGAAGCCGATGCCGAAGGTGGTAATCAGGGTGATGGGTTTCACGGACAGGCTGGTAATGCCGTTGAAGGCCAGGGCGATCATTTTGCGGAGGGGATAATGGCTCTTCCCGGCCAGCCGGACGTTTCTTTCATAATATACGGTCTCCGCAGGGAACCCCACCAGTGGCACCATGCCCCGCAGAAAGATGTTGACCTCCTCAAAATCCGCCAGGTGCTGCAGCACCTTTGCGGAAATCAGGCGGTAATCCGCGTGGTTGTAAACCACCTCCGCCCCCATGCCGTGCATCAGGCGGTAAAAAGCCAGGGCGGTGGTGCGCTTGAACCAGGTGTCCGTTTCCCGGCGGGAACGTACGCCATAGACCACTTCCGCCCCCTGCAGGTATTTTTCCACCATCTCATCCATGGCGTTCAGGTCGTCCTGTCCGTCACAGTCAATGGAAATCGTGATGTCGCAGCGGTCTTTGGCCTCCATCAGGCCGGCCAGCACGGCGTTCTGGTGCCCCCTGTTCCGGCTCTGGCAGATGCCCAGGCATTCCTCATGCTCCTCCGCCAGCTGCCGGATGATTTCCCAGGTCCGGTCCCCGGAGCCGTCGTTGACAAACAGCACCCGGCTGTTTCGGCTGATTTTTCCGTCCTCCGCCAGCTGTGAAAGCTTTTTGAGGAACATGGGCGCCGTCAGCGGCAGCACTTTTTCCTCGTTGTAGCACGGAACCACAATCCACAGTACAGGCCTTGCTTCCATTCCGTCGTTCCTTTCCGCGTCCTTCCGGATTTCGTTTCCTTTCCTATTATAGCCGCTCCCCCTATTCCTTTCAAGTTTCCGAATGGCTCCGCGTCTTGATTTCACCGCGGGTCCGGGTGTATACTGCTTCCCGAAAGAAGGGGAAAACATGTGGAAGCATCGGCACCACCGAAGGGAGAGCAAACACCGGAAAGGAATCAGTATCAGCCGGATCATGGCGGTTACGTTCCTTTGCATTATTGCGGCCGGAACGATGCTGCTCTGCCTGCCGGCGGCTTCCCGTTCCGGGAAACCCACGGGCTTCCTGACCTCCCTGTTCACCGCCACCTCCGCCACCTGCGTGACCGGCCTGGTTATGGGGGATACCTATTCCATGTGGACGGATTTCGGCCAGCTGGTCATCCTGCTGATGATTCAGATCGGCGGCCTGGGGTTCATGTCCGCGGCTTCCCTGGCCTATTTCACCCTGCGGCGAAAGATCGGCATGCGCTCCCGGCTGGTGATCGCGGAAGCCATCGGGGCCGGCAGCGACATGAGCGATGTGACGGAGCATCAGAAACGCCTGATGATACGCGCCTTCGCGGTGGAAGGCATCGGAGCGGTCATCCTGACGGCCCGCTTCGCTTTTGACTATCCCTTCCTGCTGGCGCTGAAGCTGGGGATCTTTCACTCCGTATCCGCCTTCTGCAACGCCGGCTTTGACCTGCTGGGCTTCCGGGCCCCGGGCTCCAGCCTCGCGCTGTATCACACGGATCCCGTCATCTGCCTGACCCTGTGCGCCCTGGTGATCCTGGGCGGCCTGGGCTTCCTGGTGTGGGATGAGGTGCTGCGGGAGCGCAAGCCTTCCCGCTGGAATGTTTACACCAAGCTGGTTATGATCACCACCGGGGTGCTGCTGCTCTCCGGAATGATCCTCACCTGCGTGCTGGAATGGAACAATCCCCATACCCTCGGCAAGCTTTCCTTCTTTGAAAAGCTGCTGGCGGCCCTCTTCCAGTCCGTTACGCTGCGCACCGCAGGCTTTGCCGGGCTGGACCAGGCCATGCTGACCCCTGCCAGCAAGGGAGTTTCCATTTTCATGATGCTCATCGGCGGATCCTCCGGTTCCACCGCCGGCGGCCTGAAAACCGTCACGCTGGTGGTGCTGCTGATGTTCCTGTGGAACCGGCTGCGGGGCCGCTACACGGTCAGCGTCTTCCACCGGACCATCGAGGACAGCCATGTGCTGAACGCCATTACCATTTTCATTGTAATGGTGGGGCTCAGCTTCTTCGGCGGCACCTTTATCTGTGCCACCTCCCCGGTAGCCTTTGCGGACGGCCTGTATGAAGCGGTTTCCGCCATCGGGACCGTGGGCCTTTCCACCGGCATTACGGCGCGGCTGCGGCCCCTGGCCAAAATGATGCTGATCCTGTTCATGTACTTCGGCCGGGTGGGGGTGCTGACCATCAGCATGGGCTTCCTGAAGAAGAAGCCCGCCGGGGAAAAATACAGGTATGCCAATACCGATCTGCTGATCGGCTGATCATTCCGGGATAAACGAAGCGCGGAATCTTCCCGGATTCCCTGAAGGAGGAAATTCCATGAAATCCTATGTGGTAATCGGTCTGGGCCGTTTCGGCATGGAAATGGCCGCCAAACTGTACGCCTGCGGTGAGGATGTGCTGGCCATCGACACGGATGAGTTCGTGGTGGACAAGTTTGCGGACAAGGTCACCCGGGCGGTGGCGGCGGACGCCCGGGACATTGACGTGCTGAAAAAGCTGGGCGTCGGTTCCTTTGACCGGGCGGTGGTGGCCGTGGGCTCCGACCTGGGGGCTTCCGCCCTCATCACCATGAACCTGAAAAACCTGGGCATTCCCTATATCATCTGCAAAGCCCACGATGATACCTACCGGGCCATTCTGGAAAAGCTGGGAGCCAACCGGGTCATCATCCCCGAGCGGGAAATGGCGGACAAGCTGTCCCTGGGCCTGACCTCCGCCGGGATTATGGAATACATTGAGCTTTCGGACGAGTACGGCATCGTGGAAATCGAAGCGCCCCTTTCCTGGCACGGAAAGACCATCCGGGAGCTGAACCTGCGGCAGCAGTACGGCATCAACGTCATCGCCATGCGGAAAGACGAGGCCCTGCAGATTCCGCCGGATATTGACTGCACCATGGGTTCGGGATCCGCCCTGGTTATCCTGGCCAGCTACAAAACCATCGACAAAATCAAAAAACTGTAAAGCGTGCAAAAAAACCGGAAGAGTTTTCCTCTCCCGGTTTTTTTATGCCTGCGGTTATTCGTCGTCGTCGGATTCTTCTCCGTCGGCTTCCTCGTCGGCTTCCTCGTCCGGCTCTTCCTCCGCGCCTTCCGGCAGCTCGGGGAACAGGTCCTTGCCGCATTCCGGACAAATGCTGTCCTCGTCAAAGTCCACGTCGTCCGGATCGATTTTGATCACGGCGCCGCAATGGGGGCACTCATACTCAATGGTGCTCTCAAACTCTTCGTCATCCGTTTCCGGCGCGGTGTCCTCATTTTCGTCATCGTACAGGTCGGCTTCCAGGTCCGCCAGGTCCTCATCGATGCTTTCCACGTAGTCACTCAGTTCGCCGTGGGATTCCGCCAGGGCTTCAATGTTCTCGCCCACATCGCCCAGCACATCCAGAATGCCCAGGATCAGCCGGTGGGAATCCTTGTCCGGGTTCAGCTTCATGCCTTCCGCCAGGCCCTGCAGGTAACTGATTCTGTCTGTCAGCTTGCTCATATGTCTGCTTCCTCTCAGATCAGGCGCGCTTCAGATACTCCCCGGTACGGGTATCGATCTGAATCTTGTCGCCGGTGTTGATGAACAGCGGCACCTGCAGGCTGAAGCCGGTTTCCAGCGTGGCGGGCTTGTAGGTGTTGGAGGCGGTATCGCCGGCGAAACCGGGTTCGGTATCCGTTACTTCCAGCACCACGAAGTTCGGCGCTTCCACGGAGAAGGCGCTGCCCTTGAAGAAGCGGACGGTCACGTTGGTGCCTTCCTTCACGAAGGGAATGGCGTCTTCCACCTGATCCTTGCTCAGGGGCAGCTGCTCGTAGGTTTCGGTGTCCATGAAGTAGTACAGGTCGCCGTCGTTGTAGACGTACTGCATTTCCTTGGTCTCGATGATGGCCTTGGGCATCTTGTCGGTGGGGTTGAAGCTGCGCTCAACCACCGCGCCGGTCATCACGTTCTTGATCTTGGTGCGGACAAACGCCGCGCCCTTGCCGGGCTTCACGTGCTGGAAATCCACGATGTTCCATACGCCGCCGTCCCATTCGATGGTAATGCCCTTTTTGAAATCGCCCGCTGTAATCATGTTTCTCTCTCCTCCGTTTATAAATTGTTGCTCATTGCTGCTCTGATTCTTACAGGATGATCAGCTGTTTGTCCGCGTCGGTCAGCGCCTCACAGCCGTTCTCCTTTACCAGACATGTATCCTCAATGCGTACGCCGCCCAGTCCGGGCACATACACACCGGGTTCCACCGTAATCACCACGCCGGCCTTCAGGGTTTCCTGGCAGGAAGGGCTCAGCCGCGGCTCCTCATGGATATCAATGCCCACGGAATGGCCCAGGCCGTGGCCGAACTTGCCCGCGTAGCCCCGGGCGTCAATGTAGTCCCGGGCCAGTTTGTCGATATCGAAGCAGTTTTTTCCGGCGCACAGGGCATCCTCGCACATGGTCTGCGCCCGCAGCACCGTATCGTAAATCCGGCGCATTTCCTCCGACGGCTGGCCGAAGGCCACGGTGCGCGTCATGTCCGCGCAGTAGTTGCCCACCTTCGCGCCGAAGTCCATCGTAATCATATCCCCCCGGCGGATCACCCGTTCCCCGGGAATCGCGTGGGGCAGGCTTCCGTTTTCCCCGGAAGCGATGATGGTGTCGAACGCCAGGGTTTCCGCGCCCATCCGCAGCATGGTGAAGTTCAGTTCAATCTGAAGCTCTTTCTCCGTCATGCCTTCCCGGATTTTCGGCAGGATCGCCCGGAAGGCGTCCGCCGTAATTTTGCAGGCCTTGCGGATGGCCATTACTTCCAATGGCGTCTTGATCTGGCGAAGCTTCTGAGGCGCTTCGTCCAGGGGCAGGCAGGAAACTTCCTCGCCCAGCGCGGCCCGGAGTTTGTTGTAACGGTCCACGGACAGGTAGTTGGTTTCCGTCCGGACGCCGGTAATGCCTTCCTGCTGCACCAGCTCTGCCAGGATCTGGTCGGCGCTCCGGCCCTTTTCGGTCATGAGCACCTCAAAGGCGGGGGCCTGCCGCCCTGCCTGTTCCGTGTAACGGAAATCCGTTACGATGATCCGGCGGTTCTGCGAAATGAATACCAGGCCTTCACCCGTGTATCCCTCCGTCAGGTAGAACATGTTGGATGGATCAAAAATGATCACCGCGGAGCCGGAGCCAAGCCGCAGCAGATCCGCCAGTCGTTCCGAAGCTGTCATAAAAACATCGCCTTTCCGTGCATTCCCCCGAAGGCTGAATACACCTGTTGGTTATTTTACCATATTTCACGCGGTTTGAAAAGAAAAAAATGACAGGGCTGAAGCCCTGTCACGGATTTGCGGTTTTTCAGGCGAAAGCATCCAGCACCGCGGCGCCCATTTTGTCCCGGTCGCAGGTGGCGGTATGGCGCACCGGCAGTTCCCGGAGCCTCCGGACCTGTTCCGGCATGGGCAGGCCCGTCATGCGTTCCAGTTCGGCGCCGGCTTCGAAAGGATCCCGCACCGTGTCCCCGCCGAAGGCTCTGAGCACGTCCGCCGCGAACTTGTAGGGGCTGGCGGTGGAAACAATCACCGCCGGGGTGTCGTCCGAGGTGGCATTCCGGTACTCCCGCAGCACGTGGCCCGCCACGGCGGTATGCGGATCCATCAGGTACCGGTCCTGCTCCCAGCGCTTGCGGATCTCCGCAAGGGTATCCTTGTTGTCCGCGCAGTCTGCCCAGAACACGTCCGCCATCCATTCCCGGCGCTGGTCGCCCACGGAATAGCTGCCGCATTCCTTCAGCTGGGTCATCCAGGTGCGCACCAGCTCCCCGTCCCGGTCCGCCGCTTCATACAGCAGCCGTTCCAGGTTGGAGGATACCAGGATATCCATGCTGGGACTGATGGTTTTGAAGAAGGTGCGGTGGGTGGAATAAATGCCACTGCGGAAGAAGTCCGAAAGCACGTTGTTCCGGTTGCTGGCGCAGATCAGCTTGTTCACGGGCAGGCCCATGTTCCGGGCGTAGTAGCCCGCCAGGATATCCCCGAAATTGCCCGTGGGCACGCAGAAATTCACCGCTTCGCCCGGGGCGACGGCGTGCTGCTTGAGCAGCTCCGCATACGCGGAGAAGTAGTAGACCACCTGTGGCACCAGCCGTCCCAGGTTGATGCTGTTGGCGGAGGACAGGGTCTTGCCCTTCCGGCTCATTTCCTCCCGGAACTCCTCCGATCCGAAAAGTTCCTTGACGCCCGTCTGGGCATCGTCAAAGTTGCCGCGCACCGCGATCACCCGGGTGTTGCTGCCTCCGGTGGTCACCATCTGCAGCTTCTGCACATCGCTGACGCCGTCCAGGGGATAGAACACGGTGCAGCTGGTGCCGGGAACGTCCCGGAAGCCCTCCAGCGCCGCTTTGCCCGTGTCCCCGCTGGTGGCCACCAGGATGCAAATTTCCCGGTCCTCCCCGTTTTTCTCCGCGGAAAGCTTCAGCAGGTGGGGCAGCAGCTGCAGGGCCATATCCTTGAAGGCCAGGGTCGGCCCGTGGAAAAGCTCCAGGGCCCAGGTGGCGCTGTCCAGCTTTTTCACCGGCGCCACATCCGGATGCGTAAACCGGTCGGGGCCGTAGGCCGCGTGAACCGCGTCCTCAATTTCCCGCAGGGAGAAATCCTCCAGGAAATGCTTGAGAATGTTGACCGCGCGCTGTTCATAGTTCATTTCGGGCAGGGACGTCAGCCGTTCCGGCCGCACACCGGGAAACATGGCGGGCACATACAGTCCGCCGTCCGGTGCAATCCCCCGCAGAATGGCCTGGCTGGCCGTAACGCAGCTTTCACCGCGGGTTGAGAAAAATGACATCTTCAGTTCTCCCTTGTTTCAAAAAAGAGGCGTTTGCCGCCTCTTTGATTTTTCTGTTACGTTTCAGATCAGGTACTGTTTCAGATGATCAGGCAGCATGTCCGGATCCGCGCTCAGGCTCAGCACAAAATCCACGCTGTGTTTTTCGCCCAGTTCCGCCAGCGTTTTGACAACGCCTTCGGTTTCTTCCAGCGGGGCATGGCAGAGGTCCAGGAACGCGTCGATAAACACCGTGCCGATGTCAAAGTTGCAGGAAAGCATGCCGCACAGGAAGCCGATAAACATATCGCTGCTGTGAATATGATAATCTTCGGCGTTGATAAACCGTACTTTATGATCCACATCAAACATGTAACGATTATCATCGTCCAGGAATACTACGTCGTGTTCCGCTTCCCTCGCGGTATTATTGGTCAGGTCAATCAGCCGCTTCGTTTTTCCGGAGCCCTTCTTGCCTGCTATCACCTGTATCATGGGAACCGCCTCCTCTTTGGTTTTGTCTCTGGAATGATTATACGCTATTTTTTCTCTTCACGCAACGTGTTTTTCCCGGAATCGTTTTTGGCAGGTTTTTCCGCCGCTCCGCGGGCAATGTCCCCGTAGGTCGCGTTTTCCTCCCGGGGCACCAGGAATTCCTTGCGCATATGGCAAAGGGTCCGGTAGCCGCAGTAACGGCATACGTTGTCCTCCGCGGTTCCCCGGGGCGCCGGGGCAATGCGCCCCGAGCGGATTTCCCCGCAGATTTCCCCGGCCTTCCGTTCCGCGGCGGCCATCAGTCCCTGCAGCACCTCTTCCTCCACTGCCCAGCCGGCGTTTTTCTTCACGCTGCCGTCCTTGTTGAACATCTCGTCCACGGAATAGGGCCGCAGGTCCCGGTCCATGGCCCGGGCCAAGTCCTCCCGGGCATTCACCAGGCCTTTCATCCGCACCTTTTTCAGCCGTTCCGCCTCCAGGGCCTCCGGCGATTCGTCCTCCCCGCCCACCTCCGCGTCCTGCACGGGAAAGAAAAGCGCGCCGGCGGGCCGGGCCTCCGGCATGGCCTCCAGGGCCGCCTTCAGGTAAATCATGAGCTGCAGCTGTTCCCCGTCCGCCATCCGGGCGGGATCCGGCTTTTTCTCCCGGCTTTTGTTGTCCACCACCCGCAGCCAGGTGCCCTCGCTGTCGGTATAGGTATCCATCCGGTCGATAATGCCGTGCACCGACGCCCGGGTGCCGTCCGGCAGGCGGATCGGAAGCGCCGGCATGCCTTCTCCCCGGCCAAAGGACTGCTCCGTGGCCAGGGTCCTGAATTCGCTGTTGGCGGCAAAGCGGGTCAGCACCCGGGCCGCGTGATGCACCCGGCGCAGGCAGTCCTCGCCCTGCCAGATGCCCAGGGCGTCCTCCCGCAGGGGGCCGCCTTCCCATTTCTCCGTCAGCTCCGCGCAGATGGCGTCCATCCGGCCGTCCACCTGTGCGTCCGTCCATCGGGGCCAGTCCGGTTCCTGCCCGACACTTTTCAGGAAGCGGTCCAGGGCGCTGTGGAAAAAGTTCCCAGCGTCCGCGTCGCTGAATTCATAGGTTTTCGGCTGCACCGGCCGCAGCCCGTAATCCACAAAATGCTGGTAGGGGCAGGCCGCGTAGCGCTCCAGGCGGCTGATGCTCACCGGATCCGCATGGAACAGCTTCCGGGCCGTTTCCGGATTCAGCGCCGGCGTCTCCGTTTCCCCCGCGGCTTCCGCAACAATCTTCCGGGCCGTGGGCCCGAAAACGCCCTGGCGCAGCAGGGAAAACACCTCCTGCTGCGTTTCCGCCCCGTCCTCTTCGGAGCCCTTCCGGTTTTCCTCCAGCCGGCCGCCCATGGATTCCAGCGCCATCATGGCCGTGCGGGGCCGGAATTTCCCGCCGCCCAGCAGGCTGCCTTCCTGGCGGATGCCCGGGAAAGCCGTCCGGATCCTGGTAATCAGGCCGTCCTCCTGCAGGGGGCTTCCGCCCTCGTCCCGCAGGCTCCAGCTGACCCGCAGGTATTTTTCGGGCATGGTCATCACCCGGTAATAGTCATATTTGCGGATCCATCCCCGCCGCTCCCGGCTGATCCCCACTTCCCGGCCGGTTCCTTTTTCCATTTCCTCCCGTTCCCGATCCGTTAGCCATCCGCTTTCCGGAACGGTCATCAGGCCCTCCTGGCAGCCCGAAAGAACCAGGGCGTCCAGCTCCGTTTCCGGCATATGGCCCACTTCGCCCAGGAAAACGCCGTTTTCCGTTTCCGGCAGCGTGGTCACCGTGCTGCTTTCCAGGGCGCTGTCCAGCAGGTTTTTCATTTCCCGCAGGGTAGCCCGCCGCTCGCCCAACAGGGCCCACAGCTGGTCCAGCACATCCATCAGCAGCTTCCAGACCTGGCGGTCCATCACGGCCTCCCGGTACATGTCGGCCTCCGTCAGCATCGCTTCCCGCTCTTTCAGGCGGTCCCACACCTTTTCCGCCTCCAGGAAGGCCACAATGGCTTCCACGGACGCCGCGGCGGATCTGGCCTCCTTCAGGGCCGTCCGAAGCTGTTCAATGGGATCCGTCAGCTTCCGCCGGGCCGCTTCCGCCTCCGCCGCGTTTTCGCCCCGCCGGAAGGGTTCCTCCCACAGGGCGCCTTCGATACCCCGTTCCTGCGCGTAATCCAGCAGCAGCGCCGCTTCGTCCTGCGTCAGGGTGCAGAAGCCGCTTTCGGCAATCTCCGCCACATGCTCGGTGGAGTATCCCTCGGTCATGCACTCCAGCGCGCCGGTCAGCATCCGGCATACGCCGTGGGAAACCGCGGAAATCTGTTCCTTTCCGGAAAAGGGAATGTCGCTGAGGGCCAGGCAGGCGCGCAGCAGGCCGTTGAGGCTGCTGTTCCCGGGCAGCACCACCGCCATGCGTTCCCAGGGAATTCCCTGTTCATGCCATTTCAGCAGGCAGTCGGCAATATGCTCCGCCTCATCCTCCGGATCCGCCGCGGCGTAAAGAGCAATCTCGTCCCCCGGCTTTTCGGGATACGGCGGCTGGTAATCCGCAAACAGGTACCGGTCCAGCCAGTTCATCATCCCGCCCCAGCCTTTCCGGGGGGCGTCCATGAAGAATACCTTTATTGTTTTTTCCGGTCCTCCCGCCAGCAGTTTCCGGACGCTACGGGCCTGTTCCTCAAAAATCGCCTCGTCCGGGTCCCCGGTGTTTCCGGCCGTCAGGAAAACCCGTGTGCACTCCGCCTTCTCCGCCGCGGCCAGCAGCAGCTCCCGCAGGTCCGGCCGCACGGTGTCAAAACCGTACACCATCAGTTCCGTATTCTGAAGCAGGTCCGTTCCTTTCAGCCGCCGGACCATTTCGCTCCAGGCGGTTTTCTCATCCTCAAACTGCGCGGAAACCAGGTCCTCATAGGCGCTGAGAATCCGCTTCAGGTCCAGGATCCGGGCCCGCACCGCGCCGGTGGAGGCTTCCTCCGCGTATTTTTCCATTTCCTCCCCGGTGATCTCGCTCTCCCGCAGCTCCGCCAGGGCTTCCCGCACCCGCCGCACCGCGCCGGGCAGCTCCGCGGTATTCCGGTAAAACCCGAGATCCTCCGCGCTGTCCGTCATGGCCCGCTGCACCGCCATCAGCTGTCCCCGCTCGTCCAGCGACCGGAGCGCCGTGCCGCCGGTCTTTTCCTGCACCAGCTGGCGCAGCTTCCGGGGACTGATCACCTCAACGTCCATCAACCCCTTCAGGCGCAGGGAAAGAATCAGGTTCCGCTCCGTCTGCAGCGTCATCTGCTCCGGTACGTACAGCAGCACCTTCCGGCCTTTCGCCCGGGCATTCTGCACCGCCCGGGCCATTTCCGGCCACAGCCGGCCGCTCCGGGCTTCAATCACAAATAGCTTTTCCACTGCGTCCTCCTGCAGCGGCAAAGGGCGGATGCCCTGTGCATCCGCCCCGTTTGCAGGGGGTTATTCCCCGCTGCCATTGCTCTCAGCCGCTGTATTGTTTTCGTTTCCCATCTGCAGCACCGGCACCGTGGTGGATCCCTCTCCGGCCATGTACACGGGCAGCTTGCCGTCCCAGTTTTTGATCTCGTTGAACCGGATCAGGTTCTCCGTCAGGGACTCGGCAATCTTCTTGTTGGCTTCCGCCTCCGCCTCGCTGCGCACCTTGGTGGCGTAGGCGTCCGCGTCCGCGTTGATCTTCAGCACGTTGGCATCCGCTTCGGCGTTGATGCGCTGGCGTTCCGCGGCCTGCTGGGTTTCCATGGTCTTCTGGGCCTGTTCGATTTCCGCCTGCAGTTTCCGCTGGGCGGCCACCTGCTTGGCCTCAACCGCGTCGGTGAAGGCGTCGGTGAAGTCCAGGTTTTCAATGCTCAGGCTGATGACGTTGATGCCGTAATCCTTCAGCTCACTGTACAGTCCGTCCCGGATGCTTTCGCTCAGTTTTTCCCGGTTGGCCACCAGGTTTTCCGCGCTGTACTTGCTGAAAACGCCCTTGGTGATCTCCAGCATCCGGGGATACACCAGTTTGTTGAAGTAGTCCGTGCCCACTTCCTTGAACAGGTTCATGGCCGTGGACTTGTTGATGGCGTAGTTGATGCTGCCGGTGACGTTCACCTGCTGGATGTCGCTGGAGAACGCTTCCGTGTTGAAGCCGGTTTTCTGCTCCCGGTTATCCATGGCGATGATCCGCTGGAAGGGACTCTTGAAATGCAGCCCCGCCTCCAGGGTCACATCCTCCACCTTGCCAAAGGTGGTAACGATACCCGTGTATCCGGTCTCCACCGTCGCCGTGCAGGTGATGAATACCAGCAGTGCCACGGCCGCGATGATTCCCACAAGAATCAGTCTTTTTTTCAATTTGTTCATCTTTCGCCTCTCCCTTCCCACCCCGCAGGGCCTGTTCATGCTCCGGGCTTCCTCCCGGATCACAATGCGATTATAGATTCCGCATCCATCCCTGTAAACGGTGAAAAGCGCAAATTAAGCCGGTGTATTTTTCCGTTCCCTTTTCCGGTTACCGTTCCGTTCCCCGGAAAAACAGCGCCAGGGTTCCTGGGCCGGAATGCGCGCCGATCACGGAGCCGATGCCGGTAATCAGGCTGGTCTCCCTGCCGTATTCCTCCTTCAGGATCCGGGCCAGCAGCTGCGCGTCCTCCAGGCAGTCGCCGTGGGAGATGAAAATCGGGGAATCGTCCAGGATGGTTTCCCCCAGGGCCTCCGCCATCTTGCGGATGGACTTTTTCCGGCCGTGGGTCTGGGTCACCTTGATCAGGTGTCCCTCGTTGTCCACATGCATCACCGGCTTCACGTTCAGGGCCGTTCCCAGCAGGGCCGTGGCCGTGCTGATGCGTCCGCCGCGCTTGAGGTATTTCAGGTCCTCCACCGTGAACCAGTGGCACAGGTGCAGCTTGTCCGCTTCCATGGCGTCAGCGTTCCGGTTCACATCCATACCCTTTTCCCTGTTTTCCTTTGCCAGGTAGACAAACAGTCCCTCGCCCGCGGAGGCGCACAGGGAATCCACCACCCGGATGGTTCTTTCCGGATATTTTTCCGCCAGCTGTTCCGCGGCCTTTTTCCCGTTCTCGCAGGTAACACTCAGCCCGCTGGAGAACGCCAGGTAAAGAATGTCCTTTCCGTCCTTCAGGATCGGCTCAAAGGTATTCAGAAACGTATCTTCATTCAGGCCGGATGTTTTCGCCACGCGGCCGTTCCGCATCTGGTCGTAAAATTCATGCATGGGCTGGTCGTGATCCAGTTTTTCCTTTCCGTCGTCCGTGAAAAGATAGGGCATCCGGATGAGTTCAACTTCCCATTCCTTCAGGGTTTCCGGCAGAATGTCACACGCGGAATCCGTTACCAGAACATATTCAGCAGCCATCTTTGCTTCCTCCTTGCCTGCTTTGCGCCCAAAGGGCAATAATACTTTATAGCACGATTATCCTTTTTCTGTCAATCGTCCGTCCGGGAAGCGGAAACAGGGAAAAAACATTTTCTGCCGTTGACACCGCCTTCCGCCGGGAGTAAGATGCACCTGTCCTGCAAATTCATTTTCAGATTTTGCGAATTCAGGAGTATGTGAACGATGATGTACAGTGCGGCTTTCTTCTTTAGCAGCATTGCGATGGATTGACAAACGCCGAGAGAGCGTGAGAATCCACCGCCTTTTGTGATTGAAAAGGCGGTGGATTTTTTTAAGCCTTTCCGCGCCGCGCCGTACACAGAAAAAAGGAGGTCCTGTCATGAGCAGGTATTACCAGCAGGAAATTGAAACAGCCCCCCGGGAGAAAATCCTGGAAATCCAGAATGAAAAAATCGTCCGCCAGGTCCGGCACGTCTGGGATCATGTTCCCTATTACCGCCGCCTGATGGAGGAAAAAGGCATTACGCCGAAGGATATCCGTTCAGTGGACGATATCCGGAAGCTTCCCTTCCTGAGCAAGGCGGACCTGCGGGATTCCTATCCCTACGGCCTGCTGGGCACGGACCTGAAAAACTGTGTCCGCATCCATTCCACCTCCGGCACCACCGGAAAGCGGGTGGTGGCGTTCTACACGCAGCATGACATCGACCTGTGGGAGGACTGCACGGCCCGGGCCATCGTCGCCGCCGGCGGCACAGAGGAGGATGTGGTGCAGGTCTGCTACGGCTACGGCCTGTTCACCGGCGGTTCCGGCCTCCACGGCGGTTCCCACAAGGTGGGCTGCCTGACGCTCCCCATGTCCTCCGGCAACACCGAGCGCCAGATTCAGTTCATGATGGACCTGGGCTCCACCATCCTCTGCTGCACGCCCTCCTATGCCGCCTATATCGGCGAATCCCTGGCGGAAATGGGTTACAGGCCGGAAGACAACAAGCTCAAAGCCGGCATTTTCGGCGCGGAGCCCTGGACGGAGGAAATGCGCCGGGATATTGAAAAGAAGCTGGGCATCAAAGCCTATGATATCTACGGCCTGACGGAAACCAGCGGCCCCGGGGTGGCGTTCGAATGCGAAGAGCAGCACGGCATGCACATCAACGAGGATCATTTCTATGCGGAAGTCATTGATCCGGATACAGGAGAAGTGCTGCCCGACGGCGAAAAGGGTGAATTGGTATTCACGTCCCTGGATAAGGAAGCCTTTCCCCTGCTGCGCTACCGCACCCGGGATATCTGCGTGCTCAGCCGCAAGCCCTGCTCCTGCGGCCGCACCCACGTGCGCATGAGCAAGCCCATGGGCCGCAGCGACGATATGCTCATTATCCGCGGCGTCAACGTATTCCCAAGCCAGATCGAAACCGTGCTGCTCAACGAGGGCTATACGCCCAATTACCAGATTGTGCTGGACCGGGAGCGCAACAACGATACCTTCGACGTCTATGTGGAAGTCAGCGCCGACCAGTTCTCCGACCTGATGTCCCAGATCCAGCGGATGGAAAAAAGCCTGGAAGGCGCCCTGCGCACCATGCTGGGCATCGGCCCGAAGGTGCACCTGGTGGCCCCCAAAACCATCACCCGCAGCGAAGGCAAGGCGGTCCGCGTCATTGACAAGCGAAAGCTGCACGACTAATCATATTTCAGGAGGCGAAAGTTATGGCAATCACGCAGATTTCCCTTTTTCTGATGAATCAGCCCGGCCAGCTGGTGGAGGCCGTCGGCGCCATTTCCGATACCGGTTCCAACATCCGGGCCATGAGTATTGCCGAAGCCAATGACTTCGGCATCCTCCGGGCTATCGTGACCGATACGGACCTGGTTTGTAAAGCTTTGAAAGAGAAATACCTGGTCAACTGCACCCCGGTGGTGGCCGCCCGCATGGACGACCGCCACGGCGCGCTGTATCCCATTCTGGCGGTGCTCAACGAGAGCAACATCAACATCGAATATATGTATGCCTTCACCGGCACCGGCCCGGAAGAGGCCTATGTGGTGCTCCGCGTCAATGACGTGGAAACCGCGGAGCAGGTGCTCCATGCCGGCGGCATCGACACCCTCTCCGATGAAAGCCTGAAGCTGTAAGCGTCTTTTACATGGAATGGATTTTGTTTGTTTTTTCCCCGGGAATCCTTCAAAAATACGGGGTTATGCCTATTTTGGTAAGTTTTGCACTATTGCAGTCCATTGTTTTCGGGGATCCTTTGTGCTATGATACGCACTGCGTAAAGCAGTTTACGTATTTTTATCCGGAATGTGCGCACAGCGCGGGAAAGGAAGATCAGTATGAAGAAAGTCATTTGCAAGATCGAATACGATACCGAAGCTTCCGAGCTGCTTCAGAAGAAAGTTTTCGGTGTGTTCGGCGATCCCAAAGGCTATGAAGAATGCCTGTACAAGACCAAGGAAGGCAAATTCTTCCTGTATGGCTTCGGCGGCCCCGAATCCCCCTATACGGAAGAAACCATCAAGCGTCTTGCTGCTGACAAGGTCAAGGCCTGGCAGAACGCTTAATCCATCGCGTAAAAACCTCCGTCCTTTTTCGGGCGGGGGTTTTTTTGTGCCCTTTTGCCTGTTTTCCGTGCATAAAAGAGGCGGCGCTTCCGCGCCGCCTCCCGGTTGTCTCCCGATCTGATTACACGATTCCCTGGGCGTTCATCGCGTCCACAACCTTCTCGAAGCCCGCGATGTTGGCGCCGACCACGTAGTTGCCTTCGAAGCCGTACTTCTTCGCCGCGTTGTCGATGTTGTGGTAGATGTTGGCCATGATGCCCTGCAGCTTCTGGTCCACTTCTTCGAAGCTCCAGCTCAGCCGCTCGCTGTTCTGGCTCATTTCCAGGGCGGAGGTGGCCACGCCGCCGGCGTTGGCAGCCTTGCCGGGCAGGAAGATGACGCCCTTCTCCTGCAGGTAGTCCGTGGCTTCCTGGGTGGTGGGCATGTTGGCGCCTTCCGCCACCACCTTGATGCCGTTGGCCACCAGGGCCTTGGCGTCGTCCAGGTTCAGTTCGTTCTGGGTGGCGCAGGGCAGCGCGATGTCGGCCTTGATGGTCCATACGCCGCGGCCTTCATGGTATTCCGCGTTGGGACGGTAGTTCTTGTATTCGCTCAGGCGGGCGCGCTTGACTTCCTTGATTTCCTTCAGGGCAGCCAGGTCAATGCCTTCCGGATCGTACACCCAGCCGGTGGAATCGGAGCAGGTCACGGGTTTTCCGCCCAGCTGATAGGCTTTTTCAATGGCGTAGGTGGCCACGTTGCCGGCGCCGGAAACCAGCACCGTCTTGCCCTGCAGGGAGTCGTTGTGGCACTTCAGCATTTCCTGCACAATGTACAGCAGGCCGTAGCCGGTGGCTTCCTTCCGGGCCAGGGATCCGCCGTAGCTCAGTCCCTTGCCGGTCAGCACGCCTTCGTATACGCCGCGGATCCGCTTGTACTGTCCGAACATGTAGCCGATCTCACGGGCGCCGGTGCCGATATCGCCGGCCGGCACATCCGTGTCCGCGCCGATGTATTTGCACAGCTCGGTCATGAAGCTCTGGCAGAAGGCCATCACTTCGCGGTCGCTCTTGCCCTTGGGGTCAAAGTCGGAACCGCCCTTGCCGCCGCCGATGGGCAGGCCGGTGAGGGAGTTTTTGAAAATCTGTTCAAATCCCAGGAACTTGATGATGCCCAGGTTGACGGAAGGATGCAGCCGGATGCCTCCCTTGTAGGGACCGATGGCGCTGCTGTACTGTACCCGGTACCCGGTGTTGACCTGCACCTGGCCCTTGTCATCCACCCAGGCCACCCGGAACTTCAGCTGGCGCTCGGGGTTAACAATGCGTTCGAGCACCGCGTCCTTCCGGAACTTTTCTTCGTTGGCATCCACCACGGGGCGCAGGGAGTTCAGCACTTCCTTGACCGCCTGATGGAACTCGGGTTCGTTGGGATTCTCCTTCACCACGCGTGCGATGACCTCATCGACGTAAGACATGTCTGTTTCCTCCTCGTTTTCCTGATTCATTCTGAAAGAAGAAAACGCCTTTAACACACATACTGTTAAAGACGCCCTTGCCTTTACGCGAGCCATTTTATGCCCGCAAACCGGCCATTGTCAATAAATGCACTGCATTAATCCTGTTTTTTGTGATCCAGCTTTTCCATCAGTTCCGGCAGCGCGGAAATCGCCCGGATCACGCCTTCCGGTTTCTCCGTTTTCCCGAATCCGTACGCCGCGTGGACAAAAGGAATTCCGGCCATCCGCGCCGCTTCCTCATCCTTGCTTGTATCCCCCACGTAAACGGCGCTGTCGTAGCCGTTGCGCTCCATCACCAGGCGGATGTTCTCCCCCTTCGGTTTCCCGGTGCGCTCCCATTCCTCATAGTCGATGAAATAATTCCCCAGCCCGGAGCTGTGTAGGAAGGCCTCCACATATCCCCGCTGGCAGTTGCTGACGATGGCCATCTCGTATCCCGCCGCCCGGAGCGCCTGCAGGGTTTTCTCCAGATCCGGATACAGCTGTCCCGGATGATCGTAAAGATACTCCACCTCGTGGCGGCAGCAGCGGTCAAAAACCGTCTCCCGCTTTGCCGGATCCATGCCGGGCTGGAGCACTTCGCTGATCTCCTTCATCGTCATGCCCATCACCCCGTGCACGTCCTCCGCCGTCAGCAGGGGCAGTGTGGGATCCGCTTCCGCAAAGACTTCGTTCCAGGATTCCGCCACCGCCTGGGCCGAATCCCACAGGGTTCCGTCCAGATCAAACATCACCAGCGTCTTCTGTTTCATGGTCCGTTTTTCCTTTCCTCCGGTTTCCTTTTCGTGTTCAGACGCAGGCCAGCACGCTCAGATTGCGGATCCCCGCGTCGCCGATTCCGTCGTTCACAGAGTAGGCGTGCTTTTCAAGATCGCCGCAGACCGCCTGTGTCAGTTCCTGTGCCTGCAGCTTTTCAATGGTTTCGGAGGCAATGCCTTCCATGCAGAAAACCTTTTCCTCCGCAATTTCCGGCCCGTTTTCCGTGGTCAGCAGCCACTCCAGCGACCGGGCCAGGTCTTCGCCGCCCGGCAGCTCCCGCAGCGCCCGGAAACTCCATTTGTAGTAGGGCCTGTACCGTCCCTCCAGCAGGAAAGCCAGGCTCAGGGCGTGGTTCACAAACTCCCCCGCCGCCAGCTGCGCCGCGCCGGTTTCCCCGTGCTGCAGGCACCGGCGGTAGTTGTACTGGCCGCTCTGGGCCATCATCAGCAGATGTCCGGCCAGGCGTTTGCGCCGGATATCCTCCGGCATCCGCCGCAGGATGTCCCGGTCCCGGGTCATCTCCCCCGCGTCGTCCCGGAAAATCTTTCCGTTCACCGCTTCCGCCAGCGCCCAGTCCGGCAGCCGCATCCAGTCCGCCGCCGTCATCTCCGCCGGCAGGCATCCCAGCTTTTCCCGGAAATATTCCTCCCGCCGGAAAACCCCGTGGCGCGGTCCGCCGGCCGGCCCCATTTTCTGGCGGGTCAGTCCCTCAAACTCCGCGGGAAGCTTTGCGTAGGCCCGTTCAAGCAAAAAAGCCTTCCGCCGGTCCAGCCGGTCTTCCCCCGGCAGGAACAGGCAGAAGCCCGGCTCAAAATCGTGATCCGCGGATACATCGTCATCGTATCCGTAGCATTCCGATCCGCTTCCCGTCAGCCCTGCGGCAATAACGCCTTCAAACTCCGGAAACTGTTCCCGGATCATGGGCGCGCCGAAGACCTGGTAATATTTTTCGGCCAGTTCAAGCCCCTTCATGATTTTCCTGAATCTCCTTCGCCCGTTTGCGCAGTTCTTCTTCCGCGGCAAAGTATCCGTAGTGGCCGAACACCGGCGCGCATTTTTCGCATACGAATGCATAGTACCCGTTCCGGGGCAGGTCCTGCGTGTTCAGCAGTTCCGCGGCCCGGTCCAGGTATGCCTCCGCCTCTTCCGCGGCCCCTTCCGGTCCCAGTTCCGCCTCCAGCGCGTCCGCCATGTTCAGCAGGGTAATGGCCTGTTCCGGTTCCCCGTGCTCCTGCTTTTCCATCACGTCCAGCGCTTTGCCGAACAGTTCCCGGGCTTCCGCGTACCGGCCGCAGGAGGTCAGGCTCAGCGCCATGTTGTTGTACAGGCCTCCCAGCCGTTCATCCCCTGCCGGCAGGTTCCGCTCGTAGCATTCCCGGGCCTGCTCAAACCAGGTCAGTCCCCCAACGGGATCCCGGAAGGCTTCGTGCACGGTGCCCACGTTCACCCAGGTAGTTCCGGCGGTAATGGTGTCTTCCATCTTCAGCCTCCGCACCAGTTCCGCCGCCTTCCCGGCATATTCCATGGCCGGTTCCCGGCTGCCCTGCTTGCGGTAAAAGCCCATCAGCTCGTTGCAGAGCATCAGCTGTCCCCGCTCATCCCGGTTCATTTCCGCTTCCCGCAGCCAGTAGAGCAGGTGGCGCTCCGCGCCGGCCCAGTCCGAGGCGTCCTCATATGCCCTCAGTTTTTCCTGAATCCGCCCCTGGGGCACCGGCTGCGCGGTTTCCGTTTCCCCCGGCTTCCCGCAAAGGGGGCACGCCGGATCCATGTAGTCTTCCTTTTCCAGTTTCATGCGTTATTCTCTCGCTTCCCGGATCGCCCGGACAAACTCCCGGCTTCTCTCCTGTTGGGGATTCGCAAAGAATTCTTTCGACGGGCCGCTTTCAATTACCTTCCCGCCGTCCATGAAAAGGATCTGGTTGCTGACGTTCCGGGCAAAGTCCATCTCGTGGGTCACCACCAGCATGGTCATGCCTTCCTCCGCCAGGCGGCGCATCACCGAGAGCACCTCGCCGATCAGCTCAGGATCCAGGGCACTGGTGGGTTCGTCAAAGTAAATGATTTCCGGTTCCATGGCCATGGCCCGGGCGATGGCCACCCGCTGCTGCTGTCCGCCGGAAAGCTGGGACGGATAATGGTTCAGCCGGTCCGCCATGCCCACCTTTTCCAGGGCCTTCACAGCCCGTTCCTTCGCCTCGTCCTTCCGCATGCCGGCGCCGGAGGTCAGCCCCAGCGTCACGTTCTGCAAGGCCGTTTTGTTCAGGAACAGGTTGTAGTTCTGAAACACAAAGGCCGTCTTTTTCCGCACCCGGGCAATCTCCGCCTTCCGGGCGGAGTGCAGGTCAAACTTTTCCCCGTCAAACACCAGGGTTCCGCCGTCCGCCCGTTCCAGGAAGTTCAGGCACCGCAAAAAAGTGGTTTTCCCGGAGCCGCTGGGCCCCAGGATGGCCGTCACGTCCCCCTTGTTCACGTCCAGGCTGATGCCGTCCAGCACCATGTTTCCGTCAAATTGCTTCCGGACATCCCGGATTTCCAGCATCATGCCCTTGCACCTCCGTAGCTGCTCAGCCGTTTTTCTCCCCGGTGCTGCACCCAGGTCAGGATCGTGCAGAAAATGAGATAGATCACTGCGGCTTCCACATACAGCGCCAGCGGCTCATAAACGCGGCCGTTGATGACCTGTGCCTGCCGGAACATCTCCATGACCGTGATGGTCGCGGCCATGGAGGTTTCCTTCAGCATGGAGATCATGGAATTGGACAGGGCCGGGAACGCGGTGCGCAGCGCCTGCGGCAGCACCACATGCCAGATGATTTTCGGCCAGGTCATTCCCACGCAGTAACCGGCCTCCAGCTGGCCGGTGCTGACGCTTTCCAGCGTGCCGCGGATGGTTTCCGCCATATAGGCTGCCTCGTTCAGGCCCAGCACCAGCACGGCGGCGGGGAAAGCGTCCAGCACAATGCCCACTTTGGGCAGTCCGTAAAACACAATATACAGCTGAACCAGCAGGGGCGTACCCCGGGTAATCCAGATATAGAACCGGCAAATCTGCCGCAGAACCTTTACCCGCGCATACTGAATCAGTGCCACCAGCAGCGCAACCATAATGGCCAGCGCAAAGCTCAGCACGGTCAGCGGAATCGTCACCTTCAGGCCGTATTCCAGCATCTTGGGAAAGGATTCCACCAGGATATTCCAGAGTCTCTCAGTCATTCTCCATCACCCGTAAGAAAAACAGTCAATGCGATTATTTACCTTCTACCGTCAGGTCCCGGCCGAAATACTTCAGGCTCAGTTCCGCCAGCTTTCCGTTCTGCCGGGCTTCCTCAAGGATCCGGTCAATTTCAGCCTTCAGGGTCTCCGTCCGTTCACCCTTCTGCATGGGAACGGCCACCGGTTCACCGGCAACGCTCAGCACGATTTTGATCTGGGCTTCCGGATGCTCCGCCAGGTAGGCGTCCACGGAATCCTTGGCGTTCAGCGTGGCAGCCACCCGGCCCTGCAGCAGCAGTTCCATGGTTTCGCCCAGGGTGTCCGCGTAAACCACTTCCGCGCCCGCGGCTTCGGACCGCATCGCGTAGGTGGAGTTCGGGGAATTGGCGGTCTTCTTGCCCTTCAGGTCCTCCAGGGTCTTGATGTCCTCGTTGTCCGCCCGGACCACCAGCACCATTTCCGTGTAAACATAGGGGGTGCTGAAGTTGTAGGATTCAGCCCGCTTTTCCGTGTAGCCCACGCCGTTGCAGGCAATGTCAAACCGTCCGGAATCCACCCCGGCCAGGATGCCGTCCCAGGCAGTTTCCTTGTATTCCGGCTGAACGCCCAGGCCTTCGGCAATCAGTGCGCCCACTTCCACGTCGAAACCGGTCAGGTTGCCCTCTTCGTCATGATAGGTCCAGGGCTGCCAGGCGCCTTCCATGGCAATGGTCAGGGTTCCCTTAGCCTTAATCTCTGCCAGGGCGTCTCCGGCGTCCTCCGCGGAAACAGCGCCGATGGCCAGCGCCAGCACAAGAGCCAACAGAATACCGGTTAACTTTTTCATTTTTCTTTCTTCTCCTTTCAGATACCGGGCAGCCTCTCCGCCGCCGGTGTTTCAGTTCATGGTGTCCAGCAGTTTGTACAGCAGCGTATACAGGTTCGCCGCGTCCTCCTGCTCCAGGGTCACACAGCCGCCCATCTTCCAGGGAATATCCTTCAGTTCCTCCCTCAGGTTCCAGCCGGCATCCGTCAGCGATACGTAAACCACCCGTTCGTCCGCCTTGCAGCGGCAGCGGGTCAGCCAGCCGCCTTCCTCCATCTTCTTCAGCAGGGGGGTCAGGGTGCCGCAGTCCAGGTACAGCTTGCGGCCCAGGTCGCCCACCTTCACCTTGGTGCCTTCTTCCCACAACGCCAGGAATACAATGTACTGCGTGTAGGTCAGGCCGTAGGGCTTCAGCAGCGGGCTGTATTCGTTCATCACCCTGCGGGCTGCGGCGTACAGCGGAAAACAAAGCTGGTTTTTCAGCAGCAGCTGAGGATATTCTTCAGTTTCCCTGTTCATTTCACTCATTTTTTTCCTTCCTCCGGACCGGATCTCAGTTCTGGTTACAGATTTCCCTCAATCCAGCTCTTCACAGCGGGAGCGGGACGGAAGCCCAGGGACTGGTCCACCACTTTGCCCTTCTTCAGGATCAGCACCGTGGGAACGGAGCTGATGCCGAAACCGGCCGCCAGCGCGCCGTCATCGTCCACGTCCACATTGTAGAAGTTCGCTTTTCCGCCCAGTTCCTCGGAAATCTGCTCCAGCACCGGCGCCAGCATCTTGCAGGGGCCGCACCAGGTTGCGGAAAAGTCCACCACCGCCACATCGTCGTTCACCACTTTGGTCTGGAATTCCTGTTCATTGATCTTGGTAATCATTTTTCTTCCCTCCTTAATTTATCTGCATACATGGCCGCGCTGATCGCCGCCACGTTGCCTTCTCCCGCTGCCTTGACATACTGGTAAGGCGTTCCCGTCAGGTCCCCGCAGGCAAACACGCCCGGGAGGCTGGTTTCCATTTTCCGGTTCACCCGCACATGGGCGCCGTCCGCTTCCAGCCCGGGCACCAGCTGATCCGGCGCCACAGCCTCCCGCAGCACGAACACCCCGTCCACCGTCCAGGTATTCTCTCCGGCCCGGACCACCCGTTTTCCGTCCGCTTCTTCAATGCCGGTCACCTTTTCCCGGATCACTTCCACCTCTGCGGGCAGATCCGTTTCTTCCTTATACATCGGGAAATACAGCACCTTTTCGCAGACCTCCTGCAGGAAAGCCGCTTCGGCTTCCTCCCGGGGGCTGTATCCGATCACCGCGGCGGTTTTGCCCCGGTACAGGGGCGCGTCGCAGGTGGCACAGTAGCTGACGCCCCGCCCCAGCAGTTCCTTTTCGCCCGGCAGCGGATTGGCCTGCACCACGCCAGTGGCCAGGATCACGGTCCGGGCTTCCAGCATTTCCTCCCCTGCCTGCAGGGCAAAATAATCGCCCATGGCGTACACGGTGCCCACCCGTTTTTCCTCAATCGTAACGCCCGCTTCGTCCAGGTGCTTCCGGAAAGCTTCCGCCAGGTCGGCTCCCTTGATGGACGGAAGCCCGGGATAATTCCGGATTTCGTGGGCCTTCGCAACCTTTTCGCTCATCTCCCGGCTGCCCAGCAGCAGCACAGTCTTGTTGCGGTTCACCGCGGTCAGAGCGGCGGACACGCCCGCCGGCCCCGTTCCGATAATTGCTATATCAACTCTTTTAGCGGTTTCCATTCGCTCCCCTCCCTTGCAAATACCTTGATTCGCAATTTCTTTTTGCAAATTATATTTTACGCAATATATTTGGTTTGTCAAGGTTTTTTTGCTGCCTTCCGGAAAAAAACAGCAGCAGCCGGCCGCGCCCGTCAGGAGGAGAGCTCCTCGCTGTAAAGCCTGCGGTATTCCTCGCAGCCTGCCAGCAGCTCCTGATGCGTTCCGCAGGCAAGTACCCTGCCCTCTGAGATAAAGAACAGGCGCTCACAGTTCATGACGGTGGACAGCCGGTGAGCGATGATGATCACCGTGCGTCCGCCGCGCGTTTTTTCGATCGCCCGGGTGACTTCGGACTGGGTGGTGTTGTCCAGGGCGGAGGTAGCTTCGTCCAGCATGATAATCGGCGTTTCACGCAGCAGGCTCCGGGCCAGCGCGATCCGCTGGCGCTGACCGCCGGACAGCTGCACGCCGCCTTCTCCGACCACCGTACCGTAGCCGTCCGGGAAGGCCATGATATCCTCATGAATACAGGCGGCCTTGCAGGCTTCGATCATTTCCTCGTCCGTCAGGTCCTTTTTCACAACCGCCAGGTTGTCCCGGATGCTCATATTGAACAGATAGGGCATCTGGCTTACCACGGTGATATTTCCGCGAATCGTATCCTGATCCAGCAATTCCACGGGAACGCCGTCGATCAGGACCGATCCGCTGTCCGCGTCATACAGGCGGGAGAAAAGGGAAAGGATGGTGGTTTTTCCGCATCCGCTTCGTCCTACCAGGGCCACCGATTCGCCGGCATGGATTTTCAGGGAGGCGCCGCGCAGCACCCTGTTTTCCTTTCCGTCCGCCTGGTGGTAGGAGAAGGAGACATCCCGCAATTCCAGCTCGCCGCGCACATGATCCAGATGCCTGGTGCCAAACTGCTCCCACGCATAATCCGGACTGTTCATCAGCTGGTAAATCCGCTCAATGGAAACGCCCAGGCTGTAAGCGGTAGACATCAGGTTCGCCAGATCCGCGGCGCAGGTATATACCCTGCCGTTGTAGTTGAACAGAACCAGCGCGGTGGAAGGCGCCATGCTGTGGTGCGCCATCAGAAACGCCAGCAGAAACATATAGGCGCAGCTGGTCCAGCTGACAAACTGGGAGCGCAGCAGAATGAAATTCATTGACCTGCGGCGCATCCGGGAAGCCAGATCCACGCTTTCACGGACGCTTCCGGTGAATTTTTCCATAAAACTGTCTTCACAGTGAAGCAGTTTGATATCCCGGTGGGCGCGGGCCATTTCGCTGACAAAGCCGCTGTGCCGTTCATTAGCCACGCTGGTTTCACGGCCGTTCTGCTGCAGGCTTTTGCTGTGCGCCCGCTGAATGAGCATATAGATCACAAAAAGCGCCAGCTCGAACAGAAACATCGGAACGGAGACGATGGCAAAACCGATCAGCAGGCTGATCAGCCGGAAGGCTTCCGTGAACGTTCCCAGGAGTTCATCGATCCCGTCAACGATATCGGCGGTATCATTCAGCAGGCGCCGTGAAAAGGCACCGCTGCCGGCTTTGTCCATCCGGTCTGTCCGGATGCGCAGAATCCGCTCCGCCAGATCGATCTGCATCCGTTTCTGCATGGACGCGTAGGTCGCCCGGAGCATGCGGCTCGCGCCATAGTTGATCAGGCTGCTCAGCACCCCCTGGCCCAGGATCAGCAGCGCCAGCAGGGCAATTTTCTCGATTTCTGACTCCGTATAGGCCACGATGATCCAGGCGGAGAGCAGCGGTTCCAGGACGGAGAGCGCCATATTGAGAAAACGCAGGAATACAGCCCACCGGAAGGTGTGCTTTTCATTCCGCATATACTGCCAGATATACCGGATGCTCCGGTAGCCCATGATGGGAGTCTGGAAAGTGCAGAAAATGACGTTCTCATGCCTGATGTATTTCCAGAAAAGGCCGTGGGGAAAATTGTCCCGTATTTTTTCGGCAATGAAGCTTACCTGCTCCTTCAGCAGGTTCCTGCTTTCACAGGCGACATGCAGCGACAGGAACACCCGTTTCAATGTGCGTTTCAGAACCAGGCGATAGGAGACTTCTTCTCCGTACAGGTCCCGGTAGCCCAGCAGCAGCTGCTCCAGCAGCAGGCGGTAGCCCAGCCGCTTCTGGCGGTCCGAGCCGTTGGCTTCCATAAAGCGGTCCGCCCGCTCAACGGTCAGCTGGATGTTTTCCAGGGTCAGATTCATGAAAACACCTCCGATTAAGTCAATGAGAGCCGTCCCTGTGATTCTGAATCATGCTTTCTGCCCCTTCGGAGCAAATCTGCCGAAGCGTTCGTTGATGCAGGGAATGGTCTGGGGATAGGAGCGGGTAAAATCATCCGGTTTTCTCAGCTCCGGGTCCAGGCACGATGCGGTATTCGCGAAAATCCCAGCAGCTTCATCCTGCGAGATGAGCGGCTTTTTCTTCTCCCTGAGAAGATAATTCAGGCGCCTGTTCCGGACGCGTTCGAAGACTTCAGGATACTGAATGGGGTTGCCCCTGGTGGGGATTGCCGGGAGACAGGCCAGGAGGAACATCTGATTCAGCGTCAGGGCTGAGGCCGGTTTGCTGAAGTAAAACCGGGCCGCTTCCGAAAGGCCGTAAGTCCCGTTGCCGAAGTAGATGATATTGATATAGAAATCCAGGATGCGCTCCTTGCCCATTTTCCGTTCGAGGGCCAAAGCGATCAGGATTTCCGCTGTTTTGCGCAGATAGTTGTGTGTGAAGCGGAAATAGAGGTTCTTGGCCAGCTGCATGGTGATGGTACTGCCGCCGTAGACAATCTTCTTCGCGCCGAAATTCAGATGAATGGCGCAGCGGATTTCACCGGGGTCAACGCCGCGGTGGGTATAGAAATCGCTGTCCTCCATCTCCACCAGCAATTCCGTCATCCGGGCAGGAACGGCGGAAAGGGGAAGATAATCCGCCTCCCTTTTGCGGGCTTCATACAGGGCCAGCGGGGGCCGCTTTTTCATCAGGACCAGGGCATAGACCGATATGCCCGCGAAGAGCAGCAGGAACGCCCCCAGGAGAACAAGAAGAACCGTCAATACCGTCAAAACCATTCTGAAGCTATCTCCCTTGCGTTTCACATATCAAATTCCCGGAGCCAGACCAGAAGAACATAAGCGGCATAAGAGATCTGCCAGATCGCGTCATTTCCGTCCTGAAAGGCTGACCAGTACCGGCGGAGCAGGGTCTGGTCGAAAAGACGGGACGAGCGGGCTCCGAAGAGGATCAATTCCGCCCGGGAACGGAAGGGTTCCCTGCGCAGCCAGCCGCGGACGGGCACCGAAAAGCCGACTTTCGGCCGGAAGGCCGTTTCACGGGGAAGGCGTTTTTCCGCAGCCCGGCGCAGGATATATTTTTCAACGCCGTCCTTCCGCTTCAGGGAGGATGGAATGCGGGCGGAAAGTTCAAAGAGGCGCCGATCCGCATAGGGCAGGAGAAGCCGCAGGCCTGCAGCTCCGGCGGAGCCGGCGACCCCGAAGAGGATGTCCCCTTCCAGCCAGAGCGCACAGTCAATCCGCAGGAGACGGGACAGATGCTCGTCCGCTTCCGAGTCCGCATACAGGTCCTTCACCAGCGGTTCGCAGGGGAAAAGCCGCTCCTGCTTCAGCAGCGGAGCAGCGTCCTCCGCTTCCATGACGCCGGCACAGCCGTAATGCCAGGGGCCGCCGGACTGCGCCAGCTCATCGGCGCGCCGGTAAATCCGATAACCGGCGAAGAATTCATCCGCACCTTCCCCGGAGAAGCAGACCGCGCCGGTTTGCGCCGCCTGTTCACATCCGAGGGCGAAGGCGACGGCGGAAGCGTCCGCCAGGGGCAGGCCCAGCCGGCGGACGACCCGCGGTACGGCATCAAAGAAAGCTTCGGGGGTGACATCCACGCCGGAAAAGTCTGCGCCCAGGGTTTGCGCAGCTTTGGCGGCAAGTGGCAATTCACTGACAGGTTCACCGGGATACCCGATCCCGACCGCCCGGGGCACACCGGAGTGCGCGAGCAGATAAGCGGAGTCTACGCCGCCGGAGAGGAAGGAAAAGGCCGAGCGGAAATCAAAGTTTTCACGGTCCTCGGAAAGGATCAGGCGAAGCACTTCATCGATATCCGCCGCCCAGGCTTCCTCCGTGCGGGAATAATCCGGGTGAAACGTCGGTTTCCAGTAAGTCGAAATACAGGCTTCCCCGTCCCGGAAGGTCAGGGTTCGGCCGGGCAGGAGCTTACGGATTCCCTGCCAGAGAGTTTTCTCCCCGACGGGATAGCCGAAGTGCATATAATGCTGCAGGGCCTCCGGATCCAGTGCCCGGCGGACCCGGCGGTCGCGGAGGAGATCGTTCACATCCGAGGCAAAGAGCAGTGTGCTGTCTTCAGTGACGTAATAAAAGAAAGGCTGCAGGCCGAGATGATCCCTGGCGGCAAAAAAAGCGCCTCTTTCCGGAAGCCGGAAAACGAAGGCGAAGGCGCCGTACAGATGATCAGGAAGGCCCGCTCCCCAGCGGCGAAAGCCTGCCTCCAGGACAGCCCGCTCCCCGGACGCATCCGGAAGGCCAAGCTCGCGGCAGAGGGAAAGCCTGTTTCTGAGATAACCTTCATAAAAACAGATCGACATGGGTGTTCTCCTAAAAAGAGGGATAAACGGAGATGGCGCCGACCCCGTGGGGACGGCTGACACTCACAGGATCTGAACCGCAGGCATTGACGCAGGCCAGGTCGTAGTCCCCTGTCTGCGAGAGGATTTCGATCTGCGCAAGCCCCGGCTGCAGAACCGTAACCAGGCCCTGCCCGTTCACGGCGGCCACCTCGGGATTCAGTGAACGGAAACGGAATCGGGGCTCTTCACCGGTGTTGTTGAAAACCGCGCGGGGAAAGAGCGGGAGTCGGTCACCGACGCCCGCCTTCAGCAAATGCCGGTCAAGAGTCACCCGCATAAAGGCTCCTTCCCGGGCGAAGGCAGTGCAGAGCAGGGAATCGGCTGCACCCTTCCAGAATGAATCCCCCGCCGTTTTTCCCAGGACAAAAGGATAACCCAGCACGACGGCAATGTACGTTTTGCCCCTGCGCTCATAGGAACAGGCCAGGCACTTTCCCGCCAGGTCCGATGTTCCCGTTTTGCCGCAGGCGGCGTAGGGAAAGAAAACAGGACTGGCGAAACGCTTCAGTCTGTTCGTCGTCAGAACGGGATCCGGCAAACCGGGAATAATCCGGGTGGTGGCGGAAGCAATCCCGCGCAGAAGCGGGATCTCCAGCATTCGGTGGAAAAGAAGAAAGACATCAAAAGCGGACGACACGCCCTCATCGAGCAGGCCGCAGGGATCACGGAAGCAGGTGTTCCGGCATCCCGCGCGAAGGGCGAGCCGGTTCATCCGGGCGACAAAGGCGTCCCGGTCTCCCGCGCACAGGGAATCGGCGAGCAGCATACCTGCTTCGCACCCGGAAGCAATCAGGAGGCCGGAAAGGTATTCCGTTACGGAAAAACGCATACCGATCTGCTCGTCAAAACCGGCGCAGAATCCGTCGAGCCGGTGCACCTCGTTTACGGCGGGACGGGTTACCTCAATGACTGTGCCGTCCGGATCGGCCACACATTCCAGCGCCGCCATGGCCGTCGCGATCTTGGTGAGCGAGGCAACCGGCGCCGGCATGTGCTCATTGCGGGCATACAGGACACGGTTTTCATCGCAGTCATACAGATAGACGGCCTGAAAGCTGTTCTCCGCCAGCCATTGATCAAACGTATCATATACCAGCACCGCGGCAGACCTGCTCCTTTCTGAAGAGAATCCATCATCGCTCATGACGGATCAGGCATTCTGATTTTGACAGCCCGGGGAAGCAGTGTTTCCCTTTTATACTAATGCATAAGCGGAAGGAATGCAAGATTGACAATAATGCGATATTCAACATATGATAGGAGCGGGACAGAACGTTCGAAAAGGAAGAGGACAGGATGAACAAGCAGGGAAATGACAGGTATCTGCCGGTGTTCTTCCGGGCGAAAACAGAAGAACGGAAGATCGCGGTGACGGTGGACGACTGCGACCGGACGGAAAACCTGCGGCGCATTGTGCGTATTTTCGATCAATACGGCGCAGGGCTGACGCTGTTTCCCATCGGGAATGCCCTTTCCTTCCCCGGCGCGGCGGAAATCATCAGGCAGTGTGTCCTGGAAAAAGGGTTTGAGATCGAAAACCATACGATGAGTCACGCGCGGATCTTCCGGGCGCCGGAGACGGAAATGGCCCGGGAAATCTGGGCACAGGGGCAGAAAGTAAACAGCATTCTGGGCGTGAATTACCGGCAGCATTTTTTCCGGCTGATGGGCGGGGACGGTATAACGGATCTGCGGACGCACAACTATCTGATCCAGCTCGGGTTCAGGGGCGTCATGCAATGGAGCTGCTGCGGTACGGACGTCGATATGGAAGAGATCAGGCGGGAACTCAGCCCCGGAGCGATTTATCTGTTTCACACCGTAGACGGTGATATCGGGAAGCTGGAGGAGTTCGTTCCCTGGGTGATTTCCCAGGGCTATCAGCTGCTGACACTGAACGAGCTGCTGGGCATGGAGCCCAACGAAACGGCAGACTATCATCCCGAACCCATGCCCGCACCGCGCGCGTACACGGAAGACCACCGGACCTGCCGGATGGGAGACTACAGCTGGAACATCTGCCGGATCCAGGCAGGATTGATGGCAATGAACCTGCTGACCATCGACGGGGATGAACCTACCGGCTTTTACGGAGAACTGACCGAGGCGGCGGTCCGGAAGTTCCAGGAGACGCACGGACTGCCCGTGACCGGCGAAGCGGATGCCGATACGCAGAAGGCAATTGATGCGGCGGAACAGCCGCAGCAGTGCTTTCGTTCCTGATTAAATCGTCAGATGCTGAAAAAGATATGCGTTTCGTCCGAAATGAAAGAAACTGATTGAAATTTCATAATAAACATGTTAGAATAATGTGAATTTTGATAAGTTCATCCATTGCAAGGGTCTTTCTTTGCATGACTGAAGGAGGAAAAACAATGACCATTACCACCAACAAAAACGACAAAGCCCTGGTTATCGCCCTGGAAGGCCGTCTGGACACCATGACTGCCCCGGAACTGGAAGCCGAGCTGAACAAAACCATGGGAGATGCCGATTCCCTGACCCTGGACTTCGCCAAGCTGGACTATATCTCTTCCGCCGGACTGCGCGTGCTTCTTTCTGCCCACAAAACCATGAGCGGCAAGGGCGGCATGAAAATCAAGAATGTCAACGAAATCGTGCAGGAAGTGTTCGAAGTAACCGGTTTCTCCGACATCCTGACCATCGAGTAACAGGAGCGGGGCCAATATGAAGACAGACGTAATCCACGTTTCCGGCAAGGGAAGTCAGACAAGCGCTGCCCTTGAACTGGTGGACAAGGTAGCGGCCTATAAGGATCTTTCCCCGAAAAACGCCCTGCATCTGCGCCTGCTCACAGAAGAAATGATGGGAATGATGCGGTCCATCACCGGCGAAACAGACGGCACCTTCTGGATTGAAGATGAAGATTCCGTCTATCAGCTTCATCTGCGCGTTTCCACGCGGATGAACAGCACCAAGCGTGCCCAGCTTCTTTCCGCCTCAACCAGCGGAAAGAACGAATCAGCCCGCGGGCTGATGGGCCGCCTGCGGAATTTCTTCGACCTCCAGGCGGATGAAGACGTCGCCGCCTGCGCCGGTCCGCTGGTTTCCGGCATCTATGAAGAAAGCGGAACCTCCCCGCTGGACTATGAGTGGTCCATGCTGCGGTATGAGGAAGAGCTCGCCGCCCGGATGCGCAACCAGGGCGACGTAGAAACCCGCGAAGCGTGGGACGAGCTGGAAAAATCCGTCGTCGCCCATGTGGCGGACGATGTGAAAGTCAGCATCCGGAACCATACGGTCGAAATGACCATTCTGAAAAAAATTGCCTGACAGAATCGCTTACGGCGTTCCCGGCCTGTTGCCGGAACGCCGTTTTTTGTACCGGTCCAATTACAATATAAAAAAGGAGAATGCCCATGATTCCGTTATCGCCCATGATTCCGCGTTCAGATCTGATTCGCTGTACCCTGTGCAAGGATGCTCCCTGTGATCAGGCCTGTTCCCGCCTGAATCCTTCCGGCCTGCTGCAGAGCATCTGGTTCCGGAACGAGCAGGTCGCTGCCCAGCGGCTTCCGGAGCAGAATCCCTGCATCACCTGCCGGGCTCCCTGCGAACGGCATTGCGTCCGTCCGGGAGAGGTTCCCATCCGGGACCTGATCAACCGGCTGTATTTCCAGGTGAAGCCCGCCTGCGAAACCCCGATTCCGGAAAACGAGGACCTCCTGAAGTGCGATCTGTGCGGAATTCCGCTGGAAAACCCCTTCCTCCTGTCCTCCTCCGTGGTGGCCAGTACCTACGACATGTGCGCCCGGGCCTTTGAGGCCGGCTGGGCCGGCGCCTGCTTCAAAACCATCTGCTCCATGGATATTCATGAAGCCTCTCCCCGTTTCTCCGCCATTTCCGGCAGTGACGGCGGCATCATCGGCTTCAAGAATATTGAACAGCTGTCCGACCACAGCGTGTCAGAAAACATGGAAATCTTCCGCCGGCTGAAAAAGAAATACCCCGCCAAATTCATCCTGGCGTCCATCATGGGCCAGAATGAAGCGGAGTGGGGCGAGCTTGCCCGCCGCTGCCAGGAAAACGGCGCGGATGCGGTGGAGTTGAATTTTTCCTGTCCCAACATGGCCGACGGAGGCCTGGGAAGCGATATCGGCCAGGTGCCGGAGCTGGTAGAGCGGTTTACCGCCTCTGCCAAAAAGGCCTGCACCATCCCGGTGCTGGCCAAGCTGACGCCCAATGTCGCCGCCATGAGTCCCGCCGCGGAGGCGGCTCTCCGGGGCGGCGCGGACGGTATTGCCGCCATTAATACCATCAAATCCGTTACCGGGGTGAACCCGCATACCTTCGTGTCCGCCCCGTCGGTCCACGGGCAGAGCGCCGTGGGCGGTTACAGCGGCAACGCCGTGCGTCCCATCGCCCTCCGTTTTGTGGCTGAGCTGGCGCAGAATCCTGCCCTGAAGGGCATGCATATTTCCGCCATGGGCGGCGTGGAAACCTGGCAGGACGCGCTGGATTTCATCCTGCTGGGCGGCAGCTCCGTCCAGGTCACCACCTCTGTCATGCAGTACGGATACCGGGTGATTGACGATCTGAAAGCCGGCCTGAATCTGTACCTGGCGGAGAAAGGCTTCTCCTCCGTGAAGCAGCTCGTGGGGCTGGGGCTGGATTCCCTCAGCGGCACCACCGAGCCGCTGGAGCGGGATACCGTCGTCTTCCCTTCCGTGCTGCCGGAGCGCTGCATCGGCTGCGGACGCTGCGTCATTTCCTGCGAGGATGGCGGCCATCAGGCGCTTCGCCTGGATGAAAACCGCCGTCCGGTGCTCAACGGAAAGAAATGTGTCGGCTGCCATCTCTGCCTGCTGGTCTGCCCGCAGGGCGCCGTCGTTCCCGGCCGTAAGCGGATCCGGAAACCGCCGGAGCATTCCCGGGCCTGAGCTCCGGCCCGGTTCCTCAGGTATCCAGCCGCTGCCGGGAAACCAGCTCGGCGAAATACCCGTTCTTTTCAATCAGTGCGTCATAGGTCCCTTCTTCAATAATTTCACCCTGCTTCATCACAAGAATCCGGTCGCAGTGCCGGATGGTGGACAGCCGGTGCGCAATGACGATCCTGGTACATTTCAGCCGGTCCAGCGCATCGGATACCTGTTTCTGGGTCATGTTGTCCAGTGCGGAGGTTGCCTCGTCAAAAATCAGGATTTTCGGCTTGGGGGCAATCGCCCGGGCAATCATCAGCCGCTGCTTCTGTCCGCCGGAAATGCCGCCCTGGCCTTCGGAAATCATCGTCTGCATTCCCATGGGCATTTCCCGTATATCCTGGGCGATGCCGGCAATTTCCGCCGCCTCCCAGGCGTCCTCCAGCTTCAGCTGCGGCGCTGAAATCACGATGTTGGAGTAAATGTCGCTCTGGAACAGCTGGCCGTTCTGGGTCACAACGCCGATATGCTTCCGCAGGGACCGGGGATCCAGGTTGTTCATATCCCGCTGGTCATAGAAAATGGTCCCCTTCTCGGGCTTTTCAAAGCCCAGCAGCAGCCGCACCAGCGTGGACTTGCCGCATCCTGTGCGGCCGACGATCGCCACGTATTCCCCGGCGCGGATATCCAGGCTCAGGTCCTCCAGCACGTAAGGGCTTCTTTCATCGTAGCGGAAGGAAATATGGTCCATTTCGATGTGCCCGCTCACGGATTCCACAACCTGCTTTTCTTCCGTCACTTCCGGTTCCGCTTTCAGGATCGGTTCCGTCATTTCCAGCACGGGGCGGATGGACGCCACGGAGATGGCAATGCCGGCCAGGGCGGTAAACGCGCCCATCACCCGCCCGTAGGCAGCGTTGAAAGCCAGGTATTCACTGGGCGCCACATGGGTTTCCACCGCCAGGTAGTACAGGATCACCGTACCGATCAGGGAGATGGCCGTGGTAATCACGGTATTGAGCTTCAGGAACATCGGCGGATTGTAGTCCAGCCTCGCGCCCCGGGCATACAGTCGTCCCCACCGGGCAAACACCCGTTTTTCCGATCCGGAAAGACGGATTTTCTGAACGCCGTTGAGCATCGCGTAACTCATGCCGGTCTCTTCGGCGCTCAGTTTCATTTTCCGCCGGGTCACGCCCATCTGCACAATGGAAGCCGTCACGCTGATGGTCACCGTGGCGATAACGATCAGGATGGAGGGCAGCACCAGCGCGGGGGCATAGTTGAAAATCTGCGTCACATACAGCAGGGACATCAGGCTGCTCAGGCCGATGGACAGGATGTTGTTCAGGATCATCGTGCACAGGTTGTTGACGCTGGAAGCCCGGCTGGCCAGCTCACCGGAGGAAAACTGCCGGAAAAAGCTCACCGGCAGCGAAAGAATCCGCATCATCACGGAGGCTTCCACCGCAACGGACGTCTTGGTGTTGATCCGTTCCATCAGCAGGTTGCGCACCAGTTCAATCAGCTGGTTGGCAAAGGAACTGGTCAGCAGGAACACCGCCATGCCCATCAGCAGCGGCATGTTCCTGCTGCTCAGGATTTTGCCGGTCACCAGGTTGTACACCCGCGGTTCAATAAAGCCCACCAGCGTACAGGCCAGCGTTGCAAGAACAATCAGAATCAGGTCCCCGGTGGAAATGTTTTTCTTCATAAAGAGCAGAAGATCCGGCACCCCGAGTTTTTTCATAGGCAGGGGCTGGTAGAAGCAGATGGCGTCCCGGGAGAAAATCTGCGCGTTTTTCCGGGTCACCCTCGTTTTCTTTCCCGTGGCCGGATCCCGGAAATAGTATCCGGTCACGGTTCCGGGCAGCAGCGCCACCGTCGCGCCGCTTTCCCGCAGGTATCCCAGCATGGGACCGTAGGCGTTGTTCTGCCAGTTTTCCTCCAGCTTCACTTCCCGGATCATCAGGCCCGTCGGCCGCAGCACGTATTCCATCTGCTTTTCCACGTCCTTGATGCTGTCCGGAACCTCGATGGCTTTAAAATGGTAGTATTTCAGGATCTCTTCCAGCGATTCCTTCGCAATCAGCCGTTCATCCTCCAGCCGCTCCGCATTCCATTTGTCCATGACAACGCTGGCCATCCGGAAAAAGGAATCTTCCAGTATATTCTGGTCGCTTTCCATGCGCTGTTTGATTTGTTCACTAAACCAGCCCATTGATGTTCTCCCTTCGACAGAAATCCGTTTCCCGCAATTCCTTATTCACTGGTCACCAGCTCTGTATAGGCTCCGCCCTTTGCATACAGCTCCTCGTGGGTTCCGCGTTCCTCAATCCGCCCGTTCTTCATCACAATGATTTCGTCGCAGTCGCGGATGGTGGAAAGCCTGTGGGCCACAACAATGCAGGAAATGCCCCGGTCCCGGACCGCCTTCACCAGCTCGTATTCCGTTTTGGCGTCCAGGGCG